>CAZSIF010000014.1:0-42393 GCA_964607155.1 uncultured Oscillospiraceae bacterium
GGCAACAATTCGCCGCTGATTTTGTACATGTTGGGGATCATCAACAAAAGTCCCTGACTGGCTGTAAACGTGCTGGTCAACGCACCTGCAACAAGACTGCCGTGCACTGCGCCTGCTGCGCCTGCTTCCGATTGCATTTCGGCAATGCGGATTGTTTGTCCGAACAGGTTAGTTCTGCCTTGAGCAGACCACTCGTCGGCAACTTCTGCCATTGGGGACGAAGGAGTGATGGGGTAAATTGCCGCAACGTCGCTGAACGCATATGCAACGTGAGACGCAGCGGTGTTACCGTCAATAGTTCTCTTTGCCATTATAGTTTTTCCTCCAAAAAAAATTGTATAAATAGGGTGGTAATCGGGACGCGCACGGCTTGCAATGCTTTTTGTGGCTAAAATCAAACTTTTTGGGTGTTTACCCTTTGTACATCGGCATGCACAGGTGTTTGCTTTTGCACGAAAAACTCCGCAGCGTGCAGTGTCTTTTTACCATACAGATTCATTATAAATCTATTTACCAAATAAGTCAACAAAGAAAGCTCAAAAAATGCAACTTTACATTCAACAGTTTGTTTTGCACGGGCACGCAAAGGGTTTTTCTTTTGTGCACTTGGCGTTTTTGTGCCATTTTGAGCTTGTTGCAATGCGTTGATGTTGGGATTGCCGATGGGGTGCTTCTTTGCGATGGGCAAATCATTCGAGAGTTGAAAAGAGCATTTGAGGGTTGAAAATAGGTTGTGGCTTTGGAATCGCTTTAATGGTTCGGCTTTTTTGGTGCGACGGCGGAGTGCGCGAGCATAATGTTTTTAGTTCACGAGCTTAATATTTTGTGTGAATTCCACTTTATATTTTAAGCATTTTTCAATAAAAAACGGATATAATTGATAAAAACCAAAAGGAGAACCTTATGAAAAAGAGTGTTTTGGTATGCTTGGCGATTTCGCTTGCTATGGTTTTGTGCTTTTTTGCCGCTTGCGACGGAACGCCACCTGATTTTGTTTACCCCGGCGATTATCTTGGCGGCGGTGGTGAAGGCGAGATTGCCGACGCATCGACAGATACCGAAAAGGATATCGTGGATAGTGTGGACAAGGACTTTTCCGACGTGACGGGCAATACGAATACGGCAAACGCAGTTGTAATAAACGCCTCCGACGAGCTTGTGGAAATAACGGAAAGTGGTAGCTATATCCTTAGCGGCAACTATACGGCGGGCATATCTGTGGGTAAAAAATTAGCAGTGCATTTGTTTTTGAATAATGCTCAAATAACTTCCTCGGATGTGGCGGCGTTGTCATCGGGAAAATCGACCGAGCTGACAATAACGGCTTTGGCAGATACCAATAACACCATTACAACTACCGAAAGCTGTACGGAAAACGCATTGCACGTCAAAGGAACGCTTACAATAAACGGCAGCGGTTCGATTAGCGTTACGTCCGCAGCTAAGCACGGAATAAAGGTGGGCGGCGCGCTTGTTGTGGTAGACGCATCGATTACCGCAAACGGAAAAAAGAACGCTGTTGCGTGCGGTTCGCTTACTGCAAGCAATGCTCGCATAGAGGTTGTGGCAGATAAGGACGGTATCAACGCCGATTGCGATTTTGATAACTCCGATAACAAAACCGATTACGAGTTTACAACGGAACAGGGCTTTGTTTACCTATTGAACAGCACATTTATTGCAAGGGTGCAGGGGGACGGTATTCAAGCGGAAACTTTTGTTTATATAGATGGTGGCGAAGTGGATATAACCACAACGGCGCAGTTTGTTGCGTATTCGTCGCAAAATATGGCGGAGTACGAGCTTGATGCCGATGATTTTAGGTATGTGCGCAGTGGCTCGTCGTCCTACAAAAAAATTGCAAGCGATGAGCGTGCAAACGGAACAAAATATGCCATGACGCAAAGCTGCAAGGGCATAAAGGTTGGCGAGATTGAATACGAAGTTGAGGATGAAAGCGGTAACGTTACCGAAATAACCGTGGCTAAAGGCGATTATGCATTGGTTGTTGATTGTGGCAATATCGTTATTAACAGTGACGACGACGCAATGCACGTCAATGGCGGCAATGCATTTATTAACGGCGGAACAATAACGATATCTACTTTGGATGACGGTATCACGGCGGATAGGCTCACGCGCATTAACGACGGCACCATTACGGTGCTTAGCAGCTATGAGGGGCTGGAGGGCGCGCAGGTGGAAATCTATGGCGGAACGATTAACATCACTGCCTTGGATGACGGAATAAACGCTGCAAGCGACGTTAAAGATATGGATATGCACATCATAATCGGCGGCGGTACCGTAACGGTAGATGCGGAGGGCGATGGCTTGGATAGCAACGGTAGCATGCTGTTTACGGGCGGTGTTACCACTGTGTTCGGTCCCACGAAGGGCGGCAATGCAGGCTTGGATGCCGATAAAGGCATTGTCGTTAACGGTGGCACATTGTTTGCTTCCAGCACGTTGGGCATGGTGGAAACGCCTTCGAGCAACTCCGAGCAAAACGTTCTTTCGTATGCACAAAACGCTTCGCTGCAGGCAGGTGCGGTTGTGTGCATAAAGGATAATGACGGCAACGAGCTTGTTAGCGTAACGCTGGCAAAATCGTGCCAGTCGGTGATTATTAGCAGTGCGGATTTGGTCAATGGCGGCGAGTATACCATTTGGTCGAATGATACGCAGCTTGCATCATTCACTGTTAGCTCGATTATTACATCTGTTGGCTCCTCGCAATCGGGCAATCGTCCCGGTGGCGGGTTTGGTGGTTTTGGCGGCGGCGGACGTAGATAATACCCGACGTTGCTACGGTTTCCTCTTTGCGGCTATCTGTGTTTGCGATGACGTTCGTGCTATGTTGTGGCAGAAAGGTGAATTATTATATGGCGCAGTGGGGCAGGCGGAGCAAGCTTACTGACAGGGCGTTTGTATGATGAAGAAGTCCGATGGCGCGCACTAAATATGTTTTAATGTGCATGAAAGGCGCATTGAATGGCATTTTGCGGACAAATATTGCACTTAAAAATTTTTTTGACGTACCCCAAAAACGCATAGTGGCGTGCGTTGATACAAATGTGCAGTGTGTAGTTTTTCGATATAAAAACGTCCCTTGGGGTATAGCACCTCAAGGGACGTTTTGTGTATTTGTGTTTTGGGGTTTGTATCGATGCGTTGCCGTTTGATTTGTGAAAAATTACGTTCTCGTTCTTGTTCTTGCCAAATACGGCAAGCAGTAGCGAAAATGGTGGCAGTGGGCGCACTATAAAACGTTAGTATGTTTTTACTATATCCGCAGTGACAGCCCATTTTGCAAGGCTTGCAATGCCTTTTTTGCAGGTGTCCTTTGTTGCGTAGCCTTCTTCGCAGCGACAAACCAGTTCTCCGTTGCTGGCAAAAAGTCTGTAACGGAATTTGCCTTCCTTATCCTGATACAGTTGGAATTTTGGATTTGGCAGTTCTTGAGGTTTGCGCAAAGTTGTATCCTCGATGGGCGAGTTTACCCACTTTCTCATCGCTTCTATGCCCGTTTTGCAGTTCGATGCCGTCGAGTAGCCCGTGCTTCCGCTTACAGCAATGGTTTCGTTGTTGCTTGCTTTCAAGCGATAGTTAAAGTATCCGTTTGCCGTTTTGTAGCATTCAAATCTTCCTTTTAGCTCCATCGTAAATTTCTCCTTTGTAAATAATCTGTGTATATTATATCCCTTTTTTTTCAATAACGCAACATCTTTTGACTTTTTTTGTGTTTTTTACTTCAATCCAGTGCCGTATTTCTTAGTATTGTGGCGTTTATGCTGCGAGCAGCAATGTGTTTTTTTTTTGGGGGGGGGGATTTGGCACGGGCTTGCAGTTGTGCTGTTGGTTTTCTGTTGAAAAATACTTCGCGTAGGAAAAATCGCAAAATATCGTTTTGTCGCTTGACAACCTTACAGCGGTAATGTATACTAAGCTCAATTTGATAGTTGCCACCGGGTAACAAAGCATTCGTAACGTGCCGTTAGGTCTAAGAAGGCGCGTTTGCGGATGCTTTTTTTTGTTGTGTACAGTCGTGTGCGTTTGTTTTTTGTTGTGCAGTTTTGTTGGCTTTTTTTGCATATGATACATTAAGTCTATTTAAGGCATACACAAACAATAATTAGAATATCAAAAGTGTGGCATTGCAAGTGATTTTCAAATAAAAAGGAGTTGTGGTATGAAAAGAGTTTTTAAGTTGTTGAGCGTAGGTGAATGGATACTGTGGCTATCGTCCGTTGTGTTTATTATCGGCTCGTTTTTCCTGTTCGGCGCGGGTGATTATCTCA
Source organism: uncultured Oscillospiraceae bacterium (assembly GCA_964607155.1). Classification (GTDB taxonomy): domain Bacteria; phylum Bacillota; class Clostridia; order Christensenellales; family CAG-314; genus Fimimonas. The sequence goes on from CAZSIF010000014.1 coordinate 4,302, forward strand.
CGTTGACGGCATCGGTGATTGGCGTTACGTCGCTAATTTTTAATGCAAAAGGCAATCCCATTGGGCAGGTATTGATGGTTGTATTTAGCATTATGTACGCCATTGTGTCGTTGACCTTTAGGTACTATGGCGAAATGATAACTTATCTCGGCATGACAATGCCCATGTCTGTCGTTGCGCTTATTAGCTGGTTACGTCACCCATATAACGGAAGTAAATCGCAGGTTGAGGTCAATCGCATTGGCGGCAAGGAGTGGTTGTTGATGTTCGCTTTGACGGCACTGGTCACATTTGGTTTTTTCTTTATTTTGGCGGCGTTTAACACGGCGAACCTTGTGCCAAGCACAATTTCGGTTGCAACCAGTTTTGTTGCGGTGTACCTTACCTTTAGACGAAGCCCCTTTTACGCCTTGGGCTATGCGGCAAACGATGTGGTGCTTGTTGTGCTGTGGGTTATGGCGGCGTTGGAACATTCAACGTATTGGTCGGTTGTGGTGTGTTTTGTCGCGTTTTTGATTAACGACCTGTACGGTTTTGTGAGCTGGCAGCGTATGAAAAGGCATCAGGCTGAGGGCACTTTTGCGTAGTTGTGATGTTGCAATTTGATGATTTACGCCAAATGCCGTTGCTTTACAACGTGCCAAAGCCGTGTGGTAAAAACCCATTTTGCAAGCCATATTTACGCAAAAACGTTGTTTCTATTGACCGTTTGGGGATAATCGGATATAATTATGTAAGACGTTATCGTTTTTTGACCGCGCACGTTGCAACGTCGCATATGCTTGTGGCAGGGCTACGTTCGGATTGCAAAAAGCGTGTTGAAAATTTATGGGTGACGGCGGTTCGCCCCCGACGCAACTGTAAAAAATTGCTTGCGGCAAGCGTAACGGGCTGCCCCAAAAGCTGTAAAATGGTAGGTGAAGCATGAAAATTATCGATATCAAAGGGCTGTGTCAGCCGGATCCGTATCTAATAGAGGCTGACGGCAAATATTATATTTATTGCACGGGTGTGGACGGTGTGCATTGCTACGAAAGCTCTCGACTTTTTGACGGTTGGAGCCACGTCGGCGTTGTATGCGCGGAGGCAAATCGCAAAGAGTACTGGGCGCCGTCGGTGATACGGCGCAACGGCAAGTTTTACATGTATTATTCGTCCATGCCGCAGGGTGAGGACGATACTCACACACAAGCAATTCGTGTTGCCGTTTGCGATACCCCCACGGGTAAATTTACCTTTGTCAAGGAGCTTTTGCCGCCATTTTCCATCGACGCGCATGTTGTGGAAAACTCGGCGGGGCTGTGGATGTTCTATTCCGTCAACCGTTACGATGGCGACAAGGCAGGCACCTACATCGTTGTGGATAAAATGCTTGACGAATACACCCTGCGCGGCGAGCCAAAAGCCGTTGTTACGCCGTCACTCAAGGAAGAGATTTTCCTCAACGATAGGTTTGCCGTCGGGCAGGATTGGTACACTATCGAGGGCGCGTTTTATTTCAAAAAGGACGGTTGGCACTATTGCATTTACAGTGCAAATTGCTACTTTAAGCCGACATATCACTTGGGGTATGCCGCCTGCAAAAGCGATAGCGACGAGCTGGACACGCTAACCTTTGCAAAACACTCGGCAGATAAATTCCGTCCGTTGCTTAGTTCCAATGCGGAGGAAATCAGCACGGGGCACAACAGTATGGCAGTTGCGGACGGGCAGCTGTATTTGGTTTATCACGGCAGGGACGCAAATTCCGACTTGTCCATCGACGACCGCACTGCACGCGTGTGCAAGCTTTTTGCGGAAAACGGCACGTTGAGGGTGGAAAGATAATCTTTTGCGACGGTGCGACGATGCAAGAACGGCTTAACCATACCGGCGCAATTACGGCTTGACTATATCTGCGTAACTATATAATCTAATTTGGGCGCACGTTCGACGTATGGACGCGTCAAATAATTCACCAAAAGGACAGGTGTGCAATTGGCACCTGTCCTTTTGGCATGTGCGGTGATTTTTGGGCGCTCATTTTTTTTGTCCCCAAAATGCATGTTATAAAAAGAGGTGGTGAAGTGACAAAACGGCTGTCTTTTGTATAAAAAAGTTGCGTTTTGTGACGAAAAAGGGCTTTAATCTTGTCTTTTATGGGGGGGGTGGTATAATAAGAAGCTGGAAAGATGTGTGTGCTGTGGCACAATATATTAATGTTAAAAAGTGGTATAAAATGAGAGTTTTATTTGAAAATACCAGAAAATACACGTCAAGGGAAATCATTTCCCGAAACGATGAACGTGCATGGCCGAGGCATTTTCATCCGCATATCGAATTGTTTGTTGTCCGTAAGGGGCATTATCGCATTGAAATTAACGGTAGCACTTACGACGTCGGCGACGGCACGGTGGTGTTTTTTGACCACTACGATTTGCACTCGCTGGAGGAATTGGGCGAGCGTGTTGACGATTGCATAATACGCATAACCGATGGCGACGACGCGGAATTTAACAAGGCGCGGCAAAATAGAAAGGTGCAAAATCCGGTGATATGTAATGCCAAGCTGGCAAACATTATTTTGAACGTTGCCGATTTGATTGATATCAAACGGGATAACGCTTATGCGATTTCCTCATCGATTAAATATATTTTGTCGTTGATTTACAAGCATTTTCGCTTTATCGATTCAACAAAGGGCACAGAAAGCGAGGCGGAGTACGCACGCAGAATTATGCTGTACATTTCCGACCATTACCGCGAAAAGATAACGACATCATCTATCGCGCAGGAAATGGGATACACTCGGGAGCATATTTCTCGTATATTCCACACCTACTTTCAAGGGAGTATACAGACGTATGTGAACGACAAACGTATCGAGTATATAGAGGAAAGGCATCGCGAAACGGGACAAAATCGAGCTAAATTCGTTTTGGAGGCCGGCTTTGGAAGCTTTTCCGCATATTACAGATTTCTGAAATCCAAAGAAAAAACAAATAAAGAAAAAACAAATACTAAATAATAACTGCCGATAAATCCGGTAATGCCGTGCATGCATTGACGATGCGTGGCAATGGTTGCAACCTACTTTAGAACGGCAAATTATAAAGGAAGAGTTTTATGAAAATACAAAAATATACAGGCAATCCTATTTTGAAGCCAAACCAACAAAATCAATGGGAAAATCTTTGCGTTCTTAACCCCGGTGTAATATACGACGAAAAAACAAACAAATTTGTGATGTTGTATCGTGCAGGCGGCGACGACTGGGAGCACTGGATTAGGCTCGGTTTAGCCGTAAGCGACGACGGCTTCCACTTTGAACGCTGTAGTGACAAGCCCGCAATGGACGGCATACACGATACTTGCGAGGCAAGCATAGAAGATCCTCGAATTGTAAAAATCGACGAGCATTACTATATTACATATGCGGGAACGGCATTTTACCCCGGCAGATATTGGAATGCCGACGAATGGCGTCAGGTGCAAGCTGAGCGCAGCTATCAGCCCGCAACCGCACCGACAATAGTCAAAAAGGGACACACTGTATCCTATCTTGCGTACACGGACGATTTCAAACAATTCAAAAGATTGGGCAGAATAACCGATTCCAGATTTGACGATAGAGATGTTGTGCTTTTCCCTGAAAAAATAAACGGCAAGTTTGTAAAGATATGCCGTCCCAAAAGGGACGATAAAGCTCCTGCCGTGTGGATTGCGTTTAGCGACGACCTGTTGGAATGGGAACAGCCCACAAAGCTTTTTAGCGGAGTGGAAGATTGGGAGCTTGACCGTGTGGGCGCGGGCTGTCCTCCGATAAAAACAAAGGACGGTTGGCTGCTAATCTATCACGGAGTGAGCGGAACAGACCACTTTTACAGAGTGGGCTTTGTGTTGCTTGACCTTGACGATCCGACCAAAATACTTGCTCGTACCAATGATTACGTTATGGAGCCGGAGCTGGATTACGAGGTGGACGGCGTTTGGACGGGCTGCGTGTTCCCCACGGGCGTTGTGGAAAGGGACGGTTTATTGTACATCTACTACGGATGTGCCGATAAGTATGTTTCCGTAGCAACCGTTCCGCTGGATGACGTGCTTGAGCATATGAGCAAATGCCGCGTTTAGGCATTATCGACGAATTTTTTCGCTCTGCTCAAAGCGTCTGCGTCGATATGGTGCAGGTGTGCGAGCGTGAGCGTAATATATTTGGCGTTGCTTAAAACGCCAACTTGAAAATTTTTAACTATTTGGAGGTAAAAAGTGATGAAGGCTACAAAAAGGATTTTATCCGTCATGCTTATTTTTGCGGTCATTCTTGTTCCTACCGTGCTGACTTTTTTGTCTTGCGATAGAGAGCAAGGACAGGTGGTGGATTCAACCAAAACACAAATCAACCTTAGGTACTATAAAGGTGGTTTGGAATCATATTGGATCGAGGCGGTAATTGCCGCATTTGAAGAAAAGTACGCTAACTATTCCTTTGAAACAGGCAAGGTAGGCGTACAAGTAATAAAGGACTATGTAAAAAGTGCTGAAGAGGTAAGCCTTATAAAGGACTCGTCAAACGACATTTATATTACCGAGGGCGTAGATTACTACAAGTTTATTACCGAGGACTGTATGTTGGATATTACCGACCTCGTAAAAGGCAAGGCTGCTACGGGACCTAATACAACCGAGGATAAAACAATCGAGTCAAAGCTATCCGACGCGAGAAAGAGCTTGTACGGTATTGGCAGTGGCTCCGAGCAAAAGTATTACGCACTTCCGTACTACGAATCCTCCGTCAGCTTGATTTATAACGTAACTCTTTTTGAAAAGAAGGGTTGGTACTTTATCGAGGGAAAAACTGCCGAAGGTATGTCGGAAGAGCAATTGAACAACGGCGAAAGCGTATTGCCGCTGTTTCTCGCTTCCAATAAAAAAGCGACAAAATCTGCCGGTCCAGATGGCGTACTTGGCACTGCCGACGACGGCTTGCCTGCAACCTATGCGGATTTTCAGGCACTGCTTACAATGATAAAGTGGAGCGGCGCATATACCTTTATGAGTAACGGTTACACCGACTACTTTACACCTTGCGCAACCGAAATATGGGCAACGGCATCCGGCTTGGACGAAATTGCTTTGAGCATGAGCTTTGAGGGAACATCTGAAACGCTTTTGGACCTTGATGCAAACGGCAACGTGCAGTACGATGACGAAGGTAACGCAAAATTGCTGCCCGCAACGGAAATTAAACCGAGCAATGCATATTTGATCCATCAGCAAAAGGGCAAGCTGGACGCAATCGAGTTTGTAAAAATGATGATGGGCTCGTCCTATTACGAAAACTCATGGTCGCCGTCGTATTCTCACAGAATGGCACAACAGAATTTTATCAACGGCTACGAGAATGGTCAAATCGATAAGGAAGTGGCAATGCTTGTTGACGGCTCGTGGTGGAACTGCGAAGCGCAAACCGACTACAACAGCGAGGAAGAACGCATGACCAAAAAGTTTGCGTTTATGCCCATTCCCAAACCGGACGCATCGCAAATCGGCGAAAAAACCGTGCGCCTTTCCGAACGTCGCTCCTTGATGTTTATCAACAAGAGTTGCCCCCAAAACAGACTTCCCGCAGTGTTGGAGTTCATGAGCTATTTGCAATCCGATGAAGCTATGAATTTGTTCTCGGTGTATACGGATACGTTGAGAGGAATGAACTATGAAATCACCGAGGAAAATCTTGCAAAAATGTCCTATTACGGAAGGAATAACTACGAAACTTCTCGTGCGGCAACAACCGATTGGATAGAGTGGGTGCCCACAACGACAACCACAAAACTTAATGTATCGATGCTTAACAGTGATAAGTGGGGCTTTAACAACGGATCAAGCACAACGGCACCCTTTACCTACTTTAAGGATCACAATAATGTGAGTGCCATCAGCTATTTTAACGACATACTAAACTACTACAAAGGTTCTTGGAAAATCAAATAGCTTGATTGTACAAATCGAAAATACGATTCGCTGAATTTTTGCCATCTGCTTGCGCAGGGCAAAAATTCGCGTATCGGCTCAAACTAAGATAAAAACGTATCGGCACGTTGGTTGTTCTTGATACGTCGATTTTGGAGAAAAGCATGAAACAAACGGACCATATCGAGATGATAGACTCGCGCACGGCTGCAACTACTGCGGCAAAAAGCAAGTCGTCACGTCGTAAAAGAAAACGCAAAATAAGCAAGGGTGGCACAATCTTTTTCGCTACGATGATGGCATTGCCCCTTTTACAATTTATCGTATTCTATTTTGTCGTAAACTTCAACAGTATTCTGTTGGCATTCCAAAAGTATACGATTACAGATAGCGGTTATAGTCTTGTGCCTGCCGGCTTTGAAAATTTTGCGCAGATATTCCACGAATGGAAAACTACGCCGTGGCTATCAAATTTGATGCCGAACGCATTTAGGTATTTTTTCCTTAAAGTGTGCGTAATATTGCCGCTCAGCTTGCTGTTTGCTTATTATATCCACAAAAAAATGCGGCTTAACGGATTTTTCAAAATCATGCTGTTTTTGCCGAGCATAATTTGCAACATGGTAATCGTGATGTTCTATCGCGACTTTGTGGATTGGGTTATCGCGCCGCTTTTCAACGTGGATACGCTGTGGGGCGGAGAGGGCAACTTGGCAACCATTCCGTTAATTGTGCTGTACATACTATTGAGTTTTTCGAGCAACATTTTGCTGTTCCTCAATGCAATGTCGTCCATACCGGAATCGACATTCGAGGCGGCAAAAATCGACGGTGCGTCGGAATTCCGCACATTTTTTAGTATAGTTATACCGTCTATTTGGGGTACGATTGTATCCCTGTTGGTTTTGGCATTTGCGGAAATCGCATTAGGGCAGGCTAACCTGTTTTCCGTTTACGGCTCGCAAGCGCCGTTATCGCAGCAGACGTTTGGTTACTACATATTTAACCTTATGGCGTCGAGCAACGGTAACGATACAATGATGTATCCCAAGGCGGCGGCTTACGGCTTGCTTGCTACATTGATTATTGCACCTATCACGCTTATTGCACGCAAGCTTTTGCTAAAATACGGACCGAGTGAGGATTGAGGACTAACCTATGTTGAAATCCAAAAGAAAAATATCGTTATTTGAAATTATCATAGGCTGTATTTTGGTGCTGTATTGCGTTGCCTTTGTGGTGTTGTTCGTTTGGGCATTATGTACATCGCTTAAAACCAGCGATGAGTTTATGAAAAACCCGTCCGGTCTGCTAAACTCATTTAACATCAAAAATTTTATCGACGTATTCAACAAAATATCCTACAACGTCACTACGGAAAACGGAATTTTTCCCAAGTATTACGAATCGATGCTGTTATATTCCGTTTTGTATGCGGGCGGCAGTGCATTCTTTCAAGTTTTTTGTACTGCGATTGTAGCGTATTGCACATCAAAATACCAAAATAAGGTAAGCACAATAGTAAATTACGTTGTCATTATAACGCTCATACTGCCTATCGTCGGCAACACGCCCTCGATGATTTCTCTTATGAAAACTTTGGGGCTTTATAACACGATGTTCGGGGCTTGGATTATGAAATTCGGCTTCAACAACATGTATTACCTTATCTTTTACGCGGCATTCAAGGGCTTATCTTGGTCATATGCGGAATCCGCGTTTATCGACGGAGCATCGCATTTTACAGTGTTTTTCAAAATCATGCTTCCGTTGATGATCAATCTGGTAGGAACGGTATTCCTTTTGCTGTTTATCGAGTATTGGAACGATTATCAAACGCCGATGTTTTACTTGCCGGATTACAGAACGGCAGCCTACGGCTTGTTTGTTATTTATTCCTCTACAACGGGAGAAATGTCGTTTCCGCCAATCAAAATTGCAGGGGGCATTGTCGTGTTCTTGCCCATATTCGTTTTGTTCCTCTGCTTTAGAAACAAAATTATGGGTAATTTGACAGAAGGAGGAATTAAAGGTTGATGAAAACAAAACAAAAAATCGTACCGCAAATTTGTTTGATATTGGCACTTGTTTTGATCTTATCTGCCGTAGCCTACGTTGGAGTTAGCGTTTATGCCGCGTCTTCGAGCGGTGAATTATTCGATTACTCTGCTTCGACGGCTCGCTTAAAATACAAGACGGTGCAAGGCGACGTTAGCGACCCTGCCAAGAAAGGCTTGCTATTATACGCATATGATAGCGGTGCTTTTGCCGACTTCAAGGCAAATCTAAACGGAAGCTTTAGTGCGGATTTGAAAACAGTCAAGCGCGGAAGCAGTGCGGACCTTTCTAAATACTCTTTGGTGTTTACAGATATCGCTACGGGCAAAAGCTTTTCCGTTATAGTGGAAAACAAAGGCTCGTACTGCAACGTGTGCGTTAGCGTGGACGGCAATAAGGCGGGTATTTATTACTATACGACGCAATATGACGTAAACGGAACGGCATATGGTTATACCGCTTTGTATAACAATTCGGAAGTGTACACAAACGTTGCCTCCGATGAAGTTCAACTGGAATTTAACCCTGCAACCATGCAGGTAAACGTGCTGGGCAATGCCGGCGCATACCATCCCGTTTGGGATTTTTCGACGGAATACAACGACGGCAAACGCCTTGAACACGATTTGCCTCAGTTTGGCGAGTATACCGTTAGGATTGTGTTCGACGAAGTGAAATCCAACGGAAAGGGCGAGTTGCTTGTATATTCGTTTGGCGGCTATACCTTTGAAAGCGCATATGCCGAGGACATGCTTTCGCTATATGCAAGCGTAACGGCAAATGCGGTAGTGGGGCAGGAATATTCCGTGCCGCAGGCAAGCATTACGGATTTGATTTCCGGCAGTGTATCTGCAGACGACGTGTCGGTTTCTGTTTACGACGTCAACGGAAACATTCTCAACGATGGCAAATACACCTTCACGCCGACCGCCGAGGGCGATTACTTTATCTACTATTGCTACAAAAAAAGCGTTAACGAGGAGCCCGCAGCCGTTGCCTTCTATAAAATCACGGCATTTGACGAAGCGGATTGTTCGTACAGCTTTACTTACGACAACGATCTTGGCAGCTTGGGAAAAATCGGCATTAACAAGTCGGTGTACATTTCCAAGGGCAGCGTTGAAAGCAATCTGTTTGTTGCGCGTAATGCGTCGGCAACCGTCACTATAAAAAAGGACGGCACGCCTGTTGACGGATACGAAAACATCGCGAGCGGCTTTACCTATACCTTTACGGACGAAGGAAATTACTCAATTATTTATCAGGTAAATGTTAACGGCAAAACTCTTACTGATGAAAAAACGGTGACGGTATCGGCGGAGATTCCCACTTATATAGTGGACGAAGTTCCGAGCGAGGCGAGATTCCTTTCCACCCTCAACTTGACGGCAGGCAAGGTGTACGTTAATCATTCTGTCTACGATATGGACGTCACGCTGACTTATCCTTCGGGAAAAACTGTCAAAGCAGGCGAGCACGTCTTGGACGAGCTTGGTACCTATGTGATATCCAATAAATACAACGATACTGTGCAAACGCAGGAAATTGTCGTATCGCAGCTGTACAGCGAGTTGTTCACCGGAGATTTTACCTCAGCACAATACGGAACGCTTGTCGGTAATAATACCGTTAGCGGACAAATTGTTACTTTAACAAACGGCAACTCCGTAACGTATTCAAAGGTTATCGATCTATCTGCAATCTCCTTTAACGAGGGACTTGATGATAAATCGCAAAACACTCCTTTGCTGGAAATGTACGCGCAGCCGCATTCCCTTAACGTTGCCGATTTGCAAACCTTGTATATCACGCTGACGGATAAGTACGATTCCAACAACTACATTATCGTTCGCGTAAATTATCTGTCCTATTTGCCCAATAATATGCGAATCAGAGCGATGGCGGCAGGGCAAGGTTGGGTTGGATACGACTACGAATTCTACACCGGCGAAATCAGTGTGGACTCCGCACAGGGACATGACGACGGCGGCACAATCGTAGACTTTAACTGCACACAGTCTGCCAACGGACGAAACTTTTTGGATAGAAAGTTAAGGCTGTATTTTGATAACGAAACGGGACGTCTTTACACAAAAACGTGGCAAGAAACAACTCACATGGAAAATAAAAGCGATGACTTTTCCATTCCTTGGCTTATTCGCGACTTCAAAACGACGGATCCCACGCTTAGCGCCGGCGATACTCCGTGGAAGGGCTTTACTACGGGCGAGGTGTACTTATCCATTTATGCTACTGGCATAAACGATACCGCCGATTTGTTGATTACCAACATCAACGGCGAGGATTTGACCGGCAAATACTATGTGGACGACGTTGCGCCGATAATCACGATAGATGTTGACGAAAACGACGTTCCATTTGCCCAAGTAGGCAAGGACTTTAAGGTGTTTGACCACAGCGCAACGGACGGCTATTCCTTTGTTGCCAAGGATACTGTAAGGGTTATCCACGGCGGAAAGGACGTTGAGCTGAACAACGGCGTATTTAAGCCGCACGAAGTAGGCGATTATACTATCGAATATACCGCAACGGACGCCTTTGGAAACGTTGCAACTAAGAGTATAGTTGTTGAAGCCAAAAATAGTTTTGCAACGCTCAGCATCAATATCGATGGCACGATTGGCGATATTCCTTACGGACAGCTTGTGCAGCTGCCAAGCGTGACCGTTCTCGGCGGAGCAGGCGGAGTGGTTACCAACGTAAAGGTGACCGCAGTTGACGCAAATAAGGACGTCGAAATTAAAAACGATACGTTCCGCGCCCTGTATGCCGGACTTTATCGGGTTGAGTATACGGCAAAGGACTATATCGGAACCTCTGCAAGCAAAAGTCTGTGGGTAAACGTTGCCTTTTCCGCAGCGCCCATTTTTGACGAGAAAAACATTGTTTTGCCGAGTGCGTTTATCGCCGACGAGGCATATCAATTTTCTGACTATTTTGCCACCTATTACAACGGTAATGGCGGCAGCGAACAAATAAAGGCAGTTATCACCGTTACTGACGCAGACGGCGAAAGGGTATTGACGGACGGGAACTTTGTGCCTGTCGCATCGGAAGAAAACAGCGTTGCGATTATCACCATTTCGTTTAGCGTAAACGGTCAATCGACATCTGTTGTAAGAGAAGTGCCTATCCTTACGATAAACGGTGGACTGGGATACCTCAAAAACTATTTTGCAACGAACGGTACAATCGACGCAGTAAACGACGCATTGATATTTGCGCCAAACGATGCCGAATCGATGCAGGTCGCTTTTGCAAACGCAATATCGCAAAGATATTTGACAATCGGCATGAGGCGTGAAAACGTCGATTCGTTTACAAAAATGGATATCCTTCTTCGGGATATTTCCGATTCCGATGCAACAGTAAAGCTCACCTATAGGAATAACTACGGTGCGCTTACGCTAAGCATAAACGACGGAGCGGAGTTCAAAGCCAACTTTGATACGAAGGGTAATTTTGCAATCAAATACGATAACGCGTCAAAACGAATTTTCGACGTGCTCGGTATGGAAATTGCCACAATCACCACCTATCAGGATGGTTCCGACTTCAATGGCTTCCCGAGTGGTATGGCGTATTTTGAAATTGAAACGGACGGACGGTTTGCCCTTACATCTATTGCAAATCAGAACTTTAACAACTACTTTACCGACTCCATTACCCCGTTGCTGACGATAAACGGTTCCTTCTCCGGAACGTATGTCCCCGGGCAAACGATTACGCTTCCGTCGGCTACGGCATACGACGTGTTAAGCGCGACGAGTGAAATTACTGTTGTTATTAAGACTGCAGACGGCAATGTGGTGCTTTCCGGCACGGCAAATAAGGCATTGACCTTTGTTCCGCAGGATTACGGTACTTATTCCGTAGTGTATTCCGTAACGGACGCTTCGGATAATATAATGACCTATTCATCGTCCATTGTTGTTATCGACAACGTAAAGCCGTCGCTTACCTTTAACGGCACCATTCCCGAAACGGCAAAGGTTGGCACCAGCCTGACGTTGCCCAAATATACAATTACCGATAACGGCGATATTACTAAGGTTGTTGTTAAAAATTATGTGTGCGGACCGGACGGCATAATGATTCCTGTTGCAAGCGACGGCACAGTCAAACTCAACGCAAGGGGAACATATATCGTTTATTACTTTGTGGTTGACGGCAACGATAACGCGGTTAACTATACGTTTACGATTACCGTTTCGTAAAGGAGGTCAAACAACATGACAAATATTACAAAAAGAATAATTTGTTTATTGCTTGTGGTATTGATTTGCGGCGGTGTATTTGTCGGTTGTAATCAAACCGAGGATGAAATTATTTCGGAGCAGGATCCGATGCTACCCGCCACAATTCCGGAAACAGGTAAGTTTATTGTTAAAAACGGACAAAGCGACTATAAAATCGTAATTCCGGATGACGCAGATCAGCTACTGACGACCACGGCAAACGATGTTCAAACGTACATTTTTAACTCGACGGGAGCATTGCTTCCCATCGTGGGCGACGGTGCGTACACGTTTGACGAGGGTGCCAAGCTTATAGCCATCGGCCCTACCAAAATTTGGGACGGTTGCGGCTTGGAACTGACGGACGACCTGTTGGATACGGGCTATCTGATGAAAAGATTTGGCAACTTGATTGTGTGCAACGCCAAGGATAATCTCGGTTCCGTAGCGGCTGCCTACGACATGCTCAATTACCTTATCGGCTTTGAGTGCTATGCCGCGGACGAGGTTTATGTGGAAAAGAAAACGGATGTTCCCCTGTTGGATTTTGATATCAAATTCATTCCGACAGTAGACGTGCGCTATATTATGTCCAAGGCACTTAGCGAAAATACCATGTACAACCAACGCTTGAAGTTACTCACTTCGTACGGACACGGTATTTGGATTACCTTTGCACACACGACAATCACAACATTTTTGCCGACATCGACATATCAAGCCAGTCATCCCGATTGGTACAACGACGCGGGCACGCAGGTGTGTTATTCCAACGACGAAATGCGTGCGGAAATGGTCGAGCAAATCAAGGCGAAAATCAAAAGCAATCCCGAGGGCAAATACGTCATGATTGGGCACGAGGATAATACCGATATGTGCCAATGCGATGATTGTATTGCAGCAAGGGAGCGCCTTGGCGGTTACGGCGGACAGGAGCTTGACTTTACAAACAAAATTGCGCAGGAAATAACTCCGTGGGTGGAGGCAAACTACCCCGGCAGAGAAATTAAGTATGTATTCTTTGCTTATCAAACCTCATCTAACCCGCCCGTAAAATGGGATGAAGCGCAAAACAAGTACGTTCCGCTTTACGACAACTTTTCCATTCACAAAAACACAATGCTTTTGTATTGCCCCATTGAAATGGACTTCACGGAAAAGTTTAACAGCGAAACAAACAATGCGTTTTATCAACAGCTGCTTGGCTGGTACGAGATTTTCAAGTCGCAAGGCGTTGAAAAGAACATTTGCATTTGGACGTACAGCATCACATCTCACTGCTACATGGCACCGTCCAACAACTACGCATACTTTGGCGAGCATTACAAAACCATGACAGATATCGGCGTGAGCTTTATAATGGACCAATTTGTGCACGATAGTAGAGTGGGCTGCTTTGAGGAGCTGCGCTTGTACACAATGTCCAAGCTGATGTATCGTTACGATTATAGCTACAATCAGCTTGTTGCGGACTTTATGACCAACTACTACAAGGAAGCTGCCGATGAGATGACGGAGTATTACGAGTTTTACCGCGCTTACTTGCAGTACTTGCAGGAGGAAAAAGCCTTTAGCGGCTCGCTTACCGTTGAGGCAGATGACTCCAAGTATTGGCCCGTATCCGTTTGTAAGCACATGATATCCATGCTGGATAACGCAATGGACGCAATCGAGCCGTTAAAAGAATCCAATCCGGAAAGGTACAACACCCTGCGTGATAGAATCTTAAAGGAAAAGGTTACTCCCATATATCTGCTGTTTACGCACTATATGTCCACGCTTACTCAAACGGAAATGGAAACGTACTGGAACGAAATCAACTACGTTACCAAAAAATTCAATATGACTTCCTCAAGAGAGGGAAGACAAACCATTGCCGATTCTATCGACGCATGGTATAAGCAAATATTTAATTAAGGAGGGGTAACAATGAAAATAGCAAAAAAACTGATTATTTTATTCCTCTGCTTAGGTGTGGCTTTATCGTGCGTGGCGTGCGATAACGGCGATAAGGACGACGAGGGCGACAAAACGCCATCGTATACCATCGCTTTGGATAAAACCGAGTGTACCGTTGCCGTCGATGAGGAACTGTACCTAACGGTTACCACCGACGCAAAAGGCTCTGTTAGTTGGTCGTCAAGCGATAAGGCTGTTGCCACTGTCGATGTCAACGGACGTATACTCACAAAAGAGGTCGGTGTGGCAACCATCACCGCGGCAATCGAAAACGTATCTGCAAGCTGCAAGCTTATTGTAACGCAGTCCGTCGAGCAAAACGGCGCAAGCCTGCTTGTGGACGATACCTGCTTCCTTTCCCTCAAGGACGGCGCAACAAAAATCTCCGTCGAGTATGTGGCGGAGGGGGCAAATACTGCAAGTGCGGCAAAAACAATAACTTACCGTTCCACCGATGAATCGGTCGTTACAGTATCGGCAGATGGCATTGCAACCCCCGTTTCCTTGGGGACGGCGGTAATTGTTGTTGCGTGCGAGGGCTTATCGGCATCCGTTGTCACCGATGTTTACACGGCAAGCATTTCCACCCCTACGGAATGGCTGGAAGCAATTGCAAATTGCTGCCACTATCCGGACAAGATATCTACGAGCGACCGTTTTTACCTTAAAAACGACATCGATTTTACCGATGCAACCTACGATATCGGCAACGTGGCAAACGGTGCAAACAGTGACCAAAACAACCCGTATCACTTCGCTGCGGAAATCAACGGTAACTATCACACGGTAAAGAATATCACCGATTGGGCAGTGGATAGCGAAAAGAATCCGGAAAATCATCAATCAATTTTCGGCAGAACAATCGGCGCAACTGTAAGGAATATCGCATTTGAAAACGTTGTGTTCAACTCATCGGCAAGCTACGGTCTTTGCTCGGTTATGATGCAACATTTTAGCGATATGAACGGTGTGGGCACTATTACCAACACTTTTGAAAACATAAGTGCTAATTTTACCTACGACTACGACGCGTCTGACGGCAAGGGCAACTTGGCAATAGGCGTAACGCACGGCGCATACGGCGGCAATCTTAAAAACGTGTTCGTGTACATGCACACCGCGGACGACGCTAAGTCGCTCACCGATTTGTACGACAACGTGTACGGATTTGCAAATGCGGAGTGGGTTTGGTACGGCGGTTCGCTATCTAACGTGATAGTGCTGATTGAAAACGTGCCCACAGATAAAGCTCAATTCCTCAATGACGCCGCAGGCGATCAAATATACAAGCACGCAAAACTAAATTGCTATGCTGTTAACTCGGTCATTCAGGCGGCATATTACGCAAACAACTGCTTGGATAAAACTATCTGGTCGGTAACAAGTCCGGATACGATCCCGAGCTTTATTGGAAAATAATTATTGCAAAATAATTAAAATAAATTTTTTAAGGAGGAACACATGAAAAAGCTTCTAAACACAACGCTTGTGCTTATCTGTGTTGTGATGATGGTCTTTTCGTTAACGGCATGCGCTATTGACGAAGTTATCAACATCACGTTGCCTACGGATACAATCGGTTACACGATAAGCGGCAATGCAACCGTGACAAAGGGCGGCAGCTATTCGTTCACTGTGGAAATCGATTCCGCATACGAAAAGAGCGCTGGCTTTGCCGTAAAGGTAAACGGAACGGTCGTAACATCGGTAGACGGTGTGTATACGATTGAAAGCGTTACCGAAGGTATCACCATCGAGGTGGTTGGTGTTGTCAAAAAGGCAGAGTACGTTAACGTAACCCTGCCCACAAACGTAGAGGGATACACCGTAACGGGTGAGGCGACCGCAGTAAAGGGCGGCAGCTATTCGTTTACTGTGGAAATCGATTCCGATTACGAAAAGGCTGACGATTTTGCAGTGAAAGTAAACGGAAATGCTGTTGCGGAAGTTGACGGCAAGTATACCGTTGCAAACGTTGCAGGCGACCTTACCGTTACCGTAGTTGGCGTTAGCAAAAAACCCGTTTACAACGTAACGCTTCCCACAGTTGAAGGCTGCACGGTTACAGGCGAAACAACGGTAATGAAGGGCGAAAGCTACAGCTTTACGGTTGCAATCGATTCCAATAGCTATCAAAAGGGCGAGGGCTTTGCAGTAAAAGTGAATGGCGAGCCTGTTGACGAGGTTAACGGAAAATACACTGTTGCAAATGTGACGGACAATTTTGCAATCACGGTTGAAGGTGTGGAAAAAATCACTATTGGCATAACTCTCCCCGTAGACGAAGCTAACACCTACACAGTTACCGGTGAGGCACGGGTAGAAAAGGGCGGAAATTACACCTTTACGGTTACCCTTGCCGAGGGCTACAAAAGAAGCGATGATTTTGCAGTAACGGCAAATGGAAAGCCCGTAACAGAGGTTGAGGACAGCGAAGGCACATTCGTTATCGAAAACGTTACTTCCACACAGATAATTGAAGTTGCAGGCGTGGTGGAGCAAACTCTTTCCGCAACGTTCACGGCGGAAAACTTTGATGACGCATTGGAAAACACGGTTGAAACGTTTACCTACTTTGCAGATAACTTTACCTTTACAATTACCCTTACCGACCACTACAAACAAGGTAAGGACGATATCTCCGTGTTCTGGAAAACTGCAGATACGGACGAGGCTGAGCTTACCGCCAACGATGAGGGTATCTACTCAATCGAAAATCCCCACAAGGATATCACCATCATCGTTAAAAACGTGACGCTCAACACCTACAAGGTAATGTTCTACCGCAACGCTGTGGTAAAGCAAACCATCGATGTACAAGCAAAGAGCGTTTTGACAAACGACCAACTTGAAGCGGCACAAGCTGCTGTTGTTGGCGAAGGCGAAACATTTGTTGCTTGGCGTGAGGACGTAACTGCTCCCATCGTTGATACAACACGCTTCTCCGCATATACGCAATTCGATACCCCATTTGGCACCGAGGTAGAGGCTTGCCCGCTTACCGATGGCGTTCAAGTTGAGCTTGCCGAGGGCGAGTACTCCGCTGCAGGTTTCCAAAAGTTTTACAGAGTTATCGGCGCAAAATCAGGTATATTTGCCGATATCGACCTGTACAGCGCGTCCGAGGTTAGGTTTGCAATGAAGCTTGAACGCAGCTGGCTGTTGCTTGACGGTTGGTCACGCTTTATCGACGAACCCAATATGTGGCTTGATGTTGTAATGAAGCACAACGGCGCAGGTAAGTGGAACGTTTCCGTAACGGCTCCAGTACACAACAACGAGGGCGATATCTACACGGCGGAATACCAAGGCGCAACGCTTTCCGAAATTTTGATCAAGTGGTATAACGATAATGAGGGTGTGACAATTTGCGTTACCGAACTCCGCAAGACGGATATTGAAGCAACCACAGTAATTTCTGAGATTCCTGTCGAGGGTTTTACTAAAGTAACGGATCAAAAAACAACACCCTATGGTTTTGAAAGTGTATACTATATTGAAAATGTACCTGCAGGTACAAAGTTTACCCAAAACGTTGACATTTCCGTCTATGGCGAAGTTAAATTCTACTTTATCATTAGCGGTGGTTATTTCGATATCAATGGTTGGGGTGCGTTTGCACAAAACAGTGATACGGGAAATGATTGGGTACCGGTTACGCTTACCAACAACGGAGATAATGCTTGGACAATTACTGTTGGCGGAAAGCTTGCAGGTCAAAGTGCTCCCACCTACACATATGAGAGAATCGGCTCCACACTTGATATCGTACTTGCTTCTTGGTTCAGTTTTGCAGATGCCAAAGAAGGCGTATACTTCACCGAAATACGCGGCGTCAAAATGCAAGTTGAACTTTTCGGTAACCAAATTGAAGGTGGCGTGCTTAAAAACGGCATAACGGAGGACGCTTCCGAAGAAATTCCCGTAGGCTTCGAAAAGGTTTACAAAGTAGACGGAACTTTTGACCAAGATAAAAAGAATGATGTAGATCTGAGCGGATACTCAACAGTTAAGTTTGCGTTGAAATCGGATGCGTACTTCCTTATCAAAGGGTGGGAAATCTACTTAAAGGAAAGCGAAACCGGTTGGGTATACGTTACAATGACCAATAAAGGTGACGGTTCTTGGGATGTGACTGTTGGCGGAAATGTTGTTGGTGTAAATAATCCGTGGACCAAGGAATACGAAGGCAACAGTATTGCAACCATTTTAGCCGATTGGTATAATGGTAGCAATATCTACGTTACTGAACTTAGAGGCGTAACGGCTGAATAACAAATTAAGCGGCTTGGTGGTGGCGATAATATCTGCGCCACCAAGCATAAAGCCAAAACAATCAAAGTACAAAACGAATTAGACCGATTTGCGGTAATTGTATTGATGTTTATGCCGCATAACTTTGTGGCGTAAAACATTAGTGCGTAATAACAGATTTGGCTCATGTGTAAGTAGGGAAGGTGTTGCCACCTTCCCGAAAGCACCAATTTTTTTTGAAAAATCGTACCGAATGATTAACGTTGTTTGTTGCAATCGTTCGGTACTTTCAATATATCTGACCTACAAATAGCTAAGTAAAAATGTAAGTAATGGTGGGGGTGGTAGTCATCCTTTCCGCCCGAATGTTGCCCGAATGTGAATATCCATCGTAGGGCGGGGCTTGCTCTTGCCGAATTATCAATACGTTTATGTGTCATCCTGAGCGGAGTGCGCAAGCACGCAGTCGAACCCGATAGGGCGATGCGTAAGCATCGGGATCTACGTTGCACACTCAAAAACGTCATTTCAGTGCCGCCCTTAGATTCTGCTTCGGCATACGCCTCGCACTGCTGCGCAGTTCGACTGCGCTTACGCTCCGCTCAGAATGACATGGGGCGGAATGGGCAATACAATATATTTTGGTTTGGTGGCGGGAGTAAGCCCCCGCCCTACAAAAGCGGTGCTATGCCATTTAGATTGACACCAATAAAAGCCGAAGTATATAATAGATCCCGATGCTAACGCATCGCCCTATCGGGTTCGACTGCGGGCTACCGCCCTACGCTCAGGATGACACAACAATATGGATACCTTTAATCCATTTGCACCAATAAGCTCGCCCGATGTCATTCTACGTTCAAAGTGACGTGCGGCAAAACCCTTTTCGTAGGGCGGTGGCTTGCTCCCGCCGAAACCAAATAAAAATTTGTGAAATATAAACACAAAAACATCTTTCAAAACCACTAACGGTATCCCAAGGAGATTTAGTATGAGATACAAACTTAACAACGGAAAATATGCAGACAGCCTATTGCAAGTCGTTTCTATGCTGGGTGACGACGAATTATACGGACAGCTGCTCTGTTTTGATATATACGATCACGACGATCCGACGGAAATTGAAAAAATCGTTTCCGTGATGAAACCCGGTGGCATTTTTGTTTCGGATATGTGTGCCGATAAAGTAAAAATGTACACCGCAATGGTAAACAAGTACACAACAATCCCTGTTATTGTAACGGCGGATATCGAAAACGGTCCCGAAGGGGGCGTTAAGAACACGGGCAAGTTGCCCTATCCAATGGCGTGGGGCGCTTGTGCCGACGAAGCTCTTATTCGTGAGGCAGGGCGTTTGACGGCAAGGATATCTCGCAGATGCGGCGTGCATTGGACGTTTGCGCCCGTAATCGACCTCAACTACAACTTCCGCTCGCCGGAAACTAACATTCGCGCCGTGTCCGACTCTGCCGATGCGGTTATCAAGTACGCAGGTGCGTATTCCGACGGATTGCGTTCAGAAGGGCTTATGTTAACTGGCGCAAAGCACTTCCCCGGGAACGGCACAGACGAGCGGAACAGCCATTTTTGCACGACGGTAAATCCGCTTGGCAGAGAGGAGTGGATGGCTACCTATGGCAAAGTATATAAGGAAATGTTCCGTCGCGGAACGGACTCGGTAATGGTGGGGCACTCGTGCTTGCCTGCATTTATGGACGAAAGCGAGCAAGGGCTGCCTGCGGTGCTTTCCAAAAGCCTTATGACCGACCTATTAAAGGGCGAATTGGGCTTTAAGGGCTGCGTTATATCCGACGCAATGTCCATGATTGGTGCGTGCGGAATTGTCGGCGGCGGCAAAAACTTGGCTGTGGAGTTTATCAAGGCAGGCGGCGATATGGTGCTGTTCCCCGAGGACGACGACGCACAATACATTCGTCAGGCGGTGGAAAGCGGTGCTATCTCTAACGATAGGATTGGCGATGCGCTTAGTCGAATTTTGGCGTTGAAGCAAAAAGTCGGATTGTTTGGCTGCGATGAGCCGATTATTAAGGATTGCACCGACGAGTTTAACGCCGTTTCGCAAAAAATTGCCGATAAAAGCATAACGGTTATTCGTGATGAAAAAAAGATTATCCCCACGCTTAAAAAGGGCGATAAGCTGTTGGTTATCACTCTTTCCGAGCCATATTGGCACAAGGACGCAACTATCGAGCCGTATTTGCCCTTTATTCGCGCCGTGGAGGACTTTGGCTGCACGATCGATTATCTTATCAACCCCAAGCATAAAGCCATCAAAAGGGTTATGGACGGCTACGACGCGTTGCTGGTTTTGTGTGATATGAGCTCCACCAACTACAACGGCGGCTCGATGCGAGTGAGCTGGTACAACATCATGGCATTTTGGCGCGGATACATTCTGGGACATCCCAAAATGATTTTTGCATCGCTTGGCGATCCCTACAAGCTTTTCGATTTTCCGTATCTAAAAGAGTACATAAATGTGTATTCCAACGTGGCGCAATCACAAATTGCACTTGCAAAGGTGCTAACGGGGCAGATTGTTGCGCAAGGAAAAAGCCCGATTGCGTTCAATGGCTTTTTTGAGCGCGAGATTTAACAGGTAACAAGGGCGTGCAAATAACAGGGGCGTAAGGCGCGACCGTCTTTACATTTGCTTTACGCTGTGTTAGAATATGAGCGAAAAAGCTTGCTTGCAAAGGCTTTTGAGTGCCGTTTTCCAATGACGGCTGTTATTTGCGCTTTTTGCAAAATGTGACCAATTACGTCTGACGATATTAACTATTTTGCAGCGGCGCAAGCAATTTGCAATGGTACTGTGAATATCGGTATGTGCCCTATGCAAGGGCGTTGCCGCGTTAACGATAGCGATTGTAAAGGCAAAAAATGCCGCGACGTGCAGTGCGCCTTGGCGGCAAAAATTTAGAATGGGTGGAGCTATGTCGGAGCTTGTGCTAAAAGACGTTAGTGTTTATTACGAAACAAAAAAGCGCACTATAACGGCATTAAACGGCTTTAATGCGACGTTTAAGGACGGTATCAATGTTGTAATCGGTTGTTCCGGTTGCGGAAAAACGACGTTGTTGCGGACTCTTGCAGGGCTGACTTTTTGCGATGAAGGGCAGGTTTTGCTTGACGGAGAGGACATCACGGATATGCCGATAAAGGACAGAAATTTTGCATATGTATCGCAGGAGTATGTGTTGTATCCGCAGTACACCGTTTTTGATAACATTGCTTTTCCGCTCCGTCAGATGGGCGCAAGCAGGGAGGAGATTGTACGTCGTGTTAAGGAAGTTGCCGAGTTAACCGACCTTACGGCGTGCTTGTTGCGTAAGCCGCGGCACATTTCCGGCGGACAGCAGCAGCGAGCGGCGCTTGCGCGAGCATTGGTCAAGCAGCCGAAATTTTGCCTTTTGGACGAGCCGTTTTCCAACGTGGACGAGCAAACGCGCATCAGAACTGTTGCATGGATAAAAAACACGTTCCATGCGGTTGGGTGTACTGCAATTTACGTCACGCACGACCTAAAGGAAGCATTTGCTTTGGCAGATACTCTGTACGTTATGGACGAGGGACGGCTGGAGTTTTGCGGAGCGCCCAACGAGGTGCTTGAAAGTACCAACCCCGTTGTGAAGGCGTTGGTTGGCGAGGGCGTATCGTGGCTATGACGGAGTTCCCACGATGGCAATTATCGGTGTGGCGCTCGGTAAGCAATTGAGCTTATCTGTGTGGTAGATGGTGCCGATTTTGCAATCGCCCTTTGTGCTATGGTGTGCCTATTTAGGCGGAGTATCGCTGTGCGGCTAAAAATTGTTGCAAGGATTTGGTATTGTTATGAAAAAGAACAAGTGCGCAAAACATGATTTTACATATGCCGACCTTCCGGCAACACGCAAGCAGATGTTTTTTGATTGCTACAAGGAGCAGTTTTCTCTTATTTTCCGTCTTGGGCTTGTGTGTCTGTTGATGTTTGTTCCGGTAATTGTGGTTTGGCTGTTGCGTGACGCATATTTAACCAACGCGCTTAATGCGCTTGAAGAACAAACGACGGAAAGCGTAACGGCAATTTATTTGTCTGCGAACGCGGTGTGCGGTCTTATGGAATTTGTTGCATTCACACTGTTTTTTGCGCTGTTTTCCGGCGTGGCGCAGATTGTGCGTCAGCTTTGTTGGGGGGAACCTGTTTTCTTTCGCGACGATTTCAAAAAGGGTATTCGCGAAAATATGGGCGGCTTTACGCTAATCGGAGCGGCACTGTCACTGCTTAAGTATTTGATATACTTGATGTTCAATTCGGACCTTTTTTACGTTTTGCTTGGACTTTTACTGGCTGTGTTTGTGCCTATCGGAATTTGGACGCTGTTGCAAAAGCTTTATTACCGTTTGCGTTGGACGCAGGCGATAAAGAATGCAACGCTGTATTTTATCAATGCTTTTCCTGCGACGTTATTACTGCTTGCGTGCACGATACTGCCGTTTTGGATAGTTCTATCCTTTGTGCGGTTGATAATAGTAAGGTATTTGATTATACTGTTGTTGCTTTTGTTTTACGTTGTGCCAATAACAATGGCGTGGGTTCTTTACGCTTGCCATACATTTGATATTTGGCTTAACCAAAGGTGCC
This sequence comes from uncultured Oscillospiraceae bacterium, assembly GCA_964607155.1. Classification (GTDB taxonomy): domain Bacteria; phylum Bacillota; class Clostridia; order Christensenellales; family CAG-314; genus Fimimonas. The sequence goes on from CAZSIF010000014.1 coordinate 27,429, forward strand.
ATCCGGAAATTTACCGCAAGGGATTGCGCTCTGTTAACGTTGACGGTAAGCCCAAGGCTTAAAGCTAAAAAAAGTGGTGGAAAAACTTGCAAAAGAATATAACTATGCTTTTGTTCCCTTGCAAGATAAGTTTGACGAAATGTCAAGCAAGTATAACGAGGAGATTTATCTTTTTGACGGCGTTCATCCCAATATTGCAGGTACTACGCTTATTGCAAACGAATGGGTTAGGGCTTTCAATGAACAAATCAACACAAATAAGTAATTTTAAGCTAAAAGATGGTTCTGTAATTACTTCAATTATGTCGATTGCCAAACCGATTTTGCGTGAAATGCATAGATATTACCGAAGTTGAATTATGCAATTTGTTAATAACTGTTTTGCAAAGTATTGTCGAAAGTGATACAAGCAATTTTTGCATACAGCCGTTTGAAACGATAAATCTAAATGTAAGGTTAAACTAATGAATAATTTGCTTGAACGCGCCCATAAATTGTTGCGCGAACTAAATAACAGAAAGGTTGCGGCATCGACAAAAATAACTAACGTTTTGTATTTGCCGTGCGATTACAAACAAAATAACATTTTACCAAATCGAAAGGATATGGTGCCTTTTGGTGGTAAGTGGGGTGGCAAAAACGACACTCACGCTTGGTTTTTGTTTGACGTTGACGTGGCTGATGTTGCAAATTGCCATTCGGAAATTTTTGTCGATAGCGGTGTGAACGGTTGGGATTTATCCAATCCGCAATTTTTGGTGTACATAGACGGGAAAATAGCGCAAGGCTTGGATACAAACCATCGCAGTTTTGCCGTTGGCGCAGGTCATCACGAGGTGTATTTGTATGCCTATGCCGGCTACCAAATATCCACAGAGTTTGCGGCGGACTTGTCGCTTGATATTTTTGACTACAACAATCCGTTGTTATTGGAAGCGCAACTCAATGTTGTCGATGATCGTGTGGAAAAACTTTCCAACGATATTTTTGTGTTGCTAAATGCACTTTCTGCTATTGCGCAAAACACAAAAACGTACAACGATGTGCTAACTTTTGTTAACACGGCATTAAATCTTGTGGATTTTACAGGTGTAACTAAGCAGCAGTTTGGACAAACGTGTCAGGCGGCATCGGACTATTTGTGGCAGGAGTTTTTCCATTCCTATTGCAGGGGCAGTGATGTGTCCGTTTCGTGTATCGGGCACACACATTTGGATATTGCTTGGCTTTGGCCTAAAAGGCAAACTCGTGAAAAAGTTCAGCGCAGCTTTGCCACGGCACTCGCCTTGATGGACAAGTATCCCGACTACAAGTTTATGAGCTCGCAGTGCTACCTGTATCAAGCAATAGCGGAAGAAGCCCCCGAACTTTATGAAAAGATTAAAAAATATGTGGCAGAGGGGCGTTGGGACGTCGAAGGCGCAATGTGGGTTGAGGCAGACTGCAACCTTACAAGCGGCGAAAGCCTTGTTCGACAAATTTTGTACGGCAAGCGGTTCATGAAAAAGCATTTTGGCGTGGATAGCAAAATTTTGTGGTTGCCGGATGTTTTCGGTTACAGTGCCGCGTTGCCTCAAATACTAAAAAAGTGCGGCGTCGAAACCTTTGTTACAAGTAAAATCAGTTGGAACGATACCAACGTTATGCCCTACGATATGTTCAAATGGAAGGGTATCGACGGTAGCGAAGTGTTTACTTACTTTTTGACGGCACCTGCCGATGCGGATAACCCAAAAGATGTTCACACTAATTACAATGCTATTGCCAACCCCGTGGACTTTTTGCGTACCTACAACCGCATGCAACAAAAAGCTTTAACAAACGAAGTGTTGATGGATTACGGTTACGGCGACGGCGGTGGCGGACCTACCGCACAGTTTATTGAAAACATCTATCGCATGCAATACGGTGTTCCGACTTTCCCCGTGACTAAGTTTGAACGCGCATCGGACTTTTTTAACAGACTGCGTCGAAACGTTATAGATAATAAGCAATTGCCGCGCTGGACGGGCGAATTATACTTGGAGTATCACCGTGGAACGTATACGTCCATAGCAAAGAACAAACGCAACAACCGTCGTGCGGAATACTTGTTGCAAAATTTGGAAAAATTGTTTGTTTTGGCAAAAAGCAAAGGCGTAAAATATCCGCGAGAGTGGTTTGCTAATGCTTGGCAAACAGTTTTAACCAATCAATTTCACGATATTATCCCTGGTTCGGCAATAACGGAGGTCTACGATGTTACCGATGCCGAATACGCAAAATTGTTTGCGGACGGAAAGCAACTGTTCGACGATTGCGTGAATGTAATAATTCAAAATACGCAACAAAAAACAGTGCTCAACTTGAATAGCATGCTGTTGAGCGGATATGTTGAACAAAATGGACAGTTTGTGTTTGTTGATGGTGCAAAAGGCAATGGATTTAGCACCGCAAATATTGTAGAAAGCAATCACTCGATAAAAATCGCAGAGTATTGTTTGGAAAACCAATTCTATCGTGTTGAGTTTGACCAAAACTATGATATTTCTCAAATCATAGATAAACGTGCTGGTCGTAGCTTGCTATCTAAAACCGCACAATATTGCTGTTATGAGGATTTTCCTAACATGTATGATGCTTGGGAAATTAGAAATTACTACAAAGAGAAAAAAATCGAAACGCAGTTTGTAGTAGCGGAAAACGTGCAGCTTGGCGGAAAAAGCGGTAAGCGCATAATTAAGCGCGTGGGTAACTCGGTTATTACTACCGACGTGATGCTATACGACTATTGTGATCGTATCGACTTTGATGTGGTAGCAGATTGGAAAAATCCTCATTTGTTGTTGCGTGTGGAGTTTCCGTTGGATATCAATTCTCAAACTGCAACGTGCGACGTTCAATTCGGAAACGTTAGTCGCTCAACAACAGCCAACACCAGTTGGGAGCAGGCAAAATTCGAGTTCTGTGCACATAAGTACGTTGATATAAGTGAAGGAAATTTTGGCGTTGCGTTACTCAACGATTGCAAGTACGGCTACTCTGCACAAGATAACGTACTTTCTTTGACGCTTATAAAGTGCAGTTCGGCGCCTAACGACTGTGTCGATATGTGTGAACACAAATTTACATACGCATTGTATTCGCACGAGGGCAATGTACAAAGCAGCAAAGTGTATGAACATGCGTGTCTGCTAAACAATCCGTTGCTATTGTTAGACGGTCAGGTTGACGGTGTGAGCCAACTTGTATCGTGCAGTGTCGATAACGTAATAGTGGACACCGTTAAGCTTGCCGAGGATAACGAAGACGTGGTGATTCGTCTGTTTGAAAACAATAACTGTACCACAAATTGTCGTTTAACATTCGGTTTTGTGGCGGTAAAAGCCTACAAGTGCGACATGTTGGAAAATGATGTGGAAGAAATTGCGGTCAACAACGGCGGTGTTGATTTAACAGTGAAGCCGTTTGAAATAGTAACAATCAAATTGAAATTGTAAAAAAGGGAAACAAAAAATGAAACTTACATTTAGCCGTTTACGGGACGTGAACGTACATTTTATGGAAACCGAAGGCGTAACTCGCAGCGTGACTGTGGAAAAAACAACTTACGGTTACAGATTTTTGACCACAGTTCAAAACGTTACCGATAAAACCATTAAGCTCGGCGAGCTTTTAACGGAAATCAAAGGCATAACATTTGGTTTTAATTCCAGCGATGACTATTTTTATGCGAATGAAAATGCAAGAATATATTGTACGTTAACAATTCCCGTTGATTATGACAGGGTAAACGACGACGCCGAGATAAACAAGACTTTCGGCTTTTCGCTAAACAAAAAATGGGCGGATCCGGGCGTTGTTTGCGGCAGAATATGTTCCTCGCCATATCAGCCGCTTCACGCTATTTTGGTAAGCAACTATGCTTCGAAAATCGGTTTGAGCGTTGGCAGCCTGTGTGAGGATGTTTTCACTCACAATTTTGAAGTTTCTCACGATAATGACGGAACCGTCACTTTGAAAGTTTTTTCCTCGTTCAAGGATATTGCATACAGAGAATTGGGCGCAGGGGAAATCCTTAAAGACGAGTTTTATGTAGGCGAGGAGCTTGCTGCCGACGATATCAACAATGTTTTTGGCGGATACGTTTCGGAGCTTTACAAGATTCTTAAAGACAACAAAGGCGCTACCGAAACGAACAGGCACACATTGGTGTGGGATAGTTGGAACGATGGCATATATCGCAATATATCCGAACAAATGTTGTTGGACGAAGCGAAGGCGGTCAAAAAGTATTTTCCCGACGTCGAATGGTTTCAGGTGGACGACGGATACTCGGCTTATTGTGAAGCAGATGTCGACTTGGACGCTCACGGCTTGGGCGTACCTTACGAGGGCGAGGACGGAGTTGACAAAAACAAGTTCCCGCTCGGCTTAAAGCACTATACGGACGAAATTAAAAAATTGGGTTTGAAACCGGCAATATGGATTGGTGGGCTTTGTCCTAAAAAAGCAAAAATCTACAAGGAACGCCCAGAGTGGTTCATTGATTATTCATACAGGCTAACCAACACTGAACCGTTAGATATAAGCTTGAAAGATGCCCGAGATTATGTGTCGTATGCCTTGGATAAATTTATATCGGAATACGGCTTCGAGGGAATAAAGCATGACTTTTGGAGCTACGCCTTTGAGGATAGGCACGATATTTTGCGACATAAAACCAAGTCCGGTTATGAGTGGCGCGAGTGGCTTTGCAAGGAATTCCGCAAGCGCTTGCCCGAATACGGTTACGTTGAAACGGGTTGTGATATCAGCATGGGCGATCCGTTTATCGGCAAGTATTTTAATAACTATCGTTTTGGGTTAGATGTCGGCGCAGGCAAATGGGATAATATCAAAACTGTTATTTTTTGGGCTGTTGCCATTCTTTCTGCACATACGGGCGGATTGTTTGTTCCCAACAGCGATTCGATAGGGCTGCTTCCGGGGCTTAACGACGACGATTTTCAATTTATAGTCAATTTCCAAGTTATAACGCGCACGTTAGTGGAAATATCGGGTAGATTTTCCACCGTTAGCGAGGATAACAAGCGGCTTAAAGTGTTGCAAAAAGCAACAGAGTATTTGAACAACGGCGAGTGCGTTTATTTTGCCAAATACGACTATCGAAAATTTGGCGAAGTTTTGCCCGAAATTATTTATATAAAGTCCTTTTTCGATAAGCCCAATATCGCAAATGAAGGGAATATACGCACGGTTGGAATTTTTAATACTCACGAAATCGAAAACGAGTTTTCGCTTGATATAAAAGACCTTGATTTGAACGATGGCGAATATGTTTTTGAGGACGTTTGGAACGGCACAATAATTAAAGGTACGGAATACAAAACGACGTTAAAACCTCACGGCAGCGCGCTTATTAAAGTTTACCGAGTTGATTTGTGACGGTTAGTGCGGATTTGGATGCCAAAATGATATGCATTGAAATCGGCAGGACGGGTTTGTTTTTGTTCCCATTTTTCGCACGAAAAATGCACCGCATAAAGTGTCTAACTTTGAAATGCACCCCGAATGTTCAACTTTCGGGGGTGTTTTTATGTATAATGGAAATAGAAAAAATAATAATTATAGCGTAGAATTTAAAATTAGAATCGTAATCGACAAAGTAAAGAATAATTTAGGTTTCAAAGAAACAGTTGGAAAGCTCAATCTCAATACATTTAATTTAATTTTTTTGTCTAAACTTTTGGGTTCACACCAATTAGGAGGTGCATTTCTTTTACACCTTCGTGTGGGAGTTTTTTGGGGCATTAGGCATCAATATAACCGAAATTGGCATAGTCTTTATTAAAAATCTATTGTCGTATATACTGCCAACTATTTTTCTCGATAATAGATAATATATTCTCCCATCATTGCACGATATAAAATACCGTCTAAATCGGACAATTGTTCCGATATAAAGGTTAAGCGCAGCAAAATACTCGACGATATTCTTTTCGTCAAGTAGTTTTGTGCGGTATTCGCTTTTAGAAATATAGCGATTATCCGATAAAAGCGAATTCATATATGCCTTAAGAGCCAAAAGTTTTATACATTCAGGATTTTCGATAGTTCGACTCGTCGGTTTAACAACAATATTAACACTCTTTTTTTTGAATAGCTTAGATAAGAATCCCATAGATATGTCTTTATTCTATTGTAAAATTATTCTGCCGATGCGCCAGAGTTAAGCCACGCATCTACTTCATCAATTTTGAATTTCCACTGATGCCCCACCTTTTGAGCTGGCATATTTTTAGTCTCGATTCATTTGAATACCGCGTCGCGACTAACACCAAGGTACTCGCATATTTCTTTGAGGGAGTACCATCTGTTTGTTATTTCCATAGTGAACACCTAATGAAAAATTTAATCAACTTAATTATAGTACAAAATTATTCACAAATTAATGGTTTGGAGTCGATTGGCGTGGAGTTGGATAGGTTTTCGTCATGTGGATTCCGCTATCTCCTGCATCATTTTTTCTAAATCCTATTGACAAATTTTCTTTCACAATACTATAATTAGCGTACGGTACATTTGCACCTCGTGTAATTTGGCGGCATTTATGAACAAGTGGAGTCCCGAAAGAGCGGAGGCAATCCGCCAATTTATAGACGAATATGTTACGGGGAACCGCAAGTCATCGACGGTGCGCGACATTACGGCAGGTACGGGGCTTTCCAAGACTTCGGTTCAGAGATGCCTTAAGGCGCACGGCGAGATCAAGTACAATGGGCGTCGCAGTATCTGTACAAATCTCTCTTGCAATATGTTTGAAATAACGCCCGCAATCCGCTATGACTCTACTGTATCTTGTGGGTTGCCGAGTGAGTCCAACGTGGAAAATGCAGAGATTATTACTCTCTCCATTACACTCGTTGGTGACGGAAAGTTGTTTATTCTCACCGCCAAAGGCGACTCAATGACGATGGTGACCTCGTTATCGTGTGAGGGCAGAACACTTGCCGAGACGGAGATTATGCAGTTGTGCTTGTCAACGAAAGCGAAACTTTGCTCCAAACCATCACTTATATTCCCGTCGAGAAAGCATATTTGCTTCAAGTAGAGAATCCCGATTGCGATGATCATATCGAGCGCAATGTGCAGATTCAAGGAATAGCAACGCAAGTAATCAAGAAGCTTTGATTGTCCGTCAGTCTTAGCAAGCACTGCTTTTGTCGTGACAGACAAAGCAGAAGGGAGTACTACACATCTTGAACATTAAAGAAAGGTCGATATTCTCAAGGATAAGCACGCTATGTGGTTCTATGTAGAACTTCCTCAAATCAATGTTGAGGTCTGCGTAAAAGAATCACTGCGATTTTTAAGGACAAGCATGGTAGTGTAAACATGGGGTAGGATATTCCCGATGATGAAATTGATACACTTGCCGATGTGCTCCTGCCCGGTGTTATTAATTTTTCTCCTCCGCCGAGTGGCGCGCGGAGATAGATGCTTGGAGGAAGGAGCAAAATACGCAAAATAAATTATCAGACTTAGCAAATCCATAAGATTTTGTGTAAAGAGGATTAAACAGTTATGAAAAGTATGATTTATTATCCCGGTTTCGAAGTGAAAAATGAAACATGGTTGAAGTTTGCCCTATTGTATTTTGAAGAATTGCGTCCCATCATTCCGTATATGGGTGTTAAGGAGGATCAATATCTTTCGCAAACTGCGATAGAAGTAATGAATGGCACAAATCTAATTCGTCCGTATACCCCAGAGTATGAAGAAGGAAACATTGCTTCAATTAAGGCGTGTGAGGAATTTGAGAAATATTTAAATCATCCCGAAAGATATTTATCTTTCTTTTCAAGTTCTAAATCTTTTAACTTAGTTAATAATTGGAGAAATCCACAATTTCAAAAATGCCGTTTGTACGAAGGTAAATTTTCCTCAGTGTTTTTTGATTTTTGTTTGGAAAACGGGTTGGCGACTCCGTTCGATTACGGAATTTTAATTTCGAACGATTTAGCTTTTGTCTACATGAGTTTTTTGGCGGATGTAATTGCAAAGAGACAAGAGCTCGAAATGTTTACAGATGTTAGTAAGTACAACACCCTATTAGAAAAGAATGATAGAATAATTTGTAGATCTCAAAAATTGCATTATAAGCTTGCAAAAACCCAAATAGAATTTGCGATTCCATGTAGGATTAAAGATATTCCTATGAATCAAATTATAAAGTTAAGACAAAACAGAGACTTTGAAAATTGTCGAAGAGCGTATGCCTATGAGATCGAAAAATACTTAAAAGTTAGAGATGATGACCCTAGTGTATCATTTGATTCTCAATTAAAAATTCGTGCAGAGATAGTAAAAATACTACAATCTCTCGGCATTGCCACGGCATCGCTATTCCTCTCTTGCTCAAGTGTTAATTCATTGCTTAATGGAAGTGTTGAACCTGCTGCGGCTTTCGCTACCGCTTTTTTGGATGCTTTGTCAGTAAAAGAAGTGCGTGTTGTGCCTCAATATTTAAGAGAAATAAGAAGGAAAACTCAAGCTAACAGATATTTTGGCAAAATCCGAAATAATGTTCCTTTAAATTTTTTAGGAAGGCGGGATTGATTGACAGGAGTACCTGGCCATTACATTCAACTACATAGAAGGCACAAAACAATCACCTTTGTCGAACTTGAATAGGCATTCGGTCCAGATTAATCATTGCTCACTGTGCTGTAAGACAATCATGGGTTTGATACGAAAAGTGTCAGACCTTTTTTCTTTGCATAAAGGAGTTGGTTTGCTATCTGTAATGTAAGAAATTCGTCTTTTACTTTTTGCGTTATGTCATTTTTTGACGATTACGGTGGCACTTTTGAATGGTTCTTGGCGTTAAAAAATGCAACTGGAATATTATGCAGCGCATTTGTGTTGTCTTGGGTGCGGCGCAAGCGAATTATTCAATAAAAATTTATGATATTGAAGTTGAGCCGTGCTTATTGTGTAACAAACTTGCGTCGCCTTGTGTACAGTGCAAACGGAATATTTAAGATATGTCTTTATTGCGTTGAGTTTTTGCTTGATAAGTCATGGATTTGTTGCAAGAAATATTGCATTTGTTTACTTTTTCGACAATAAGTGCGCTTTTTCGACAATGCGCGAGGTATGTTTTTGATTGACAAGCAATACAATTTGTATTACAATATAAACGATAAATTATAGGTTGTTTGTTTTATCGTTTTATTGTTGGCGATTTTGTATCGACGTTCTGTATTTATTCGATACTTTATTATTACCTAAAATTACAATTTAACATGGCTGATGCAAAAATAGAGTGTTTGGCAATAACGCGGTGGCAAGCTGATGGTGTACGTTGTATCACGACTTATTTTGCCATCAATGTGTTACGGTGATGTCGTTGGATTTTTCGACGTCGTTAAGTGCGTCGTTTTTTTGGTTATATTTGGAGGTATTTATATGAAAACTTATGAAAGCGTAGACGCGCTTCTTAAAGAAATTAGCAGTTTGACAATTGCTCCCCTAAGAGAGGTCGCACGCGAATTTGGGATTATCCCCAAAAACAGAAAGCGCGATGAGCTTATCGAGAGAATTGTTGGCATATACAAGGGGGAATTGCCGCCCGAAATGCCTGTCAAAGCAGGCAGACCGCCCAAGATGAGGTTGTATCTGGAGCAGAACTCGCCGCAGATGGTCGACGAGGACACCAATGCCGATAACGTTGACCCTACCATTCCTCGCACGGGTATTTTGGAAATTATGCCCGAAGGCTACGGTTTTGTGCGCACGCACAATTATTCGCCTGCGCCCGGTAAGGACTACTATTTAGCCGCGTCGGTAATTTCTCGCATGAATTTGCGCTCCGGCGATAAGCTCAAGGTGGTGTTGCACCAATATCCCGATAAGATTGCGCCTACGGCTATTTTTGTCAAGGAAATTAACGACGAACCGTGTCAAACGATACGTCGTACAGCTTTTGATGCGTTGGAGCCGTGCTTCCCCGATGAACGCATTGTATTGGAGGGCGATAAGACTGACTATTCGCTGCGTGCGTTGGAGCTGGTTGCGCCCATCGGCAAGGGGCAGCGCGGGCTTATTGTGGCTCCGCCCAAAACGGGTAAAACCATTTTGCTCAAAAAGATTGCAATGGCGGTGCGTAAAAATCATCCGGAAATTCACCTAACGGTGTTGCTCATCGACGAGCGTCCGGAAGAGGTTACGGACTTTAAGGAAAGCGTGGATTGCGAGGTTGTGTATTCGACATTTGACCAGCAGCCCCAAAACCACACCCGTATTGCGGAGCTTGTGTTTGCAAACGCACGCCGTCGCGTGGAGCAGGGGCAGGACGTTATGATTTTGATGGATAGCATTACGCGTTTGAGCAGGGCATACAATCAAACTGTGGAGCAAACAGGACGTACCCTTACGGGCGGCTTGGACGTCGCTGCGTTGCAGGAGCCAAAAAAGATGTTTGGTGCAGGACGTAACGTGCGTGGCGGCGGAAGCTTGACCATTCTCGCTACGGCATTGATTGATACCGGCAGCCGCATGGACGACATCATTTACGAGGAGTTCAAGGGCACGGGCAATATGGAAATTCAGCTTGACCGTCGCATGAGCGAAAAGCGCATTTTCCCTGCCATCGACCTCAATCGTAGCGGCACCCGTCGCGAAGAGTTGCTTTTCCCGTCCAACAGGCTGGAGGGCATATATCTTATCCGTCGAAAGCTTGCAACGGCGGATCCTGCACAAGCAACGGAATCTGTACTTGACGTTTTGATGACAACATCCAACAACGATGAGGCAATAGATACATTAAAACGCCTTGTGCGTTCCAATGAAATTAGACAATCGATAAATAAATAGCTTGCGTTTCCTCGTTAGGGGCGGAGCTGACGCAACGAATATGAAAACTGTTGTTTTGGGAATGAGCGGCGGCGTGGATAGCGCAGTATCCGCTTACCTGCTAAAAAAGCAGGGATACAACGTAATATCGCTTTTTATGCACAACTGGGAGGAAACGGACGACGGCTGTTGTACCGCCGAGCAGGATTTTGAGGACGTCAAGCGCGTATCGGATAAGCTCGGGCTGCCGTATTATTCCGTCAATTTTGCCTCGCAGTATATGGAGCGCGTTTTTTCGTACTTTTTGGACGAATACAAAAAGGGCAGAACGCCCAATCCGGACGTGCTGTGCAACCGCGAAATTAAATTTGGTCCCTTTTTGCAGTACGCCAAAGCGTTGGGCGCGGATTATATAGCAACGGGGCATTATTGCGGCATTCGTCATCAAGACGGCGTGCACTATCTGCTAAAAGCTAAGGATCAAAACAAGGACCAAACGTATTTTTTGAACCAGCTTTCGCAATCGCAACTTGCCGACGTTATTTTTCCGTTGGCGGATATCGACAAAACAGAAGTGCGCCGCATTGCCGACGAGCTGGGACTTGTGAACGCCAAAAAGAAGGATAGCACGGGCATTTGCTTTATTGGCGAACGCAACTTTCGTAGTTTTTTACAGCAATATTTGCCCAATCAAGAGGGCGATATTGTGGATGTTGACGGAAAAAAGGTGGGCAGACACATCGGTCTGATGTACTACACGCTCGGACAGCGCAGAGGCTTGGGCTTGGGCGGCACAAAGGAAAGTCAGGATAGATGGTTTGTGGCGGAAAAACGCCTTGCCGATAACGTGCTGGTTGTTTCGCACGGGGATGAGGGGGTGCTTATGTCGCGCTCGCTTATTGCAAGCTCGGTAAATTGGATTCCGTCTCCGCCAAGTGAGGCGTTTGCCTGTAATGCAAAATTTAGGTACCGTCAGCCTGAGCAGGGTGTTAAGGTGCAGGTGCTAAGCGATGGTAGAGTTAAGGTTGATTTCGATCAGCCGCAGCGTGCCGTTACCCCTGGGCAGTTCGTGGTTTTTTACGACGACGAAAAATGCCTTGGCGGCGGCATTATAGATGAGGTTTTTAAGTAACAAATTAAAGCTAATGAATTGTGTGACATATAACGAGGTTAAAGATGGGTTAGTGGCTGCTTTAAATTGCGTTATATGCCGCAAGATTATTTTTTTTGAATATTTTTTACTATGGACGAATACACACAACAGGACGTAGAACAGCTTGTGGACGAGCTGGAAAAGGAACCTTCCGTAAAGAGACAGCGTGTTTGGGAGGTGGATTTTTTACGCGGCTTTTTGATTTTGTTTGTGATTTGGGATCATTTTATGTGGGACGTCAGCTTCATGTGGGACGTCCATGCCCCCGGTGGCAACGGATACAACACGGCTTTGTTTAGGTGGCTGTTTGAAGTATCCGAGGCGTACTATGGCGGATCGCTACGCAAGGCAACGCACGACGCGTTTGTGACGTTGTTTGTGTTTTTATCCGGCGTTTCGTGCAGTTTTTCCCGCAACAATCTAAAGCGCGGCATCAAAATGGCTATTTTTGCGGCGCTTTTAACTTCCGTTACCTACGCGGCGTCGCAAATTTTTAGCGTTAGGCTTACAATAAGATTTAACGTTATCCATGTGGTTGCCTTATCCGTTTTGTTGTGGTCGGGCATCGATTTTATCCGCTCCAAATGCGTCAAAGCGTGGCAAAAAAATCTGTTCGGCGCGGTGACCGTGTGCGTGATTGCACTGTGCTTGTTTGTCGGCGCAAACTACAAGTTGAATCCTGTCGATAGCACAAACGAGCTTTGGTATTGGCTTTTGCCACACACAAGCTCGCCAAGCTTCAATGCCTTTACAGGCGGCGATTATTTGCCCTTTTTGCCTGATTTTGCGTGGTTTTTGATGGGCGGTTTTCTTGGCGGGTTTGTTTATAAACAAAAGAAGACGCTTTTTCCGAGCGTTAATTCAAAGTGGGTTGAGCCGATATGCTTTATCGGTAGATATTCGCTTTGGGTGTACTTTGGTAGTCAAGTTGCAATGTACGGTCTAATTTATTTGCTGCACGTTATTTTACCTGTGCTTTAATTCGTCGCACAGCTTGGTGGGGTATTTTACAAAACGCTTTTGTGCATTATCATTGAGTTGGGATATACCGCGTGCCTTGCGGTAGTTGTGCGTTGCAAATAGTATCGTCTGCCCAACGTAGTGGCGTGCTTGCCGCCTTTGTGATGCCCTGTGTAACAAAACGGCAGTGGGGCTTTGACGGACACGGCGTAAGTGTGGTTGACGTGCTTGCGATGTGGAGCCGTGCCGGCAGACCTATTTTGGCAGTGCTACTAAAATTTAACCTTGTGTGCCTGTTGCTGTATAAATAAGGCATATTGAGGGTACACTAACAGTATCAAGCTTTGGAGGTTAGTGTATGAAAAATCAAACCATTTTTTGCGACGTGTGCGATTGCAAGCATCACAATAAAAAGGAGTGTTGCTGCAAGCTTTCCAAAATTACCGTAACCCCCGGTGAGGGAAAGAATAAGGACGCACATTTTTGCAAAAACTACGAAGAGGATTGACCTACGTCGTAAAATGGAAAGAAGGCTAATGTTAGCCTTCTTTTTTTTGTGCGGGGTGAATTATACTATCAAGTGCAACATGTGGGAACAAGCAAATAGTACATATAAATCTACGGTATAACAAAGTCGCCAAACTGTAAATTGTTTTGGGGGTGAAACAAGTAGGAATATAAAAACCGATTTATTGATTGAAAAAATTAAATTAGTGAATGAAAAAATTAAATTGTTGAACGAAAAAAATAATACTATCAAGCGCAACAGGCAAATAAAAATGGAAGTTCATGTAAATCTCACATTGAAATATTATTGATCTACAACAAGTGAGTATCGTTTTATGCGTCATTCTGAGCGGAATGCATAGTGGTGTATTTGACTGTAATGGATAGCGTGCAATTATAGTATATTGCCTGTATGAATGAGCAAAAAGTAAGGTATTGTGTCATCCTGAGCGGAGTGCGTAGTCTGTGATTATTAGGGGCTTGTTATAGTGCATTCCCTTTGTGAAAGAACAATAGGTATGTTTATGTGTCATCCTGAGCGGAGTGCGTAGCACGCAGTCGAACCCGAAGGGCGATGCGGTAGCATCGGGATCTACTCTTTATGCTCAATGTTTTTTTCTGTGCCGTCCCTTAGATTCTGCTCGGCTTACGCCTCGCACTGCTACGCAGTTCGACTTCGCTACGCTCCGCTCAGAATGACATAGGGGGCGGAGTTCCTTGTAAATATGGATATGTTTAACGGAACAATCCCTCCGTCGCAGCACGGCTACGACACCTCCCTTTACACAAGGGAGGCTTTGGGCAACGATATGTCAACAGCCACAATGACATTGGTGCGGAGTTCAATATTCCTACTTATTTCGCCCCCATAGATTCTGCTTCGGCTTACGCCTTGCACTGCTACGCAGTTCGACTTCGCTTACGCTCCGCTCAGAATGACATATGGGCGAGCTTGTTGGCAAAATTTACTAATATACTTTTTTTGCGCAGAACCCAAAAAATCGTTGCGTATTTTGCGCAAGTGTGATATATTATTAAGGCTAACCGCTGATGGGCGGGCAATTCGATTGCGAGCAGCTGCTTTTTGTTGTTTGCACATATATTTGCGGATGTGGCGAAATTGGCAGACGCGCATGATTCAGGTTCATGTGGGAAACCATGCAGGTTCAAGTCCTGTCATCCGCACCAACAAAAACGTAAGTTGAATCGAAGGATTTGACTTACGTTTTTTCTTTTATTAAGAAAAGTCGAATCGCCGTTAAAAACAATTCGACTTTAATTTTACCTCAAATTTTTTTAAGAAAATATTTTTTGATTTTTTCGAGTAATTTAGAAAAAGCCGACTTTTTATTGCTTTTTATTACGGGCTCGTTTTGTTTTGTTGGTTTATTTATAGAATCAATGCTTTTTCGGGTTTGTATTTTTCTTTCGTTTTCTTCTAATATCCGCATTTGTGCAAGAGGGTCTGCACAATTCATTATTGCATTGTAAAATTGTTTTACAAAA
>CAZSIF010000015.1:0-39439 GCA_964607155.1 uncultured Oscillospiraceae bacterium
CAAGGTTCTTTAGTCAAGCAAAATTTAATATCAGGTAATATAGCCGTAGTATCGATTTTTTAGTGATACTACGGCTTTTTTGCGCACTTTTTCGGAAGTGCGGTGGGTTGCTGTTTGCATGCATTCCTGTACCGCCCTTAGATTCTGCTCGGGTTGCACCTCGCACTGCTACGCAGTTCGACTTCGCTACGCTTCGCTCAGAATGACATTAGGGCGAGAGTGGTGGCGCATATGGATAGGTTAACAGAACAATCCCTCCGTCACGACAAGTCGTGCCACCTCCCTTTACACAAGGCAGGCTTTTATGCGGATTGTGTAAATTGTATTGCAAGGGTAATTGACATTGATTGTTGCAATATCAAAGGTATCCACATATTCATGTGTCATCCTGAGCGGAGTGCGATAGCACGCAGTCGAACCCGTAGGGCGATGCGCCAGCATCGGGAGATTGTACGCATTAAAATCCAATAATGGTACAAACACGCTGTAATGGCGTGAGAGTATAAAAAAAAATATCAAGGAGAAAACAGAAAAATGAAAAAACTCAACAAACGCGGCTTTACCATCGTAGAGCTTGTAGTAGTAATTGCAGTAATTGCAATTCTTGCCGGTGTGCTTATTCCCAGTCTTGGCAAAACCGTAGATAAGGCTGAAAGTTCTGCTGCTTTGCAAAACGCAAGGAATAAATACAATGAATATCTTATCGCTCACCCCACTGTAAAAGTGGATTATATTTTTGACGGAACGTATTACTTTAATTTGAGCAAAGAAATGGAAGCAACCACTACGAAACCCACTGACTCTAATAATATTTGGACGATTGGCACTTGTGAAATAACCACTAAAGATGAGTGTGAAGAATGTGGAAACAAGAAACCCCAGCAGTAACTAATTTGTTCCTGATTTACAGTCAATATCTCAATCATATGAGATAATCACTGCAGATTGCCGTAGGTTGTGCGTTGGTAAAGTAACTTAATTGTACCTATCCAAACGTATATCAGTCAAAAGAGATACACCCTTTGGTTGCTTACGCTTAAAAGTTGAACGAGTGTAAATAATGCGATATTGTAGCATGCTAATGCTTGCATAACGTTAAGTTTTCACTCTAAGTTGACTTGAAAATGACGGTATGTTGCATTAGTTAAAGGTGATATTCGCTAAAATACGGCACACAAAAATGCTCTCCCATAGTTATGCGTAGTGCAATGAGTGGGCACTACGCACGAGAGAATATAGCAGGCATGGCAAAACCGTGCCTGCTGTTTTTGTAATCACCATATTACGTTTCAGTAAACTTATGCAATTCATCAAAAACATTTTTATAGTGTTTATTTAGGCTTTTGTTATTGCAAAAATCGTGTCTGCTTTTGTTGAGATAACTTATACTTTTAGTGGAATGTGTGAGAATTAAAAATGCTCAGTATAAACCTTGAGTAGATTAAAATGCTTAAAAAAAGGCAAGGCTCGCAAATGATGTGAACCCAAAAGATTAGACAAAGAATTAAACTAAATATAGCTGACAACTTGAATGTTGACGAAAATTTTCTCAATGCTTGTCCCTTTTTTGCCATAAAATATGCACCTCAAAAGTGTTTAACTTTTGGGGTGCTTTTCAAAAAGATTTACCTTCTGTTGTGTGTGTTATTGCAAATAGTTTTTTCTTAGTAACTCAATGTCCTCGTTCGTAACGTCGCACGCCGCCAAAAAGCCGTGCACGCCGCCGTACTCGGCGTCGATTTTATCAAAAAAGCTTTGCAAAAAGCCTTCTTTGACGTACAGCATGGATAGTGCAAGCTGCAATATATCCGATGAAACAAATGGTGTAATTTTGTTAACTATACTGTTAACGTTATCGTGCATTTGGTCGTTGGTTAGCATGTAGTCATCAAAAATTTGTTGCCGCGATGCGCCCAAGCACCAAAGCAGCAGCGCGGTGCATGTGCCAACGCGATCTTTGCCGTGTGAGCAGTGCCAAAGCGTTGCGCCATTCACGGGGGAGCGAGCAAGCGTGCGCAAAAACTCGCCGTATTTTGCCCTACAATGCGGGTTGCCAACAAACCCTGCGTACAAAATGTTCATATGCTTGATGGGCGTTTCGCCGCGGTCGTGCATGCGTTGTATGCCTGCATCCAGCTGCTTTGCGATGGTTGCGCCGTCGGAGGTTTCGTAGCTTATCCCGAACGTGGTGGCTTGTATCACCGATATGTTTTGCACCTCAACGCCTTCGATGGCAACGTCGGGACTTTTTTGTATTTCTTGGGGAGTGCGCAAGTCGAGCACTCGTGTTAGCGGCAGTGCTTGCAGTAGGCGCACGTCGCCTTCGGTTAGTCTATCCAGTTTGCCGGAGCGGATAAGTCTGCCGAAAGCAACCGTGCCGTGCGGTGTTTTTATGCCGCCCAAATCTCTTGTGTTGACGGCGTTTTGTAACGGAATTATCATTTTTGCTTCATTTGCTTGCGTATTGCGTCGATAATCATGCCGATTGCAATGGTGTTGTGACCGCCTTCCGGTATTATAAGGTCGGCTTTTGCCTTTGAGGGCTCAACAAACTGCTCGTGCATGGGTTTTACGGTGGAAAGATATTGGTCGATGACGGAATCCATGCTCCGTCCGCGGCGTTTTACATCTCTGCGCAGGCGGCGGATAAAGCGCACGTCGGCATCGGTATCCACAAACAGCTTGATGTCGCATAGGTCGCACAGACGTTTATCGGTGTAGATAAGTATGCCTTCAACGATAATTATCGGCGCACTTTCCAGCTGTTCCCACCCGGGGTTGCGCAAGTGCTTGGCAAAGTCGTAGGTGGGATGTGTGATGGTTTGTCCGTTCTTTAGCTGCGTGATGTGCTCCACAAACAGGTCGGTATCAAGCGAATCGGGATGGTCGTAGTTGATTTTGCAACGCTCCTCAAAGGGAAGCGCAGAGTATTCCTTGTAGTAGTAGTCGTGCGATAAAATCACGGCGTTTTTGCCAAATGCCGAGTAAATCTTTTTGGCAACGGTGGTTTTGCCAGAACCTGTGCCGCCGGCAATTCCGATAACAAAGCTCATAGTGTGCCCTCCATATAGGGTATTTTACCATTTTTTGATATTTTGTGTCAAACTAATACGAGCAATAATGCGTGCAAAAGTGTGCATATGTGCAAATAAATGCTTGCAGTTGCAAGCTGCTTGTTTACGCTGCGTATTGTGCGGTGCATATTTCATTGCAAGGTTGTGTGAGTGATGAGCAACCCAAGCGTTTGGCGTATGTTATTTTGTTGCGGTGGCTTGCAAAGGAGTATTGTTTGCTCGAATGGGGCACAGGCGTAAGCAACGCAATAAAAGGCGTTATTACGTTTTATTTGTGTGTTAGGGCTGAGACATGGCAAGGTGTAAGCTTGGCAGAAAAGGCGTATCGGGCGCGGCGATAAGCGTTTGGCGTTTTTTGGGGTGGTGGCTTGCATTGACGTTATTAATCGCACATTGGCAATAAGATGGGCAAAAAAGCACGTCAAAAACCTTTTAATGTGCTTATTTGTCCTTTTACAGCGACTTTACGGCAAAAAAATTTTATTTTTTTCTATTTTTCTATTGATATTTATCATCATTTTTGCTATACTTTACAGGATTTAACGGCACGCGATAAAAAGCAGCCTGTTGACCGAGTTACCTTGGGTGGCTCTGTAAGGAGAAAACAATGGAATGGATAAGAAATAATTTGTTTAACTGGAGCAGCGGTTTGGAATGGCTGGGCTTGTTGGCGGCAGCATTGGTGCTTGTGTCGTTTTTGATGAAGGACGAGCGTACAATAAGATTGGTTAACATTATCGGCGCGACGGTGTTTGTGGTGTACGGCTTGCTGATTCACTCCGGCTCGGTGTGGCTCATGAACGGCGCACTTGTGGTTGTGCATGTGATAAAGCTCACAAAGATTAAACGCAATGGCAATGTGGACGTGCAGGACGAACAGGCTACGAACACGGCAGAATGCAAGTCGTCTGACGACGAACGGCAATAATCGGTAAGGGCACGAACGTCGGCTTTTAGCTTACTTTGAGCTGCGTGAGCAAAAAAAAATATATTTCTAAATAAAAATAGCAAAAAACAGTTTACATTTGGCAAGAATAATGCTAAATTATTGGCGGCAATAGAAGCTTACTTGTGCGGTTGCCTGCAAACTAATTATTATCGGTGGATGCTATGGGTAAAATTAAGTACAAAAAATGTCCTCGCTGCGAGCTGAACTACATACCGGATACGGAGGAAATGTGCGATGTCTGCAAGTCCGAGTTGGGGCTTGCTACAAACATTATTTTGCTGGACGATATTATCGACGAGGAGGAGCCGCTAAAGCTTTGCCCGTCTTGCAAGGCAGCATATATAGGTATGGACGAGGAAATGTGCGAAAACTGCCTTGCCCGCGCTTCTCAGGCTATTGACGAAAATGCCGAAAACGACGACGATTGGCGTAGCTATTTGGACGATGACGATACTCCCGTTGACGACGAGGATGATATCATTCCGTTGGACGAGCTGGACGAGGAAGATGACGACGACGACTTTGAGGACGAGGAAAACTTCGACCTTGAGCTGGACGACTATCCGGATGACTTCGATGACGATTTCGACGACGACTTTGACGATGACGAGCTGGACGACGATGATGATGATGACGAGGACGACGAATAGTTGCATGCGCAATACCATCGGCAATGCAGCTGCGAACTTGCATTAAGGTTTGGCTTGTGCGGTGTCCAACGACGGGGCGGTGTGTTCGATTATACGGCATAAGTGATATTTAATAAAAATATTCAACAAGGCTTCGGCTTGGACTAAACACGTCCGTGCCGAGCCTTTTTTGATTGGCGGATTTTTGTTTGTTGCGGAGTGCTTTGGCGCGGTGTATTTTTGCAAGCGTTTTGTACGGCACGGTGTACGAGCGAACGGGTTCTGCAAATAAATCGCACTTGAAGCCTTCTTTGGCGCGGACGTGTTTACGGAAAAAGCCGCGGCAATTACTTGCAAAAATGCGGCATAATCTGTTGATGTTTGGCGGCAGATATGGTATAGTTAGCTTATCAAAAACATAAAACGCTTTACCAAGTGTGTTGACCATTGCCGAGGCATACTAAGCGGTGCGAACGCAGCAGTGGAAAACGCAAGCTGTGCTGCAAGCCTTTGCGTGGTAAAAAGCAGCATTGCCCTGTGTGTATGCGGTATTGTGCAGTGTATGCATGCAAAGCGGTGTACTGTGTGCAAATTTTGCGTCAAGGCGTTATGGAGAGAATAATGATAAAAAATATTGTTTTGGATACGGATATTGGCACGGATAGCGACGATATAGGCGCGCTATCGATACTGTGCAATTTGGCGCGGCAGCAAAAAATGCGGCTACTTGCCGTTACGTCGTGCAGTTCGATAACCGAGCCCGTGCGCGTGGCGGATATGATTTGCGAGTGCTACGGCGTGCAAGTGCCTATGGGAAAAAGCCTTACGCCTTATGGCGACGACGATGCGCACAATGCATATGCTCGCAAGCTTTGCGAAAGCTACAAAAGTCGTTTGGACGGGCAAGAGATTGCTTCGGCAGTATCGGTGTTACGGCGTGCGCTTGCGGATGGGGACGTTACGCTTGTTACGATTGGACCGCTAAACAACATTTCCGCCCTGCTGGATAGTCAGCCGGACGAAAATTCGCCATTGGACGGAGTGAGCCTGCTAAACAGTTGCGTTGCGGAGATGTATGTGATGGCGGGTTCGTTTGCAACAAGCGATCCGGAGTGGAACATTGCCGAGGACGTGGCTGCGTTCCATAAGGTGTTGGATAAGGTAACGTGCCCGATAACCTTTATTCCGTTTGAGGTGGGCTACAAGGTTAGAACGGCAACAAATTTCCTTAACGGAGAGGACTGCCCAATGAAGGCAGGTTACTTAATCCACAACGGCGGTGCCCCGCGTGAAAGCTGGGATCCCATCACGGCTTATTGCGCCGCCGTGCAATGTCTGCCGACAACCGATTGGGGCATTGTGCATTGTGACCAACGCGGCGTTACAACCTTTGAGGGCGGCAACGGTAACCATCGTGTTGTGCGTGCGGATTTTGATGTTGAGGATGTTACTGCACGTTTAGAGGAACTAATGGTAAAGCTGTAAGAGCGTATGTTGGAGAAAATTAAGTGAAAAAAATATTTAAATCAATGGCGTTGTGTATTGTCGTCGCTTGCTTGGCGTGCTCGAATCTGGTGTTTTTTGCATGTGAGCCGAGCGCAAAATATACAAGCGATAGGTACGATGCCGCCTATGGCGAACACGAAAGGCAAACGCTAAGTTTATTGCTTCCGCACGGAAAAAAGGGCACATTGGGGCTTATTTTTGTCATTCACGGTGGCGGTTGGGTTGGCGGCGACAAGGACTACTATGTTTCAAAAATGGAAAAGTGGTGCACTGTTTACGGGTACGCAACCGCAGCAATAAACTATCACTACATCTCAAATGAGTTTTGCGTAGACGATATCTTGCAGGATATTACGCTTAGCCTGCAAAAAATTAAGGCTATCGCTGCCGAGCACGATGTGGATTTGCAAAGAATGTTGCTAACGGGAAATTCCGCCGGCGGACATCTTTCGTTGCTATATGCATACAAGTGTGCCGATATTGCGCCAATAACGCCCGTTGCAGTTGCCAATTACAGTGGTCCAACCGACCTTACTGACGCAAATTACTATTCTACGCCACAAAATGCGTCGGCATATGCGGAGTTGTTTTCGCAACTGTGCGGTGTCGCGTTCGATGCGGATACATATTTGGAACCGCAAAATCAGGCGCGACTGTTGGAAGCTTCGCCGATAAACTATGTTACTTCAAGCATGGTGCCAACGCTAATTTGCCACGGCGATAGCGATGATATTGTGCCATATTCCAATGCAACCATTTTGCAACGCAGACTGCAAGAGTGCGGCATCAAGCATGATTTGGTTACTTACAAAAACTCAGGGCACTCGCTTAGCGGAGATAAACGACACGCCAACCAAGCAAAAAAGCTATTTGTTGCCTATGCGGCGGAGTATTTGGGGTAACATAATAACGGTGTAATAAAGGATTGGTAATACATAATGAAAAATCTCGGTGATTTGCTTTTCACCGAGATTTTTTTGCGCTGTGTTCTGTGGCGTAGATTGTTGTTAAGGTTGTTGTGCTAAATTATTGTTTAGTTTGTGTGCGTGCTATGCGCATCGCTTAATGCCTTGAGTGCGGCCTCAAGTCGTGCCTGCATGGGCGGAGTGATTTTACTAAAGCCCAAGTTTGCGGCAAGGCTGCTAAATAGCTCGTTTTTGTCACCGATACCTTGCTTTAACAGCTCAATTAAGCCATTTGAAAGCTCTTCTATGGCAATATACTTGATATCGCGTGCATGCTGCTTGTCCGTCGGTACACGCAGCGGTGTGATGGGATTATCGGCAAGATACAAAAAGCCGTCGCGGCGAATTATGCCATTGTCGTGACAACTTAGCATTGCGTTATCGAATTCCTCGCGCACAACGTTAGTTACTTTTTCACGATTGAACAAAAAGCTGATTCTGCGCAAAAGCCACTCTTCGGAAAGGGGCGCCTCCACCTTGAGAATTGCAAGCGTGGTTTGCAGTACGTTGTTTCCGCACGCTCTTGCCAGTTTGTGTTCGTCCGCCATGACGTATTTTGCAAAGCTAACCTGCTTGACTTGCGATTTGTGCGTTGCAACGGAGTTGGTCGTTGTTGTTTTGGACGCGGCATCGATAGTCGCTTTTACAGCTGCAAGCAGTTGAGCTTTTTCGGCGCGTTTGCTTCGGAACCAGTCGACCGACCAAATGCGATAAAATTGCCAGCCCATGCTTTCCAGAACGTCCTGACGTAGTCTGTCGCGGTCGCGTGCGACTTTTGCCGCATTGTAGGAGTAGCCATCGCACTCTATTGCCAAAATATAATTGCCGTTTTCTGGATGGCGCACGGCGATATCGATTTTGAATGCGGAACTGCCCACTTGTGTAGTCACGGAGTAGCCTTTTTCTCGCAAAAACTCGCAAATTTCTGATTGCAGATGTGCCGTTTCGCTATCAAATGCATTGCGTGCGACGCTTTTTTGTAGGCTTGCGGAGCCGTTTTCGGCATAATCGAGGTAATCTCGCAACAAGCCTGCGCCAACGGATTTGGAACCGCCAAGGTTAATATCCGTGTGATGCAACGAGGTTACAAGCTTGATGTTGTATTTTGCGCGTGTAACGGCAACGTTAAGACGGCGTTCGCCACCCTCTCGGTTAATCGGACCAAAGTTGGTTAACAGCTTGCCTTGCGCATCTCGTGCGTACGCTACGCTAAAAATAATCGTGTCGCGTTCGTCGCCCTGAACCGTTTCAAGATTTTTGACGAAAAACGGCTCCGGTTTATCCGACTTGAAAAAGTATTCCTTAGATGGAGTGCGCTGTCTGCGCTTGGTGATAAGTCGGTCGATAAGCCCCTGCTGTGCCGCACTGAATGCAACCACGCCAAGGCTACGCTCGGGATGTTTGCTTATGTGCTCGAACACCATATCAACGATTTTTTCCGCCTCGGCACGGTTGGTTTTTGTGCGGCGGTCAAAGGTGCCCTTTACATAAACGTAGTCCACGCCTGTATCCGCACCTTGCGTTACCGTGGACGGGAAAGTGATTAGGTCGTTGTCGTAAAAGCTTTTGTTGGAAAAGGCAATCAGTTGCTCAAAGCGGCTGCGGTAGTGCCACTTTAGCCGTCGTTGCGGCAGTGCGGTGGAGCACAAGTCGAGTATGGATTCGTAATCGGTCAGTTCGTCGCCTTCGTCATCCATCTGCATTGCCGATGAGCTAAAAAAGCTGCTGGGCGGCATCTGTCGGGAGTCGCCAACCACAATCAGTTGTTTGCCCCTGTAAATTGCGCCGATAGCGTCCTGCGGGAATATTTGAGATGCCTCGTCAAAAATTACCACGTCAAATTGCATATCGGGGCTAAGGTAGGTGCTAACGCTTAAAGGCGACATTAAAAAGCAGGGCTTTAACAGCTGTGATAGGTTGCCGATTTCAGAAAGCAACGTTCGCACATTCTTTTGCTTGCGCTTTTTTTCGCTTTCACGCAATAGCACGGCAAGCTCGCTGCCCTGACTGATGTTTTCCGCAGAGGGACGCTTTGCCGATAGCGTGGCCTTTATCAGTGCTCGATTTATTTCAAAATTCAGTCTATCCTTTTGCTTGAAGCGTTGAACCGTTGCATCGTGCGTTATGCGCGTTAATGCCGATAGCGTCGGCATTTTGTGCGTGATTATATCCACCCATTGCCTGTAATACACTTTTTTGTAAGTATCGGTCAGCCTGTTGGGCTTAACGCCTTTGTCTATGGCGCAGTGGAGGTAATCAAGCAGGTTTAGTTGTTTTATCTGCTGCAAAAGCTTGGTGAGCTCGCACCATGTATCAATGCCCTCTATGGCTTGTTGGCAAGCAATGCATTTTGCGCGGAGCTTATCGAGCGATACTATCTGGAGGTCGTATTGCGTTGCGTCAAAGCATTCGCAGAGTGCCTGCTCGTCAATGGTCTTTGCCGCAAATATTTCGTCATAGTACGTCAATAACTTGGCAAACACTGTTTTTTCTGCTTTGAGTTCTGCGTTTGTTGCAGATGTTAGCTTGCCGAATGTTAGCCCCGCGGCGTGCAGTTCGGACAGTTTGTTTAGCAAGATAAGACAGCTATCGAAATCGGTGTGCGTGCCGTTGTAGCCGTCGCCAAGAGCAGGGTGTACGCGTTGGTCAAGCGAGGCAAAGTCGTTGCATGCCTGCTGGTATTGTCGCAGTACGTCAGCCGTCATAATTGCCTTTTTGCGGCTAAGGCGGTTATCCTTTTTGCAGAATTTTATATCGTGGATAATTTGCTTGTATTCCTTGGAAAACGCGCGTGAAAATACACTGCGGTATTTCGTAAGTCGCTGATGTAACAGCTCGCCGTTCAGCCGATATATGTCTTCCGTAAGCTGCTTGTCGAGCCACGCTTGTTTTTCGGCAATGCGCTCGGACAGTTTCTGCATTTGACGCACGGCATCCGTTACCTCGTGCAGACGCTCTGCGTTCAACAGTGCAGGCGTAATAAAGCTATCGGTTTGGCATAGCTTTGCAAACGTGTTAAAAGTGTGCGATTGGCGAAGTGTGTCAAGGCGTATTCCGTAAATGTTGTTGACTACGTCGTTGACTTTTTTTAGCTTGTGGCAAAGCTC
This sequence comes from uncultured Oscillospiraceae bacterium, assembly GCA_964607155.1. Taxonomy (GTDB): domain Bacteria; phylum Bacillota; class Clostridia; order Christensenellales; family CAG-314; genus Fimimonas. The sequence goes on from CAZSIF010000015.1 coordinate 10,231, forward strand.
GGCAACCGATTGCAGCTGTTGCTTTAGCTGTACGATGTCCTGATACGAGCAGGTTTGCTTGCGGTAGCCATACCAAGCGTTGTTGCGATAGTCGTAGCCGATTTCGGGGATGAGCTCAACGTATTTATCGAGAGCTTTTTGCGCTTGCTCGAAATATGCCTTGTTGCAGTTTTCGATATTTGTTATGGCAAAATCAAGGTCGGGCACGCTGCGTAGCGCCGATAGCTCCTCATACATTGCGTATACGGATTTGCCAACAACGGGGTGCGGCGTATGTAGTTCGACTGCGTAGCTATCCAATGTGGCTTGCGCTTCTCGCTTTGCTTCAAGCTCGCGCTCGACCTGTTCCGAAAGAGTTGCTTTGGGTAGCCTTAGTGTGTGGCACAGCTCGTCGATGACTTGTTTTTTGTTTGTCTTGTGGCTGTGCAGCTCCAAGCAGAATTCCTCTAAGCCCACGTTTTTTAGTTTTTCGTAAACAACCTTGAGGGCGGCAAGCTTTTCCGATACGAACAAAACCGTTTTGCCTGCAAGCAAGCACTCTGCAATAATATTGGTTATGGTCTGACTTTTGCCCGTTCCCGGTGGACCTTGCAAAACAAAGCTTTTGCCTTGCAATGCCGTAATGATTGCGTCCGCTTGGCTGCAATCCGCGTCAACAACGTTGTGCAGTTGCGAGTAGCCCACGTTTGGCGGTTGCTCATCCGTGGTATTGGACGGCTCGCCGAGCAACGCCTTGACGTTTTCGTTTTTGAGTACCGTCTGTGCGTTATCCTTAAGGTCGCGGTACATGTTGATTTTAAGGAAGGAAAATATGCTTATTTTGCACTCTGTTTCAACCGTCCAACGCAGCTTGGCAACCAGCTTTTTAACTTTGGATAGGTAGTCGTTCACGCCTTTATCGGCATCAAACTCCGGCAGACGTATGCCATATTCCTGCTGCAGCTTGAAGTCGAACGTCGGGTTGACTATCACGTCGTCTATTGCCTTGATTGTGAGCGGTGCCACAGACGATTCGCTTTCGATTTTTATCGGAACAAGCAAAAGCGGTGCATGCATCGACGTGTGCGAGTGCCGCCCTTCAGTCCAACGGATAAAGCCCAGTGCAAGATAGGCAATATTCACGCCCGTTTCGTCGATGGACGTTTTGGCTTTTTTGGCAATATGCTTCAAGCTTACTATGGGCGTGTTGGCAGGATTGTATATCAAAAGCTGCTGCTTTTTTAGCTTTCCTGCATATGCCTTGATGTATTCGTTTTTGGTAATTTTTTCCGTTTCGTCATCGGCAAGCTCAAACCGCTCGGCTTCGTTTGCCAGTTTGGGATCGTACACTTCAAGTGCGGCGCCGCCCTCCAACCTGTTGAACAGCGTGGCAATATCCGGCGAAAGTATTTCCACTGCACACCCCTTGCCGTCCGTGAAGTTTATCAGATTGTTGCGCTTGCCTGTGTCTAGCAGCAAGTCCGTCCATTGCTTGAGCTTATCCGTGTTTATCGGAGTTTGTTTGTTTTTTCTCATGCGCCTATTATACCACACATTTTTGGGGAATACAAGCGTTACGCAAAACCGCAAAAACTTGAGATATGTAAAATTGTTAAGTGTTGGCCGGTTTTTGGATGTAATATTTTTTGCGTGGGCGGCAACAATGTCGTTGCGATGTGTTTGGCGCACAAGGTAAGATTTGATTAATTGTGTGTGAAGTCGGGGCAGAGTTTTTGTCTTTTTTTTTCGTTTTGCGGCATTTTGCGCTTGTCCTATTGACTTTTGGACGGGGGAAGGGGTGTACAATAATATTATCCCTATGGGATAATGCTAAAAACAAGGAGAGGCAAAAAATGTTACAGAAACAAAAAAGATTTTTGTGGATAATTATTCTGGCGACGGTTTGCGTGTTGTCGGTTGTGCTTGCAGCGTGCGACCTAAACGTTCAGCCGTCGGACGAGCAAAGGTATATGCAAGTGTACGGAATGTACAAGGCGTATGCGGAAGAGGCAGGCTACACACCTCTTGAATATCTTGATTGGTTGCAGTCGGTCAAGGGCGATGACGGTGTAAGTGTTGTTAGTGTGAATAGTAAGGTGGAAAAAGATGAAATCTGTGTCTATCGCATTGTGTTTACATACCATTACAGCAACGGAACAACCACGCAAAACAGCGTGCCGTATCTGCTTGCAGATGGCAGTACGCTAACGCAACACACATATAGCGACAGTTGGTCGTCCGATGACGACTACCATTGGCATGCGGCAACTTGCGGTCATGGCGGCAAGGATAGGGCGGCTCATAGTTGGAGCAGCGGTGTTATCACCACCGAGCCGTCACCGACAACCGACGGCGTGCGTACCTATATATGTTATGGTTGTGGCAAAATCAAAACGGAAAGTGTTGCGTTTCCTTTCGATGTTCCCGTAACTAAAACGGTAACGTATGTATTTAAGCTTGCCGATGGCAACGCTACTATTCCTTCGTATGTTTCTCCGTATCTCACGGGTACAACGGTTACTAATCCTAGCTTTGCAACAGGCACGGCAGCTGTTGAATTCAAGCCTTTTGGCACAACAGGTTGGTGGTATGCCGAGTCTGATATTGCTCCTAATCCAGAGGCAAAAGGCAACGACGCGTGGAAGGAGTATCAGCTTGTTCTTGGCTACAACAAATCAAGCGGTCTTGGCGACGATGATTGCGGACTTAAATGGAACGACTCCCTTAAATCCGACGAATGCTTGGAATATGCTTACCCCGCAAACCCCGCTTACACCTACGAAGCAGGACAAAAGGTAATCAACCTTGGCACGCATACATTTACAACTATTCCCGGTGTACCGCCAAAAGTTTCTACTACACTTGTTGTTAAGTTCAATAAAGCTCTTCCAGAAGCTGCAACCGTTATCATTGTGGGTGGTCTTAACGGTTGGGCTAATAGCTCCTTTAACGATGATGGTTCTCTCAAGAACGGCGAGGAAGCTAAACTTGTAATGTCTGCTAATATGAATCGTACTAAGTACAGCATTGAGCTTTTAGATATTTTTACTGCAACGTATGAATTCAGAATAATTGTTCACAGCAAGGGCTGGGATAAGACAAATGGCACACTTTGGAACGGCGTAATATACGCAGATGCGGACGGTTACAACGCAAGAGTAGAAATTTCCACGCTCGATAACAACGAAACTATCGAGCTATTTTACGGCATAGCTCAGGTATATGCCGAATAATCTACCGCCGTTACAATACACTTGTTTTTTTGTTCGATACCCCCCCCCAATTCCTATTTGGCAAACGTGCTGTACTATTATAGTGAAATGCAATTTACGACGTTGAAAAGACGTCTTGGCATAACGGTGGCTGTGGAACTTATGTGGAGTGGTGATGTCTTAGAGTATTGTTAATCGCTCGGCGCAGTGTTTATCCAACCTATGATAGCGTTGCATTGAGTCGAGCAAGTGAAAACAAAAAAGTGCCCAAAAAAGGACTGCTGCAAAATGTGCGGCAGTCCTTTGTATTCAGTCTATGACCGAGTTCGTTGTTGGTGATAGGGGTAGCGTTGGCGAGCCTCGGAGGTCGGCAAAGCCGACACAAAAAAAACAAAAAAGGGGGAAAAAGGAGAACGTTTTGGCTCGTTGTCGCTCCAACGGTTGGTCATTGTACGAAATACCAAAAATTATTTAATTGTGTAGCTGTCCTTATCAAGCTCGTGGGTTTTTAGCTCTTCTTTTGCTTGCTTTACTTTGCTGCCAAAGGTCGCAGTGATAACAAGTTGGCGTATGCCTTCTACTATAAGTGAAATGCCTGCAAAAATCATTACCGTTTCCGATGCGGAAAACATAACCACAACGCCCAAAATTTCCATTGCAAGGCTGGTCACAAGCAAAATCCACCAGCCGCGCATGTTTGCGCGTGCACACACAAATGCATCTGCAAGGGACGAGGCTGCATCAACAATAATGTAGATGCCCAGCAAAACCGTAAGTATGCCGGTGATAAGCTGCGGACGGGTTAAGCAAAAGATGCCCAACAACGCCAAAGCGAGCGATGTTGCAAGCAGATGTCCGCCGAGCAAGCCGCCAAGACGGCAAAAATCCACAAACTGGGATATTGCCACTGCGATAAGCACAATGCCAAAAACGGTACATACGATGCTGGCAGATGTTTGCGGCGCAACAACGCAAATTATACCTATCACAAGTGCAAGCAGCCCCACAACAACACTGCTTATTTTGATTTTTTTGAACAGTTCTCTTAGTTTGTTCATTTTTTGCCTTCCTTTGCTACATATTGGATGTGCCGTGTAGGGGGCGCGGCTCACTATTTGGGGGAGCGCGCCTGCACCTGCGGCGTATCTATTATGGTTAGTTTACCACTCTTTTATTAAAGTAAACTGAGTTTTTAATTTTTTGTGATTGTAGAAGCTTAATTTTTTTTGTAATTGTTATCCCTTAGTTGACGGCGTGCGTAACTGGGGGCGAAAGCACAATGCAGTTGATTTGGGCAGTTGTGTCTTTTTGCACATGGGTGTTTGTGCCGCTGCAAGCATGATGTGTGTGGGTGCTGTATTTGCGGATAGGCAGTGTTGGTTAAAAACAAAAAATGCCGTGTGATTATTTGCAAATTGCGGTAGTGTTGTAGGTGCTTGCATAACAGAGTTTTTTGTTGTATAATTTAAGCGAGCACGCTTGCTTGCAAGGGCGTGTGAGCGCAATATTTCAACGGAACGGGCGACTTGACGCAGACAAGACGCATCGCGACGACAGTTGCGACAAAATATTTTATTTTGCGTTCCACAAGTTATAATTTAAGCGAGCGCGCTTGCTTGCAAGGGGCGTGTGAGCGCGATATTTCAACGGAACGGGCGAGAAACGCATGACAGAGTATTGATGACTTTTTGCGGTGGACTGCCGATTGTTGCGTTGAATATAATTGTTGTTGAGGTGGGGTTACAAATGAGATTAAGGCGTTCCGTCGAAACTGACGGTTACAAAAAACTAAAATTTAAGTTGGGGCTGGCACTTTCCGGTGGCGGTGCACGGGGGCTTGCGCATATCGGCGTTTTTAAGGCGTTCGAGGAGGAACATATTCGCTTTGATTATGTTACCGGCACGTCGGTTGGTAGTATTTTTGGCGCGTTGTATGCAGCCGGAATATCTGTCGATAGTATGATGGAGCAATGCGCAAAGGTAAAACAAGGCGATATATTGAACGGCATTTTCAAGGTGAATTCCGATTCGCAAAACATTGCGAATGTGGCAAACCGATTGTTGAACCATTGCGGGTTTGCTGACCTAAAAACGCCGTTTTCCGCCGTTGCGGTGGATATTGTGAGCGGTGACGAGATTGTTTTGGATAGCGGTGATGTCGCAACGGCAGTTGCTGCAAGTTCGGCAGTGCCGGTGATTTTCAAACCAATGCGTATTGGCGAAAGGGTGCTTGTGGACGGCGGCTTGCTAAACAATATGCCGGCAGATGTTTGTCGTAGGATGGGCGCAGAGGTTGTTATTGGTGTGGACTTGAATCATGCTCGTGGCAAGGGGACGGCTTCGGACAAGCTGTTGCCGACTGCACTTGCCGTTTGGAATATTACAACCAAAGGCACAATGTACAAGGGCTATTACAACAGCGATTTTGTTATCACGCCGGAGCTTGCTTGCTTTAAGCGTACGGATTTGGATAATCTTGAACAAATGGTGGACGAAGGCTACCGTGCGACCAAACAAGCCATGCCGGAAATCAAAAAGCTTTTGTGTATCAAATAGGGCTCAATCGGGTTGACTGTGTTCATGGAGCAATGTGAAAGTTGTGTGTGATTGCACGGTAACATTATTGTGCCATAAAACGTTTGCGGCATATGCAAGCGTGATTTTAGAATTTTAACAAGGAGTTTTTTTATGCCTCGCAAAAAAAGTAGTTCATCGAGTGGTAAGACAACAAAGACGTCATCAAAGACGGTTAAACGTACCACTAAAGCTGTTACAAAGGCCGTAAAGCGCAGTCCTGCGCTTACTGTGCTTGCAATCATTATTGTGATTGTCGTCATTGCGCTTGCCGTTTACGGATATATGCACGGATGGTTTGACGCATTTTTGAATCCGACAAATCAGCCAACGGATATCTCGTCGGAATACTACGACGTAAATAGCATTAGCAGTGCGGAGCTTTCCATACATTTTTTGGAGCTTGGCAACAAGTATACGGGCGATAGCATTTTTATCAAGGCGGGCGATACGGATATACTTATCGACGCCGGCAGTCGTAAAAATAGCGCAGCTACACTTTCAAACTACATAGATTTGTATTGCACCGACGGTACGCTTGAATATGTTATTGCAACACATGCGGATCAGGACCATATTGCAGGCTTTGTTGGTTCGTCCGGTCAAGGCATTTTCGATAAGTATCAGTGCAACAATATTATTGATTTCAATTTGAGTAACAAAGAGTTAAAAAACGATTCCGGTAACAAAACGCTGTATAGTCAGTATCTCGATAAACGCAACGAGTTGGTGGCGCAGGGCACAAATCATTATTCGGCATTGGATTGTTACAACAATGCCAATGGCGCAAGCCGTGTGTATCAGCTTTGTGACACTGTGGAAATGGAAATACTGTACAACTATTTTTACGAACATAAGTCCTCGGACGAAAACAATTATTCCGTTTGTTTGTTGATACGTCAATTTGTTGACGGCTACAATTTTGATAATCGCAATGATCCCAACAATGCGGAGTACACAAAAAATTATCTGTTCACCGGCGACTTGGAAATTGAAGGCGAACAGTATCTGGTGGAATACAACACGTTGCCGCAAGTGGAACTTTTCAAGGCGGGGCATCATGGCAGTAAAACGTCGTCTAACGATTGCTTGCTGGAAGTGATAAAACCAAAAGTGGTGTGCGTGTGCTGCTGCGCCGGCTCGGACGAATATACCTCAAACACACAAAATCAATTTCCCACACAGGCTATGATAGATAGAGTTGCGGCATATACGGACGCGGTGTATGTTACGTCCATTGCCAACGACACCGAGAAGGGATTTCAGTCTTTTAACGGCAACATTGTATATACTTGCAGTGGCGGAAAGGTGACCATGTATTTTTCAGAAAGCGACGTTAAGCTTAAAGATTCGGATTGGTTCAAAAACAACCGAACTTGTCCGATGTCGTGGCAATAGGAGGCTTTTGTGATTACGCTTAGTTTTGACGGCACGTCGCATGGCGAAGGTTATCGTGGCGTGATAAGTGGGTTGCCGAACGGTTTTGAGTTTGATGTTGAGTTTGTCAATGCCCGTCTTGCGGAAAGAAAAAGCGGTTTCGGGCGCAGCGGACGACAACAATTTGGTGACAAGGTGTTTTTTGATGGGTTTACCGATGTTGTAACGGTAAACGGCGACTTGCGTTTTTTTGTGCCGAATGCCTGCGTTGAGCAGCGCGGCGAAATAACCGCATTGCGTAGCGGACATGCTGATTTGGTGGGAAAGGCTCGTTTTGCCGATAAAACCGTTCGGCAAATTGCAGAAGTGGCATCTGCCAGAAACAGCGTTTGCTATGTGGTGTTGGGTGCTATTTGCAAACAGTTGCTGCAACGTCACGGAATTGCAACTTATAGCTACACAAAACAAATCGGCGATATTGTGTGCAATGAAAAGTACGATGCGACAACAACGCCCTACAAATCCTTTTTTGAAGTATTGCGTTGCCCTTCTGGGGCGGATACAAAAAAAATGTGCGATAAAATAGATGCGTGTCGTGCCGAGGGCAACAGCCTTGGGGGCATTGCGGTGGCAGTAGCAAGCGGCGTGCCTATGGGCGTGGGTGAGATTTTGCCATACAACATGCGTTTGGATGCACAAATATCTTCGTGGCTTATGGGTATTCCGTCCGTAAAGGGGGTACTGTTCGGCTTGGGCAACAGATTTGCCGAGTTGGACGGTGTTTCGGCGGCGGACGAGCTTGCAATTGCAGGCGAGCAAATTGTGTACGCCACAAATAATTGCGGCGGAATTGTCGGGGGCATATCTACGGGCGGCGAAATAACGTGTGAGCTTGTCGTAAAGCCTGTGCCAACGGTAAAAAATGTTGTTACGATTGATAGCGTTACCAAACAGCACTGCACGCAACACTTTGAACGATCCGATACTTGCGTTGTGCCTAACGTTGGCGTGATTGCGGAAAATCTTTTGGCTTTTGTTGTTGCAAATCAGATGCTTGCACAGGGCTTGCTGTGACGGACGCGTCGGAAGCTTGGCTGTGCACGTCGGCGCTCGTTAATGTGTTCAATGTGCAAAGTGATACACTTTTGCGATAGAGTGCGATTGCCTTTTAATTTAATGTGGAGGTTGATATGATAACCTACAAAAGTTTTTTGCTTAGCGATTACGCCGATGCGCTTGTTGTGACGGATGCAAACGTATCTCGACTTTACGGAATCGAGGGTGATAATGTGCTTGTATTGCCGGCAGGCGAGCAGACCAAAAGTTTTAGTTATTTGCAGATGGTGTGCAGATGGTTTTTGGCAAAAGGTTTGCGTCGCAATGGTCGTGTTGTTGCTGTTGGCGGCGGTGTTGTCGGCGACCTTGTGGGATTTGCTGCAAGCGTTTATATGCGAGGCGTTTCGCTCACGCTTGTTCCCACAACGTTGCTTGCTCAAATTGATAGTTCCATTGGCGGAAAAACTGCAATTAACCTTTGCGATGTTAAAAATGTTGTGGGCAGCTTTATCGATGCTGATACTGTTATCGATACGGATTTTTTGCGCACGCTGCCGGAAGAACAATTAAAAAGCGGTCACGGAGAGTTGCTCAAATACCGCATGTTGAGTGACAGTATTGATTGTTTAACCGACCTTGCTGATACAATTAAGGCGTGTATCGATTTTAAGTGTAAAATATGCGAACAGGATAAGTTTGATACAGACAAACGGCGTGTGCTCAATCTCGGACATACGATAGGGCATGCAATGGAACTTCGATTGGATATTCCGCATGGTGTTGCGGTCGCAAACGGCTTGTACTACGAAACGCAACTTGCTTATCGATTGAATAAGTGCAGTGCCGTATACAAGGACAAGTGGCAAAGGCGTGTTTCTGAGCAATTTGAAGTTTATCCGCTATCGTCGCAAATTTTGAGCGGACTTGCTTCGGATAAAAAGAATTGTAACGAAAATATTTGTTTTTCGCTGCCAACCGAGCAGGGTGTGCAGTTTGTGGAAGTGCCACTTTTGGCGGTAAAACACTTTTTGCTATGATTTATTTGAACGGACAATTTAATATAAATCCCAACGAGAGCTTTGGCGATAAGTCGCTTTCGCATCGATTGCTAATTTTGGGAAGCATTGCAAGCGGAAAATGCATTATACGCAACCTGTCGTTGTGTTGTGATGTGTTGAGCACAGTCGATTGCCTTCGTAAGCTTGGCGCGTCGATAGAAATTGAGGGTACGCAAGCAACTGTTTGCCCCATAAAAAAACCATGCGTTAACGTCGTTTTGGATTGTGGCAACAGCGGAACTACGGCTCGATTGGTTGCAGGATTGGTTGCCGGCTTGGGCGTTTCGGCAACGTTTGTGGGCGACAAGCAACTCTCTCGTCGCCCGATGGACGGACTTGTTTGCGCATTAAGGGCGTTGGGGGCAAAAATAGATTATTCCGATGGATGTTTGTTTCGGATTTTTCCGTCGCACCTTGTTGGCGCGCACGTTACGTCAAAAAGCGTGTCGGCGCAAATTAAAAGCGCAGTGCTTATCGCCGGTTTGTTTGCCGATGGCGAAACAGTGTATGAGGAAAATGTTGCCACTCGTAACCACACCGAGTTGTTGCTAAAAAATCTCGGCGCAAGCGTTTCGGCTGTTGATGGTGTTATCGCTGTAAAACAAAGTAAGGTTTCTGCTTTTTCGGTTACCGTTCCCAACGATATTTCTTCTGCGGCATATATTGTTGCGCTTGCAGTGGCTTCAAAGCAATCGGTGCGCTTGGATAACTTGTTGCTTAATCCACGTCGAATGGGATTTGTTCGTCTTTTGCAAAAAAGCGGTGCGGCAATCGATGTTTCTGTTTGCGGAAATATGCTTGGTGAGCCGATTGGAACGGTTTCGATTGAGCCGTCCATGCTTTTGCCCATAAATGCCGATGAGCAATCGGTTACTGACGCCATAGACGAAATTCCGCTGTTAGCTTGTTTGGCATGTTGTGCAAATGGAACTTCGCATTTTAGCGGAGTTTCGCAGCTGGCATATAAGGAAAGCAATCGTATTCAAGCCATAATCGGGCTTGTAAAAACGATGGGGCAAAAAGTCGAATCGGACGGCGAAAGCCTAACCGTGATATCCAATGGCGTTTTGCCTAAAAATTCAAGATTTGCTGCGTACAGCGACCATCGAATAGAAATGTGCGGTGTGGTAATGAGCCTTTTGTGCGGCGGCGGTTTTGTTGACGACATTGCCGATATCAATATATCTTTCCCGCAGTTTTTTAGTGCGGTGGGGGTAAGTTTTTCGCGATTTGCGCTTGTGGGGAGTGGCATCGAGTATAGCTTGTCGCCAATGTTGCACACGCATTTTGCAAGTAAAGTTGGCGTGTCGTGCAACTATGAGTTGTGTGATTTGCCTTGCGATGTGACCGATGTTGAACTGCTTTCGGCAATTTCGTGTTTTGACGGAGTAAATGTTACTATTCCGTTCAAAACAAGGGCGGCAAGGTTATTGAAATCTGATTTGCCGTCCGTCAATGTTGTTGGTGGCAATACGGCGTATTCTACCGATGGCTATGGCTTGCTAAAAGCATTGGATAGCTGTAGCTTTGCGTATAAGAATGCACCGCTTTGGGTGATAGGCGCAGGCGGCGCAGCAGAGGCGGCATTACAAGCATTGTTGCCGTTCGGTGCTAAAATTCAGCTGTTCAATCGCACGGCAGAGCATGCAAACATATTGTCGCAAAAGTACAATTTGTGTACTGTTGATAATCCGGTGGGCATATTGAGTTTTGTGCCGCAGTGTGATTTTTTGCAGACTGTGCAAATTCCACCGAGCGTAAAATTTGTTTTTTCGGCAAGTTATAACGGTAAAAATGCTCTTTTGGAAAAGGCTTGCTTGTTAGGTTTGCAAACTTCGGACGGGCTGGAAATGTTGTATCATCAGGGCGCAAAGAGTTTTGCAATATGGACAAAAACGCCCGTTCAAGATGACTACAAAGGCTTTTTAGGCATTGTTAATGGTACAAAATAATGTCATTTTGTGATTTTGCCTCTTTGGCTTTTTGTGATATGAGATGTGCTAATGTGATATGCTAAAAAGTCTTGCTTTTGCGGACCAAAATCGTTAAAAAACAGGAATATATCGATATGAAAATTTTACTACTTAACGGCGTTAATATGAATATGCTTGGTCGGCGCAATCCCGAAATTTACGGCACGCAAACCCTTGCCGAATTGGAACGGGTTGTCGTCGATTACGCAGCCAAGGTTGGTTTTGACGTGGTGTGTATGCATAGTAATAGCGAGGGCGAGCTGGTGGATATTTTGCAGCAAACTGATTGCAATGGCGTGATTTTCAACGCCGGAGCTTATAGTCATTACAGTTATGCGCTTAGGGATTGCATCGAATGCATCGGCGTGCCCGTTGTGGAAACGCATCTTTCGGATATATACGCACGCGAGCAGTTTAGGCACACGGATGTGCTTGCCGATGTTTGTGCGGCGCGTTTTTGGGGTAAAGGCGTTCAAAGTTATCTTGAAGCAGTGGACTATTTGGTGGGGATTTTGCTGTGAAAATTGTGTTGATTGGCTTTGCTTGCAGTGGCAAAACGACCGTTGGCAAGCTTTTGGCGGAACAACTTAATTTGCCTTTTTGCGATACCGACGAGCTGACGGAGCGTTTGCAACAAAAATCCATTGCGGAAATTTTTGCCTGTGGCGGCGAGCAAGAGTTCCGGAAAGCCGAGCTTGCAGCTTTATCGCACATTCCGCAAAATGCCGTTGTCGCATGCGGCGGAGGCACTGTTTTGTGCGACGGGTTTGCTTCGTTTGCCCAAAACGCCAAAGTTGTGTGGTTGCGTGTGGGTTTCACGACAGTTCGCAGTAGGTTGGGAAATACGCCTCGTCCGTTGTTTGACGATTTGTCCGAAACGGAGCTTGCAGACTATGTGATGCGGCGTAATACGGTGTATGCTCGTTTTTCGGATTTTATTATTGATACCGATTTGTTGACGGTAACGCAAGTTGTAAAAACCATTGCTTGCAATCTGGGTACAAAATAATTTGTTTGTTTTGATTAAACGTATCTCGTGAAAATGAAATGCACTTCCAAATGTGTCCAACTTTTTGGGGGCATATCAAAAGCGGGGTGCGTTTTTTTTTGTTTGATTTGGCGTAGTATTGCCATCAATTACCAAATATGCCGCACTAAAAGGCGTTAACGGTGACACTTCCGTTCGGTAAATCACATTTGCAGGGGCTTATCAATTCAACGCTACACAAAACACATGGTATTTTGAAGCTGTTTAAGCAATAAAATGAAGCATATTTTGCATATTAAATGCAAATAATTCACTCTTGTTTTTTTGCGACGTGTGATTTTTTGCAACGCTAATCGGTTGACATATTTATCAATAACATAGTATAATATTTAATAATACATTACTATTTTTGCATTTTGGCGCAAGATTAGTACAACTCAAAGGAGAAAACATGCAGCGATATACTTGTAAGGTATGCGGCGAGCAGCTGGAAGATCTTGTTGACGGTTTTTACGTTTGCAAGTACTGCGGCTCTCGTTGGAAGGTCGAGGCGGAAGCGAACACTCCGCAAGCTGTCAAGTCGGAGGGCGCATGGGAGGCGTTGCGCAGCGGTGATTTCGAGCGCGCAGAGGAACGCTTTGACGAAGCAATAGCCGCCGATAAAAACGATCACGAAGCCTATTGGGGCAGGGCGTTGGCTGGCGCAAGCATAGTGTACGTTAACGACCTTAACGAAAACAAAAAGGTGCCAACCTGCAATAACATTTCGGAGCAGTCTTTTGCCGACGGAAGTTTTGTGCAAAAGGCAATTCAGCTTGCCCCTGCGGATATTGCGGCATTTTATAAACAGCAAGCCGCGTATATCGATAAGGTACGCACGGAGTGGCTGCAAAAGGCAAGCAAGGAGCCTGCCTACGATGTGTTTATCAGCTATAAGGATAGCGACCGCGAACACGGCATCGAGCGCACGCAGGATAGCGTAGACGCACAGGAATTGTACACCGAGCTTATCCAACGTGGATACAAGGTGTTTTATAGCCGCATAAGCTTGCGGGATAAGGTTGCGGAGCAGTACGAGCCGTACATATACAACGCCATCAAAACCGCCAAAGTGATGATTGTTTTTGCGGAAAAAACCGAGTACGTCACGGCAACTTGGGTTAAAAACGAGTGGTCGCGCTTCAAAACGAGGATTGAAAAGAAGGAAAAACACCCCAACAGCCTTGTGGTTGTATATAAGGGGCTTAATCCGGGCGAGCTGCCGCTTGTTTTGAAATCTCGTCAGTGCCTAAATATGGGTGATATATCTTTCCTTACCACGCTGTTAAAGCACGTCGAAAAGGTTGTTGGCGCGTCAAAACAGGTTCAGGGCGTTGAAAAGATTGAAATTCAGGGCGGTAAAATTGCCAAAAAGCAGACGGAAATATCGCAAAACCAAATTAAAACGCGCGATGTTGGTGGCGGCACGCTTGTGGAAACGTCCCTTGACGACAAGCAAACTTTTAGCCTTGTGCAAACCTACCTTTCCACCGGCGATTACGCCCACGCAAAGTCGCTTTTGGACGATTTGCTGTTCAACAACCCCAACGACGGTGAGTTTTTGCTTGCAAGCTTTCTTATCGAAAAACGTTGTGCGGATTTTGCCGAATTGCTAAAAAAGCTCGATACTTTTACTGACGCGGATTTTGCCACACTGGAAAACGTGCTTAATTGTAGCAAAAAATCCAATGCGGAAAAGCTTCTCGATAAGCTTTACGCTAGTGCCAACGATGCAGATGATGCCCATGCAGAAAAAATCCTCAAGCTGGTACTGCCGTTTAATTGCAAAAAACGTCAAAAGTATATAGACGATGCTTTTGATAAATGTACAGCTTCGGATAAGTATAACAGCTTTAAGTTGTTGCTTTCCACGCTGGACAACAAGGACGTAGATAAATACATTCAGTACAACCTAGATTTTGCTTATATCAAAGCAAGCACGAAGTGTAGCCCTGAAAGAATGGAGCATAAGATCGAGTGCGCAGACGCGGTACTTGCCGTGGACGAGGGCAATGTTTCTGCGTATAGGTACAAGGTGTGCGGACTTATCAAGCAGGATAAGCCCGTAAAGGACGTTGTTGATGTCTTTGAAAAACTTTTGTCATATTCCGACGACACGACGCACGACTTTTTGGAGTTGCTCGGTGAGTTAACACAACCCTCGGACTACTTTAAGGAACTCAAAATGTTAGAGCGTCAGGATGAGCTGGTTGCCCATAGCTTGTATGTGCTTAATACTGGCAGTATGCTTTATGCTAATTTGGGAAGTTATACCCACACGGTGGAGCTTGTAAAGCAGCTTATTCGTTACTACCCCGGCGAAATGTCCGATACCCGTATCATTGCACCGCTTGTGCGCTTTGCCGACGTGCACCGCTTGAAAAAGAATTTTGCCGACGCGGATTACTTTTACAAGCTGGCACTAACGTATTGCAAAAACGAGCCGCGCATTTACTTGGGTATAAGCCTTGTTCAAGTAAAGGCGACCGACCTTGACCACCTTGGCGAGGCTGCACCGAAGTTGCTTTCCGTGCCGGAGTTTGATAAGTTTTTGGCTCTTATCGACGCGGATAATCGCCGCAAAATAATCGATTCTGTCAAAAAACAGGCTGCCGAGTACGAAAAGGAGCATCAAGCTGCCATCGAACGCGAGGCTGCGGAAAAGCAACGCCTGCTTGCGGAAAAACGCCAAAAGGAGGCTGCCGCAGCAGCTGCTGCCAAACAAGCCGCTCTCGAGCGAGAAATGGCAGCGGAAGAAGCACGGAAATTACGCCGCACAAAGCGTATTATGCTTATCGTTGTGCTTGCTATCGTGGCGTTTTTGGTGTATGCCACGGTTAAATCGGAGCTGATGAACCACGACGTCGTTAACGGCGTTGGATATACGGAAAACACCGTTGGTGGCATGACCGTTTTGGGCTACGACGAGGATACTTGGTTTATCAAAAAGGCTAACGTTGTGTTGCCATCGGAGTACGACGGTAAGCCCGTAACCACAATCAACCGCAGTGCCTTTGCCGATTCCGAACGGCTCACAAGCATTGTTATATCGGATAGCGTAACAAAAATCGGCGATAGGGCTTTTGCAAACTGTACTAATTTGCAAAGCGTTACTTTGGGTAGCGGTGTTGTGGAAATCGGCGGTAGCGCATTCGAGGGCTGCACAAGCTTGAAGGAAATTGTTTTGCCGGCGAGCGTAACTGAAATCGGCACAAGTGCCTTTGATGGGTGTACCTCGCTAACAAGCATTACTGTTAATAGTAATGTAACACTGGGCTCACAAGTTTTTTATGGTTGCGACAACTTGCACACTTTGGTAATCGGCAGTGGCGATGTTGATGTATCCAACTTCTTGAAGAAACACTCGGGGTTCACGGATGTTATCTACAAAGAGAGCGTTACCTCGATTGGTAAGGGGGCGTTGGCTGATGCTGATAATATTACAAGTGTTGTAATCCAAGAGGGCATAACAAGGATAGGGGAAAACGCTTTTTGTTGTTGTACAGGATTGGTTAGTATAGATATTCCGTCAAGTGTCACATTAATTGGTGCGCATGCTTTTGACGGTTGTGGTGTGTTATCCTCAGTGAATTTTGCGCAGAACAGTCAACTAACAACAATCGGAGATTCTGCTTTTAGTTGTTGTGCAAATTTATCAAGCATTGAAATTCCTCAGGGTGTAACTTCGATTGGCGAGTATGCTTTCCAAAATTGCACAAATCTTGCAAATGTGGAATTCGAGGAAAACAGTGAACTGACAACAATCCATGAAAATGCCTTTTTGGATTGCACAAGTTTAACAAGTATTGTTATACCTCAAAACGTACTGGTGATTGACAATAGTGCTTTCCGAAATTGCACAAGTCTTACAAATGTGGGATTTGCGGAAAACGAACAACATGCAATGATCTGCGATCGAGTTTTTGAGGGTTGTGTGAATTTATCAAGCATTGAGATACCTCAAAATATAACTGCGATTGGGGAGTCGGCTTTTTCTGGCTGTACAAACCTTGTGAATGTGGAATTTGTTGCGAACAGTCAATTGACAACAATTGGCGAAAAAGCATTTTACGGTTGTGCGAATTTAACAAGTATTGAAATTCCTACAAGCGTTACCACGATTGGCGGGGCATTTTTGGGATCTTGTACAAATCTTACAGAGGTGGTATTTGACGGAACTATCGAGCAGTGGAACGCAATAACAAAGGATCCCCAATGGGATAGTAAGTCGGGATATAGCACAGTACAATGCTCGGACGGCGTTGTTCAATTATAATAGTTATCAATAAAATTTAAGCGGCGTATCTAATCGATATGCCGCTTGTTTTGTTTGATGGGTGTTTTAAGTTAAGTATTTTTTTTGAGAAGGGATTTGTGGCTATAAAAAGTATTTTATCAACAAAAAAAGAGTGTTTATTATGGTTATTAGTGTGATTGGTTGATATACAAAATTACTTTTGCTAACGGTATTAAAAAAGGTTGTAGCTGGTTTGGCTACAACCTTTTTAGTAATTCAATTTTGCTGTTTGTTACGCGTTCTTTCTTTTGAAAATTCTAATAACAACAACTACTGCCAATGCGGCAACAAGCAGCACGCTGGAAATTACCGAGAACAGCAATGCAAGGTCAACTTCGCCACTGTTGGTGGTTGTGTCGTCATCGTCCTCATCGTCGTCCGTGTCGTCGGTCTTTTCGTCCGCCTTGCGGATTTCCTTCCAATCGTCTTCGGTGGGAACAACCGTTGTGTTAACATTGTCTTTGCCATCGATGCCGTCAATTGTGAGGCTTACTTTATCCGTTGCTTCGTCCACAACAAGGTCAAGCTTGCCGTATCCGGTGTTAGCGGTGTAGGTCAACGTCTTGGGCAGTGTGTCGTCGTCCTCATTTGTTGCAACGGAGTAGCTACCAAGGGTGGTAAGAGTAACGCTATCGTAGCAAACTTCGCCTGTAGCGGTGGTGCCGTCAAGCTTGCCGTTGAACAAAGCTACGCGTAACGACATTGAGTCGTTGCCAACAACTACAACAAAGTAGTAGCGCGTCCAACCGTTTTGGTCTGTCGGTTGAGCGAATATTGCGTCAACGCCGTCAACGCTTGTTGCTGTGCTTTCAATGCTTGCAACAACCATTGCCTCACGGCTGTCCTTGGAGTTATCGATAAGGTAAACGTACGGATTGCCCTTTACCAGTACGGAAATTGCGTACACGTTCTTGGCGGAAAGGCTTATTGCCGAGGATAAATATCCGTGGCTTGTTGCGTTTACGTTTTTAACCTTAAGATAATTCTTTGCGGTGTCGTCGTGTGTGGGCGCGCCCGTTGTATCGTGCTTTACAAGTCCGCTACCTTCAACGGCTGTAGCCGTAACGTCGAGAGTATCGGGTGTGCCGTTTACGCCGTCTTTGTAGATATCGTTGCTGCCTGCAAAGACGTGCGTCCAGCTGTTGGGAACGTTTTTAACGTTAGCTTCGTCGGTAAAGGAGCCGTTTGTAACGCCTGTGGAAGCGGTGTTGCCTGTAAAGCTATACTTGGCAACGTATGTTCCGCTACTTGCGGAATTGTAGGTGCTTGTTGTTACCGTGTCGTATGCGATGTTGGAAACAAACAGCTTGCCTTGGATGTTAACGCCTTCGTCGTGGCTGTCCTCTTCACCGATAAAGAAGCGGATTCTAACTGTGTCGCTCGTTACCAGCTCAGAGGGCTCAAGGTAGATGTGATATTGGTTCCAGCCGCAGTTTGCGTCGGCGGTGGTGATATCCTCTACAGCCTCAATGCCGGTAAGGCACGCGTCGTCAAGCTTTGTCCAAGTGGTGCCGTCGTTCTCAAGCTTTTCAACAATAACGTTTGCCGTGGTAACTTTGTTATCGGCAATCAGTCTAAGCCAAAAGCTGATGTGAACCTTGTCGGACTTGTAGTCGTTGTTGTGCGCAACGATTACGTTGTCCTCTTTTGTCATATACACGCCGCCCACTGCGGGAACGCCGTTAGAGGTCAAAACGTAGATGTTATCAAACTTTTCGTCAAACTTGCCGTCCGTGCTGCCCGTGATAAACGGAGAGTAGGATTTGTCGTCTACTTTTGCGTAGTCGGATTCGTTGTACTCAGCGATTGTCAACGTTTTGGTTGCGTCTTTGATGGCGTGACCGTACTCTGTTGTGTCCTTTTTATTCTCTGCCGCCTCAAAAACGTGTACGGTTTCCGTGTTGGCGTACAGCTCGCGGTAGTTGTTGGACGAAACGGTTTCGTAGGTGATTTCGTCGATAAACAGAACGCTGCCTTCGGTTGCCGTTGTGTTGTCGTAAACGTTGCCGATACCAATGCTAAGCTTTACGGTCTTGGAGGAGGAGTGCTTGTTAAAGATGTAAAAATCTTGTTGTTGCCAGCCATCTGTTGCGTCGGTGGACTTCGCCACGTCGTACTGGATGTACATATCGTCATCGTCGATGCTTGTTGTGCCGGCGGTTTGGAACACGACGTGTGCTACGTCGTCGTCCTTGAGCTGCTGCGCATTGAGCCACATTGTAATTTTAACGTAGCTGTTGCTTGCAACGCTAAAGCTGCTTTCGGATATCACTGCCACGTTGCAGGCGGTTTTTGCCGCAAGCATAAATGCCGTGGGATAATCCGTGTCGCGAACGGACGGCTTTGTTACCGACAGACTGCCAAGGTTGGAGGCAACGCTTTTTGTCCAAGTGTCGTCGTCGAGGCTAACAATACCGTACAGTGCCTTGTCGTTGGGCGTGTACAGGTCGGTTGTTGTGGTGGCGGATTTGCTCTTGCCGCAGTCGGAGCAGGTTTGTGTGGAAACGCCCGTAGAGTCGTTTACCGTGCCGCAATACGAGCACATCCACTGCGTGGCAAGCTTTTCAAGGTCTGTGCCCGAACTGCTTGTGCTTTTGAAGGAGTACACGTTCCAGTTTTGTGCAGTTTTGGGATAAGCTTCCTTTTCCGAAGCGTAATAGAAAAAGCTTCCGTTTTTGATTGTTGCCGACGAAGTGCCGTTGTTGCTGTCTTCGTAGGTGACGGTTTCGCTTGTGCTCGGCTGCAAAATGATAGCCAAAGCTATTGCCAAAATGACAACTGCCACAGCGCATATCGCTGCGATGATGATTGTCTTTTTCGTGTTTTCCGAAAAAGACGTTACGGTGTTTTGTTTCTTACTCATAACCTTTTCAATACCTTTTTCTTGATAAAGTCGCATGCTCAATCGCATACATATCAGTATTTTAATACAAACTAAATAAAAAATCAACTAAACTAAGCACAAACATTGCAAATTAAGGGGTAAAAAATGAATCTATCTACAAAAAAGAAATGGATATTGTGTATTTCGGGCGGTGTGGCAGGTTTTATTAACGGCTTCCTTGGCGGAGGCGGTGGCGTTATTGTTGTTTCCGTGCTGCTGGCAGTGCTCGGCTTTGAGCAAAAAAAAGCACAGGCTACTGCGCTATTGATAATTTTGCCGTTAACAGTGGTTAGCGCCGTTGTGTATATTTGCAAAGGTAGCGTACTTTGGCTGCCGACGCTTTGGGCGACCATCGGCGTGGTGGGTGGCGGCGTTGTTGGCGCACTGCTACTGAGCGGCATCAAAGGCAATGCCGCAAAATATATTTTTGCAGTGGTGCTGGTACTTGGTGGCATCAAGATGTTCTTTTGACGGCAAGTGAATCGGTGCTTGGACGAGTTCAAAACGCTTAACTCGCGTCGGTGGTATCGGTCAAAATTTCCGTGCTGCCTGTGTGTGACTACCGCGTGATGTTTGTAAATATGGCAAAGGCACACGAGCGCAACGTAAAGCTGCTTGTGCGTGTGCAGTTGTGGCTTGCGTGTAACGGGGGTGGCAGTGCTGCATAAATGTGACGTTTGGCGTTGCGTTGAAGCGTATAGCGGAGTGTTGCGCTGTTATGCTAAGCCATTGCGTAGGGCGTGGATTGGTGCGTTGTGTTGTCTGCGTGCGATATATAAAATGGTAATGGTGGTGCTATGAATACTTTTCTTTTAATATTGTTTGGGTTTGTATCTGGTATATTGGGCGGAATGGGCATGGGCGGAGGAACGCTGTTGGTGCCGCTGCTATCTTTTTTGTCCCTTTCGCAACGCACGATACAGGCAATTAACCTGATAAGTTTTTTGCCTATGTGTATTGTTGCGTTGGGTTTTCATGCCAAAAACAAGCTTATTGAGCCGCACGGCATTTTGTGGATTGCCGTGCCTGCGGTGCTTTTCGCTATTTTGGGCGCGCTTATTGCAGGACAGGCGGCAAACAAAACTCTGCGATATGTTTTCGGCACGTTTTTGATTGTGGTTGGCGTTTGGCAGCTTGTCGTTGCGGCAAGGTTTTCTGCGCGCCAGAGCAATAGTCTTGTGGTTGTAGATTGTCCAAGTGGCATTTTGACTTCTAAAAGCAATGCCAAAAAGACGGCGAGAAATAAAGGCAAACGTTAAATTGACTAAGCCGTAGCGGTGATGAGTAACTTGTATAGTAGCGTGTTCAAGGCGACTGAGCAACTTGAACAGCGGCATGCTCAATGTGGCGAGTAACTTCGATTGTGAACATAAAGGGTGCGGAATTAAATGTTTTGTGCGTCGATATCGAGTCGTGAGTGCGTGCGCTTCGATTTTTTTTGTGCATTGGCGCGTTTTGTGGTCTTAGTGTTGTGGTATGGCATGCGGATTGAGTGAACAAGTGCGGACTGTAAGGTTCTGAAAAATAAAGGCGGTTAAAAAAGTCAGTTCGAAAAACGGTTTCGGATGTTACGACGGAGAGCTTTGATGATTTTCCCAAAAGTAATCCCGTGTGTGTTGTCGCTAAACTGTTGCAAAAAGCACGCCGATTTGATACAATATAAAAGGTCGCATGGCTTTGCGGCAGTGGATATTCGGGAAAAACTAAATGAATTACTTGGCTTTTGATATTGAGGCGGCAAACGGATATATGCCGTCAAGCATTTGCAGCATTGGCGTTGTGATTGCCGACGAACAATTTAATATAATCAGTCGCGAAAATATTTGGATAAATCCCAAAACTAAGTATAATCTTAACGGCACGCGAGAAAAAGTCGGTATAGATTTGCATCTTGACCAAGCCTTGCTCAATGCGTCGCCGGATTTTTCAGGCGTGTATTCGCGCATTAAGGCTTTGTTGACAGACAAAAATACTGTGGTGATTGGGCACGCCGTCGATGCAGATGTGCGTATGCTCAATTCTGCCTGTGAGCGATATCATTTGCCCTGCATAAACTTCAGCTTTATTTGCACGCAGTTGCTTTATAAGCTGTACAAGGGCGAAAAGGAAGTTAAGGGATTAAACAAGATTGCCTCTGAGCTCGGTGTTGAGTTTTGCCAGCATAACTCGGAAGAAGACGCATATGTGTCGATGCTTACGCTTAAATACCTTGTGGAAGATAGCGGTTTGCAGTTGACGGAGTTGTTGGAAAAATATCACGTTCGTATTGGTAAAAATCGTGATTTTGAAATGCAACGTCCTGTTTCTGAGGACGGACATCTTTCCAAGCGACGTATTACACAGGTGGCTGTGGAAAAAATAAAAAAGAGTGTTGCTGCCATTCCTGCTCGTAATCACAGCTGGCGCGATAAAGCGTTTGCCATTGCCCGTTCGTTGGAAATTGCCGATGACGAAAGGCTACACGCCGTTGTTGAAAAAATTGCCGTCAATGGCGGACGTTATGTTAGTAAGCTTGCAAAATGCAATGTGTATGTTGCCGCGGATAATCCGTCGCCGCAGGACATATTGCGTGAAAAGCGTGTTAACGAGCTTGTGGAACAGGAACTTGTTGTTGTCGTGAATTGGCGCGATATGGTACAATAACAATAGTTAAACGACGGTTAACGTTCGATTTAACTGGCGTAATTGGAGTATATTTATTGTTTGGCAAGGCAAATGGACGCAAAAACAAATGGGCGTTTGCATAATAAGGAATCGTGTGTTATGCGTTGAAATGCTGTGTTGTGTTGCTATTTTGCTTTTGGCGGAAGGTTTTGCAACGACAAGTCAAAGAATGTTGAACAACCCCATTTTATAAAAAGGAATTTTTTTTCTGCGAGCGGTCGGGTGTGGCGGCGCAGGATAAGTATAATAAATCGGAGGAACAAACATGACCGATTGGAAACAATTTTTAATTAAGCACGGACAATCCGCAGATAATATAGATGCGGAAAAAATGTTGGAGCTGTATCTTGACGAGATGAAAAAGGGCTTGTCGGATAGCTCGTCGTTGCCGATGATTCCGACGTATTTGCAAAACGTTGACCGTTCGGCAATTAAGGAGGGCAAGCGCATTCTTATCGATGCCGGCGGCACCAACTTTCGTTCTGCCTTGGGCTATTTTGAAAATGGCAAACCTGTTATCGAAAGCTTGCGCAAAACCGCAATGCCTGCAATCGACCGTGAGCTTTCCGCAAAGGAGTTTTATGCTCAAATTGCAAGCAATATCGCCTATCTTTTAGATGACGGAGGCGACGTTGGATTTTGCTTTTCCTATCAAGTCAACATGGATAAGGATATCGACGGCTCGGTTGTGATGTTTAGCAAGGAGGTAAAAGCTCCGCAGGTAATCGGCACGCGTGTCGGTGCGGAAACTCTCCGTGCGGCTGCCGAACTTAACGCCAAACCGCGCAAAATTGCCATATTGAACGATACCGTTGCCACGCTTTTGGGTGGAATGGCTTGCTCAACAAAACAATATTCGGCTTACATAGGTTATATATACGGTACCGGCACCAATCTGTGCTATTTTGAGGATACCGCAAATATCACAAAAGTTGACGGGCTTGCCGAGGGCAAAATGATTATCAACACGGAAAGTGGTGGTTTTGATAAGTTCCGTCAGGGCGATTTTGATAGAATGGTTGCCGATGCCACCGCCGCACCTAAAAAGCAGTTGTTTGAAAAAATGACCAGCGGCAGATATCTTGCTGACGTTATATATCGTGCCTTTGAGGGAGCTGTGGCGGAGAATGTGTTTACGCAACCCGTGGAACTGCATACGTTTGAGCTAAAAGACGTTTCCGCATTTATGAATGGCGGCGAGTTGGACGCAATGTTTGCTTGCCAATCGGATAGGGAAATTGCCCGTAATATATGCCGCGAGCTTATTGACCGTGCGTCGCTTATGGGTGCAATTATCAATGCAGGTGCGGCAATAGCCTCATGCAAGGATAAAAGTTTGCCTGTTGCCGTCGTGTGCGAGGGCACAACCTTCAATAAGCTGCCCGGATATCGTAGCGGATTTGAAAAGCACCTTGCTGAGCTGCTTGGCAGACGTAAAATCAGCTTTGAGATTGTTCAGGGCGAGGAGCTGAACCTTATCGGCACACTCATGAGCACAATGGCGCTGTGAGGCACTAACGCTGCTTTAATTGCAAAAAAATGTCGCGCTAAAGCCTGCAATATGGTATATATCTCAAAATAAGAGAAAGTATTTGCTTGCACCTGACATTGCCCGTTCACAATATAAATACAGCCATACTGTGATGCATTGACTTGGCTTTGTGGGGCAACCGTAATAGTGTAATGTTTTTGCATCGCGGCTTAATGTCTGCAAAAACTTGGATTTTGTTTGGTGAACCAAACTGTGCGTTTTTGTCGCTAAGGGTGTTTGTATTGTGGACAGGCGCAAGCGAAAGCAAAGGCTTGCTGTGTGAAAATTGTCGCTTATGCGACGAATGGAGATAAATATGACCAAGCTTACCGATAGTGTGCAAAAACCCTATCGCTATTTTGGCGGGGAGTTCAACACACCGGATATGTCAAAGCCGTGCGATGTGCGTTTTTGTATGTGCGTTGCCGATAGCTACGAGGTGGGAATGTCCAATTTGGGCGTTCGCATTCTCTATTACTTATTTAATTCAATCGATAGGGTGGTGTGCGAGCGTTGTTACACCCCCTTTCCCGACTACGAAAATTATCTAAAGGCGCAGGGTAAGCCGCTTTGCAGCTTAGAAACGCAAACCCCTTTGGCAAACTTTGATTTTGTCGGCTTCTCGTTGCAGTACGAGATGTGTTATTCAAACGTATTCCATATGCTAACGCTTGCCGACATTCCTGTTTGCGCGGCGGATAGGGACGACTCCTTTCCTTTTATCGTCGCCGGAGGTCCTTGTACCGTCAATCCGGAGCCGATGTACAAGTTTTTCGACTTCTTTTTTGTCGGCGAAGGCGAAACGCCATGGAAGGAAATTGTCGAGGACTACAAGCGACTAAAAGACGATATGTCCAAACGTGATTTTTTGTGTTATGTGGACGAGCACTATAGTTGTATCTATGTTCCGTCGCTACACAACGCGGAGTACAACGTGGATAGCTGTGTTGCCGCGCCCGATTGCTCGGTGTGGCGCAATATAGAGCCCGACCTAAACACGACCTTTACACCTTATACGCAGCTTGTTCCTAATATGGAAATTGTGCACGATAGGGCAGTTGCAGAGTTGTTCAGAGGGTGCGCTAACGGTTGCCGATTTTGTCAGGCGGGCTTTATTTACCGTCCCGTTAGGGAACGCACGGTGGATAATGCTTTTGAGTTGTGCACTCGTCTGTTGGAAAGTACCGGCTACGATGAGTTGTCGCTAAACAGTCTTTCTACCAGTGATTACAGTGAGCTTATGCCTCTGTTGGATAAGCTGTTGCCCTATGCGGAAAAAAATCATGTTCAGCTCAATTTGCCCAGCATGCGCTTGGATAGCTTTAAAGGTAAAATGGCACAGGGCAATCGCAAAAGCTCACTTACTTTTGCTCCGGAAGCGGGCACGCAGCGTTTGCGGAACGTTATCAATAAAAATATAACGGAGGATAATATTTTCGGCACTCTTTCGGAGGCGTTTGCCGAGGGATATTCGTCCGTCAAACTATATTTTATGCTTGGCTTGCCTACCGAAACGCAACAGGATATCGAGGGCATTGCCGACCTTGCCGTGCGTATTCGCGATTTGTATCGCAAGGTCAAGAGGGGCGGCGGACGTTGCAAAATTGCCGTGTCTACGTCCACATTTATTCCCAAGCCCTTTACGCCGTTCCAATGGTGCGCATTTGCTAAGCGCGAGGATATTGTTGCCAAGCAACGTTATCTTGCCGATACGTTGCGCAAGCAAGGCATAAGCTTTTCGTATGTGGACTACGATTGCTCACTTATGGAAGCGGTGCTTGCTCGTGGCGGCAGGAGCGTTGCCGACGCTCTGTACGATGCCTACCTTGACGGAGCGCGCTTTGACGCATGGAGTGAGTATTTTGATTACGAGCACTATCGTAAAGCATTTGAAACGCACAGCATAAACGTGGATAAAATTGTCGGCAGCTATGGCATCGATGACGTTTTGCCGTGGGATTTTGTTGATATTGGCGTTACAAAAGCGTATTTCAAACGTGAATATCAAAGGGCTATGGAAGCGCAAACAACGCCGTCTTGTAATAAGCAGTGCAACGGCTGTGGACTAAAAAAGCACGGCTATTGTCAAGTATCTGAAGGAAACAGAAGGCTAAAATGAAAATTTTCAAGTTTACAAAAACCTCAACTTCGTCGCTTGCGGCGCACGTCGATACTATACGCGCTATGACTTACATTTTGCGTCGCGCTGGCGTGGATGTGGAGTATTCGCAGGGCTTTAATCCGCACATTGAACTGGGCTTTTCGCCGCCGCTTTCATTGGGGGTGGAAAGCTTTTCGGAATATGTTGCCGTTAAAACCGACGAGCAGAATATGCTGCTTGATAGACTGAACGCCGTGTGCCCAAACGGCATCACGTTTTTGCGCGAGTGGACCTGCCGAGTTAACCTTGCGGCGACAATTAATAGCGCTTTGTATCGAGTGCAAACAAAAGGGATTGGCGAGGTTGTTGAACAGATAACGGCTCCTAACTATACAATAAGCTATATTGAACGTGGCGAAGTGGTGTACAAAGATGTATCGTCCCGAATTTTATATGCAAAGCGCATCGATGCCAATACGGCGGAAATATGCCTTAGCATAGGTAACGAAAATTTGCGTCCCGATAGAATTGTAAAGCATCTACTGCAGCAAATCGGCTCGGACGATGATTATTCGATAATCAAGCTTCAAGCATTTGTTAATGGTGTGGATGTCGATACTTATCTGGATAATCTCCAAGCTGCACAACTGGAAGTGACCACCGATACTGTGCCCATAAAAGCTTAGCTGAAAATGTGTAAAAAATAAGCAAATTGTAAAGTAAAGGATTGGTTGAAAATTAAACCGAGTATATTGGATTGAGCTTGGTGCTATGCCGAGCTCATTTTAATTTTAGAAAGTTTTTGGCTGAATTAATTGGTGTATATCGTAAGTGATGGGGCTATATTGCGGAGTTTACGGTGTAAAAAACAATTAAATCGTACTTTTTTAGCGTAAGCAAAATGTGACGGTGTTGCAAATGTTTTTTATTGAGTGATTTTCAAGTCTTGTCCGTGTGTTATCGAAACCAAGTTGTTGTGTTGTATCGTTTTTTGTCGTGGGTAAAAGGTATAGTTTCCTTTCTCATCTGTTGCACTGGATAATATGATTCACTACAAAATAAAAAAATCTCATTCAAAGGAATGAGATTATATGGTAGAAGCAAGTGGACTCGAACCACCGACCCCCACCTTATCAGGGTGGTGCTCTAACCTGCTGAGCTATGCTTCTATATTAAGTTTTTTGAAAGGCGTAGTTAACTCTGTTTACTTTGGCACCACCCTGGAAAACACGGTGATGCTCTAACCTGCTGAGTTATGCTTCTATATTAAATATAGTCAACTCTTTTAGTAGGGCACCACCATAAAAAATACGGTAGTGCTCTAACTTATCGAGTATATGGTGGAGATGAGCGGGATCGAACCGCTGACCCCCTGCTTGCAAGGCAGGTGCTCTCCCAGCTGAGCTACACCCCCATATCGCTTTCACGCTTGTATATAATACCATTTTACAGCGCAGGTGTCAAACGTTTAAACACAATTTTTTTAAGGTTTTTTTATTTTTTTTACTTAAAAATGTGCGTGCAAGTGTAGCACTTCAAAAAAACTTTTGACGTTTGGCAACGCAGGCATTTTTGTGGGCGGGTTGCTTATCGTTTTTTTTGTATTGAACCTTTTGGGCTGTCGATAATACTTGCACTGGCGGCTTTATATAAAGGTATTTGCAACGAGCTGTATTTTGCAAACGAGATAAATGCGTTTTTACATAGCCGAGATGCACACATTTTGTGCGTCAAGAGTGAACGCCATTGGGCAGAGGTGAGTTATTTGACCTATTTATCGTAATAGAGCAGACGACTCTTTTCGGTAAAATGCCGCATGTTTACTTTCAGTTTATTTTTATGCATAAAATATTACTTAGATAAGTGTCTAAAGCTTAACCATTAATATGCTATTATCAATCATATTAACAAATTGTAAGTTAAGCAGTCGGCTATACCTATTGCTGCACTTTAAAACACTTGTCCATCTGCCTTCAAAGCAAAAATAAATGCAGCATGGCTGGCATAATATACTAAGGAAGTGGAAAAATGTTAGTTCTTTTTACGGATACGGATACCGATATCACCCCGCAAATAGCAAAAGAGTACGGATATAACCTTATCAGCATGCCGTATGTTATCGACGGCGTTACCGTGCGCCCATACGAGGATTTTGACGAGTTCGATAGTCGTGCGTTTTACGACAGTCTGCGTAAGGGCATTTTGCCGCAAACCTGCGCAATCAGTCCGGATGATTACGTCAAGTACTTTGAGCCGCATTTCAAAAACGGTGACGACATTTTGTATGTTCACTTTTCGGAAGCGATGAGCGGCACATTCAACGCAATGAAGCTTGCTTATGAAGCATTGCAACACACTTATCCGCAACGCAAACTGTACACAATCGACACAAAAGGTATCACGATTCTTAGCTATAACATCGTGCGCGAGGTGGGCGATATGTACAAGGCGGGCAAAACCGCCGAGCAAATGGTGGAGTGGGCAAAAACTGAAGTGGATAAGTTCGCCATCTATTTTTATGCGGATGACCTAAAATTTTTCCGTCGCAGCGGTCGAGTTACCAATCTCGCGGGCGCAATGGGGGATATTATCGGGTTGCATCCGATTTTGAATATGGGCGAGGACGGCATGATGCACACGCTTGCCAAAGCAACGGGCAGAATTAAAACTCTGCGCAAAATTATGTCCTACGTTGAGGAGCTGCAAGAAGATATAACCGAACATCGCGTTATCATCGGGCATACCGACGCGCCGGAAATTGCCGAAACGGTAAAAAATATGCTTATCGAACGTTTTGGCGAACTTAATATCGAAACGGTAGTGGTCAATCCTACTGCAGGCAGTCACTGCGGTCCCAATGGTGTGGGCGTATGTTTCCACGCAAAGCATAGGTAGACAAGTTGCTGTTTGCGTTGCCTTTTCGGTGGTCGGAAGTAACATAAAGAAAAGCATAAGTCAACGGAAAAAACTTTTACCCAAAATTCAGATATAAAAAAATAACGTTTAGCGAAACAAAATCGTTAAACGTTATTTTTATGTAAAACTTTTTTCTCGGTCGTTGACTTCCGTGTTGTCCGACAAATAGCAATCAAAACAAAAACCTTTTCTTTATGCTTTGGGTTGTTGCTGCCGAAAAGGCAATTCAACAATCGGAAGCATAAGAAAATGAGAAAAGAAGTTACGTTTGAAATTCTTAAGGAGAAAATACCCCCCCCCCAAAAAAAAAGGTACGCTCTATGGCGGAACTTATCGCCATATTGGAAACAAAATATATTATAGGTTATATGGGCGTACGAATGCAAAAATTACACGTCGATATTATGCATAAACACGACATCAATCATAATCGGCTACTTCTTTCGATTTTTTAAATCCCTTTTATAACTTTGTTACAAAAAAAATCTAAAAGGCACAGTTACAATTTTTACAATTTCCAACGATGTCCGCAATTTTGACAAACGGCGTAAGTTTCCACG
>CAZSIF010000016.1:0-38458 GCA_964607155.1 uncultured Oscillospiraceae bacterium
AAAGCAAGCTAACAAAAGCACCCTAACAAGGGTGTTATTTTTTTTACTCAAAAGCCAATTACCAAAAAGCAGGTGGATACGCAATGGTTTGCGTGAACATCTGCTTTTTTTATTATTTTTCAAATTTTACCTTTTACTTTGTTATTAACTTGGGCTTAGTTAGTCAGTGTATAATTATAGAGAATGTTTTTATATGACCGATTGATTTTATTGACTTTATTAAGTGATATTTGTGAGACGTTGTTCATCTGTAATGTTAAATGTGACACGTTCTGTTGTTTAATGCCATTAAGTGGTGCATACAAATTAAAGTAGACTTTTTTTTGTGAAGATGTTTTATGCGTACTCTTGTGGGGTGAGTGCGAATAATCGCATTCGTTTCTGTTACGATTTCATGTTTTTATTGAATTGTTTGGCAATTATGCGTTTTGTAGATAAATCTATTAAAATTGAAAATGAGTTCGGATACCACCGAACTCATTTTCAATGTTTGTATTGATTTACCTTTTAGTTTTTTTGTGGTCAAAATGTTCTTAATTCGAAAGCAAATGTAGTGCACTATTGTCTGTTAAATGTACATCTTTCAATAATTAAATATGCGAATATATGCAATGGTATGCTCGACGTTAAACATTATGTGTTTTGTTTTGCACGTTTTATCGCCGCTGATATTTTGCGTCAATGATGGTTTTTGCTATGCTATTTTGCCGCCGAGCGGAGCTTATAGAGTGGGTTCGTTTGCGGAAGGTGCTTGCCCGATTGCCAATTCCTTTCTGTATTGCCCCGGCGTCACGCCAAAGCGTTTTTTGAACACAACGTTAAACTGTGCCAAGTTGGAGTAGCCGATTGCGTTTGCAATGTCCATTGTGTTCATGTCTGTGCTAATCAAAAGGTTGTGTGCATAAAGCAATTTGTTTGAAAGCAAGTATTCGTGGGGCGTGGTGCCAAATTTTGCGTTGAATAATCTGTTGAGTTGCACGCGAGAGTAGTTTAGCTTTTTGCATAGTTCGTCAACGGTGCAAGTAATAAAATCCTCTTGTTGTTTAAGACGGTTTAACTCTTGTATCCAAGACGGCTCGTTTTCAACCGTATCGGCGTGCAGCTGCGTTACGATATATTGCAAAAAAGTCATTATCTGCGCCAAAATCAAGTCATTTGTCATGGCGTATTGTTTTTGGCTTAGCAAATTGAGCTTGTGCAGCAATTGTTCGACGGAAAACAGCATATCCGACGGCAACACAAAGGTGCGCTCGTTTTTGTGGATGCTTGCTTGTATTTTAGGCGAAAAGTTAAGCAATAGTTGCAAAAGAGCGTTTTGCGCTATCGTGAAGTTTACATATCGTACAACCGCTTTATCCGATATTGAAACGTGATGTACATCGTTTGTGGTGCAATAGAAAAGCGTCCCTTGCGAGTACGAGCATTTTTTGCCGTTAAGATTGTTTTCGATTGTTCCGTTTAACACAACGGAAAACTCCCAATAGTCCTCGTGACTGTGTTCAATCGGATAGTCGCGCGTGTTCAAATAAAACTGACAGCAAATATTCTTTTGCGATAGCAAATACGGCGAAAGGTTTTCTGCAAAATATTTTTTTATCATGGCACGTTTCCTTGTTAAATAAAACAATATGTTTTACCGAGCGTTCGGTTTTATATTTAATATAATTATATCTTTCTTTTTACCCGCAGTCAATAGAAAAAGGCAAAAAAATGAAACAAAACCATATGAATATGAAACAAAGCAGTATTGAATGGGCACGGGGGGGGGTGGTATAATATTATTGTATGATGGGATTAGTGTCGTGCTTTGTGTAGAAACAAGGGCGATTTTACCCCCGTCGCTATCGGACATGGAGAGAAAATAAATGCAGATTAAGCTGGATAATTGGAAGTTGATTTTTGACGATAAAACCATTGGTGCAACCGTTCCCGGGGATATAACAATAGATTTATATCGTGCCGGTTTGGTGCAAAATCCGTACTTTGGGTTGAATTACAAGGATATCGAATGGGTTGCACGTCGCGACTTTACATATCAATCTGTTTTTTGTGCCGACGACGAGTTATTGCAAAACGAATCGGTAGAAGTGGTTTTTGACGGAATAGACGTTTTTGCCGATATTTATTTGAACGGCAAGCACATCGGTAGTGCAAAAAATATGTTTTTGCAGTATCGTTTTGAAATTCGCGACTTGCTTAAATCGGGCAATAATTTGCTGACGGTGGAAATGCATTCCACGCTGAACGCAATGGATAAAATCGATACGACAGGCTACTACGCAATTTTCAACGAAAAGCGTATGTTTGTGCGAAAAGCGCAGTGTCATTTCGGTTGGGACTGGGCGCCCAAAATTTGCGCATACGGCATTTGGAACGATGTCTATTTGCAGGCAGGCAGCAAACAGCGTATCGACGACGTGTTTGTTGTTGCCGACCACAAGGGTAACGCTTCGTTTTTTATCGAACTGAATTACAATATCAATTCCACCTACGATACGCTTGGCGTAATGGTGGAAGGCAGCTACGAAAAGAAGCTTGGTGACAAGTTGCATTATTATGTTTCCGATGTGCCGTTTGGCGAGCCAAACTTGTGCAAGTCATTTGATGTTATTGGCAAACGCAACTTTGCTTGTTTTAACAACTCGGACGCTAAGTTATGGTGGCCCGTCGGCTACGGCGAACAGCCGTTATATAACTACAAGGTCGAGTTGGAGCGTGATGGAAAAATCGTTTCCGTAAAAAGCGGACGTTTTGGTTATCGCACGGTTAACCTTATTCAGGAACCGAAGGGTGAAGCTCTATTGGGATATCAACTGCAAGTTAACGGGGTTGACGTGTTCGTTAAAGGCAGCAACTGGATACCTGTGGAGTGCTTTACGGGCGTTGTTGAGGACGAAAAGTATCGTAACCTTGTTCATCTTGCCGCAAACGGTGGCTTTAATATGCTGCGTGTTTGGGGCGGCGGCATTTACGAAAAAAATATTTTTTATGACCTTTGCGACGAGCTTGGCGTGATGGTGTGGCAAGATATGATGCTTGCTTGTGCCGACGTGCCGGAAGATAATGCCGAGTGGGTGGCAAATATGCTTGCGGAAGTGGACTATCAAGTAAAACGCTTGCGCAACCATCCGTCGCTGGTGTATTGGTGCGGCGGAAATGAAAAAACCGGTTGCTACGGCTTGTGCATTACCAAAGGCGAATTCTTTACCGATGTTACCATGCGCGGATTTGTTACCAACTTGGACGGTACACGGCCTTTTGCAAAACAATCTCCGTGCAGCTGGACGGATTTGGGCAATGACGTTAACAGCGGCGAATCGCATCACAATTCGTTTGAGCGAGCCATTGCGGAGGGCATGGATAAGTATCGTTCGCTGGTCGCGGAAAGAGTTGTTCCGTTTGTGTCGGAAGCGGCACTTATGGGACCGAACAGTGAGGAAACGACCAAAAAGATTTATCCGTCGGACAAGCTGTGGCCAATGAACGATTTGTGGGACGACCGTCTTATGAAAAACCCATACGGCACTTCGCCTATGACTTTTGCCGATAGAGAACGTTTTTATGCAGAGTCGCTTTACGGCAAAGTGAAAAGTCTTACGGATTTTACCGCAAAGGGCATGACTGCACATGCAGAGGGCATGCGTGCGGAAGCCGAGTTTACTCGTAGCAACAAGGGCATTTCGGCTGGGTTTATGAACTGGATGTATAGCGATATCTGGCCTCAGGGAACTTGGTCAACCGTGGATTATTATTGCGAGCCAAAACAGGTATACTATCAAATGAAACGTAGCTATGCCACCGTTTTGGTTACATTCACGCAAAATCACAATGGACAAACCGAGCTTGTTGTGGTTAACGATTCCGTAAAACCGTATTCGTCGGATATTATTTTTGGCGTGCGCACGCTTGACGGCAAAACGTTGCAATCAAGCACGATTGCGGTGTCGGAACTTGCAAACAGTGTTGAAAAGTTTGTTGTGCCTTTTGAGTGTGGCAAAAACGAGTATTTGTTTGCCGAATACGTTGTTGACGGACGCAAACAAAGCAACGTGTATTCGCCGTCTATGTGGAGTAATTGCAAGTTTGCAAGCGACTACACTGTTTCGGTAAATCAATCGGATAACAAACACGCACAGATAACAATTTGCGCAAAACAATTTGCAAAAGGCGTTTTTGTTAGCTTTAAGGATAATTACAGGTACGTTTACGACGATAACTATGTGGATGTGCAGGCGGGCAACAGTTGCGTTATTAGCGTTAGCTGCAACGAACCGTTTGATGCGTCTAATGTTTCGGTAACGGATTTTGCCAAGTTAACCAAGTAACAGGGTGCGATTATGGCAAAATACAATATGAGCGGCGTAAAGTTTTTTACGCGTAACAAGCGTCGATATGTTACCATCGACCAGTGCGGCGTGCAAGCGACCTATCCGTTTGAAAAGCCCACTACGGATTTTCCCGTTAAAGCGGTGCTGATGGACTTGGACGGAACTACCGTTAAAAGTGAGGAGTTTTGGGTGTATCTCATTCAAAAAACCATTCAACTGTTAACGGACAATGCGGATTTTCGTCTTTCACAGGAGGATTTGCCGTTTGTTTCGGGCTTTTCCACTGCGGAACACCTTTCGTACTGTTTGAAAAAATATAGTTTGCCTTATTCTCTTGCGGAGGCGGACGAGCTGTATCACAAGACGGCGGCGTTTGAGCTTGGCGAGATTATGCAAGGACGAGGTAATGCCGATGCGTTTTGCCCGCGAGATGGCTTGAAGGAGTTTTTGCTTGCCCTAAAAGCCAACGGAATAAAAATTGGGCTTGCAACAAGTGGTTTGGACTACAAAGCCATTCCGGAAATTGTATCGACATTCCGTGTTTTGAACATGGGCAATCCCACCGATTTTTACGACGCAATAGTAACTGGCGGTAAGCGTAAGCAAAAGGGTGATTACGGCACAATAGGCGAGCTTGCGGTAAAACCGCATCCTTGGGTATACAAGGAACTTGCATTGGGCTTGGGTGTAAGCCCGAACAAGGCAATTGTTGTTGAGGATTCCTCTGCAGGAGTGTTGTCCGGACG
Source organism: uncultured Oscillospiraceae bacterium (assembly GCA_964607155.1). Taxonomy (GTDB): domain Bacteria; phylum Bacillota; class Clostridia; order Christensenellales; family CAG-314; genus Fimimonas. Next base: position 5,075 of record CAZSIF010000016.1, read on the forward strand.
AACAGCGGGCTTCAATGTGATCGGTTTTGCCGATGGAAATATAGTACAAAGCGGCTTGGCGGACGAATGCCTTGCCATTGTAGATAACTGGAACAATTTATTGCAAATAATAGGCTTAAAGTGAACTATAACAACACTTTAATGCATTTTTATGGAGGATATCATGAAAAAAATCAAAACACTTTTATGCGCGATTTTGGTTGTTGCAATGCTTTCAGGCGTGTTGGTGGTTGCCGCCGCTTGTAGCGGTAACGGTGAGGACGGATATAAAGAAGTCGAAGGCAAAACCAATATTCGCGTTGCAACCTACAACGGCGGTTTGGGCAAGGCTTGGTTGGAAAAGGCTGCAAGAACATTCGAAGCAATGTTTGCCGATACGTCTTTTGAAGAAGGCAAAACCGGTGTTGCCGTATCTGTGGAATACTGCGCTGGCGGTAACATGATGGAAGAACAGGTTTTGAATATGGATGTGTACTTTACCGAAGTTGTAGATTACTTTAAGTATGTCAGTATGGGTAAGGTTGCAGATATTACTGACGTTGTGACCGGAGATTTGCAAAAAGTCGGTGAAAGCGGCAAAACAATCGAAAGCAAGCTTGACGCTTCGTTTAGAGAGTTTTTGACGGCAAAGGACGGAAAGTACTACGCAATTCCGTTTTACGAAGGCTACATGGGCTTTGTTTTTGACAGAGATTTGTTTGCCGATAAAGGTTACTTTAAGGACGCTAACGGCAATTGGACCGGCGACGAGGATAATCTTTCCGTTGGTGCAGATGGCATTAGCGGCACCTACGACGACGGTTTGCCCGTAACCTATTCGGATTTTAAGGCTCTTGTTGAAAAGATGCGCAAAGACAACGTTACTCCGTTTATTCTTGGTGACGACGCCCTTGATTACTTCCAAAAATTATTGGCAGGTTTTTGGGCAGACTACGAAGGCAAGGAAAGCATGCTTAAAAACTGGAACTTTAGCGGCTCGTTTAACATTGTTACCGGTTTTGATAGCAAGGGTAATCCAATCCTCGGCACGGCAACCTTCGACGATTGCAAAAAAACGGAGGATTATGCCACTCGTGTAAAAGAGTTGCAAAAGCAACCCGGTAAATACTATGCACTCAAATTCCTTCAAGATGTTGTTTGCAGTGACGGTCAAAACTACGATAGCATGCCCTATCAATCTGCGCAGTTGGCATTGATTGCAAGCAACCTGGGCGATTACAGCGAGTACGGTATGCTGATGGACGGCGTTTGGTGGGAAAACGAAGCTTCACTTGCAGGATCGTTTTCGACTGTTTCCGTAGACGACTTGGAGTATGATGGAAATAAAGATGACTACAAACAATCTCGTCGTTTTTCGTTTATGCCCTTCCCTGTAGAGGACGCAAAATATGAGGCGGAGCAAAAAGCCGGTGTAACTCACAAGCAAACTCTCTATTCGGCAAACGACGCATTTTGCTTTATCAGCAGCAACTCTTCCGGAGCCAAATTGGAAGTTGCAAAGTTGTTTATGCAATTTGTTCACACAGATAGTCAGATGAGCTCGTTTACTGCAACAACCTCTATCCCTCGCGCACTCAATTACGAGTTGGCAAGCAGCGATAAGGTAAACATGACTTATTTTGGACAAAACGTGATGGAAATCAAGGGTGCGTCGGATATCGTTTATCCTTATTCCGGACACAGCTATTATGTATCCAACTCCACAACGTTTGCACTTCAAGAATGGGGCTGGAAAAACGGCAACAATAACAACCCGTTCACGGTAATGAAGGGCGGCGTGACGGCAGTGAATTACTTTAACGGCTTGTATTCGTCGCGTTAATCGTGCGTTTAATGCGGCGGCGTAATTGCCGCCGCCACAAAATACGCATATAAAGAGCTACTATCATGAAAAATTTATCGACTAAGCAAAGAAAAAAGATTAGTCCCAAGTTGGTGTTTTACATCGCCCTGATGGCTTTGCCGGTTTTGCAGTTTTGTGTTTTTTATATCGGCGTAAACTTTCAAAGTCTTTTGTTGGCGTTCCAAAAATACGACACGTTGAACTCGGAGTTTTTTGTAGAGTGGGATAATCTTTGGCAGAACTTCAAGCAAATATTTAAGGACATCGACATTTTGTGGACGTGTCTTAAAAACTCATTGGTGGTGTGGCTGTTTTCGTCCGTAATCGGAACGGTCGGCGCAGTGCTGTTTTCCTACTACATCTTCAAGCGCAAAAAGATAGGCAAAATATTCAAGTTTGTGTTGTTTATTCCGTCTATCTTGCCTGCGGTGTTGTTGTCCAGCGTATTCCAAAACTTTACCAACGAAATTTTGCCCTACATTATCGGTACGGGTAAACTGATGAGCCTTGCAAAAACTCAGCCGCAAACGCTTTTTGTAATGAGTGTGTTTTACAGCGTTTGGATAGGTTTTGGCACTCAAGTGTTGCTGTACACGGGTTCAATGGAGCAAGTGTCTGTTTCCGTATTGGAAGCGGGTAAATTGGATGGCGTATCTCCTATGCGTGAGTTATGGAGTATCATCTTGCCGCAAGTTATGCCAACTATCGGCACGTTCCTGATTGCAGGCATTGCCGGCATATTTATCAGTCAGGCAAACTTGTACAACTTCTTTGGCGGAAACGCCCCTGCGGAAATTCAAACGATAGGCTACTATTTGTTCAAAATGACGCTTGGCGTCGGTGCGGAAGCCAATTACCCGTATCTATCGGCTTTGGGCTTGTGCTGTACGGTACTTGCCGTTCCGCCTACGCTGTTGCTGCGTAAGTTCTTTAAGAGATTTGAGGATTAGATTATGAAAAATAAACTATTAAAATCAAAAAAGACAAGCGCCGCATACATTGTGCTATTTGCCATTTTGGCAATCTACACCGTTTCGTTAGCAATACCTTTGTTGTGGACGTTGCTAACGTCATTCAAGGATTACAAGGTTTACAGCTTGGCATATGTTCGAAAGGATATCGCCGAGCTTATCGGCTTGGGCAACCTTAGCTTTGATAACTACAAGATAGCCTTTGAAACGTTTACCATTACTATAACCGAAACCGGAAAAACAGTTAATATTTTGGGTATGTTTGGTAACTCGATTCTTTACGCTTTGGGTTGCGGTATTGTGGCTACGCTTACGCCGTGTATAGTGTCGTACCTTTGCGCTCGCTACAAGTATCGTTTTGGCAACATAGTTTACACGGTGGTTTTGGTCGCAATGGCTTTGCCTATCGTGGGTAGCTTGCCTTCCGAAATTACAATGGTAAAAGCCCTGCATTTGTACGATAACGTGCTGGGCATGTATGTGTTAAAGGCAAATTTCCTCGGTTTGTATTTTTTGGTGTTTTACGCTCAGTTTAAGAGTATCGCCTACGATTATACCGAGGCGGCGGAAATTGACGGCGCATCGGATTTGCGCATAATGCTAACGGTAATTTTCCCATTGGCAATCGGCACTATTTCGACGGTGTTTATCCTTAACTTTATTGCCTTTTGGAACGATTATCAAACGCCAATGATTTATTGGCCGAGTTACCCCGTTGCGGCATACGGTATGTACGACTTGCAACACTCCACCTTTGGCGCACGTTCGCAAATGCCCGTCAAGCTGGCGGGAATTATGCTAATGGCGTTGCCAATACTTATTGTTTTTGCCATATTTAATCGTAAGGTGATGACAAACGTATCTGTTGGCGGTATCAAAGGCTAACGTCATATGCGCTGCGCTTGCAAATGGCGGCTGTACGGTTTTGGATACTGTAATTGTCGCTTATAAATTCGGACGTTTGTGCTATCGATAACGATTTGTAACGTGTCGCGTAACACAAAAAGTTTCTGCGTTATTTGTGGGTGGCGGCTTTGTTGTGGCGAAGGTTTCAAGTGAAAGGCAAAAGGCTTAACAAAGGGTAATCCTTTGGATAAAGCGTTACTTTATAGTAAAAAGCAATCACGGAGAAAAAAATGAAAAAAAGACTAATGTGTATTACTTTGGCGGTTGCGTTGTTGACCTCTGTTGCGGTACTTGTCGTTTCGGTCTATGCGGAAAACACGGTCGTAATTCCGTCAACCGCACATATCGGCGAATCGTATTCTATACCGTCGGAAATAACCGTTGGCGGCGGCAAAGTGAATGTGACCGCAAGGGTTATCACGCCGAGCGGAAAAGCTTATTCCGCAACCAAATTGGAAGTTTCGGAAATCGGACGTTATACGATAGAGTACGTTAATGGCGGCAAAGTGGTGGATACGCAATATTGCGTGGCAATTCGCCGTCCTGCGGATATGATATCTACCAACAACTATGCAACCGTAGTTGGTGTTGCCGATTACAAGTACCACACCGATAAAAGCAAGGGACTTTCCGGAATCAAAGTGGATGTATCAAATGGTGCAGTTGTTACCGTCGATCGTGAAATTGACATGACCAATCGCACCAAAAACGATATTTTGTCCTCTATCGTTATCGAACCTGCTGTAAAAGGCTCGCGCGACTTCGGACGTATGACGTTGACATACACGGATGTGGACGATCCATCCGTATACTTTACGGTTATCACCACAACGGGCAATCAGGATACAAAAGGTAACGGTGGTCGTGCGTATATCAGGGCAGGCGGCAATGGTCAGCTTGCCGGCGGTTACGAAGAAAGCGGTACAGGGTTCAAGTGGAATACAACCGATATCTACGGCGCACGCGCCCCGTTCAGTTTCCAAGCAGATATTCTTAACAATTCGGCGGCTAACTTTGATTTTGCTTGCAAGCTTTGTTACGATAGCGACGAAAACGCTTTGTATCTTGCCAACGGCGAAGCTTCCTCGTACGGAGAACCGTATCTCATTGTGGATTTCGATGAAGTTGCTAACTTTGGAACAAACGTATGGAACGGTTTTCCGAGCGGACGTGCTCGCCTTACGATTACGTTTGATTACTTTGTAAACAAAACCGGCAGCATTATTATAAATCAGGTGGACGGTATCGATTTGTCCAGCGAACAGCTTGTAGACGAGCAAGCGCCGCAAATCACTGTCGATTTGAATGGCGAGCGTTATGCTCCCAATGCCTTTATTGGTGCAACCTACAAATTGTTCAGCGCAAGCGGATGGGATTTTTACGACCTCGAAACGCCCGTAACGTCGCGTGTGTACTACAAAGCAGACGAAAACACATATGTTGACGTTTCCGTTAAGGACGGATATTTTGTAACGGATAGGGTTGGCGAGTATGTGATAGAGTATACTTCGCAGGATAAATCCGGTAACAGCTCGACGGAAACAATCAATTTGTTTTGCGTAGGCAGTCACAACGAAATTGTGTTTAGCGGCTTGGCTTCGGTAACGACAGATGTCTTCAAGCGTGTTGAGTTGACGGATCCGTCGGAAATAAGGTGCACGGGCGGCAACGGCAATTTGACCAAAACGCTTACGGTGTATTCTCCCTCAAACGAAAAAGTTGAGCTTTTGGATAATTCCTTTGTGCCCAATACCGTCGGCGTGTACAAAGCGGTGTACGTTGCAACGGACTTTTTCGGTAAGTCTGCCACGGCAGAAGTGGAAATTAACGTTAATTCCATCGATGTTCCGGTGTTTATCGGACAAATCAGCCTTCCGGAAGTGTTTATTAATGGTTTCACATACGACTTCCCCGCAGTGGAAGCTATGATGTGCGATGGAGATCAGGTAAAAGCGGCAGACGTGAAATACTATGTCGGCGGCAAAGAGGTGCTTAACGGCAGCTTTGAAGTTAATCAAACCTCCGCAACGGTTGATGTAGAGTGTCGTGCTTACTACGGTAACAATCAATATGTTTCTCTTGAAAAGACCATACCGGTAGTAGACGGCAATGGCGGCAAGAACCAACACAATTATTTTTACAACAGCGACGGTTCGGTTGTGCCTACGCTCCAACAAGATTCCGTTGCGCTTGATATTGTTGGCGATGGCGAAGTGTTTTTTGCCAACAAGCTTAGCAATGGCGTATTGAACGCAAGTTTCAGTTATGTAAGCGGTAGCATAGGTTTTTCGTCGGCAAGCATCAAATTGAGCGCGGCGGACGACAAAACGAAAACAGTCACGTTTTTAGTGGGCTTTTCATCTATGGGTTTGACCATTTCCGCAAAGGGATTGTCTGCAACAACTTTTGCCACAAAAAACGATGCGCAAAACACATTTTTCTCTATTGGTTTTGACGGGGCAACAAATCGTATTTCGGATGTCACTGGCAGCGATTTGTACGAATTGGCTTACTATGACGATGGCACTGCATTCAATGGTTTTGACGGCGGCATTTATCTATCCGTATCCTTTGCTTCTGTAAAGGTTGCAAGCACGCTGTGCGTTACAAACATAAACAATCAATCTTTCGGATACAAGTACGAGGATTCGCCCGTAGGGGATAAGGTCGCTCCGCAAATAGTGATTGATGGTGTGTACAGCCGCCGCCTTAATCTTGGCGATACGCTCACGCTGTACACGGCAACCGCATTTGATGTGCTCAATCAGGTGGCAAGCCTTACGCTTACCGTATACGATCCGGATAACAACAAGGTTTTGGACGGCGTTTCGCCCGACAAACTGTACACGATAACGTTAAATAAAATAGGTCGTTACCGTATCATTTATTCGGCGGCGGATACCGTGGGCAACAGTAAGGGTGCAACTGCCGGAACTACGCTTAATGTTTTGGATAACGTTTATCCGGAGCTTAACGTAAAGCTGGATTTCGACGAGGTTTATCGTGTGGGTGATAAAATTAAACTGCCCAAGTTTACCGTGTCGGATAACACCGAAAACGTGTATTGCGATATCTATTTGCAACTTCCCTCTAACGAAACACGCTTGCTTGTTCATTACCAAAACGGCGTTACAACTTCGTATTTGGCGGCATCGAATAGTAGCTATCCCTCATCCTTCAAGGCGGACGATAACACGTTTGTGATACAGTCGGAAGGTAAATACGTCCTTAGTTATATTGCTTATGACGATAGCTTTAACTATGTTCGTTACACTGTTGAGTTTACAGCAGTGGCAGCAAAGTAGGGAGGCATTATGAAAAGATATTTTAGTACAATTCTTGTTTTCGTGATGGCGTTAACCCTTGTGTTAGGGTTGTGCGCATGTAGCGATGATGTTACAGTTCCTACCAAAACGGAAAGGCAAAAAACAAAGTATTTGCTTGTTGCCGAGGGCGTAAGCGAATATATCATTCTGTTGTCCGCAGATGCGGCGGTAAACGAATATAAGGCGGCGCAGGAGTTGCAAAGCATTTTGCAGTCGTCAACAGGCGCAACACTATCTATCGTTTACGAAGGACAGATGCAAATCAAAAATTCCACTCCGCTTATCAGTATAGGCGATACCGAATATGCTGCGTCGCGCGGCGTTAATACCGATGGGACTTTGGGCAGAAGCGGTTACATTATCAAAAATATCGATAACCAATTGTTTATCAAGTCGGATGGCGACAAACGCGGATGCTTGTATGCCGTGTGGGACTTTTTGTGCGATGAAGTCGGTTACAGATACTACTACGTTGACGAGATTTATTACCGTCAGGAAAAAAATGTGTATCTGTGTAAATACGATGACACCGTAAAACCGAGTTTCGACTTCCGCTCGACTTGGTACCAGATATTATCGGAAAACGAAGATTATCGCACACACCTTAGATATAGTCTTTTCGACGAGGAATACGGTTGGAAAGCGCACACGCAAACCGAACGTGTTGTTAATTTTAACTCGTACAAAGCTCACGCTTGGGGCGCAGTTAAAAAGGACGCGGACGGCAATGTCATATATGAGCTGGACGAAGACGGCAATCCTATATGTGAGGTAGATGAAAACGGCAATATCGTGTACGAAGTTGACGAAAACGGAAAAATCGTGTACGAAAAGGACGCCGACGGCGATTACATCAACGCCGACGGAGAAAAGCTTGTTGGCGAAATTACCGAGGAAAAACTTGCCGCAGAGGGTGTGCCTGTGCCGTCATATGTAGCGGTGCCCGATTATTGGTTTTCCAACAATAACAATGCGCAACTGTGTTGGACGGCAGGCGAGGAGTTGGAACTTCAAGCGGCAACAGATATTTACAACTGCGTTTTGGGTAGCAGTGCGGAAAAAATCTATTTCTCTATGGGACAATCAGATGGCGGAAACTTTTGTACCTGTCCTCGTTGCGAACAAGCCAAAAAGGATTGGGCAATGAACGATGCCGGTTTGCAAATCAATTTTGCCAACCACGTTGTGGAGCTCGTTCAGGAATGGGTTAAGCGCGATTTCCCCGAAGGTCGCGATGTGCGTATTGTTCTGTTTGCGTACAAGGCAACGGAAACTCCGCCGATGGTCAGCGACGGTAACGGCGGCTGGAAGCCTTATAGCGACAAGGTTATCCCTCACGAAAAACTGTATTTCGAACTGGCACCCATCAACACCGACTACTCTACCACGTTAGAGGCGGTCAGCAACAAGGACGTTTACGATAATCTTACAAAGTGGCACGCACTGCTTAACGATAACGAGCGTATGTCGGTGTGGACGTACGAAACCAACTACAGCTACTTTATGTACCCGTTCAACAACTTTGATACCTTTCAGCCGCAGATGAAAACCTACTACGAAAACGGTATTAGCAATATGTTTAGTCAAGGTCCTGCGTACACAAACCAACCCACTTTTCAGGAAATGCGCCTGTTTGTAGAGTCGCAAATCATGTGGGACGTAAACAGGAGCTACGACGAACTGGCAACGGAGTTTATCAATGCGTTTTACAAGGACGCAAGTGCGGAGGTTAAGGAGTACTACGACCTTATCCGCGCCTTGTACGAAAAGGCAGAAGTAAACAATGGCGCAAGCTTTGCAACCATCTACGACGATATTTCCACCAAAGAGGTTTGGACGGAGGGCGTTGTGGACGCAATAACAAGGTTGTTTGAGCGCGCTTACCAAAAGATAGAGCACTACAAGACCGACGACTTGACGATGTGGCAAAAGCTTTACGATAGGCTCAAGGAAATTGAACTTACAATTACCTACACAAAGCTTAATTACTATCGCAGCAACTACACTCAGGCGGAGCTTAACGTGTTGATTGACGAATACAACTATTATTGCTCAAAATACGGCATCAATATCGTTGCCGAAAGTGGCTCGACGGCGACAGGCTTGTTCGATTCGTACAGGCAATAGGGGGGCAAAAATGAGATTAACGCTAACTAAAAAACATTTGATAGCAATCATACTTGCCGCACTGTTGCTTGTTTCGGTAGCTGTCATCGCAACTGGCTGTAAAGAGGAGGAGACGCCTCAACCGGAAACGTCCGCTTTACGCCTGAACCCCAACTCGATTGAACTGTATGTCGGCAATTCGTTAACCACATCTGTCGAGGGGTTGCAGGACGGCGAAAAGGTTACTTCGTGGCTTTCCAATAACGAATCCGTTGCAACGGTAGACGGTAGCGGAATTATAACGGCTGTCGGCGTGGGGATCACTACGGTGCGCGCAACCACCGATAGCGACCGCATTGCACTGGTGCAAGTGGTAGTAAAGGACGGCTCGATGTTGCTTGTTCCGTCGATAACGTTAAACGCATCGGCTGTAACGCTAAACGTCGGCAACGATTTTGCAGTAGTGGCAACACTTAACTATAACGGACAGAGTGTCAACGGCACGTTTAGCTGGTCCACAACGGATAGCAGTGTGGTAACGGTGCAGGACGGCACAATTATCGCAGTCGGATTGGGCAGTGCAAGCGTGGTGTGTCAGGCAACCTATTTGGAGCAAGTAACCGCCGCAAGCTTAGATGTAACGGTAACTCCGCTCGGTTACGCTTTCTGCCCCGATTACCAACGTCGTGAAATTTGGCAGGGCGAGAGCTTTGATTTGACAATTTCGCAAACGATAGACGGCAAAACAACCGCAATAGATGACGTTACCTACACGTCAAACAATCCCACTGTGGCAAGGGCGGATAACGGTGTGCTTACGGCTATGTCCGGCGGCGACGTTATCATAACGGCAAACTTTACCCATAACGAAACGCCGTACACAGTCAGAACAACGCTGCACGTTTACGGCAAGTATAACGTTTTGGTGTACGCACTGGGTTACTCCGGCAATGACCGTGATCACACAATTCGCGGCAAAATGTTTGGCGAAAAGATAACTCTTTCGTTGGATAATCAGGTAAAAGGGCGCGATATCAAGTGCTGGTACGTTAACGGCGAGCCTATCGATGGCAACACGTTTACTATGCCGGACGGAACGGTTACTGCTTACGCAAAATACGTTAACGAAACGGCAGGCGATTTTACCAAGTATTTTAACGACGGCAAATTGTTCACGGCGCAAAGTACCGCATTGTATGTTAAAGAAACCCTTACCGATGCAAGCGGTAACGCCAACCACGATAATAACTACGTTAAAATTAGCAACACCAGCACGGCAGGATCGTCGCTGACGTTCAACTTTGACGAGGGTATTGTTATCAGCAGCACATCTGTTATCAAAATCAACGTGTATCTTGCAACATCCTCTACCGAGCTATGCTTTGGCGTTGGCAACACACTCAAACGTACCTATTCGCCCAAACAATCCGGCATAACAAAAGTCGATTACGGCAAGTGGGTAGAGCTAACAATTTCCACAAACGTTTTCGGTACAAACGGAGCACTGCTTAACAATATTGCCATCGGCGTAAAGGGCGGCTACGTTCTTATCGATTATATTATGCCCATCTATTGATTTGACGCTATGCCGCAAAAGCTTGGTTTTGGCAAATGCGGCATACGGTTGATTCTTATCGGTTTTTACCCGTAGTTGTTTTGCGGGAAAATATAAAACAAACAAGGAGGAAACTATGAAAACTAACAAGTTGTTGTTACTTGCATTGGCGCTGGTATTTGTAATAGCCTTTGCCGCATGCAACGTTGACGGGATTGTCAACAGTAACGCAATTAACGGTCTTGCAGATATCACGCTTACTTGCGGAGAAAGTCTGCCCGAGATCACGCCGACTGCCGAGTTCGGCACTGTAACGCTCGGCATTGCAAAGGCAGTGGAAGGCACTCCCAAGGAGAACCTTGACTATCAAGCAATTAGCTCCGACGCTTTGACCGAAGGTACTTACTACATCAAGGCGTATGTTGCAGCAGCCGAAGCTTACAAAGAAGCCGCAGCTTACGCAACCGTAACAGTATCTCACCAAGCTTTTGATGCTATCGCAGGCGACGGCGTTAACAAAAACGAAGCCACTGCAGACGGCAAATATCGCACTTGGACGGAAAAACAATGCGCTTGCGGCGCAACGGTTATCGGCAATGAGCAAACCATTGATAAGCAACCCAACGCTATTAGCGGATTGGCAGATTTAACGCTTAAATGCGGCGCACAAATTCCCGATCTCAGTGGCGTAACGGCTACTCACGGCGACGTGACGTTGGAAATTGCAACCGCTGTTGAAGGCACAGATAAGGAACAGCTTACCTACGCTGCAATTCCTGCTGACCTTGTGGCGACTCACGGTGTGTACTACGTTCGTGCAACCGTAGCAGAGGGCGACGATTACCAAGGCGCAACGGCTTACGCAAAGGTTACTGTTAACCACGTTGCTTTTGACGATATCGAGGGCGAAGCTTCTCACGTTGCGGCAGAAGGCACAACCAAGGGCTACGACTACAAGCTTTGCACTTGCCAACAACAAGTTAAAGGCGATGTGGAATACGTTTTGGTTACCGTTACGGTAGATGGCGTAAATGTTTGTGTAGCAGAAGTTGCTGTCGGTATGGAATTTGGCGTTGATGATTTTATCGATAACATTGCCCCGCGTGAAGGTTACGAGCTCACTTTGTTGGAAAACGGCGAAATGTGGATTGGCACTGAAGTTACCGATTTTGTAACCATCGAGCTTACTTCTTACTGGATATTGATTGACGAGGTGGCTTTCGACGCGGTTACCGGTAACTGGCGTTTTATGACGAGTGAAGATGGATATACGGAAAAAACCGTCAGCACTCTTACTTACGACAAGGAACAGAGTGTTTGGATTGTAAATACCTATTTCGATTCGGTTCATCCGTATTCTCCTGCCGAAATTACGCTTAGCGACATCGAACTGAAAGAGGGTTACAGCTACACGTTTGTGGTTGCTACCGACAAAGATACTTATATTAACTTTGGTACTGAAACTTGGGATGATAACGCATACCTTGTAACGGTAGAAGACCTCTTTGTTATTGTAACAGTAATCTACAATGGCGATGAAACCACCGTTTGGTACGATTTTGAAACATCTCGCACTTATAGTAACGCACAGTGGTCCAAGCATAACCTTAACGGTCTTACGTTGGCTATTCAAGATAAAAATCTTGATAATCTTGGCGAAAGATATAACGTTGTAATTAGTGATGTTGTTGCTGTGGCTTACGATTATCGCTTGCACGAGGCAGAGCTTGTTGCTACGTTGCCCGAAGCAGGAAACATCGACGAAAATACTGCCGATAACGTAATGGCAATTATCAACAAAATCAACGCCATTCGTGAAGCGCACTTTACCAAAGCGGAACTTGCTAAGGCAACCGACCTTTCAGACGTAACGGAAGCTGCACAAACCATTATCAATAACCACGCTGTTCAGCTCAACAAGCTGCTCAAGGATTTGCCCGATTTCGACACGATGTGGACGGCTAACAAGGACGAGCAAGACGCTGCTTTCACGGCGCTTACCAAGTACCTTGCTTACTACAACGTTAAGTTTACCGATGAGGAAAAGGCAAACTATCAAGAACCCAAGCAAATTTCCTTCTATCGTGAGTTCTTTAAGGATCGTACAGTTGTCACGGATGATGCATTTGGTCAATCCAGTGCACCGTTCAGCCCGTGGGATGCCCATTCCACAACCCACTGGAATCCGAATGGTCAATCCGGTTATGTAACTCTTCCTGCTATACCCTATGCCGCTTACGACAGAGTTCAATTTTATGTTCAAGTACAAGTTGGTACAACAAACGTATTGAAGTATGGCGATGTTCAAATTGACGGCGAAGGCTGGCGTGAATTTGTTATAACTAAACAGGCAGACGGATGGTATGCAAGCCTTGCATTGCCCGATGCACACACAGGTGCAGGTGTTAAACTTAGCGACGCAGTTGTTTTGGGTAATGAAGGACTTCAATTCTATTTTGCCAACACCGGTTGGGGCGCATTGAGTATCGGTATTAGTGATCAAGATAGTCTTAACCACATTTACGGCACACTTACAGCTGGCGACGTTACGGTTCACTCCGTAAAAGCCACCTACAAAAATGCTGCCGGTGCAGATGTTGCTGAAACAAAATATTACCTTGATGGCGAACAACTTGTTTTGCCCGAGTTCGAAACCGCATATGTTGATAACTACGGCACACACACCTTCACGGGATGGTTTGTTGGCGAAACACAGCACGTTGCAGGCGAATCGGTTACGGGCAATCTGGAACTTGTTGCCGTGTATCAAATTAACGAAGGCGACTGGCGCGAATACAATGTAAAATACATTGTAGATGACGAGTCTTACGGTGATGCGCAAAGCTATCACTACACAGATAAGCTTGTGTTGCCTACCGCTCCCACCAAGGCAGAGGACGACCATTACTCCTATGAGTTTGTCGGCTGGTTTGACGATGCAGATAAGCAGTGGAACGATGGCGACCAAGTTACTTCCAACTTGGAGCTTGTTGCTAAATTTAACTCCGTAGATAAAACTCGCACGAAGTATATCGTTACGCTTACCAACTTGGAAGGCGATAACCAAACGGTTGAAGTGTACGAAAACGATGCCGCAACATTGCCCAAGGTTGCTCGCGAAGGCTTTACCTTTGATTGCTGGCAGCTTAACGGTGCAAAATACGACGAAAACGCACTTGTTAAGGGACAAATCACCCTTGTTGCAAAGTGGTTGGTAAAGGCATCTGGCGAAAAGGGGACTGTTATTACTGTAAGTTATCTTTCCGAAAATGTTACCGGTTCGCTTAACGATGGCAGAACAGCTGCATTCGATAATACCGATAGTTGGTGGACAGATAATGATGGTACAAAACTTGACCAATGGTTCCTTGTTGGTAATAACAAAACCAAGGCACTTTTGGACTTTGAATTGCCTCTTATCAACTTTAATAACTATTCGTACCTGACCTTTAACTTGCTTATTAACGCAAATTTCACCGGTAGTATTTCCATTATTCCTGATGGCAGCGAGAATCCTACCGACCTTGCTAGTAACAGCCGAGGCGGCTGCGTAAAGATGGTTCTTGCAAAGGTTAATGGCGTTTGGACAATTGCTGCTCATTGTGAAGACGGTAGCGTGCAATCGGCGGCTATTCCTGCAAACGTTGTTGCAGGTGAAGCAAAGCTTACGCTTAGATATTGGACTAATGCAGATTGGACAGCTAACGACGACGGAGTATCCGACGGTCCTTGGGTGTTTATGTCTGAAATTAAGGGAATCGAAGTTGGTAACGTAGATTACGTTGCAAAGGCAGCAGAAGCCGCAACGGCAATCGATAACCTTGCCGATGATGCAGACGATGCAACCAAGCTTGCAGCACTCAAGACGTATATGTACTGGCGTTTGTGCTTTACCGCTTACGAGCAGGAAAATAATGCGGAAACGACAAGCGTAGTGGCACTCAAAACGTATCTCAACGGACTGGGTGCGCAAAACATCGTTGAAAATTGCTACAACGAGATTGAAACAACGCTGCCGGATTGGAATGATGACAATAATAATCCCAATCACGTTAAGTATAATCCAAACGGCAATAGCTATAGCGTAAGTTTGCCCAAGATTATGTACGGCATGTACGATAGCATTACAATGGTAATGAAGTGCAACTCAGAGGCTGCAACGTTTACCGCAAGCTATGGCAACGAAAGTATTGATGTTACAATGAATGCTTCTGCAGGTTGGCTTATGCTTACGGTTAACAAGCACGATGATGGTTGCTACTATATGAAAGTATGGGATGCAAACGGTAGTGCAAGCTTCGAAATTAAGCTTTCCAACGAAATCGTTCGTGGCGATCAGGCATTTACGTTCAATCTTGCAACCACTGCTTGGGCTTGGTGCTGGCTCGGCACAACAAGTGCGGATAACTGCATCACGGCAACGGTTGCAAAGTGACGTCCAATGCTTTTTGTTGTGAACACGCCTTGCTCGTTTCTCTCACGGCAGAAGTGTTTGATGTCGGCTGATATATTGGTGATAATAGATGTTGCCAAATAAACAGCAATAAATATTCAATTCAACTGTGGGACGGGAATTATCCCGTCCCCTTTGAAAAGGCGGCAAATAGTACTGTGGCACTTATGCCACGGTGGCACATACGCACGCAGGTTTGCGGTGTGTGTGGCTTATTATAGTGTTTGCCACTTCTCAAAGGGACAACGACGGTTGACGATATGGAGTTTATTAACCAAAAAGTTTGTTCAAAGGAGGTTTGTGTGACCTACGCAAAACGTAATATTTTGTTGGTTTTTGTGGTGGTGGTGCTGGTTATTTCTTTGCTGGTTGCCCCGACTATCGGCGATGCCGATACGGTTACGGAAAAGAGCTTTGTGCAGCTATCGGGGCTATCGAGCGGATACACAAGGGCTAACAGTGCGGACGGCATTACCGATGCGGCTGAAATAAGCGCAAGTGCAATATACTTAACGATGCCTGCCAACGATTTGCCCTACAACGTTACAGATGGTTGGAGCAGTGCGGAGTTGCGTCCGGTAACAAGCAGTAAGGTTGTTGTGTTGGACGGAACAAATCTTGCAAGCGCACGGTTGACCAAGTACGGTGCCAACAGTTACTATCTTAACCTTAAAACAGAAGCAAAACAAGGCAGCAGGTTAGTGATAGACGGCGTTTTTTACGATGACGCCAACGGCAACAAAAAGCAGGATTCTACCGAAAGCTTTGTTAACATATCTGCCGCCATGTTTGTGTACGACGGCGACGTTTGGTCGCAAGTGCGTCCGAGTTTTGTGGTTAAGTACAACGGCGTGGCAGTGGATAATCTGTTTGTATTGCCAAACACGGACATATCGGCTATCACGGCGGAGTGCAACGGCAAAATTAAAGCCACAATAACATATCCGCAAAACGCCGTTAACAACGGCAAGTTTGTGTTGCAGCAGGGCAAAACGCGCTCGACGTACACGCTTGTTGTTTCGGCTGTGCACGAGGGCGTCAAGTTCGAGCAATACGTTGATTTGACCGTGGGCTACAACTCGTTTGTGATGAAGCAGGGTGCGGCGGTAGGCTTGTTTGCGGATGGCGGATTGCGGTTTGGCGCAACGGTTTCCGCAGCGGAGTACGCATTGCTTGCCGATGGCGAATTGGGTTTTGCAATGGTAAAGCGTTCCGATTACGACAATATTATTGCCGATGGCGAATTTACCGCAAGCAAGCTTTTGCAGTGCAATGCGCTGTTTGCCGAGTGTGAAGTGAGCAGTAGCGGCAGCAGCGGATACACGCTTATTGCGGATTTTATCGGTATACCAAAGGCGGATTTTACCACCGAGTACGTTGGCATTGCTTTTTCTCGCAAGGGGGATAGCTATGTGTTTGCCGATTTTTACGGCGGCAGTGTGGATAACAACACTCGCTCGTGCTATTACGTTGCACAATTATGCGAAGAAAGCAACGACAATGCGCAAAAGGCAGTTGAGCTGTACGTTGCGCCAACGGGCGGCGTTAAGGCGGATTTGGTTGTGCGCACGGTGGTGTACGGCAACGGAGTGCCGTCAAGCGAAGTGTACAGCGTAACGCAGTACGATGTCGGCTCGACAGTGACGGTGGATGCGCCGCAGCTATCTGCAACGCTTATCGGCAATGCGTGCGTGGAGCAAAAAATATACGTCAACCGCAACAACGAGGTGGTGTTCGAGTACGTTGACGGCACCGTTTCGTCGGTGGGAATATCGGCGTGGTTTTTGCCCTACTTATCTGAACAAAACGAATACAAAAACGACCGCAATTTTCAGATTGTTGCGGCGATGAAGGCGGCTGGGTTAAACACCGTGTTTATAAACGGCGATTTTACCGAAAACATCACAAGCGAAAACGACATGGAACGCATAAGACAGCTTATTGCGCTGTTTGATAGCTACGATATCGGTTCGTATGTGGACTTAAAGAAACAGTATTTTGCCTTGGGATATTATCCGGATTTTTCGGAGTGTAGCGGCTTTAAGGGAATATTGCAATGGGACGAGCCGACGGCGGAAATTATCGATAGCGTAATTGCAAACTATGCGCAGCAATTTGACGAGCTTTACGGCAACGAGGCGGAGTTTTGGTGCAATCTGTTGCCGAGCGAGGCGGTTGACGGCGCATTTGGCACGGTTGACGGAGTTGAGCTGACCTATTCGCAGTATCTTGAACGGTATTGCACAAGCGTGCTTAGCAAAATCAGCGGAACAAAGGTGCTTTCGGTGGATAGCTATCCGATATATGCCGATTATTCGATAGACGAACATTTTCTCACGAGCATCGGCTTGCTTAAATACTACGCAGTAAAATACGGCGCAAAAGCCAACATATGTTTGCAGTCGTGTGGCTGGAATGAGGGCAGTACCCTCAAGGCGCGTATGCCAAGCGAGGCGGAAATGCGTTTGCAAGCGTATGCGGCGTTAGCTTTTGGTATGGATTCGTTTTCATGGTTTACCTATTCGCAATTTCAATCGGCGGATAAGCAAACTGCGGATATGGTGCCTGTGGATTATCAAACGGGCACAACAAACGACGGATACGCTGCGTTAGCCAAAGTCAACGGCGAAATTGCGGCGTTTGCCGACGTGTATGCGGAGTTTTCGTGGAAAGGCGCAATATTTAACTTTGGTGCATTTTCTGCGGAAAGGGACGGCTACAACAGCCTTAAAAACACGGAGTTTGCAAGTTATGTGTTGGATGAGCAAGCAACGCAGTTTAGCAATATATCGGTAAGCGGTTTTGGCAGTAGCGTTATCACTGGCGTGTTTGACGGAACAAGCGACGTTATGGGGTATGCGTTTTGCAACTATGCGTCGTTGGATAACGGCGGCAAAACGGCAACGGTAGTGCTAAAAACGTCGCAGCCGCTAACGGCAACTATCTATCGCAACGGTGGTAGTGAAACGGTAACGATAAGCGGACAGTACACGCTAACTCTTGGCGCAGGCGAGGGCTGTTTTATGGTGTGCGAGCAGGCGTGACTAAATAATACAAAAGGGTGCGAATAAACCATGTTTAACAAGCTTTTTAAAATAGATACAAATAGCGGTGCGGTGCACAAATCGGCGGTTGTTTTGATGATTGCTGTGCTTGTTATGTGCGTTTTGTGCTTTGTCGGTTGCGTTGGGGGCAAGCAATATTGCAAGGTAACGTTTATTCAAGGCGAAAATGTGTCGGTGCGTACAGTGGAAAAGGGCACAGCCGTTACCAACGTGCCGTTTTTGACCTCTAAACGGGGCTATACCGTTACTTGGGGCAATGCCGATTTGACCAATGTGCAGACGGATATGACTGTGTACGCAGTGGAAACGCCAAATACCTATTATATAAAGTACGACTTGAACGGCGTGGCGGCGGATATGCCGTCGGATATGCAAAAAGTTACATTTGGGGTTGCGTTTTCGCTTTACAAACCCACCGCGAGCGGTTATACTTTTATCGGATGGGTTATTGACGGAACGGACGAACCGTTTGTAGACGGTGCGTACGATGTGGACGGCGATATAAGGCTGGTTGCGGTGTGGCAATCGGATAGGGATTGGAGTCAGTTCCACTAACGGCACAGTGCGCGCGGCGGATATGTAGCGTGTGGTGGCATTTTTAAGTTGGCACACGGTATGTCGGTGCAGTGCGTGGCGTGTATACATCGGATTGTCTTGTCGTTCATCGGGGCAACGCTTGCATCGGACGTCTATCGAGCTGATGAGCATGGCACGTTCGGTAAAAAAATAGCTTATTACAAAATAAAGGAGTTGGATGTGTGTCGAAAGGCAACATCGTAAAGAAAAATGGCAGATTATAAATATGTTAAGGACTTTGAACGCCTCGGCTTGGGCGTGTTTGTTCATTTTGGATTGTACAGTATTCTCGGCAGGGGCGAGTGGTATTTGGCAAGTTGCGCCGATGCCGATTGGGAAATGTACAAAACCCTGCCTCAAAAATTTAACGTTAACAAGGGCTGGGCAAAACGGCTTGTGGCAACGGCAAAGCGTGCCGGAGCAAAATATATCAATATAACCACAAGGCATCACGACGGATTTTCGCTGTACGATACAAAGGGACTTTCGAATTTCGACGTTATGCACAGTGCGTGCGGCAGAGATTTGATTGCCGAGCTGGTTGCTGAATGTAACAAGGCGGATATTTTGCCGTTTTTCTATCACACCCTTATCGACTGGACGGAACCGACCTACAAAAACGATTTTGCGGCGTATTTGGATTATCTCAACAAAAGCATAGAGTTGCTTTGCACCAACTACGGCAAAATCGGCGGTTTTTGGTTTGACGGTTTTTGGGACAAGCCTGACGTGGATTATTGGCAATTTGACCGCTTGTACGGGTTGATTCGCAAGTATCAACCGCAAGCAATGATTATCAATAACACCGGTTTGAATGCAGAAGGGCAAGTTTCTCACAAGGAAATCGATAGCGTAACTTTTGAGCGCGGCAACCCCTGTTTTGTGGATAACAGCGATCGTCCTCGCGCAGGAGAAATGTGCGAAGGTATCACCGATCACTGGGGCTACGCGGCAAATGATATAAGGTTTAAGTCGGCTGAGCGACTTATCGATACGCTGCTTGTCTGTCGCGAAAATAACTGCAATTTGCTACTTAATGTCGGCTTGAAGCCCAACGGCGAAATTACCATTATGGAGCAAAATCTGTTGCGTTGTCTTGGTAGATGGGTGGACTGCAATAGGGCAGTTGTGTACAACGCCGTAAAGGCGGACGTGCAAGCGCAAAACGCTGTGGTTATGACGGATGGCGAGTACTACTACGCAATAGCGCACGACGTGGCAATGTGCACGAATGTTAACGTTGCAAGGGCTGTTGAACGCTTCACTATCAGGATTTTAACGGACAAAACTGTTACGGACGCTGTTATTTTGGATAGCGGCAAACCTCTTGCGGTAACAAACAACGAGCTGGTGATGGAACCGTTCGATTACGGCATAAGCATGTACGCACGCGTTGTTCGCTTCAAGCTGGTTTAATGTTTGGGGCTTGACATCAGTTAAGTGCGTGTGGCGGTGTGGCTGTTGTTGCGCTTGCTTTGATATCGGTGCAAATAGGCGGAAAAATTGCCTGTACAGGACGAAGGCGATACCAAGTGTTGAGCATGTTTTTTGCAGACGGTATAGCCGCGCGTTCTCGTGCTTGATTGGCAAATAAAAATGGGTTTTATTACGGAGAGTTTTATGAAAAATTATAATGAGCTTACAATCAATTTTCTCGGTGACAGCATAACGGAGGGTGCTGCGGCAACTTCCCCCGAGTATATGTACACAACGCAGGTGGCAAAAAAACTGGGTTGTACAGTTAATAATTACGGAATTGGCGGAACACGCATTGCACGTCAAAAAGAGCCTACCATTAGCGATTTGAGGTTTGATTTGGACTATGTGCAGCGGGCAGATGATATGGACGTGAACGCCGACCTTGTTTTTGTTTTTGGCGGAACAAACGATTTCGGTCACGGTGACGCCGCTTTTGGCGATATCGATAGTGACGATGTGTACACGTTCTATGGCGCAATGAACACATTGGTATCCAAATTGATTGCGCGTTATGGCAAAGATAAAATTTGTTTTATCATGCCGTTGCATCGCTACAACGAAAATAACCCTTACGGCGACGGAACGGCAAAAACGCCACGCCCGACCTTGGGCGAGTATGTCGCGGCAGAAATTGCCGTGTTGAACAAACGTGGTGTGAAATATGTGGATTTTCGCAACGACATGCCGCTTCCGACTGTGGATACCCCCACGGAATACTATCAGGACGGCTTGCACCCCACGGATAAGGGGCACGAATTGTTGGCTGACTTGATTTGTAATTATATCAAAAGCATCATTTGATTTTTTCAGATGCGACAATAGCTTTTTGAGGTGTGCCGTAAACACTGTTAAGGTTGCGTAAGTGGCTTGTTTAATGTGCGTTTTTGCGACACTTTGTGCGTCTTGTCTGTTTTATCGGTGTGGCAAGGTTTGCTCGCTCGGCGTGCAGCTAAGATGATAATGTGGTAAATTGGAGGAAAATAATGCAGTATATTTCTCACGGAACACAAGTTAACTCTATGAAAAATCACGTTAATGCGCCGTTATTTAAGCGTATTTTCGATAGCAACGTTTCGTCGGCAACGCTTAACATAACCGTTGTTGGATTGTACAAATTGTATCTTAACGGGCAGTTGCTTAATCGCAGTTTCTTTGCCCCGTATATGAGCAATCCCGATCAAGTTGTTTATACGGATTCGTATAATTTGGACGGACTTCTTTTGCCGCAAAACAATGTGTTGTGCGTGCTTGTGGGCAACGGTTTTGCCGTTTCGGAAGACTCTGATATTTGGTTAAACTCAACAGCTCCGTATCGTGCTGCACCCAAGTTTGCTTTGTCTGTTGTGGATGGCGATAATATTATTTTGCAATCAGACGAGCAGTTTAAGGCAACAAATAGCCCAATTACGTTTGACGATTTTCGTTGCGGAGAGCATTATGACGCAAGGTTGGAAATTGCCGACGTTTTAACAAGTCTTTCGCTAGACGGCTTTGAACAGGTAAACGTTGTCGAACCGCCCAAAGGCGATATTTTGCCTAACAATACGCAGCCCATCGTTGCGGAGGCGGCGCGTAAAGCTGTGCGCATTATCAAAAACGACGTGGGATTTTTGTACGATTTTGGCGTAAACGACATGGGTTTGTGCCGTCTTTCGGTAGATGGCGTTAGCGGTCAACAAATCGATTTGTACTGCGGCGAAACGCTTACCGAAAACAATTGCTTGGATTTGCGTAACATCTCGTTTGACACGTTCCCTATGTTTGGATATGTTCAACACGATAGTTATATTTGCAAGGACGGAAAGCAAACGTATCTGCCCAACTTTACTTGGCACGGTTGTCGGTATTGCGAGGTAACGGGGGTAACGGACGAACAAGCAACAGCTGATGCCGTTGTATTTATTCCCACGCACACAGAGTTGCCCAAAATCAGCGATTTTCAATGTGATAACGAAACTGTAAATAAGATTGCGGAAATCACCTTGCGTAGTGATGTGAGTAACTTTATGTTTTACCCGTACGACTGTCCGCAACGCGAAAAGAACGGTTGGACGGCGGATGCGGCATTGTCGACTGAGCAACTGTTGTATGCCTTTGATGCGGCTCCAAGTTATAGGCAGTGGTTGCAAATGATTGTGCGTGCGCAACGCAACGACGGCGCATTGCCGGGAATTGTTCCCACCGCAGGTTGGGGATTTAATTGGGGCAACGGTCCTGCATGGGATAGCGTTCTTGTTGAAGTGCCTTATCAACTAAATCGTTTTTACGACGATAATCAAGTTGTTATGGATTGCGCCGACGCTATAAATAAATATTTTGATTATATCACGTCTCGATTGAACGAATATGGATTGGTTGCCATCGGGTTGGGCGATTGGTGCCAGACATATGCGCTGTACGCTGATAGATACGAAACGCCGCTGGAAGTTACCGATAGTCTGACAATGGTGGACATTGCAAACAAAACTATTGCGATGTTCCGCAATGCAGGTATCAATGCTGATAAGATTATAACTTTCCGTAAAAATATATTGGATAAGTTCAAAAACAAATATTTACATGACGGCAAGGTTACCGTGCAAACCCAAACCGCATTGGCAATGTGCTTGAGATTGGACGTGCTATCTGCCGACGAGCAAAAAACATGCTTCAACGATTTGCTTACGCTTATTCACGGTCAGGACGATCATTTTCGTGTTGGCGTAATCGGGTACAAATATTTGTTCGATACGCTTGTGGAGCATGGCGAACAAGACTTGTGCTTGAAGCTTATCACTCAAAAAAGTTATCCGAGTTACGGATATATTCTCGAAAAGGGCGCAACCACCCTGTGGGAAAGTTTCCACGAGTTTGATTGGGACGAAAACGGTTTGATTACTCGTCGCGACGGTAGCGAGGCTTTGCCGTCCTTTAATCACCATTTTTGGGGCGGAGTTTTGGCTTGGATATACAAGTATATCGGGTGGATAAACGTCAAGTCCGGCAACAGCATTGTTATTGAGCCGATTGTGTTTGCCGACGTCAATAGTGCAACCACATCGTATTCCAACAATGGCAAAAACGTTACGGTATCTTGGACGCGCACTCAAAATAAAGTGCAGTTGAGTATTGACGTTAACGGCTTTGCTTGTACATATAAAAACGGAAATGTGTTGACGGAACTATCCGACGGTGTGTTTGAAACGACTTTTGAAGTTAATAAATAAACAAAGTGACAATAATGTGTATTTGGCGTGCCATTAAAACTTGTTGAAAACTCAAAAGCGATAATTGTGCGCAAACTAAACGAACATAAGCCATTAGGTGGCTGATAATATCAATTAAAAGGAGAGTACTTAAAATGGCAAAAAGTAGATTGGTGGGAGACTACCCCGTAATAGGCATCAGACCTACGATTGACGGTCGTCGCGGAAAAATAAAGGTTCGCGAAAGTCTTGAAGACCAAACCATGAATATGGCTAAGGCGGCAGCAGAGCTTATACAAAACAACGTTCGTTACAGTAACGGCGAGCCTGTAAAAGTTATCATTGCCGATACCACAATCGGTCGTGTTGCGGAGGCTGCGGCTTGCGCAGATAAGTTCAAAAAGAATAACGTGGATATCACTCTTACCGTTACGCCTTGTTGGTGTTACGGTGCCGAAACAATGGATATGGACCCTATGACGATAAAGGCGGTTTGGGGCTTTAATGGCACCGAGCGTCCCGGTGCGGTGTATTTGGCAAGCGTATTGGCAACACATGCTCAAAAGGGTTTGCCTGCTTTTGGTATTTACGGGCACGAAGTTCAGGATGCAAACGACACGTCTATTCCGCAAGACGTGCAGGATAAAATTTTGCGTTTCGTACGCGCGGCAGTGGCTGTTGCAACCATGCGTGGAAAAAGCTATTTGCAAATCGGTAGCGTAACAATGGGTATTGGCGGTAGCATTATTTCGCCGGAATTCTTTGAGGAATACCTTGGTATGCGTGTTGAGTCGGTGGACGAGGTGGAAATTATCCGCCGCATGACGTTGGGCATTTATGACGAAGCCGAGTATCAAAAGGCACTTGCTTGGGTTAAGGAAAAGTGCCGTGCGGATTTTGATAAAAATCCAAAAGAATTGCAAAAAACTGCTGAACAAAAATTGCAGGATTGGGAATTTACTGCAAAAATGGCGTGTATTATCAAAGATTTGTATAACGGCAACAGCAATCTGCCGGAAGGCTACGAGGAAGAATCTGTCGGTCACAACGCAATAGTGGGCGGTTTCCAAGGACAACGTCAATGGACGGATTTTTACCCCAACTGCGATTTTCCGGAAAGTATACTTAACAGCTCATTCGACTGGAACGGCGCGCGTGAACCGTACGTTCTTGCAACGGAAAACGACACGCTTAACGGCGTTTCGATGTTGTTCATGAAGCTACTTACGGGTAGAGCTCAAATGTTCGCGGACGTTCGCACATATTGGAGTGGCAGTGCCGTTAAACGTGTTACCGGATACGACATTTCCGGAAAAGCAAAGGAAGCGGACGGATTTATTCACCTTATTAACAGTGGCGCATGCTGTGTGGATGCTTGCGGAGAAGTTAAGGACGAAAACGGTCTGCCCACGATGAAGCAATGGTGGAACGTTACGGACGAGGATATCGACACAATGATGTCGCACACAACTTGGCCGTATGCGGATTTGGGCTATTTTCGCGGTGGCGGTTATTCTAGCAGATTTGTTACCAGAACGGAAATGCCTGCAACAATGATTCGTTTGAATCTTGTAAAAGGGCTTGGACCGGTTATGCAAATAGTAGAAGGTTGGACTGTTGCGTTGCCGGATGAAGTAACGGATAAGCTGTGGAAGCGTACAGACTACACTTGGCCGTGCACATGGTTTACACCTCGTGTTACGGGCAAAGGGGCGTTCAAATCCGCATATGACGTTATGAATAACTGGGGCGCAAACCATGGCGCAATCAGCTACGGACATATCGGTGCAGATCTTATCACAATGTGCAGCATGTTGCGTATACCCGTTTGTATGCACAACGTGGACGATGCTGATATTTACCGTCCGGCAGCGTGGAATGCGTTTGGTATGGATAAGGAAGGACAAGACTTCCGTGCTTGTGAAGCATACGGTCCGCTGTATCGCAACGTGCGTAAATAATCGATGAGTTTGTCACTTTATATTATTTAAAGCATTAAAGCTGTACGCTTAAATTGCCGTTTTGCGCGTCAAGTCAATTTGGTTGTGCGAGTGCAGTGCTGCAAAGCGTGGCTAAAAATGCAATGCGGCAAAGCGGCATGCTTGCGTGTTTGGGCGCGAATTTATAAATGTAATTAATACAATATGCCACAAATTACGATAAAAAATTTAAATGTAAAATATGCAAACGGAACTAAAAAGGTCGTTGCGCTAAATAACCTTAGCGCAACCCTTATTTCCGATGCCTTTAATGTTATCGTTGGTTATTCGGGATGTGGCAAAACAACTTTGTTAAAAACTATTGCCGGTCAGCTCGATTATGACGGCGATATTTTTTTTGATGACGAAAATATTCGTGGAATTCCTGTGCAAAAGCGCAATCTCGCGTTTGTTTCGCAGCAATTTACACTTTATGCAGATAAAACAGTTTTCGACAATATTGCATTCCCGTTAAAAATTCAGGGTGTAAACAAGGCTGATATAATAAATCGTGTTCGTTCCGTTGCGGCGCAGTTGGATTTAACAGTCACGCTTACTCGCAAACCAAAACATCTCAGTGGCGGACAGCAACAGCGTGTTGCGTTAGCCAAGGCATTGATAAAAAATCCGTCAGTATGTTTGCTTGACGAGCCATTTTCTAATGTGGACGCTTCGCAGCGAGTGCGCTCGCGTATACTTGTAAAGCAAACGCTTGCCGCTTGCGGATGTACGGCGGTGTACGTCACGCACGATTTATCTGAAGCAATGGCTATGGCGGATAGATTGATTGTTATGGACGAAGGCAACGTGGTTGCGTGCGGCTCTCCGTCAGAAGTGTTTAACAGTGGCAATTCTGTTGTTGAAGAGTTAAAACAGCAATCGAGCTTTTCAAACTTAGATTTGTAATATGGCAAACTTGCAAATTAAAAGGTGGGCAGTTATATGAAAAAAACTAAGCAGGCGCAAAGTGATTTTACCTTTGCGCAGCTTCCGCACAATCGAAAGGAAGTGTTTATCGATTGCATAAAATTGCATTGGAAATTGCTGCTGTGTTTGGGACTGATTTTGCTGCTTTTTTGTGTTCCGCTTATCGGCACGGAGGCATTTAAGGATATTGTTTGGACAAGCATTTATTCGCGATTGACTAACGGGGAAATTACGCAAGATCAAGCAACCGCATATTTGAGTTCTTTGCAGGTTTTGGCGGCATTGATTAATATTTTGGGATGGGCGATTTTTTCTGTCGGATTATCCGGTGTTGCGCGCATTGTAAGGCAGCTTGCTTGGGGCGAGCCGATTTTTTTTGCAAGTGATTTTACGCAGGGAATAAAGCAAAATGTGGGCAGGTTTGCTGCTGTTTTTGCCATTTGCGCCGCCGCAAAGTTTGCAGAGGTGTTTTTTAAACAATGGTTTGCGCAAGTTACAATTGCTGCGTATATACCGTTGGTTTTGTTCGTTTGCGGTGTTTTGCCCATCGGACTGTGGATTTTGGCACAAACAGTTGTGTATGATGTTACGTTTGGTAAGGCTTGCGGTAACGCAACGGCATTTTGGGGTAAAAATCTTTGGCAAACAATGTTGTTTGTTCTGTCGATTTGCGCTGTTGAGCTACTCTCTTTGGTATCATCTGCGGTGCTTAAATATGTTGTGCTTGTAATAATTATCGTTGTAATTTTGCCATTGTACTGTTTGATGTGGTTTTTGTTTTGTTCGGTCACGTTTGATAAGTTTATCAACGCCAACGATTTCAAAGAACTTTATGATAAAGGCGTGTATAGGCTTGATTCGCCTGTTAAATGAGCCAAAGTGGATAATTAAATAAGGTAAAGTGTTATGGATTTGATTTTTGGACAACTTAAAATAAATATCGAAAACGACCGTGCGACAATTGGAGATATGCCCTTTGTTGAGGCTCAAATTGTTGGTGAGGATAAGGATAGCCATCTTGGTGCCAAGGCGGTGTGCTCGTCAGAAGGGCGCAGGTTTGCGTATGTTTCGCACGCCATTGAGGATAATCGCTTGACGGTTATTCAACAGTCCTCGCTGTTGCGTGCAACCACCGTTTTTGAATTTGGCAACTACAATGGATATGCGGTAACAACGACTTACACAAATCTTTGCGAATGTCCGATAGTGTTGGAGGAGGCTTCGACTTTTGTGCTTGGCGGCTTTGCGCAGGTGAGTGACGCTGAAAAAATCTATATGTACACTTTTGGGCAGAGTCATCACGCCGAGTGTCAACCTTCGGTTCGTTCGTTAGCTGATTACGGCTTTACGGGTGGTTTGCCAGCAAGTCAACGTAGAGTGTGTTTTGCCAATGTGGGCAGCTGGTCAACTAAGGAACAATTACCTCAAGGAATTTTAGATGTTGACGGACGTTGGATAATGTTTCAGATAGAGTCCAACAATAGCTGGTACTACGAAATAAGCGACGTGGACGGCAAACTCTACCTGTATTTGGGCGGTAGGGGGTTGGCATTTAACGGCTGGCAAAAGCGACTGAATACAGGCGAGAACTACACGACGGATACGGTTTGCGTGTGTTTTGGCAGTTCTCTCGATGGCGTTGTTGGCGAAATGACAAAATATCGTCGTGCAATAAAGGGTGTTTGTGCGGCGGACGAAAGCTTGCCTACAATTTTCAACGAATATATGCATTTATCGTGGGATTGCCCTACGGAAAAAAATACTCGCGCATTGGCACCGACTGTTGCCGAGCTTGGCGTTAAATATTACGTTATCGACTGCGGCTGGCACAACGAGGAGGACGGCAGGGTTGTTTATCCGTATGTTGGGCAGTGGAAGCAAAGTAATGCTCGGTTTCCGCATGGGGTTAGGGCAATAACAGATTATATTCGCTCGCTCGGTATGCGTGCCGGCTTGTGGATCGAGCCGGAAATTATCGGCAAGGATTGCGCCGAAATGCTTGATTGTTACGACGACAATTGTTTTATTCGTCGCAACGGCAAACGAGTGTGCGTGATGGGCAGATATTTTTTGGATTTTCGCAATGCAAAAGTTGTGGCGTATATGACAGAAACCATTCGCAGAATGGTCGAAGATTACGGCGCTGACTATATCAAAATGGACTACAACGAGGATTTGGGTGTGGGCACTGATGTCGATAGCGATAGCTTTGGCGAAGGTTTGGAGCAATGTGCCGCCGCATATTTGCGTTGGATTGACGATATGCGTAAGCGTTTTCCTCAAGTGCTTTTTGAAGCTTGTAGCTCGGGCGGCATGCGCATGGATTATTGTACGTTAAGGCACTTTTCGATAGTGTCCACATCTGACCAAACGCATTACGATTTGTATCCGTACATCGCAGGCAACGTGCTTTCGGCAGTGCTGCCGGAACAAGCCGCGGTGTGGAGCTATCCCGTCGGCAGTGACTACGTTATTAACGGTGTTTTTCAGCCCGACCGTGAATGGATAAAGCAAAATGTAACCGACGAGCAAGTTATTATGAATATGATAAATTCCTTCCTCGGTCGAATGCATTTGGCAAGTCACTTGGAAATGCTTCCCGAGCGGCAACTACGTCTCGTTGCGGAGGGGATTGAATATTACAACACGCTTTCGGCTGTTAAACATACCGCTTTGCCGTGTTTACCGTGCGGTTTTGCGCATTTCGGCGATCCGTTTGTTGCAAGCGGCTTTACTGCTGATGGCAAAACTTATCTTGCCGTATGGAATTTGTCCGATGACGAGCTGTGCCGCAAAATCCAAGTTGGAAAGGAGTATACGCAGGTAACGTGCGCTTATCCGAAGGGCAACACGCTGGAATATAGCTTGACGGATGGTGAGCTGTGTGTTAATTTTACGCAAAAAAATCAGGCAAGGTTTTTTGTGCTAACACGATAAGTTTGCTTGTGTTAGTGCGGTGTTGCGTGTGTTTGGATTTTCTTCCGTGTTGAATGACGGCTTTTATGTCAGTATTATTGGCGAATAAGCTAAATTGCTTGCATTTTTTTGTAAAATAAGGTAAAGTAAGGTGGTTATGAAATATTTTCTCGCAATAGATATAGGAGCATCAAGTGGCAGACACATTGTCGGCTACAAAAAAGACAGCGAAATAGTGCTTGATGAGGTTTATCGCTTTCCCAACGGAATGAAAAAAACGTCCGACGGACTTGTGTGGGATATGGACGAGATTTTTGTTCACGTCAAGGAGGGCATTAAGGCGGCTTTTTCCAAGTATAACGCAATTGAAAGTATTGCAATCGATACTTGGGGCGTGGACTACGTTTTGTTGAAAAACGACGTGCCGGTGTTGCCTTGTTACGCATATCGCAATGAGCGTACTTTGAGTGCAATCGAGAAGGTGCACAGTATCGTTCCGTTTGACGAATTATATGCGCACACGGGTATACAATTTCAAACATTCAACACGGTGTATCAGCTGTACGACGACTTGCAAAAAGGTCGTTTGAATGGTGTTACGGACTTTTTGTTGGTGCCGGAATATCTTTCGTATTTATTAACCGGAGTTAAAAAACACGAGTATACAGAGGCTACCACGGGCGGACTTGTTAATGCTCAAACGAAACAGTACGATTTTGAACTTATCGAACGCCTTAGTTTGCCTTCGCACATTTTTAAGAAGTTGGACGCGCCACAAACGGTTGTGGGACAACTTAAAGACGATATTGTTGCCGAAGTCGGTGAGCAAACAACGGTCGTGTTGTGTGCATCTCACGATACGGCAAGTGCTTACGAGGCGGTTGAGTGCGACGAGCACTCCGTTGTATTGTCATCGGGAACGTGGTCGCTTATCGGGGCAAAATTGCCCAATGCCGATACGGCTCCATCAAGCCTTGCAAGTAATTTCAGCAACGAAGGCGGCGTTGGATATTTTAGATATCTAAAAAACATCATGGGCATGTGGCTTATAAACGAAGTTCAGCGCAAAAAAAGCATTTCTTTCGGCGAAATAGTTGCTATGGCGCAAAGCAGTAGTTATATGCAAACTTTCGACGTCAACGACGAAAGCCTTATGTCCCCTGCAGATATGGAATCGGCAATTCGCGCGTTGCTCGCTCAAAATCCGCCACAAAATGACGGTGACTTGTACGCAAGCATTTATCGCAGTCTTGCGTTGAGCTACAAAAATGCTGTCGATGGTATGCAGCGAAATCTCGGTAGGCAATTCGATAAAATTTACATTGTCGGCGGTGGCGCAAAAAATAAATTTTTAAATAATTTAACCGAGCAATATACGGGCAAACAGGTTGTGGCGTTACCCATCGAGGCAACCGCCTTGGGCAACCTGACCGTTCAAATGCGTCGTGTTGGCGAATAAAAAGTAAGCAACGGGCGACACAACTCGTCCGTATAAAGGAGAATTATGACAACAAGATACGATTTAGCCAAAAAAGCTTATGCAGCCTTGGGTGTTGATACTGATAGGGCAATCGAAATACTAAAAGATGTAACCGTTTCCGTTCACTGCTGGCAAGGCGACGACGTTGTTGGTTTTGATAGCAAGCAAACACTTTCCGGCGGAATACAAACTACGGGCAATTACCCCGGCAAGGCTTCAACGCCCGAACAACTTATGGCGGATTTGGATAAGGCATTTAGCCTTATTCCCGGCAAAAAGAAATTGAATTTGCATGCAAGTTATGCAATTTTTGATGAAGGTGAATCGGTTGGTAGAGATCAAATCGAACCAAAACATTTTGCCAAGTGGGTGGATTACGCAAAAGCACGCAATATGGGTATAGATTTTAACCCAACGTTCTTTGCGCATCCCATGGTTAAAGATAATCTTACGCTATCCAGTCCTGATGACGAGGTTAGGGCATATTGGGTACGTCACGGTAAGCAGTGCATCAAAATTGCCGAATATTTTGCTAACGAAACTGGTGTTCCTTGCGTGATAAACTTTTGGATTCCCGATGGCTACAAAGATATCCCCGCCGATAGGCTTTCGCCGCGCGCAAGATACAAGCAAAGTATGGACGAAATTTTGGCTGAACCATACGACAAATCCAAAGTTTTCGTCACGCTGGAAAGTAAAGTTTTCGGTATAGGTTTGGAAAGTTATACGGTAGGCAGTGCTGAATTTTGTTTGTCCTATGCTGACTACAAAGGTATTACTCCTTTGATGGATAACGGACACTATCATCCTACGGAACTGGTTTCGGATAAAATAAGTGCATTATTGTTGTTTAATGACCACATTGCTTTGCATATTACTCGCGGTGTGCGTTGGGATAGCGATCACGTTGTTTTGTTCGATGACGAAACTAAGGAAATTGCCAAAGAAATCGTTCGTAACAATGCATTGGATAAAGTGTTTATTGCAACCGACTATTTTGATGCAAGCATAAACAGAGTTGCTGCGTGGGTTACGGGCGTGCGTAATGTACATAAAGCACTGTTAAATGCACTTATTCAACCCGTTGAACAGCTAAAAGTGTTGCAAAACAATAATGATTTTACGCATTTGATGGTTTTGCAAGAAGAACTTAAAACAATGGATTTCGGTGCTGTGTGGCAGCAATATCTTGCAGCTTGCAATGTCCCCGAGGATTATTACGCCGAGGTCGTCCGTTACGAAAACGACGTGCTTAGTAAAAGATAACGTCTGCTTTTTGGGGCGGGCTTTGCAGTGGCATGTGGTGCAAAAACGCACTTGGCAGGCAAGGCAAGGTCGCAAATGCGTGCTGTGGTGTATGCAATAACAGGCTTTGCGGCGCAGCCATTTTCAAGGTTGGCTGATTGGTAAGGTTTTATCACGAGTGAGAGCAAAATAATTGTAAAGAAAATTCTCACTACACAAAAGCTTTAATAAGGAGTTGTAGAAATGAAAAACATTTTGGAATCAAAATTTATCACGGAAATGTGCGATGTTACCGCAAATATGTACCGCCAAGGTTGGGATGAACGCAACGGCGGTAATGTTTCTGTTATTTTGGACGAGGCGGAACTGGCAGAGTATCTTGATATTCACAAGGTTTTGCGTACTATTCCGCTCAATTTTACTGCGGATTCGATACTTAAAGGTAAATATTTCTTGTTTACCGGCACCGGCAAATACTTCAAAAACGTAATAAAAGATCCTGAAACAAACTTGGGGATTATTCGTATCACTGACGATTGCCAAAATGCGGAACTACTTTGGGGCTGGAAGGATGGCGGAAAGTTTACAAGCGAGTGTCCTGCTCACCTTATGACGCATGCAACACGTCTGCAAAAAGATCCTGCGCACAGAGTTGTTATGCACACTCACCCGACTTATACAATGTGCATGTCGGCAGTAGTGCAAACAGATGATCGCATTTTTACCGAAAAACTGTGGCGTAGCAATACGGAAGCGATTGTTGTATTCCCTGATGGTGTTGGCGTGTTACCTTGTATGTTGTGTGGTACTAACGAAATCGGCATCGCAACTGCGCAAAAAATGAACAACTACCGTTTGGTTGTGTGGACAAACCACGGCATATACGGTACGGGTAAAGATATAGATGAAACGTTCGGTCTTATCGAAACGGTGGAAAAAACCGCCCAAGTCTATATGCTTACGTTAGGGCACGTTGTTAACGTTATTCCCGATGACGTTTTGCACGGTCTTGTGGATTTGTGGCACTTGACGCCGCTAGACGGAATTTTGAATAAATAATTGGTACGCATGATAATAAAAACGCAAGGATTCGCTACTTAACAGTTGCCTATCCTTGTTTTTTGTGTTAAAGCGTAGCCGTGTGAGCTTTTGCCGTTGTGCCGATATTTCGCGTAAGCCCTTGCTGATAGGTAAGGGCTTTTTTTGTTTTCAAATTTGGTGGCTAAAACTATTTGTAGGGTTAAAGGTTGTTTTTAATGATGTTTTTTGGTTATTTGCAAGAAAAATGTTGATTTTTTAGTAATTTTTTCGTATTAGTGCTTGACACGACAAGACGGGGGGGGGGTATAATAAACTTGGACGGGAATATAAT
>CAZSIF010000017.1:0-36766 GCA_964607155.1 uncultured Oscillospiraceae bacterium
GTCTGTTTGGTCGCTGATTTTTTTATCTTTATGCTTTTTTGCAAATAAAGAATTGTTGTTGCATATCGTATAATAAGAGGCTTTTTGCAAAGCGGTTTTATGGTCTTGAATTTTTTTTGTGACGTTAAGCGAAAACGATGTAAATTCTTACCGCGGTGCAGATGAGAGCTTTGATATTTCGGTCGTGATAAGGGGGCTTTTTTTGTTTACTTATGCAAATCTTTTGGACGAGGTAAAACAGTTCAACAAAATGGGCGTAGAAACCGGCATCGTGGGTGAGTCGGTGTTAAAGCAACCTATCCCGTACGTTTTTTATGGCAACAAAAACGGCAATAGAATGGTTGTGCAAGGGGCAATTCACGCGCGCGAGCATTTAACGGCATTGCTTGTGGTGTACCTGTGCAAGTATCTTGTAAAAAACGCGTTGCCGATAAACGGCGGCATCTATTTTGTGCCTATGGTTAATCCCGACGGCGTACGCCTCTGTCAAGAGGGCGTGGATTTTATTGACAACGGAACGGTTCGCAAAAGACTTATTGATATCAACGGCGGCACGGATTTTTCGTTGTGGAAGGCAAATGCAAACGCTGTTGACCTCAACGTCAATTTCGACGCAGCTTTCGGCACGGGGAAGCAAAACGTTTTTGCGCCTGCTCCGTCAGATTACGTCGGAGAACGTCCCTTTTCCGAGCCGGAAACACGCGCGCTTGCGGAGTTTACACTAAGGCTATTGCCTTTGGTTACGCTATCGTATCATCTAAAAGGGGAAATAGTCTATTGGGATTTTGGGCAGACGGTTAATCGCCGTCGCGACGAAGGGTATGCTAAGGCTATTGCTGCGTATACGGGTTATAGTTTGGTTGGTTCTGGGGATAGTGCCGGTGGCTACAAGGATTGGTGCGTTCGGCGGCTGGGCATACCGTCGTTTACCATCGAGGTGGGCGCAGATAGCTATTCGCATCCCTTTCCGTATACGCAATTCCAAACAATTTTGCGGCAAAATCTCGACCTTCCGCGCCGATTGCTTAACACTGTTGTTAAGGATGGTTTGGTCACGCCCGCGTTTTAACCATGCGCCTTGTTTTTGTTCCGCTACACGGTTGCTGCAGACGCGCAACCGAGGGGCATTTTGCCTCGTGCAAATTTGAAATAAAATTGACTATCCTACGGTAGTGTAATATATAATTAAACGTTATTATAATGTTATTTCTGACATTTTATTTATGATAATTTATTGACAACCCATTTTATTTTGATATAATATATGTACAATGGTAGAAGAGTCGAGCTTTACGGAGCTTGTGTCGTCCTTTTTTTTACAGGGGCGCATTCCGTACAATGCAAATAGTTCAATCAAGCTGGGCAGTGCGATAAAGCAATGTGCCAAGCTTTTGTTCGCTCTTTTTGCGTATTGCTTTGCAAACGTCGTACTGGCGGTATGTTTTAGCGGAGCGAGACTTTGTCCCGTTGTTATTTTTCAAACGATCAACGGCAGTTTGCGTTTGTTTTTGTCGCAACTGTTTTCGGTGATCGGTTATTTTATTTCCAATTACGGTGCATACACGTTTTTGACGCTTGCGTACATCGTAAGGCTTTGTTTTAATGTTTTTGTCTGGACGGGATTGTTATTTGTGACGGTCGTTTCCGGACGCATTTTGCTTTGCGCAACAAAGCAGCGTAGCGTATCGCACGTTTTCGTCTGTTCGTATGCGCAACACATTCATTTTTTGTCGTGATTTGTTCCTTTTGGCATTTATCGTAAAACACAAGGTTTGTCGAATTGTAGGTAAAGGGGGATTTTTCGCTTTTTTTCGCAGACGACAAATTTGATTTTCGTGTACACGCTAATTGCATTGCTTACAAATTTATCATAGGAAGGCTTTTTATGCTTTTATTATACTATGCTGCGGGTGCATTACTTGCCGTTGCCACCATTGTGGTGGGATTGCTTATTCGCAAAAAAATGCCCGCAAGGATAAACGTGTTTTTTAAGGCTACTTCGCTAACGCTGCTTGCGGCATTGTTCGTGCGGTATATGACGGGCGACGACAGTCTTGAATTTATCACAAATTTAACTGTATCAAACGGCTTTACCTCAAAGGCTCAAATCGTCGTATCGCTGTTGCAAGTTTGGTTTACTTACGCCGTGGAGTTGCTTATTATACTTGCTCCGTTTTTTACGGTAAAAAGTGTGCCGTCGTTAGTAGTCTTTTTCGGCGGAGCGGTGTCGTTGCTCAATTCGGCGTGGCTTTCCAACCATATTCTTGGCATTTGCGGTCCGTCCGCTCTGGAAAGTTTTAGTCTGCGTGCGCTGCTTATCGGTGTCGAAGTCGGGCTCACAGTTGGCTTTATCGTTGTATACGCATTGCAAAACGCAAAGCAGCTTGTTCTTAAGGGGCGCGATTGGCTTTGGTTTGTTGTAGCGTTGGTGGCAATGATAGGTTGTTCGTTCCCTGCATATACTTGGCAGCTGTTGTTTGACCCTGCTATTTATACTCAAGTACCGCTTAACATGGGCTTTTGGCACAGAATGTTTTTGTATCCGGCGTTTGTTTTGCCGATAGTGATGTACATTGTGCTGAAAGATTTGCCTTACGACTCTCGTCGATTTGCGCTGATGTACTATGCTTGGATGGGGCTGTTGCGGTTTTCGTTGCAGGTAAAGTTCAATAACTTTTTCGGCAACGGCAACGGTTGGGTTACGTCGTTTCCGCTACACTTGTGCTGTACGGCAATGTACGTCACGCCGCTGTGCCTCACCTTTAAGTGGAAAAAGCTGTTTTATTTTACCTACTTTATCAACGTGCTCGGTGCGTTTTTGGCATTAACAATGCCCAACTACGAAAACGCAACTATCATCGGCACGGAGGTGTGGCGGTTTTTTGGCAATCACTATCAGGCATTCTTTATGCCGTTGCTGGTAGTTGCCTTGGGTATGTTCCGCCGTCCTCGCTGGAAGGAGTTCAAGTACAGTATGGTGGCATTTGCGGTGTATTTTTGCGCAATGCTGTTTATCAACGCTTGGTTTAGCAATTACAATCCGGACGTGGACTACTTTTTCCTTAACAGCACATTCATTCCCGAAAAGTTTGGCAACTGGGGCGAAAATCTGTTGAACGTCAAGCTGGAGTTTGATTTGGGCAGCTTGCATTTCAAATTTTATCCGCTGTATCAAGCACTGTTTTTCATCGTATATTTTGCAGCCGCATTCGGAATGTGGTTTTTGTACGAACTGGGCTACAACGTAGTCAAGGGCTGGGAGGATATCGGTGCAAGGAATCGTGCCGTCAGGGCGGACAAGCTTGCCTTGGATATTAAGCTTGCAGGACGAAGCATAGAGGAACCAATGAATATGGAAAACGCAAATAAACTTATCTTAAACAAATTTACAAAACGCTACGGCAAATCGGATGTGTACGCAGTAAAGGATGCTTGCTTAGAGGTTCACGGCGGCGAGATTTTTGGTTTTTTGGGACCAAACGGCGCAGGTAAGTCCACTATCATCAAAAGCATAGTGGGCATACAAACCATTACCGAAGGCAACATCGAGGTTTGCGGATACGACGTTGCAACGCAAAGCGTACAGGCAAAAAAGCAGATTGGCTTTGTGCCCGACCATTACGCTTTGTACGAACGCCTTACAGCACGCGAATATATCAACTATATTGCCGATTTGTACAATGTACCGCAGGACGTTCGCGATGAACGGCTTGACGGATTTATTAAACGCTTTGAGTTTCAGTCGGCAATAGATACGCCGATAAAAACCTATTCGCACGGAATGAAGCAAAAAGTAACCATCATGGCTGCGCTTATACACGATCCCAAAGTGTGGATTTTGGACGAGCCCCTTACCGGATTGGATCCCAATAGCATTTTCCAAGTAAAGGAGTGCATGAAGGAGCATGCGCAAAAAGGTAATATCGTGTTCTTTTCCAGCCATATCATTGACGTGGTGGAGCGTATCTGCGACAGAATAGCCATTATCCGTAAGGGACAGATACAGTGCGTGCGTAATTGCCACGAAATGGAAGCTAACGGCGAAGGCTTGGAGCAGTTTTATATGGGCGTTATCGATGGCAAAGACGTGCAACCCATAGCAGTCTTAGCAAAGGAGTAACGCTATGGAAGATTTACGCAATCTAAAAACGCTGGTAACCATGCAGCTTAAGGACAAAATGGATTTGTCGTTTACCAAGTCCGCTCGTTCTACGCTGTTTACCGTGGTTGCCAAAATCGGGCAGTTCGTGCTGTCCGGCGCGGCGTTTTTTCTGTTTTTCTATCTTGCGTCGCTGTTGCAATTATTTTCGTACACGGGCATAGTGCCCACGTCGCTTATGACGGCGATGTACACGCTGATTTTTGTTTTGGCAGTAATCTCGTGTACGGCAGGGCTAACCGATGCGTTGTATCAAGCTTCGGATAACCGCATTTTGCTTACCTTGCCGGTCAAGCCAAACGTGGTGTTCTTTTCAAAACTGACGTTGTATTTTGTGTTTGAGTTGAAAAAGAACTTGTTGCTACTGCTGCCCATGTATGTGGCGTACGGAATCGTTATGAGCGCCGCATGGTATTTTTATCCGTGGATGGTGCTGTGCTTTGTGTTTGTGTCGCTGTTGCCCGTGGCAATTGGTGCTGTGCTAAGTATTCCTGCGCTGTTTATTGCCCGTGTTATTCGCAGTGTAAAGGCGTTGCAGTTGGCGTTTATCGTGATTATTGCAGGCGCAGTGTCGTACGGGGTGTTTTCACTGATAAACATCATGCCGGAAAATATCAATATCGCAGGTCAGTGGCTGTCCATTTCAACCGCCATTCGCGAGGCGTTGGATAAATTTGCCGCGATTGTTGCGCCTCTGGATAAAATCAACCTTATGATGGTTGGTGGCACAAACGAAATTCGTTCACACCTGTTCACTCAAAACACTCTTTGGGGCGTGCTGATAACGCTCGGCACAATCGCCGTGTGCTTTGTAACGGCATATTTGCTTGCAAGACCGCTGTTTTTCAAGATGGCTTCAAGCCAGTTCGAGTTTGAAAAGGGCGCACGCAAACAGGGCAAAAACAAGGTTCACTCTGGCAAGTTTGCTCCCGTTGTTTACGAAACTATTCGTAGCTTTCGCAGCAGTCGTTTTGTAATTCGTATGCTGTGCGGCTTGCTCATTTTGCCGTTTGCAATCTTTTTGCAGACAAAAACCTATGCCGCAATGAACACTCGCTTGACGGGGCAGTATATGACCATTGCATTTTCGACGTTGGTAAGCTTGCTGATAGTAACCGGACAAAACGTATCGTATGCGTCGGTGCTAAGCGCAGATGGCAACGCTCGTCCGATAGCAAAAACACAGCCGATAATCCCTCAAATAACAATAGCATCTCGCTTGGCGGTGAGGGTTGCGGTGATGGTGCTGTCCATAATTGCGTCCACTTGCTTGTGGGCAAGCGTGGCTAACTTAAAGGCAATCGATGCCATAATGCTTGCGTTTTTGGTTCTGTTTTTGGGCTTGGCTCACCTGCTTTGGTCGGTCGAAATGGACGTTATGCACTCGCAAAGCGACCAGTTTGCCACTGTCGGCGTGTCCTTTGATAACCCCAACGAGCGCAACAGCACGATAATCGGATTTTTGATGTCCGGCATTGTTTCGTTTTTGCTGTACTTTATAATGAACGAAGGTCAAACAAAAGCGATACTAAAAATAACCCTTGTTGCGTTAGTGTTTTTGGCGGCGCGCGTGTGGCTGTTTTTCACTCGCATAAAGCTGTACTATGCGGAAAAGTAACGGAGGTGTGGCAAAATGAAAAAATCAACAATCATTCTTATCGCCGCAATCTACGTTGCCTCGATAGTAATTGTGGGCGTGTTCGGCTTAAAAGCGCTTAGCTTTTCGGAAAAGGTGTACATAAAGGACATTACTTTTGTGGACTATGTGGATGACGACGGCACTGTACATTACTTGCAAATAGGCGGTAAGGAAGTTAAGCCTAAATCTAATGGAAAGGGCTACATTGTGGTTCTTAACCTTGATGATATCAAAAATGTTCCGCTTTCGATAAACTACAACATTTCCCCTGTGGACGCAACTGTTACTACCGTTGAAGTGTCCGACGATACCGAGGGCGGCGCAACTTGCGCCAAGTTGGAAAAAACCGCACTGGGCGGCTATTTGGTTACCTTTACCGAAAAGGGGCAAATAGATATTCGCTTGGCGTCGGTGGATGGAAGTAAAGCTACTGCTAAACTTTCGATAATAGCTAAATAACGTTACAAGGCGGCTTTGCTTTGTTTGACGTTTGATTACATAAAAAATACACATAATTACTAAAATAAGGAGAAATTAACATGAAAAAAACATTAGCAATTTTGTTGGCTGTTTTACTTTCGCTGTCGGTTGTTGCGCTTGTTGCTTGTAGCGACAAAAAGATAACGAAAATTGCAGTTGACGGCTTGCCCGATGAGGTCGAGCTTAACGATACCGAATTTTATAAAAATATTACAATCACTGTAACTTACGATGATGACACAACCGATACCTTTGCGTACAACTCAGAAGGTGTAACGCTTGAGGGTACGGATACAAGCACCAAAGGCGCAAAAATACTCAAGGTTCTTTATGGCGGTTTGTCTGCGGAAAAAACTTATACGGTTGTTTACGCAGTTATTAATGAAAATATTACTATTACAAACGTTGCAAATACCGAGGGTTATTTGGATTATTCTAAGAATATTCAAGAACAAACAAATGCGGAGGAAACATTCTACGACACAGAACGTGGCTACTCGGTAGGCACGGCAAACGGCTATTGGTGCTTGCCGGAAATTACCTTTATCGATGATGACGGCAACGACGGCACGTTGGATAACCCCATTACCAACTTTACACTTTCGGAAAACGACGTTGTGCTCGAGGACGTTACACCGTTCGTTTCTGCAGAGGATAACATTTACTACTTTACCGAGGCGGCTATCGGTCATACTTTTACTTTGACTATAACCCTTAGTGACGAGTATAACTTGCTGACTGATAAAACCAACAAAACCATCACGCAGGAAATAACCATTGTAGATGGCTACAACGTACACGACGTGCTGGATTTGTCCGTTCTGGATAACCTCAACAACAATTCTTGGGCAGATATAAAGACGGCTGTTCGTCCATGGAACAACGGCAAGACGCTTGCCGAATTCAAAGATGTTAATCAGGTGATTATCCATAACAACATCACGGTAAAAAAGGACAATTTGCCCTCTAACTATTTCTGGCAAAAAGGTGAAACGGCAAATGGCGAATCAGGCAAGAGTTATGATTCGATAAAAAATCTTATTCCGGAAAACTTTTCGGAAGATTTGCTTGTAGGCTCTATTAAGGAAACTTACCTTGGCGAAGCTTGGGAAAACGGTAGGCACAAGGCACAACGTGGTTTGTATGTCAACAACGGTATAGGTATTAACGGTAACTACCTCAAGCTTTCGTACGAAAGCGGACTTGTAGTTGCGGAGGACGGAACTGTTACTGCACCTAATGGCGGCATCTATGTTGTGTACGACTACAACCAAGATGAGGAAAATCGCAAGGACTACCCCGAAGTTCACACGTCGTTTGTTTCCGTGCGTTTGGATGGTAGCGAAAGTTACTATTCTCCCGTGTTTGAAAACGTCTATTTTGTCGGTCAAACCAACAAAACTGATAACACAAATATGCCTGCCGGTCTTATGATGATGGGCGGTATCGAAGTGGATACAACTATCGATAACGTTATTGCAAACCAGTGGTTCTGCAATTTGGAAATGGACGGTATTGGCGCAGATCGTCCTTCAACGACCGTTAACATGAAAAATTGCAAGTTCTACGACGCTTTCAGTCAGATGGTGTACAGTTGGTATGGTAGGGAACTTAACGTTATCAACTGCGAGCTTAAACGTGCAGGCGGTCCGTTGTTCATTATGCAATGCGCAACCGATAAGGAAACAAATCCTATTGCAACCACGCTTAATATAGATTCTACTGCCAATATGGAAAGTTGGCTTACAGGTAGCGAAACGTGGTTCCAAATCAACAAATTGCCCGCATCGGATATTGCCCAACTGTTGTCATTGGCAGGCAATCTTGATGCTATGGGTAAACATTATATCGCACAAGACGGCGAACTGACAAAGTGCAACCTTATTGCGGTTATGATTCCCGAGCCGAGCAAGGTGTTCACAAATCAACATGCAGTACATGCAGAATTGAATATCACTACCGGTATAGGGGGCGATGCGGAGTATATAAAATATGGCATGAATGAGGATGCTTTCAGTGCAATGCTTAACCTTCAAAGCACGGCGGCAAAAGGTGCGGAACTTGGCGATAAGCTTGCGAATACAATGATTGGAATGAATGAGGACGGGACTCCGATTTACGTCAAGCAGTTAGTATTAAAACAAAAAGTTGATGATCAAGAAATAGACGTGCCGGTGCAATCCGTACTTAAGCAGTTGATTGAAGGTTTTGAAGTGATGGCGAATAACAGCGCGCTTGCCACACTCAAGCTTGCGCCCGTATTCAAGAGTGGCAGTGATTATATTTTGTTTAACGGCACAGATCCTAAGAATATAGCCACATTGGGCGAAACATACGACAATGACGGCAATCTTACATTTGCCGGACTTGCCACTAATGTTAAAAACCTTTATGACGGAGTGGGAAAAATCATCACATTGCTAAACGACTATGCCGCTCAACAAAGCGATATGGCAGAAACATTGGGAGCGTTGGTTGTTGCTTGGACGGAAGTCGCCAACGGACTTAAGCCGTTATCTAACGTTGTTTCCGATGATGCATGGAAAGCCAACTGGCAGGCAAACGATT
Organism: uncultured Oscillospiraceae bacterium; assembly: GCA_964607155.1. Classification (GTDB taxonomy): domain Bacteria; phylum Bacillota; class Clostridia; order Christensenellales; family CAG-314; genus Fimimonas. The sequence continues at coordinate 8,847 of CAZSIF010000017.1, forward strand.
ACGGTTATGCTGTAATGTGGGTAAATGCAGGCGGATTAGATGCGAATAATCCTAACCTCAATATCAAACACTTCGCAGTACTGTTTGGCGAAAACACAAGTAAATAACGGCTTTTACGGCTTAGTTAATAGTTGAATTACAAAAACGCTTGCCCTTGTTTGGGCAGGCGTTTTCTGTTATCGTGCGGTAATATATATCATTAAGTGCAACAGGCGTGGGCGTGATTTGTACTATTAGGCGCAACGTGTAACAAATTGCTTATGTAAATTTATTGTATAATAAGTTGCGCAAGGTGGCAAGCCAAGTGCGTGGCAAAAAACAGTAAATTTTCGGACTAAATGCAACCGCAAAATCTTTCCCAGACTAAATGCAACCTCTCGTGCTACTGTTGTATTTTCTTTGAGAATTTACTCGTGGCAAAAAACTATGCGGCATAAGTATGTCAGTCCTTGACTTTTTTGTTGCGTTGTTTTACAATATTACAAGGAGTATTTTGGCAAGCAAAGGCGGCATTTATAACCGCCAACGCAAAACGGATTGTGCGTTTTGTTGTGGCGAACAAAACCATGCAAAATGCGTTTCAGCGCGTGTTGTTGATTTTTGTGTTCGAGCTTGCTAATTTACCGTAACTGTTATGCAAAGTAATGCAAATGGGCATTAAAAGAGGTTTATATGGACAAGATTGCAGTTGAAAAAAAATGGAACAAGCTGTGGCAGAATAACAAAGTGTACAGCTTTAACGAAAAAGATGTGGACAACAAGTATTATGTGTTGGAGATGTTTAGCTATCCGAGCGGCTCAAAGCTGCACATCGGGCACTGGTACAACTACGGTTTGACGGATAGTTTTGCTCGGTATCAAATAGTGAAGGGCAAAAATGTTTTTCAGCCGATGGGGTTTGACGCATTCGGCTTGCCTGCGGAAAACTATGCAATCAAAACGGGCGTTCATCCTGAAGATAGCACGTTGCACAACATTGAGGTTATGGAGCAACAGCTCAAAAACATCGGTGCAATGTTCGATTGGGATCACGAAATTAAAACCTGTATGCCGGATTATTACAAGTGGACGCAGTGGATTTTCTGTCAGCTGTACAAAAAGGGGCTTGCCTATCGCAAAAAAGCACCTGTAAACTGGTGTCCGAGTTGCAACACGGTGCTCGCAAACGAGCAGGTTATTGATGGGCATTGTGAGCGGTGCGATTCGCAAGTGATAAAAAAGGACCTTACGCAATGGTTCTTTAAGATTACCGACTATGCCGAGGAGTTGTTGAACGACCTTGACGGGTTGGACTGGCCGGAAAAAACTAAAGCCATGCAGCGCAATTGGATTGGCAAATCTGTCGGCGGCGAGATTGTGTTTGACCTTGCCGATGGCAGCGGCAGCTTTAAGGTGTTTACCACTCGTGCCGATACGTTGTTTGGCTGCACCTATGTTGTGCTTGCGCCGGAACATCCGCTTGTGGAGCGTATTACCACGGCGGAGCAAAAAGCGGCTGTGGAAGCATACTGTGCGGAAGTCGCAAAAACAAACGAAATTGAACGTCTTTCCACCGCAAAGGAAAAGACGGGTGTGTTCACGGGGGCTTATGCGGTCAATCCCATCAATGGCGAGCGTGTTCAGGTGTGGATTGGCGATTATGTGTTGGCAAGCTATGGTACTGGTGCCGTTATGGGCGTTCCGTCGCATGACGCACGCGACTACAAATTTGCCGTTAAGCACGGGTTGGAAATTAAGCGAGTGATAAAAGCTGCATCTGCCGATGTGGACGACGCGTTGCCGTTTTGCGAATACGGAGTTATGGTAAACAGCGGCGAGTTCGATGGATTAACATCGGAAGAAGGCAAAACAAAGGTTGTGCAAAAGCTTGCGGAAGTGGGCAAAGGCGAAATTAAAACAAACTATCGCTTGCGTGACTGGTTGGTATCTCGTCAACGCTATTGGGGCGCGCCCATACCGGTTATATACTGTCCGCATTGTGGCGAAGTGTTGGACGAAAATTTGCCTGTAAAGTTGCCCTACGACGTGGAGTTTAAGCCGGACGGAACAAGTCCGCTTGCAAAACATCACGATTTTATACACAACGTTACTTGCCCCAAGTGTGGTGCGCCTGCCACGAGGGACGCGGACACGTTGGATACCTTTGTGTGTAGCAGTTGGTATTATTTGCGTTATCCCGATGCGCACAACGACAGCGAGCCGTTTGATACGTCGTGGATAGATAAAATGTTGCCTGTGGATAAATACGTTGGCGGAGCGGAGCACGCTTGCATGCACTTGCTGTACGCAAGGTTTATCACTAAAGCGTTAAGAGATATGGGCTACTTGCACTTTGACGAACCGTTCAAGTCGCTGGTGCATCAAGGCGTAATTTTGGGACCGGACGGCAACCGCATGAGTAAGTCGCACGGCAATGTTGTTTCGCCGGACGAATATGTGGAGGCGTACGGCGCGGACGTGTTTAGGTGCTATTTGGCGTTTGGCTTTAAGTATACCGAGGGCGGTCCGTGGTCGGAAGACGGCATCAAGGCAATAAATAAGTGGTTTGATAGGGTGGAGCGTTATGTGCTTGCCGCATATGGCGATTATCCGACAAGCGACGAGTTTGGCTCGGCGGAAAAGGAGCTTAACCGTGCGCGCCACAACACGATAAAAGCGGTGGATAGCGACTACAACGAGTTTTCGTTTAACACGGCAGTGGCAAGAATGATGGAGTTGGTAAACGCACTGTCTGTTTACGACAAGCAGTCTGTTAAAAACGCCAAATTCTATCGTGAAACGGTTGACGATTTGCTTAAACTGCTTTGTCCGCTTGCTCCGCATTTTACGGAGGAACTTTGGCAGCAAACAGGGCATGAGGGGAGCGTTGTGGTGACGAAATTCCCATGCTACGACGAGGCTGCACTTAAAGCTGCAGAGGTGGAATTGCTTGTGCAATTTAACTCTCGCCCCAAAACACGCATTACCGTTGATGCAACGCTTTCCGCTGCGGAAATACAGAAGATAGTGTTGCAAAACGCAACGGTTAAGGAACTTGTGGGTGCGCAAACTGTCAAAAAAGTTATTGTTATACCGAACAGACTTGTTAACATTATTTTGTGATGGGTATGCTTAATTGTTGTTTGACGAAATGCCAAGCACAGCCAGAATGTATCATTAATTGGCATACAATGTGTTGATAAATGATGTTTAGGGCGTGTTATTGACACACAAAATGATAATATAAAACACAACGCCGCTGATTTATTGCGGCGTTTGTAAATTGAACTGGGGCGCGCGCAATAGTAACCCTTGTGGCATAAGTGGCAGCGCCTTTCCGTAGGAGGAAACAATATGACATCGCAAAAATTTTATGACGAGGCGTTAAAGCTTGGCATTGGCAATACGCCGTTGATGCCCTACGAAGAAGACCTTGCGGCGGATATCTACGTTAAAAACGAGGCAATGAATGCAAGCGGAAGCGTTAAAGATAGGGCTGCATTGGCGATGATTTTGCAAGCGGAAGAGGACGGTGTGCTGCATCAGGGCGATACGATTGTTGAGGCGACTAGTGGCAATATGGGTATTGCGTTGGCGTATGTTGGCGGACAGCGTGGATACAAAGTGTTGCTTACCATGCCGGACACAATGTCGCCGGAGCGCAGGGAACTTTTGCAGGGGCTTGGAGCGCAGCTGGTGCTTACCGAGGGCAAGCTTGGCATGCGTGGTGCAATCGAACAAGCGGAGTTGATTGGTGCGAAAAAGGGGCACTTGCTTATACGCCAGTTTGAAAACAAAGCCAATGTGCTTGCACACTATATCTCGACGGGGGCAGAAATTTGCTCTCAGTTGTCTAAGGTGGATGTGTTTGTTGCCGGCGTTGGCACAGCAGGAACGCTTATCGGCACGGCAAGGCGCATAAGGGAAAGTTTTCCGCAATGCAAGGTTGTTGCGGTCGAGCCTGCTTCAAGCGCGGCTATATCTCGCGGAGAAAGCGGTTCGCACGCAATACAGGGTATTGGCGCGGGGTTTGTTACCGACTTGTACGACGCTTCGCTTGTTGACGAAGTGCTGCTTGTTACGGACGAACAAGCGTTGGATATGTTTTACACGCTTAATCTAAAACAAGGATATAGCTGCGGTATTTCGTCGGCGGCAAATATTGTTGCGGCAGTGCGCTTGGCAGAACGTGACGAATACAAGGGCGCAAATATAGTTACCATTTTCCCAGATGGCGACGATAGATATTTTTCTCTTTTGAAACGGACAAAATAGGCAAAAAACCATTTATTAACAAATATGTACCTTTAATGGTTGTTAAATGACGCAAGCTGTGCGTTTTAATAGAATGTTGTGGTGTTTATATCGTTGTGAACAGCATTGAATTATTTATCAAAAAAAATCGTCGTTTACTATTGACAGGCGGAGGCTTTTACGATATAATACCGATATTCTAAAAGGAGGAAAAATTATGGCTAAGAAAAAAGCAAAAAAGATTAGTTCGCTTGCGGCATTGGTTTTTGTTGCAATGTGCGTGTTGCTTATTCTCAATTTCTGTTTGCCGCTGTTAACAACACAAGGCTCGCTTTCGGGAATAGGCTCAACGGAAAAAACAAGTCACGATTTGTTTGAGTTGTTGGATAGCACGTCGGATAGCGAGGATTCGTCGGTAAAAACCTTTACTGTGTTTTCATTGATTGCGGCAATTGTAGGCGTGGTCGGTGCGGCTTATGGCGTTCTTTGCGTTTTGCAACCTAAACAAGGCAAATATATGAAGTTTGTCGGATTGCTTGTGGCTGCCGTAGCTATCGTAACGTTTATTTTTGCCCTTGTTGCTGCAGATGACGGTTCCGGTTCATTGTGGATTGCAAGCGTTACTACATCCATTGGCATTGCGCCCATCTTGACGCTTGTTGGCGGACTTGGTGCGGCTGCTACACCTTGGGTTATCAAATAACAATAGACAATTTTTTACTTGGCGCAATCGCTCATGCGGTTGCGCATTTTTTTGTGGTTTTGTATTGGTGCCGCAATGGTATATCAGATTGTCGCGTTGTCGGCGTGCATTTTAAATGCTTTTTTATATTAACAAACGTGTAAAATGTGGTGTTTCAATTTGCGTTGTTGGCGTGAAAAAGTATGTTTTTTGCGGAGTAATACGAAAAATCCGCATTTTATGCTAACTACGCCAACAAACGAAAGAGATTCTTGTATTGGCGGCATGTGCAATAGTATTAACGTGATTTTGAGAATGGCGCAATTTACTCCGTATGAAAATGCATTACTTGCTGTTTGTTTAAGTAAAATATAATGCGCGTGTTTTTAAGTGAACGATAAAATAAAATTTTCATTTATAAACATTTTTTATCAAGTTTATGTTAACATATATTATGCCAAGTTATGCAAGGAGCCTGCCTTTTTCGTAAGCCGTTTGTGGTGCAAAATGCACTCGGTGGCGGAAGGACTTGTCGGGCGATGTGCGTATGCGGAAAACTTTACTTTACGAGGAAACAGTATGTCTAATCAAGCTACCTTATCGGCGCAGGATAGGCAATTCAATCGCAACAAATGGCTGTTTAGCGTGTCGGGAATAGGGCGTGATATGTCCTATCAATTGATAGCTTCGTTTTTGCTGACTTACATTCAGTTCGGCATGACGTTGTCTATTGTTCAATTTACGACAATCAGTTTGCTCATTGGTGCGGGCGGACGCATTTGGGACTTTGATCAAACCGACGGCAGCTGCAAGATGCTTAGCAGTTCGGCGCAGACAACGGACGGCAACGGCAACGTGATTGTTCCGGAGTTTAATGCAGCAAACGATAATTTTAAGCAAGAAAGTAACCTTTCCATGCGTATTTGGGTGCGCGTGGGTGTAAGCGTTGTTCCTGTGGTTTGCCTGCTCGTTGCATTGTTTATACAAAATAAAAAGTTTATTATAGATGAAGAATATTACGATATGATGATGGCAGAAATTGAAAATCGTAATACGTCCGATGGTGACGCGGCACCTGCTGCAACGGAGTGCGTTGAGAATGGCGAGGTGGATGTTGACACGGACGTTGCGCCATAAAAAGGCAACTTAAAGTGCGGTAAGCGTGTGTTAAAACGCTATTACTGTTGCATAAATAACGTACGCCTGCTTGTTTAATAAGCAGGCGTGACGGAAAATTGTCAATAAATAAGAATTTGACATATCATTTTTTTGCAGTGATTGCATGTATCGATATTGTGGCGAATTAGATGGTATTTACCAAGTTTATTGTTTGGTAAATACCATTTTTATTATCGTACCAAGCTTGGGTTGAGTGCCGTACAGCAAAACGCCGGCGCGGTATATTTTTGCAGAAGCAATGCCGATACCGACGGTGGAAGCAATAAGCACCACAACGGAACAGGCAATTTTGTACCAAGCGACAGTGCTCATGCAAAGGCGTGTGAACATTGCCATCGGCGACGTGAACGGAATGTAGGAACATATTTTCATCAAAACGGAATCTACGTTGCCGCTCGCCATGGAAAAGATTACGATAAAAAAGGATATGAGGAACAAAAATGTTATTGGCAAAACCGATGTGTTGATGTCCTCTAGCTTGCTTGCCGTGGAGCCGATTGCACCATATAAAAAGGCGTAAATCAAAAAGCCCAGTACAAAAAATACAAGCAGATAAACGACGAGCTCTATCGGCATATCGAATATCGAAGCAATAATCGGATTTGATAGGTTGGCTTTGTTTATGTTGTAAAATAGCAAGGCGGAGCCGAACACAAGCATCAGTTGGCTCAATCCTGCAAGGCAAGATGCAAGCACTTTGCCAAACATCATACTCGTGGGGTTTGCGCTTGTAACAAGCAGCTCCATCGCGCGCGAGCTCTTTTCGGTGGCAACGTTGGTTGCAACCATCTGCCCGTACAGTAGAATTACCATATACAGTGCAAAAATCATAACGTAGGTGTAAAGGAAATTTTGCGCTTGATCTTTGCCGAGTGCAACGGCTGTACTTTGTACGGTTACGGATAGTATTTGGCTTGCCTGTTCGGCAGATAATCCGCCCTGTATCATGGCGTTTGCGCGGTAAACTTCCTGCAAAACCTCGTTGGCAACGGTGGTGTTTGTGTCCCACATCGATAGGTCATTTACATAGTAGGTATAGGAAGCGGCGCTGTCCATAACAAAGGCGCACTCTACCTCGCCTTGTAATATTTTTTCTTGAATTTGCTCGACCGAGTAGGCAGCGGTTTGCACGTCATATTCAGCAAAAGCTTCTGTAAAGTATGACGCAACAAGTGTTAAAAGATTGTTATTGTCAGCGTAAACAAGCATTACGGGGCGTTCCTCTGGTGTTGTGGGCTTATCCGACGTGAACAGCGCAATGATGTTGGGGATAAACATCGTAACAGCGATAGCAACCACCAAAAATACAGTGATGCCAACAAAGGCTTTGTTTTTTAGGTATCCGTTAAGCTCGAATTTTAGAATTTTGTTAAATTGCTTCATAACTCACCTCACACGCGGTCGCCTGCGTACTGAACAAAAATATCCGCTAACGATGGCTCAAAAACTCTAATATCGTCCGGTTCGTAGTTGTCAACAATCTTATGCATGACGGTTTGTTTGTCATCTGGGCTATCGAGCCGTATCAGTACGGATCCGTCTTCGCACGGCTCGGCGGCTTTGCCGAAATCTGCAAGTAATTGTTTACCGTTTTGTGTACGCACGATAAGCTTGTTGCGCGGATAGTTGCGCTTGATGTCTTTCAAATCACCGCTAACAACAACCTTGCCGTCGTTTATTAGCGCAATGCTGTCGCAAAATTCCTCGATGTAATTCATCTGATGGCTGCTAAATAATAGGATTTTATCGCGGGCGATAAGTTCTCGAACGACGTCCTTTAGTAGCATGGCGTTAACGGGATCCAAGCCGGAAAAAGGCTCGTCGAGGATAACGATTTTGGGATCGTGCGCCACGGCTGTTATCAGCTGAATTTTTTGTTGGTTGCCCTTGGATAGCGTATCCAACCGTTTGTTGCGGTATTCGCTCATACCAAGGCGCTCAAGCCAATAGTCCACGGCTTGTATCGCGGCTTTTTTCTCAATGCCCTTTAGTTCGGCAAAGTATACAAGCTGGTCGATGATAAGCTTTTTAGGATAAAGCCCTCTTTCCTCGGGGAGATAGCCTATACTAATGTTGTTATAATCGATGAGGTTGCCGTCTAACGTTATTTCTCCGCTATCTGCAGGAAAAACGTTCATCAAAATGCGAATGGCGGTGGTTTTGCCGGCACCGTTTCTGCCAAGCAAGCCGAATGCTCTGCCGCTTTGTGCAGTAAAGGATACGCCTGTTAGCACGCGCTTTTCGCCAAACGACTTGTTGATGTTTTTTAGCTCTAATTGCATAATCGCCTCCAAACGAAAGCAATGCTGTCAAGTACGCTTTTGGCACGAGTGTTGTGCGTTACTACTGCGAGCCGCCGTTTTGATATAGCATTTGCTGTCGATTTGATAAAGTTATACCACAAAACTGCTGTTTTTGCAATTATATCGTGCTAATTACTGTGAATGAACAAAACGAGCTTATTGAAAAATAACAAATCGGTGCTGAATCGTAAGTGAAATTTTGGGCTTAAATGCTTGAATAGTGGGTGAATAGATGCAATCCGTAGAAAAATCAACGAGGATAGGGTAGTTAAAAACGGCTTTGTTGATTTAATGTGCGCCGAGTTAATATGCTTCTGTGTGTTACTGTTGTGCCGTTTGGGGCACGACTTAAATCTACAAGCGTTTTGAGGTTGGGCGAAACGAAATTTTTGTGGTGAAGTACTTTCTTGCAAACAGGCGAAAAATATGGTTGTTTGTTGAGGTTGACGTTGGCTTTGGCGCGGTTGTTAATGCAAGGGCGGCATTCAGGGCTTTTTCATATTTATTTGTAATTGTTGACACAAACAGTATATCGTGATAAAATATATGCGTAAACCTATCGAGAGTGGCAGAGAGACGGACTTGATGACTCCACAGCAACCTAAAATATTGTTAGGTGCTAATTTCCGCAGGGCGAGGCAGTGCTTCGTTTTGAAAGATGGGACGGCGAAAGAGATTTTTGCGGCGGTCTTGTCTTGTGGCAAGACTTATTTTTTGCAAAACTTCTGCCGATGTCGTTAGGCGGCATCGGTGTAACACGCCTTCGAGGGTTGAAAGGAGAAAAAACAAATGATACCAAACAAACACAGATACTTTACGTCGGAAAGTGTAACTGAGGGGCATCCCGATAAGATGTGCGACCAAATATCCGATGCGATTTTGGACGCGATTTTGGCGGTTGACCCCGATGCTCGCGTTGCCTGCGAAACGGTCGTGTGCACGGGCACGGTTTTTGTGATGGGACAAATAACCACCAAGGCCGTTGTCGATTACGCACAAATTGTGCGCGATACAGTGCGCAATATCGGCTATACCCGTGCAAAGTTCGGCTTCGATGCGGATAGTTGTGGCGTTATTATTTCGCTTGATAAGCAGTCGCCTGATATTGCTTTGGGAGTTGATAAATCCGACGAGTACCGTGACCGCGGCGAGCTATTGGATATGTACGGCGCAGGCGATCAGGGCATGATGTTTGGCTATGCCTGCAACGAAACGCCAGAGTATATGCCTATGGCAATAACGCTTGCGCAGCGCATAAGCCGCCGCCTTGCACAAGTGCGTAAAAGCGGAGAGTTGACATACCTTCGTCCCGATGGAAAATGTCAGGTTACTGTTGAGTACGATGAAAACGATAAGCCTGTGCGCGTGGATACTATCGTTTTGTCTACGCAGCATAGTGCGGATGTTTCGTCGGCGCAGATTGCCGAGGATATGATTGAGCACGTTATACGCAAGGTTGTGCCCATCGAGCTGCTGGACGATAAAACAAAATACTACGTTAACCCCACGGGACGATTTGAAATTGGGGGACCGGCTGCGGATAGCGGACTTACCGGACGCAAAATCATCGTCGATACCTACGGCGGATATTGTGCTCATGGCGGCGGAGCCTTTTCCGGTAAGGATCCCACAAAGGTGGATAGGTCGGCTGCATACATGGCACGCTATATTTGCAAGAATATAGTTGCAGCAGGTCTTGCGGATAAAATTCAGTTGCAGGTTTCGTATGCAATCGGTCGCAGCAAGCCTGTTTCTGTAGATGTTAACACCTATGGCACGGGCAAGGTGACGGATAGTGTGCTTTCGGAAATTATCTCCGACGAATTTGACCTTCGTCCGAGAGCGATAATAAATCAATTCCGTTTGCAACGCCCCATCTATTTGGCAACTGCAAGCTATGGGCACTTTGGTCGCGACGACTTCCCTTGGGAACAAATCGACAGGGTTGACGACCTAAGAAAATACATTCACGAGTGATGAATAATTGTTCGACGCATTGCCTTGTTAAGGCAGTGTTGTTGCGCGAATACTGTAAATATGGCTGCCGCAAACGCAGCTTAAACGCCGTTAATTGCATTATTTAACGACTGTTGTGCGCATCTTTTAATCTGTAATATGAACGAAAGCATTACTGAAAAAGGAACGGTTGTCGCAATACTTTATCGTAGCGACAATACGGGGTATACGGTGCTTAGCCTTGAAACGGTCAACGGAGATAAGGTTATCTGCGTGGGCACCTTTGCCGACCTTTCAATCGGTGCGGTGCTTACCGTCCACGGAAAAAAGGTTGTGCACAAGCAGTACGGCGAGCAAATAGAGGTGGAGCGGTACACTTTGTGCGACCCGACCAGCCGCGAGGGAATTGTGAAATATCTGTCCGGCGGACTTATCAAGGGCGTGGGTGAGGTCACCGCAAACAATATCTACGATGCCTTTGGCAGTGACACCTTTGGGGTAATCGAAAACAATCCTGCCGCATTGGAAAAGGTCAAGGGTATTTCCAAGCGCAAGGCTATGGATATTGCCAATGCCGTTGCGGAACTAAAAGCCATGCAGGAGCAGGTGATGTTTTTGCAGGGCTACGGCATGACGATGAATCTTGCCGTAAAGATATACAAAAAATACAAGGGCGATACCAAACGGAAGGTGTTAAGCAATCCGTATCGGCTTATAGACGATATCGACGGAGTGGGCTTTCTCACTGCGGATAAAATTGCCGTAAGCATGGGCGTGGAGCCGCACAGTGAGTTTCGAGTTCGCGCGGCAATGGTGTATGTGCTTAGGGAATCGGCGGAAAAGGAGGGCAATACCTACCGCGTATTCGATGAGCTCATGGAGGCGTGTTCTAAGCTGTTGGGGGTTGACCTTACGCAACACGGACAGCTTGTTGAAAATACTCTCACCAAGCTTGTTTTAGAGCCGACTGTTACCGTTTTTGAGGTAGATGGGCGACGTTGCGTTGCGCTTAATCTGTTTTATCGGTTGGAAAAGAACATTGCCGCACGCCTTGTTGCACTCAATGCGGATGCCAAGCGAATTGCCATCGATGCGGAGTCGCTTATCGGGCAGTTTGAGGAAATAAACAAAATAAAGTTTCATGCAAGTCAATCGGGCGCGGTAAAGGCTGCGTTAATAAACGGCGTAACGGTCATAACCGGAGGTCCGGGAACGGGTAAAACCACAATAATTAAATGCATCGGTCAAATTCTTTCCGCACATGGGCTTAGGGTGAGCTTTTGTGCGCCCACTGGTAGAGCGGCAAAACGCATTGCTCAATCGACGGGTTTTGATGCTAAAACCATTCATCGTATGCTTGGCTATGAAATGCACGATGATAAAATGGCGTTTAGGTATAATCGCAACAATCCGCTGCCGACGGACGTGGTTGTGGTGGACGAGGTGTCTATGGTGGATGTTTCCGTCATGTACAGCCTGCTTTCCGCACTTGAAAGCGGCACTCGCATTGTGCTGGTTGGGGATAAGGATCAGTTGCCGAGTGTTGGCGCGGGCAATGTGCTTTCGGATATCATTCGCAGCGGCGTAATCGAAATCCGCTACCTCACGCACATCTACCGTCAGTCGGAGGATAGCTTGATAGTTTCCAACGCGCACCTTATAAACAAGGGGCATATGCCGGAAATCAACAATCACAGCAAGGACTTTTTTTATATGAGTTTGGCCGAGTATCCGAAAATTGCTGAAACGGTGGTGCAGCTCGTTACTACGCGTCTGCCTCGTTTTACGGGCATTGCGCCGATGGAAATTCAGGTTTTGGGTGCGCTTAAAAACGGTGTTGCAGGTGTGGAAAATCTGAATAAGCAGCTGCAAAATGAACTAAATCCACGTCAATACGGTAAAAACGAACTTACTGTTGGCAGCAATATCCTGCGTGTGGGCGATAAGGTTATGCAAACTGTCAATAACTACGAGCTTCCTTTTGTGCGCTACACTGCGGACAAGGCGGAAGAGGGTGTTGGTATTTTTAACGGTGATATTGGCAGAATTAAAACCATCGACCGTGCAAGCGGAATAATGGAGGTACTGTTTGACGATAATCGTCTTGCTACCTATCAGGAGCAGGATTTGTCCGATTTGCAGCTTGCGTATGCCATCACGATACACAAAAGTCAAGGCAGTGAGTTTGATGTGGTTGTGGTGCCGCTTGTTAACGGTCCGCCTACGCTTATCAACAAAAATTTGCTGTACACGGCAATTACGCGTGCAAAACGCACTGTCGTGATAGTGGGCAACAAACGCATACTCGGAATGATGGTTCACAACAACTACGTTGCCGCTCGTGCAACTAATCTGTGCAGATTTTTGCAGCAGGAAAATGCTTCGTATCATCGTTATTTTGCCGCCGAAAGCGTTGCTGTTGCAAATGCAGACGGAATGGATTACGAGGAATAATGAAATACAAGCTGCTTCAAAAATTAACATCGGTTTTTTCTCCGTCAAGCTTTAGATGTTTGCAATGCGGCTGTGATATGTTTGATGACACTGCTTTTTGTGAACATTGTAAAAAGCAAGTTGTGTTCAATAATGGCAAAACTTGCCTATATTGCGGTGTGGCAATAGACGGCGCGGAGGATTATTGCGGAACCTGCGTGGAGGAAAAGAACTATTTTGACCGTGCATACTCGGCTTTTAGCTATGAGGGCGCAGTTAAAAACGCCATTTTGGGCATGAAATTCCGCAACTATGGTAGCAATGCCGCAGTTTTTGCACGATATTTGGTGTATCTCGCTCGTAAAAACGATTTGCAGTACGATATTGTCACTTTTGTGCCTATGTCGCCTTCGTCTTTCAAACGGCGCAGGTATAATCAGTCGGAGCTGTTGGCACTTGGTTTTTGCGACATAACGGAGGAAAACGACAAGTTTTGTTGCGCATTGGCTAAGATTAAAGAAACCGCCAAACAGGAAACGCTCGGTAGGAAGGAACGCAAGGAAAATTTGGTGGGATGCTTTGCGGCTGCTGCGGACGTAAAAGGTAAACGAGTTTTACTTATCGATGACGTAAAGACTACAGGTTCGACGCTTAACGAATGTGCCAAAGTGTTAAAGCGCAAGGGAGCGGTTAGCGTTATCGGTTTGACCGTTGCATCTCGTAAAGAAAATTATATGTACGAAATAGACGAGGAATATTTGTAGCATATTGCCGTCGTTTGGGTGCCGTGCGGCGTGCCCCAAAAAGGTATGTTGCTATAGTCGTATCACAAAAGCTTTGTGTTGGACTTTTGGTTGACGACGAGTGAAAACGAGAACATAATTAGTAAATGATAACCAGTTTGATTGCTTAAACATGCCATTTAAGCGCGTTAAAGATATGTTTATGGCGCATTTTCGATAAATATCGAAAAAAAAGCAAGCTGTGTTAAGGAGAGTTATATGAAGGATATTTACGGCAGTGCAAATAAAAAAGCCGTTAAAAAATTAGAAAAAATTGCAAAGCTGGTGGAAGCTAAAGAAGAGCTTTATGCTTCGATGTCCGACGAGGAGTTGTCGTCGCAAACGGCAGTGCTAAAGGCGCGTTACCAAAACGGCGAGAGCTTAGATGAGATTTTGCCTGATGCCTTTGCCGTATGTAGGGAGGCTGCAAGTCGCGTGTTGCATCAGCGGCATTATCATGTTCAAATTTTAGGCGGCATTGCACTGCATCAAGGACGAATTTGTCAGATGGCAACCGGCGAAGGCAAAACCCTTACCGAAACGCTGCCTGCGTATCTCAATGCTTTGAGTGGCAATGGTGTGCACATTATTACCGTCAACGAGTATCTTGCAACCAGAGATATGGAGTGGATGGGCAAGATCTACCGCTTTTTGGGCTTAACGGTGGGCGTTACGCTTTCCAAAATGACTCAACGCGAAAAACAGCGCGCGTATGCCTGCGATATAACCTATGGTACTAATAATGAGTTTGGCTTTGATTATCTTAGGGACAACATGGCAACAAGCCGTGCCGCTTGTGTTCAACGTCCGCTGAATTTTGTTATTATCGACGAGGTAGATAGTATTTTAATCGACGAGGCGCGCACGCCGCTTATTATTTCCGGTCCCAGCGGCAAGTCGAGCGAGATGTATGTAACGGCAAATCGCTTTGCTTGCACGCTACAAAATTCTACCAACGTTAACGACGAGGGAAAAACGGAAAACGACGATGTGGAGCCGGACGGCGACTATATTGTGGACAAAAAGGAAAAAAATGTTCGTCTTACGGACAGAGGTATTACCAAGGCGGAACGCTTTTTTAAGCTGGATAATCTTTCCAGCCCCGATAATACAGAAATAAACCACTACATCAATAACGCCTTGAAGGCACACGCAATCATGCGCCGTGATGACGACTATATAGTGGAGCGCGGAGAGGTTCTGATTGTGGATACCTTTACCGGACGCAAAATGGAAGGAAGGCGTTTTAACGGTGGATTGCATCAAGCAATCGAAGCAAAGGAGCACGTTACCGTCAAAGAGGAAAACAAGACTCTTGCTACAATAACATTCCAAAATTATTTCCGTCTGTATCACAAGCTTAGCGGCATGACGGGCACGGCAAAAACGGAGGAAAAGGAATTTAATACCATCTATAATATCGATGTTGTGGCTATTCCTACCAATTTGCCGATGATAAGGCACGACGAACACGATATGGTGTTTTCTACGCGTCAGGGTAAGCTTAGGGCTATCGTGCGTGAGATAGCGGAGCGGCACGCCAAGGGACAACCGCTGCTTGTGGGCACTGCCACGGTGGAGCGCAGCGAGGAGCTTTCCACGCTGCTAAAGCAAGCAGGCATTCCGCACAACGTGTTGAATGCCAAGTTGCACAAGCGTGAGGCGGAAATTGTTGCTCAGGCAGGACGATACGGAGCTGTTACTATTGCCACCAATATGGCGGGACGTGGAACGGATATTTTGCTGGGCGGCAATGCGGAGTTTCTTGCCAAGCAGGAAATGAAAAAACAGGGCTATGACGACGAACAGATTGAGCAATCGACAAGCTTTGCAAAGGGCGATGCGCAAACGGAAGAACTCAAAAAGGTTTATGGCGAGCTGGTTGCAAAGTTAAAAGAACAAACCGATGGGGAAAAGCAACGCGTGGTTGAAGCAGGTGGTTTGTGCGTTATCGGTACGGAGCGGCACGATTCACGTCGAATAGACGATCAGCTTAGAGGTCGTGCGGGACGTCAGGGCGATCCGGGGTATAGCGTGTTTTATGTTTCGGCAGAGGATGATATGATACGCATCTTTTCCGGCGATAGAATGCAGGCGATAATGCAGCTTGTGCGCGTGGACGAGGATACGCCGTTGCAGCACAGAATGCTTTCAAAAACCATCGAGTCTGCGCAAAAACGCATCGAAGGCATGCATTTTTCGTCACGCAAGCACGTTTTGCAGTACGATGACGTTAACAATCAACAACGCAAGGTGATATATTCGGAGCGCAATCGTATTCTCGATGGTGGCGATGTGCACGACGAAATATTAAAGATGGCGGATGAGTACGCAAGAACGGCACTTGCTGAGGCATGCGATAGCGAAACGGACGTTGAAAGGTGGAATTTTGATAAGGTAAACGAGCGTTTGACCAAGTACTTTGTGACGGACGAACCGTTGCTTACAAAGGAAAACTCTCCCACGGCAAGAGCGGCGTGTAACGTTTTGGCACAAAAATGTCGCAATTATCTCAACGAGCGCGCAGCTGCAGAAGTGTCGGAAAATGAGGTTCCTTTTAAGGATGCTGAACGATATATTTTACTGCGTACGCTGGATAGGCTGTGGATGGATCATATCGATGCCTTAGATGACTTGCGTAAGGGTGTGGGATTGCAATCCATCGGACAACACGACCCGTTGATGGTGTACAAAAAGGAAGCCTACGATATGTTTGAACGGCTTAATGACGAGATTAAGGTGCAAACGATACGCATGCTGACCTTTTCCAAGCTAATGCATACTTTGCCGACGGCACGTCAAGAGAGCAACGAACCAATCAATCCGACAAAATCACTTAATGGTCCGTGCCCTTGCGGTAGCGGAAAAAAGTATAAAAATTGCTGCTATCTAAAAGAAAAAACGGCGCAAAAGGACGAGGTTTCGACAGACGAAAACAGACCGCTTACCAAACAAGAACAATATGCTTTGAAACGTGAGGAACGCAAAAAGAATAAAAAACAATGAAATAACGGCAATTAAACGTGACATTAATTGCATTTTAATGCCGTAAAGCAGCCCGTATTGTGAAAATGCGAATTTTTTAAGGCGGTTCGCAAGTATAATTCGATAGTTGAATGTAAAGCTTTGTCGTATTGTATATTCGAAATGCTACTTTTAATTGGGGCTTTGTAATGTCGTGCGGCGATATTGGCTTTTTGAGATAGCTCCACGCATATTGTAATACGACAACAATTCAAGCTTGAACAAGGAATAACGTTATGATACAAACAGAGGAATTAAAACAAAATATAAGGCAGCTGCAAGCGAAGCTTGGCGGTATCGAAAACAGCTTGAATATTCCGACATTGACAGCGGAGCTGGAACAGCTAAATTTGCAGCAGCACAAGGCGGATTTTTGGGACGATGTTAAAAACGCACAACAGGTAAGTCAGCGTGCGAAAAATATCGAGGATAAAATTGTTGCACTAAACAAGCTTAAAAAACGCCTTGACGACGTAAACGAGTTGCTGGCACTTTGTGAGGATGACGACGGAATGCTGCAGGAAACTGCCGATGAGCTTTTGCGCTTGGATGCGGCAATCAACGAGATGCACATTTCAACACTTCTTTCCGGAAAGTTCGATGCGAACAATGCCATTCTCACTTTGCACGCAGGTGCGGGCGGTACAGAGGCGCAGGACTGGGTGCAGATGTTGTATCGCATGTATACGCGTTATGCGGAGCGTCGCGGATACAAGTTGCAAGTGCTGGATTATCTTGACGGTGAGGAGGCGGGTATAAAATCCGTCACCTTTCAAGTAAACGGCGTAAATGCGTATGGTTATCTCAAGGCGGAAAAGGGTGTTCATCGTTTGGTGCGTATATCCCCATTCGATTCGGCAAAGCGCAGACACACAAGTTTTGCGTCGTTGGAAGTTATGCCGGAGCTACCACAGGATAACGATATCGTGATTGAGGATAAGGATTTATCTGTGGATACCTATCGCAGTTCTGGTGCGGGCGGTCAGCACGTTAACAAAACGGAGTCTGCAATACGGATTACGCACATTCCCACGGGCATTGTCGTTTCGTGCCAAACGCAACGCAGTCAAATACAAAATCGCGAGCAGGCAATGATGATGTTAAAAAGCAAGCTTGCCGAACTCAAAGAGCGCGAGCAAATGGAGGAGGCAATGTCCATCAAGGGCGAAATTAAAAAGATAGAGTGGGGTAGTCAAATTCGCTCGTACGTTTTTTGTCCGTATACGCTTGTCAAGGATCATCGTACCGGTTTTGAAAACGCAAATATCACAGATGTTATGGATGGCAATATTCAGCCGTTCATCGAGGATTATTTGGAAAAAGCACTGTAATTATTTAGTGCACCTTTATGGTGTTAAAGTGCGCAAAAAGAGATATTAAACGAATAAAAGCGGTGTGTAATCGGACATTTTTGTTTTTACTTGTCGTTTGATGTGTTTACGGTAAACCGTGTTGCAAGATGAACGCGAGTGGCTGTAAAAATTCATTAGGCTGAGTGCAAAACCGATGTCGTAAGAGTGGCTTGATTTCGGATTTGCGTGATTGTGAGATTATTTTTCGATTTTAAGTAAAACGTTAACGAAAGTTATATTAAAGGAGCAGTATGAACGAAACATTAAGAGTACTAAAAACACGTCGTAGCATCCGTTGTTTTAACGATAAGCCTGTACCGCAGGATGTGTTGGAGCAAATCGTTGAGGCAGGTACCTATGCCCCCACTGGTTTGGGTAGGCAAAGCCCTGTTATCATTGCGATAACCAACGAGCAGGTACTTGCCGAATTAAAAAGGCAAAATGCTGCCATTATGGAACGAGATATTGACCCTTTTTACGGCGCAAAAACGGTACTACTGGTGGTCGCGGATAAAAATATGATTACCGCTTTGTACGATGGCAGCTGCGTAATCGATAACATGCTCAATGCCGCTTGGAGCTTGGGGGTGGGATCCATTTGGATACATCGTGCACAAGAAGAAATCGAAAGCGACTTTGGCAAAAAGCTGCTTGCAAGCGTCGGGTTGGACGATAATTACATCGGTATTGGACACGTTGCTTTGGGCTATTTCGATGGCGAGCCGCCACTCCCCAAACAGAGAAAAGAAAACTACGTTGTGTGGGTAAAGTGACGATTTTGTAGCGTGGCACATTCTTGCTTGCTCAAACGGGTTTTCGTGACGACTTTTGCTTGACTGGTGTGCTACTTGGTGTTTGAAAAGCCGTGTGGACATTTGGTGTTTTTGTTTTCGTCGACGTGCATGCTTTTGGGCGTTTTTGTTGTAAAAGCATTGCCAATCGGCAAAGTTTGTTGGGGTTTATTGGCGTTGTAGTGCGGTAAATCTATTTTAGCAGCAGGTTTTTGCAACTTAATTTCAAAAGAATTTCGTTTTACTAACGATTAAAATGTGTAAAATTTAAGCGTCGTTTTGTGGAGAACGACGCTTTTTGTACGCTTCTGATTTTTTGTGTATTATGTGATACTGCAATGTCGGCAAGTTTGCTTTGCATGCCTACTTTGCTGCAACTTTTGATGGCTTTACGAGCAGTGTAAACACCTCTTTGAAGTCGCCGTTGTTTATAATGAATTTGGGCGGATACGAGGGCGTTGCATCCGGATCGGTCAGGTTTGAGCGTATCCATAGGCAGTCGATGCGTGCATTGCGCGCCCCCTGAATGTCGCACACGGCATCGTTTCCGATGTAGATTGTGTCTTTTTTGACCATCGGGTATTTTGCAAAGAAAGCGTCGAAAAGCGCTTTGTCCGGCTTTGCGCATTTATAATCGGATGAGTAAACGATGCCGTCAAAGTATTTTGTAAGTCCCAACTTGTCCAGCTCGTGCTTAGTAAAGCAGGCTTGTGCGTTGGATAGGACGTACAGCTTTTTGCCCGCCTTGCGCAACTTGGTTAGCGTTTCCTTTACGTTTGGATACAGCCTTAGGTGGTTTGTTGTAAATGCTCTAAATTCCTGTGCAAGGTGCGTTGCCAACGTTTTTGTGGCTTTTTTGCCCTTGTTTGCAAATAAATGCATAAATACTTCTACAACGTCCACCTCGGGATATTTGAATTCGTGCTTGCCAGCCTTGATTTGTAGCTCGCAGCTGGAAAAATACGCAGTCGATAGCTCCTCTGGCGTATAGTTAACTCCGTAAAAAGCCAAGGTTTGCGCCAACTTTGACCAAGACGATAGCTCGTACTCGTTGGTATGAATGTCCACAAGCGTTCCGTAAACGTCAAATATGATATTTTTGTACATACTCCCTCCAGAATGAACCCGATTGTGCTCGGACAATGCGCGCATTCCCTTTCAATCGTGCTTTTCATTAAAAATATTGTAGCATAAAATATGTAATAGGTAAATAGTATTGCGGCGATTTTTTTTGTGAAATTTGTTAAAGCAGATGGGGGTGAGTAAGGCTTAGTAGCCAAGGTATTCCACGCCGATAAGTAATATTTCGTTGATTTTGGGGTTGGTTAGACGATAACGAATCATTTTGCCGTGCCGCTCCGTCGTTACGACGTCGAGGCTGCGTAGTAATCGCAGCTGGTGCGATACCGTGGTTTGGTTCATTCCCACTATATCCGATAGGTCGCTTACGCATAGCGGCGATATTGCTAATGCGGAAAGTATTTTTACGCGAGAAGGATCGGCGAGCAATGCAAAAAATCGGGCGATTTTGTTTATTGCGGTGTTGTCCGGTAGGTAGTATTCCATGTCCTCAATTACTTGTGGGGTGGCGTTTAGCATAGGACCTCCTTGTGTGTTGGCGGTGGCGTTTCGATTAAAGCGATGCCGCCGCTTTTTTTTGCGTGTTTATCAATCCGAAAGGGTTTGGGTGTCTTTGGTGGGGAATGCTTTATCGGGGAGGGGCTGTTTGGATTGACGAATACGCGCTTTTGTTCTGGTAGACTTAAGCAAGCTTTTGGCAAAAAACGACGAAAGTGATAATACACTATAATGATAAGCCTTGTTTTGGCGGTCAATGCATTGTCGAAGTTAGTTTGTGCACGATGGTGACATAAACCTTTTAGGCACACCGCAGGTACGAAAGAATTGCGTTGCACACCTTGAGGGCGAGTGTCGAGTGGGGTAAGCTGCTTGCGCTTTGCTCGAACAGTGTAACTCAAAAATGACGTTGCATATTGACGAATAAAGTAGCATTATAATAAATAATGTAAAAGTAAAGGGAGTTTTTATGAATATTACCGGAAGCTTATTGTATTTGCTATTGCTTTATGCTGTGCTGGATAAGGATAGGAATCTGTCGCTAACCAACGGCTTGGTGATTGCGTTCGTTGTGCTGTTGCTAAACTGCTATTTTGGTCGTTGCTGTAATCGTGTGAGCGATACGACGTCTTCCAACTCCTTTAATATTCTTAACGGCTTTTAGCGATTTGTGCTATGCGAGCGAGCTGTTTACGGCTTGCGCGCAAAATATGTGCCGTTGTATTCGAGCGTTTTGTTCAAGCTGTGGCGGCTTTTGATACGCTGTGCAGCGTGGCAGCGTGGTGTGTCAAGCTGCTCGTGTGCGTTCTGTGGGGATAGACTGAGCGATGAGCAGTACAACGTTTTGGGTGAAAATCAGGAATAACCATCTGTGAGCACTTTTTTGATTGTGTGCCATTAATGCCATAATTGTTCCTTAAAATGTACATTTTAATGTCGCTTAATGTCGCTTAATTGTGCCAATTCGCAAGGACGGTGCAGCGTTTGGGCGCATATATGCTGTGTAAATAAAGTTGTTGGTGCGTTTTCGTTGACGGCAATAGTTTTGTATCTGTTTAGTGCCCGTGAGTTATGCTTGCGGGCTTTTTTTTGTTCGTTTGTGTAGTTCTTTGATTTTTATAGTGGGTGCGATGAGTCTGTTTGTGACAGAGTGGGCGGATCATTCCGTATAAAAAATAATTTCACTGGTTGGTTGATAGTCATAGACAAAAGTTGTCTGTTTGGTGTATAATTTTAATAGAAAAAGTAATGGTTTGCGCTTGTGAAGCTAAAAAAGCAACGTTGTTCGAGCGCAGTCGAGTTGAGCTACGGACAAATGGAATGCAAAGGAGAAAGGTATGGACGAACAAAGGGTATCCGAAAGGCTTACCGTCGAGGAAAAAGTCGCCATGCAAACGGGCGATGGCGCATGGAACACGCATGCTTTTTTGCAAAAGGGTGTATCAGGTGTTCGTATGTCTGATGGTCCTGCTGGACTTCGCAAGGAGCAGGATGGAACAATTGTACCTGTGGTGTGTTTTCCATCTCCATCGCGTATTGCGTGCAGTTTTGATCCGTCCTTAGCTCGGGATTTGGGACAGGCTCTTGGTGAGCAGTGTGCTGCCGAACAGGTGGATGTGCTACTTGCGCCCGGCATAAATATAAAACGCACTCCGCTTTGCGGCAGAAATTTTGAATATTTTTCCGAGGATCCACTGCTCACGGCGGAAATGGCGTGCGGTTATATCGATGGGGTTCAGTCGCAGGGCGTGGGGTGCTGTGTTAAGCATTTTGCGTGCAACAATCAGGAGTATGGCAGATACGTTTGCGACAGTGTTGTTGATGACAGAGCTTTGCGCGAGATTTATTTATCCGCTTTTGAAAGCGTTATCAAAAACGCAAAACCGAGCATGGTGATGTGCTCGTATAACAGACTAAACGGCGAGTATTGCTCGCAAAGTAAATTTTTGCTTACTGATTTGCTCCGCGACGAATGGGGCTTTGATGGGGTTGTGGTATCCGATTGGGGCGCAACCGATGACCGTGTGAAGGGTATCTGTGCAGGGCTGGATTTGGAAATGCCACAGGGTAACACTGCAGACGTGCTTTGCGCTTTACAAAACGGCACTCTGCCGCAGGCGGAGCTTGATAAATCGGTCGATCGCATTGCAGAGCTATCGAAAAAATTT
Organism: uncultured Oscillospiraceae bacterium; assembly: GCA_964607155.1. GTDB lineage: Bacteria > Bacillota > Clostridia > Christensenellales > CAG-314 > Fimimonas. The sequence goes on from CAZSIF010000017.1 coordinate 31,328, forward strand.
ATGCGCAAGCAAGTGGTGTTGGATAAAAATAAGCAGCACAAGTTGGCGGCTCGGTTGGCGGAAGAAAGCCTTGTTTTGGTCAAAAATAGCTGTGATTTGCTTCCTTTTGCTGTCACGGACGATATTGCCGTGATAGGCAGATTGGCTGAGGCACCCGTATATCAGGGCGAAGGCAGTGCGCATGTTAACGCATACAAGCCGGATAATCTGTTGCAAGCGTTTGCGGAGGCAAAGGTTGCATATGAATATGCGCAAGGCTATGGCGGCGATGGTGATGACGAGGACGCGCTGCTTGAACAGGCAATATCCGTTGCGGAAAAGCACTCAAAGGTCGTTTTGGTTGTCGGCGCAGCTGCCGATGCGGAAGCATTTGATCGTCAATGGCATTTGCCGCAAAAACAGTTGAGGCTAATCGAGGGCGTTTCGTCGGCGTGTTCGAACGTGGTTGTTGTGCTGCAATGCGGTGCGGCAACGGAAGTTGGCTGGGTTAACGGCGTAAAGGCACTGCTTATTGATTACTATGGCGGTGAGGCAAGCGGACGTGCACTGTGCAACGTGCTGTTCGGTAAAGTGGCGCCGTCGGGGCGTCTTGCAGAAAGCTGGCCGTTGTCGTTGCCGAGATGGCAGCAAGGAATTGGCGCGGATTTTAGGCAGGCACAGTATGTCGAAAGCGTGTTTGTGGGATATCGCTACTATTCAACGGCAAATTGTCCGGTCGCGTTTCCGTTCGGCTATGGATTGGGCTACGGCAAGATAGAGTGGAGCGACGTTGGCGTTTCGCTGCCGGATAAAAAGGGAAAAATCAAGGTAAAGCTAACGCTAACGAATAAAAGCGATATCAAGCAGGCGGAAGTTGTTCAGCTGTATTTTCACAACGATGATGGCAGAGGTTTTTATCCGCGTAAGAATTTGGTTGCATTCCGTAAGGTAAAGCTTGGCGCAGGGCAGACTAAAGTTGTTACGTTGGAAATTAACGTTAAGCAGTTTGCAAGCTATGATAAGTCAAACGGTTGGAGTGTTAACGGAGGCAAATATACGCTGTGGGTTGCAAGGCACGTCAACGATGAGGCATTTCCTCTTGTGGTTACTGTTGATGGCGAAAATAATACCGTCGATTTGTCGGCGGAGCTGCCTGCGTATTATAACGTAGATGAGGACTTTTGCCCTACCCAGAAGCAATTTGAGCAGCTGCTCGGGCACGAAATTGTGCTGCCGCACTCGGATAAAATTACAGTTAGTACGCCGTTATGCGAGGTTACGCATACTCTTATCGGTCGGATTCTGTTCAAAAAGGCGGTGAAAATCGGTAAACAATATCCGATAAGCTTTTTGCGAACGTTGCCGCTGAGGATGCTTATTTGCGACGAGCTTAGCAGAGAAATGCTTCTCGCGCTGATTGCATGCATGAACAGCATGTCACCTAAAAATATTTTCAGATGCCTAAAAACGGTGTTAAACAGCAAAAAGCTACGCAATAAAGCGATGAAAAAGTCGAATTCTGTGAACGAGTGATTTATTTTACATTAAACAACAGGATTGAATGCCGATACGCAAGAGTACGAATTTTTGCAAGGATAACATAAACTTGGAAAAGATTTTGCAGTGGCTCATGCGTCTGGCATAGTAATAGTATATAATAAAATTACGCCGATATTATTGGCGAATAAGGAGTTAAAAAATGAAATTATTTGATACTTACAACGGACAAGCTGTACACGAAATAACGCTTAAAGGCGATCAGCTTAGTGTTACTATTCGCACTTTGGGTGCAACCATAAGCGATATTACCACATCGGATAGGAACGGCAATCCTGTACATGTTGCTCTTTCGGTAAACGATGCGGAGGCAATGGTTGGCGATTGCGGATATATGGGCGCAATAATCGGTCGCTGTGGCAATCGTATGGGCGGTGGCGGCTTTACGCTTAACGGAAAGCGTTATAACGTTTTTAATAATGCCGATAACGCTCATTTGCATGGCGGCAAGGACGGCTTTAATAAAAAGGTGTTTTCTGTGTTGGAACTTTCGGAACAGACGGCGTTGTTCGGTTGCAGCAGTGATGATGGCGAGGAAGGCTACCCCGGTAATCTTGGCTTGCAAGTACGTTACACGGTGGACGGCGCAAGTCTTTCAATCGAGTACTTTGCTCGTTGTGACGAGGATACGATTTTTAATCCTACTAACCACGTTTATTTTAATCTTAATGGCGATGGCAACGGAAATATCGAAAATACAATAATGCAAATTTATGCCGACGGCTTTTTGACCGTGAGCGAGGCTTTGCTACCTAACGGTATGCGTCTGCTGACGGAGGGAGATCCGTTCGATTTCCGTACGCCTAAAGCAATCGGCAGAGATATCAATGCTGATGACAGACAAATTCATATTGTGGGCGGTTATGACCACAACTACTGTTTGGGCTTGGGCGGCGAGCATGCAGCAACGGCTTACTGTGCGGAAAACGGAGTTGTGATGGACGTATATACCGATCGTCCCGGTGTGCAGTTTTATACGGGCAACTTCCTTAACGGAGTGCAAGGCAAGCACGTTTACAACAAGCGTGCGGGCTTCTGTTTGGAAACGCAAACTTACCCTAATGCGGCAAACGTTGCGTGCTTCCCGACGGCGGTGCTCAAAAAAGGCGAAGAATTTTACTCTAAAACGGTGTACGCATTTTCCGTTAAAAAATAATTGATGGTATAACTGTCGCAATAATTGATATTTAATGCGACAAAGTGTGGCTTTTAATATGATTTTGGTGCGCTATTGAAAAAATACTTTGTTGCGTACGAGGTGGAGGTGAGCTGTGGCTGTGCGTTCGTATAACGGTTGGGACGAGCTGTTTTTGGGTGAGTTTGCTAAGCCGTATTTTGTGGAATTAAAACGGTTTTTGATTGAGGAATACGCCACTAAACGGGTTTATCCGCCCAAAAGGCTTATGCTTAACGCTTTTGACCATACCGCGTATGACGATGTTAACGTCGTCATTTTGGGGCAAGATCCGTACTACAACGAAGGGCAAGCAATGGGCATGAGTTTTTCGGTGCCGCAAGGCGTTGCCGTGCCGATGAGTTTGCAAAATATTTTCAAGGAAATTCAAAACGATACAGGCGTCCCGAGCAAAATCGTCGGCGGCGATTTGTCGTCATGGGCGGAGCAGGGCGTGCTGCTGCTCAACACAGTACTGACGGTTGTTGCAGGCTCGCCCAATTCGCATAGGGGGCGAGGCTGGGAACAATTTACAGATGCGGTTATTCAAAGCTTAAATATGCGTGAATGCGGCATGGTATTTATGTTGTGGGGGCGTAACGCTTTGGAGAAAAAATCGCTTATTACCAACCCGAATCATCTTGTGCTAACAGCTGCGCATCCAAGCCCGCTTTCGGCATATAATGGCTTTTTTGGCTGCAAGCATTTTAGTAAAGCAAATGCTTTTTTGGCAAGGCAGGGCAAACATATCGAGTGGTAAAATGTGACACGCAGTGGTGTCATGTATGAGCATTGGCTTCTTATATGCATGGGTGCATTTGTCTGTTGTGTGTCAATATTCGGCATTAAAGTAGCTTTTTTGACTTGTTTAACGACGGTTATTTGCATGTTTTGTGTGTCGACCGCACGCAAATTGATGTAATTGGAGGGCTTTATTGACAAAGGCTTTAATGACTATTCACGGCTTTTTGACCGATACAAAGGATTTTGGAAGGCTATATCAATATGTCGATTTTTACGACGAGGTAGTCCCTTACGAGGTGCCTGGGCATAACGGCGAGGTTGATTTTTCGCTGTTTTCTGCAGAAAAAACCGTGCAAGGGTTGCTATCAACCTTCGACGAGCTTGCTGCGAGGCACTCTGAAGTGGATATTGCAGGATTTTCGATGGGCGGAGCTCTTACCACCTATCTTTGCAGTTATCGTAGGGTGGGCAAAGCTGTTTTGCTTGCTCCGTCCAATAAGTATATCAACTGGGTTTCGCCGCTATCCGCAATAAAGTTTTACATTCGTTTTGCCGCAGATATGGTCAAGAAAAAGCAATTTCAAACCGATGAGGTAAAAAGATATTTGGAAAACAGTGCACTTTCGGCACAGATAGCCTACAAACGTATTTTGCCCAATATTAACATGCACACTTTTACGGTTTTCAAGGAACTGATGGAACTTTCAAATGGCGCAATGGTGGATGCGTCGCCTATTGCCGTGCCGACGCTTATGCTGTGGGGTGAGCTGGACGAGCTTGTGCCGCGAGCTTCAATTGAACTTGTGCAAAAGCATTTTTGTAATGTTCAAACGCAAATTATTCCGGATATCGGGCATGCTATGCTGTACACAAACAAGGATAATGTGCTAATAAACGAAATCGTACGTTTTTTATCCGATGGCGAGTGTGATCCCGACGTGCCGTTTGTTAACAAGCTTCCCTCCAAAAGAACGCATAAAAAGATATAAAGGCTTTTGGCGGTGCGACGTGTGTGCGTGAGAACGTCAGCTTATCGTTGGCACATTTGTGACCAGATTGAAAGGTGCAAGATTGGCGTTTTTTGATGGATGTTTATGTTATGGTGGCAGAGAGAAAAAGTATGGTGTTTTATTGCGAAAATTGTAATACAAAAAGCGTAACAAATCGCTGCAATAAGTGTGGTAGAAAAAACTTGCGTGAAATTAAAGACGATGACTTTTGTTTCTTTTGTCAAATGGACAGTTTGTCGGCAGAAAATTTAAAAAATAAATTGGATTCCGAAAATATCGGTTGTGCGCTCATTCCGTATGGCACTGGTTTGCGTACTGCGTTGGGCATGAATTTGGAAAATTATTTGGTGTTTGTGGAATATAGGGCATTAAATTATGTTGAAAATTTGTTTTTGCAAGAGTCTTCGCGTAAAACGGAAATGCTAAAATGCGAAATTGTTGATAATATCGATAAGCTTAACATTCGTCCTCAAGACGAGAAGAAGTTGGCAAAAAGGTTAAAATTGGAGCAATCGCAAAGTGTTGTGGAACTGTGCAAAAATGTTATTCTCACTGCAACAAGCGTTATCGATGCCGGCACTGTTATTGACGGTGAATTTAGGGATGATTGCGAAGTTAAAGATAATCTTATTTCGCCGCATTACTATCGTGTTGCCAACGATAAGTACGAAGTCGGCTTTTATACTCCATCTTACCGTGTGTGCAAGATAAGTAAATTGTAAACATTTTGATGTGTTTTTTGATATAATTTATCAAGTGGTGGTGTAATTGGCACAATGTGTTTGTAAAAATAGTGGTTACTAATTTTGAAACAGTGAGTTCAAGGTACAGAGGCATAAAAATTCGTAAAAAGAAAAACGGTTGCGCTATGATAACCGAAAAATACCGACAAATGCTATCTTTTTGCAAACAAAAAACCCAAACCAAACTTTATGGGTTCGATTTAGGTTTTGATTGGCGGAAGCGGAGCGAGCT
>CAZSIF010000018.1:0-33599 GCA_964607155.1 uncultured Oscillospiraceae bacterium
CGGGCTATCGCCCTGCGCTCAGGATGACACAGTGTAATGTATTGTGCTTATTTTGCGTGGAACGATGTTGCCGCCTTAAAAGTTATTATTAGCCAAAGTTTGCAACGTTAGCAACGGTGTTGTCTATATTTATATAAGCCAACATAGTTTTGGCACTAACCGCCCCGAATGTCATTCTGAGCGGAGCGTAAGCGAAGTCGAACTGCGAAGCAGTGCGAGGGTGCAACCCGAGCAGAATCTAAGGGGCGGTAATCGATTGCGTTAATAGAACAATCCCTCCGTCACGACGAGTCGTGCCACCTCCCTTTACACAAGGGAGGCTATATTGCGGTGTGCGTTATTTGATTGGTTGCTGGCAGTATATAGTAGATCCCGATGCTTGCGCATCGCCCTGTCGGGTTCGACTGCGGGCTGTCGCCCTACGCTCAGGATGACACTGTAAGTGTGCCTTTGGTTCGTTCAAATGAGCAATAAGGTATGGCTGCACATTAAACATTAGTATCTTAATCGATAAATTATAATTGATACAAAGGAAAATAATTATGTACAAGTTTTTTGCGTACTTAAACAGAATGAAATACATTAACCGTTGGAGCCTTATGCGCAGCACGGTTACGGAAAATATTATGGAGCACAGCCAGCAAGTGGCGGTTATTGCGCATGCGTTGGCAAGCATATCCAATCTGTACTTTGGCGGCAGCTTGAACGCCGATAGCATTGCCGTAAAGGCGTTGTTCCACGAAACGAGCGAGGTGCTTACGGGCGATTTGCCTACGCCGATAAAGTATTTTAATCCGCAAATCAGGGACGCGTACAAGGCGTTGGAACGTTACTCTAACGACAAATTGCTGACGTTGCTTCCGCAAGAGCTATCCGAGCTGTACGACGGAATTATCAACGACGATAGCAGTGTGGAACATCGGTTTGTTAAATATGCTGATAAAATTGCCGCATACATCAAGTGTGTGGACGAGGTAAACATGGGTAACACCGAGTTTATCAATGCGGAAACCACAATACTGGACGAAATAAAGAAGTATAACAGCCCCGAGGTGGACTACTTTATGGAACACTTTGTGGACGCTTTTCAACTTACCTTGGACGAGTTGCAAGCTGATTGACCTTTTGGGGCTTGGCTTTCGGTTTGTGCAGCAGCGACGGAAGAATTGCTGATTATTCAATTAAACTTATCCAATGTACACAGCAACGCCCCCCCCAAATGTCATTCTGAGCGGAGCGCAAGCGAAGTCGAACTGCGAAGCAGTGCGAGGTGAATGCCGAGCAGAATCTAAGGGGTGGCATTATATATTGCAAAGATTTGATGGCAATATAGGGTAGATCCCGATGCTTACGCATCGCCCTATCGGGTTCGACTACGGGCTGTCGCCCTACGCTCAGGATGACACAGTATAATGATTGACGACGTGCATTTTGATGACGAAGGCGCGATGTAACGTACGCTCTGTTTTGGGGCAAGGAACGCAAAAAAGGGACGAGTATGTCAGGATTGTGGCAAACACAAAATACTATTTGAGTAATAATGATTGATGACGTGCAGGTAACGGGGCAGACCGTTATACAATTAGATAGCGTTGCGTATGCCTATCCGTACGACGAATTTGCCGTGATAAAGGGCGTTTCGTGCAACTTTGGCGAAAAGGTAAACACAGTTTTGTGTGATACGCAAAGCGGTAAAACCACCCTTTGTAGGCTGATTACGGGGGAGTTGAAGCCGAGCGATGGAAAAATATTTTTGGACGGAATGCCAATTGGCAGTATCACTGCCGCGCAACGGGGCATACTTTATTTATCGGATAAACCGACCTTTTTTGAAAACGCAACGGTGGCGCAGAATATTGCATATCCGCTACGCGTTCGCAAGGTAGATAAGGCTCAGATGGCGAGGATTGTTGAGGCGATTGCCGAGCAACTGGGGTTAACGGCAGTGCTGCAGAGCAAAATAAAACATTGCACGCCTTACCAAAGGCAAATGGTCGCACTGGCGCGTGGCTTGACACTCAAGCGGAGAGTGGTGCTGTTCGATGATTTTTTTGCCGCCAACGCAACGGGCACACCAAAAGGTGTGGTAAGCGGTGCGTGCGACGATGCGGACGGAAAAAGGGACGGTTTGTGCCCACAAATACTTGGGGCGGACGATGTGCTTGCGCTGTTTCCCGATGCGCTTAAAATTATTGTAACGTCCGATAAACGGCTTTTAACTGGCAATACTGTGATACTGGACGGCGGAATATCGGTGTTTTGCGGCAACGAACAGCAATCGCGTGAATACGCCAACGGTCTGGATTTTTTATTTGACAGGCTGTAATAACGTTTTGTTCATAGTTTACGCTCCGCCCAAAATGATATTTGGGGCAACGGTTCGATATTACTGCTTATGCGCCCTTAGATTCTGCTTCGGCATACGCCTCGCACTGCTACGCAGTTCGACTTCGCTTGCGCTCCGCTCAGAATGACATGGGGGCGTTTAGTGTGAATGAAAATAATATATGTAATAGTAATTGGTTGAGGTCGTTGCCAACTCCGCTTGCGCTCCGCTCAGAATGACATAGGGGCGGTGTGGTAGCTTGCACAATTCAAAGATATTTTTTTATTGCTTGATATTGGGCGGCGTGTAATGTCCCCAAAACCACTGCGCTCAGAATGACATAAGGGCGGCAGCATTCTTAGGACAATATTTATTGTATAAATATGGTTAACGTGTCTGCTAACGTCGTAAGCCGAGAATAAGAATGACATTGGGGCGGTTAGTGAAAGTGGCAGGTAAAATAAAGGAAACTTAAAGGTACGCATTATATTATATGTATACAAAATATTCAATTTGACGTAGGCTTGAAATATGTACGATAAGGATTTTTTTGACGAAGAATATGACAAGGTAAAGGGCGAGCAGCAGACAAACCAGTCGGACGCGGCTTGGTATGCATACGAGGCTAAACGTCCGCAAGGCGAACCTGCTACCACAAAAAAGTCGCTATCCGTAACTCTGTTGTGTTTGGCGGTTGTTTTGTCGATGGTGTTCGGTTGGTTTTTGTGCGCCATAATACACGACTATTCCAACGATAGCGTTACCGACGAACAGTATCTTGACGATATATATACCTATCTCACGCGAGAGTGTGGACTGGAAATTTCGTCCGCACAGTGGAATGGCGCGATAAATCGTGTTAACGACAAGCAGCAAAGCGGTCAGCTGGAAAAAGAACAGATTTTGACCACTGTTTTGGATTATCTGTACGACGATTTTTATCTGGACGTTTCGGATAAAAGCGTTGTTGACGACGCCACTTGGGAGGACGCCATTGCCGATGCCGGCACAGCAATTCTATCTGGCGCAGGCGATAGGTACTCGCACTTGCTAACGCCGCAGGATTACTACGACCTGATGAACCCCAAAAGCACGGTTGTTACGTCGCAAAGCGGACAGATTTTTGGCATATCTTACAGCGTGTATGAGGGCGTTGGGCTAATCGTATCGGAAGTTATCGATAACAGTAGCTGTTTCGGTCGATTGGAAGCGGGGGATATCATACTCAAAATGTCCAACGTCAAGGACGCTTACGGAAATGCGCTTAGCGTTGCCAATACCGATTTTAGCACAATCGATTGCAGCAAATACACGCGCAGTCAAATTCAGTACTTGATGGTGTACGTTCAAACGGCAACCTTCACGGTGCTGCGTGGCGGCGGGTTGTACACCTACGATATCGAGCGTGGCAGCCTTGCCTACCCCAACCAAAACTACGAATTTGATTTTGTTGAGTTCTATTTTGGCGATGATTGCACAAACGTGTCCGTAGTCAATATGGATAAATCCGCCGCCAACACCAAGGATATTAGGCAGCTGAGCAGGTTGCCGCAGGGCGTGGGGTATATTAGGCTTGTGGAGTTTAGCAGCAACACCTCAACCGATGTGGTGGACGAGTTCGAGCAGGCGTTGAAACTGTTCAAGAAGAGTGGTTGCACGCGGCTGATTTTGGACTTAAAGGGAAACCCCGGCGGATACGTTAGCGCGGCAACGGATATTGTGGGCAAGCTGATATGCGACGACTTTATTACAGATGAGCAAAAAGCGCAAGTCTGCGGCACCGGCGGCAAGTTGCTTGTTACTACGCTAAAACCGCGTAACGACAGTCCGACCGTGCAGTACGTCGAGGGCAGCTATAAAACGTATTTTTCCGCCCCGACGGACGGCAAAATGAACATCGTGGTTTGGACGGACGACGGTTCGGCATCGGCAAGCGAGCTGGTTACGGGCGCACTGTTGGATTACGGCGTTGCCATACAGATGGGCACACAAACCTACGGCAAGGGCATAGCGCAAACGGTGAAAGCGTTGGATTTTACGGGTGACGTGATAACCAACTCGGGCACAAAAACAACGGGCAAGTGGGCAATTTACTTTACCTACGCAAGCTACTACTCGCCGCTGGGCACAAATATCCACGGCAAGGGCTACACGCCACAGGCAGAGTACAACAATCTTGATACCTACACCAAGCTTTGGGATAAAACCATCGAGTATTGGGGGCTGTGACAAACTAAAACATTTACTGCAATATGCATTGGCAAATCTGCTTTTTGCATATTGCAGTTTTTTTTTGACATAAAAGCTTTATTGTGATTTTTTTATTTTGATGTTGAAAAAAAGTTTTATATTATTTTGAAAAAAGTTCCTTTTGATAAAAAAATGCGTCGCTATGTGTGCATTACAGCGTTGCGGTGCATGGCAATATTGTGGTGCATTGCAACATTGCGGCGCGTTGTGATGTTTTGGTGCATTGTTATATTTTGGTTTTTGTTTGCTGTGTTGCGATGTATTGCAAAATTTCGGTGCATTGTGATGTGTTTATGTGTGGTTGGATAATCGGTGTGCTGTGAACGGCTAAAAACGAAAGCAAAGCGAAGTTGGGGCGTGGCATTTGGGTGCAATAATTAACGTTTTGTGTAAACACTCGGCGCGGTCGGCAATCGAGCTTTGGCTTGGATTGTCTGCTGCGACTTTTTTGCGGTTTTTGCAATGCAAAAGTATCAACAAAACAGGACGGCGGCATAAGTTATTATCGGAGCGTTGTGTGAGTGTGCTTGTTGTGGATTCCGGCGTGGGTGGCTTGAACGTGTTGCGGCGGTTGGTTGACGTCAAAAAACAGCATTATATTTATGTTGCCGACCATGCGTTTTGTCCGTATGGTGTGCGCAGCCCAAATCAAGTTGCAAATAGGGTGGCGCAAATTGCAAATCATTTTGCAAATTGCAAGCAAATGGTGCTGGCGTGTAATACCGCTGCGTGCGCCCTTGATTGTTGCAAATGTGTGTTGCCTGTGCCCTGTGTAGATGTTGTGCGTGCTACTTGCGACTATGTTAACGGGCAAAACTTTGGGGTTGTTACGTTGCTTGCAACCACGCTGACGGTTAACAGTGGCTTGTATCGGCGGTTGATTGACGGAAAAACTGTTGTTTGTGCGTTTGCCGCAGACCGTCTGGTGAAATTTGCCGAGGGCGAGCCTTGCACGGTGGACGACGTGGAGCGTGTGTTGAGCGGTGCGTTGCCCACTATGCGCAAAAGCGACGCAATAATTTTGGGGTGTACGCATTTTGATTGCTTTGCAGAGCAAATTGCAAGGTTTTTGCCGAGTGGGTGCAGGGTTATTTCCTCATCGGACTGCTTGGTAAACAAGGGCGCGGAGTGCCTTCCTGATAACGAATGCGGTATCACCGAGCTTTACACTACGGATATATCGGCTGTGCGAAAAACGTCGGAGTTTGCGCACCGACGTTTTGAGTATTTGGCTGTTTGATTGGCTTTTTTTGTGGGGTGGGGGGATTGCTCTGTTGCCGCCCCTTAGATTCTGCTCGGTTGCACCGAGCACTGCTACGCAGTTCGACTTCGCTACGCTCCGCTCAGAATGACATAGGGGCGGCGGTAGAACATAGAAAGTCTATTTGGTATATTGCCTTTTGTTATCGTCCCTTAGATTCTGCTCGGTTGCACCTCGCACTGCTACGCAGTTCGACTTCGCTTGCGCTCCGCTCAGAATGACATTAGGGGTGGTTATCGTCGCTTCACATTGAATAGACACAATACATTGTCATGTGTCATCATGAGCGGATGGCGGTAGCCCCCCCCAAAAAAAGTAAAAAAGATGGCTTGTAATTATTTGCCAAACGCATTGCGATGGGATATAATTAAAGGGCAAAATATGACTGCTCGCGTTAAGTGTTGCGTGTATTGCCTTGGGCAAAGGGACGGCGCGCAAACGAAGGTTCTCATTCGAACTGCGGTGGACAGTCTGTCCGTTGCAAGCTAAGCGACTCATTTGTTTGCTTTTGTGATAGTTTTTTTCACGCATCGGACTGCTTTTGCAATTAGCAAAAGGAGTTTTTTTTATGAACAAAACAAAAAAAATAGTGTACACGGCGTTGCTCACCGCGCTGTGTGTTGTGGCAAATTTTTTAACTATCCCCATCGGCAACGACAAATTTGTGTCGCTTACCGTGTGCATTTGCATTATCGGCGGCGTGTATTTGGGCTGGCTTAGCGGTGCGGCAATCGGATTTTTGGGCGACTTGATTGCGCACTTTATCCATCCGTACGGTGCATACAATCTGTTTATCGGAATTTCGTGCGCAATGTTCGGCGTGATTGCCGCTTTGGTTTTTCGTCTTAACAGGGTTGGCGTTGTCGTGAAAATTTGCATTACTGTTGCGTTGTGCTTTGTGGTTTGCTCGTGCGTGCTCAACACCTTTGGCTTGTGGCTACAATATATTGTGGGCGTGCCTGCGGATTTTATCGGCTTGTGGCAGTTTTTTGCGCTGGATAAGAGCGGCATAAAAAAGAGTTTTTGGGTGTATTTGCTCGGACGTATGCCGTTGCAAGCAATAAATGCAGTTGTTAACGGCGCACTTGCCTTTGCAGTGCTAAAATCTAATCTGCTATCCAAGCTTATTGGCACGCCGACAAAGGAATAAATGCAACGTGGTGCGGACGATATATAGTAGATCCCGATGCTGGCGCATCGCCCTACGGGTTCGACTACGGGCTACGCCCTACGCTCAGGATGATATAATAAAATATCGTTATCGTTCAATATAAATCACACAAACGTAACGTTTGCTGCCGGCGGCGTTGCTGTGAATAAAAACGCTTGCAACAATGCAAACTAACCGTATGTTGATAATATTTTTGCGTGCAATCATTCTGTTTGCGGTGTTGCTGTTTTCCATACGGCTTATGGGTAAACGCCAAATAGGCGAAATGGAGCCGTTTGAACTGGTAATCACCTTGGTTATATCGGAGCTGGCGTGCATACCCATGGCTGATAGGTCCATTCCAATCACTTTTGGTATTGTGGCGATACTGACTATGTTCGTCATCCACCAGCTGATAATTATCCTATCCAAAAGCAACGCCGTGCAGTCGATAATAAGCGGCAAGCCTGTGATGGTTATTGATACCAACGGCATAGATGCGGAGGCGTTGAAAAAGCTGAATTTGAGCGTTACCGACCTGTTGCAGGCAATGCGTGCGGCAGAGTATTTTTCGCTCGAAGAGGTGCGATACGCCATTATGGAAACTAACGGACAGCTTACCGTGGTTGCCAACAAGCAGCTGGAAAGCCGTCAGCAAACGTTGCCCGTGCCGATAATTTCCGAGGGCAAGTGGTGTGTTTCTGACATGCAGGATAACGGCTTCACTCGCGAAGTTATAATGCCGCTGTTGTACAAAAACGGTGCTCGCGTTAAGGACGTGCTGTTGCTTGCCATTGACGAAAACAACCGAATGACCTTTCAAAAAAAGGGCGGCGGAGTGACGTTTACAAACGTGGAGGTGCGCAAACAATGACAAAAAATATTTGGGCGGCAATTATTGCGTTGGTGGCGGTTATCGGGTGCGGCATTGTGGAAGTGGTTTTTTTGTCCAAGGCGTACAAGCGGTTGCGTGACGAGTGCGGCGACGTTATGGGGCTGGCGGATAGGGGCGAGCTTACGGCGGCAAGGTTTGACGATTTTAGGGATAACTGGGTGGAGCTGCGTGAAACGAGCGAGCTGCTGTTGCCGCACCAAGACGTGTACGAAATTAATCTGCGTTTTGCCGAAGCCGAGGCTTATGTTAAGCAAGGGGACTATAAGCAAGTAAACGCGCAGCTTGCCGTTGTGTGGGAGCTGTTGGAGTACGTTCCTCATTTGATGAGCCCCAATTTGCGACATATTGTGTAACAAAACGGCATATTGCATAATAAAAGCTTTTGCAAAAATCCTGTGCGGCAGCATCTTTGCCGATACGGGATTGCGCTTGCAAAAGCTTTTTTTTGTGTGTTTTGATTTGGGCTGTGGCGGACGGATAGATTTGAGCTGTGTGCGTTGCAGTTGTGTTGGGCATAAAGACGATGTGTGTTGCTTTTGGGGAGTGAACGAACGTACATTTGCAACGGAGCGTGCGTGCATGCTATTGAGTGCCGACGAGTGGTGTCATGTTGCCTATGTGTAAGACGGTACGGCGCAGTGTTTTTTCGTGGCGTGGGCGGCTACACACTTGGTGTGGCGGATAGATTTGGGCTGTGTGCGTGGTGCACAAATGCGTTGCGGGCAAATGATTTGGGCTATTGTGGGCAAATGCAATGCGTGGTGGTCGAGGGGCGAAAGGTTAACAGCGAATTTCCAACGTGTTGACCTGTTGTTTGAGCGAGGCGGGGCAAAAGGGCAAAAAGTGCGTTACGCCGTTGAGCGTCATGCCTTGCGACGAGCCGCTAAAAAAGCTGGCGTCTATGCGTTTGCCGTCAAGCTCTAATGCAAGACGTTCAAGGCTGTCGCCGTGAATTTTTGGGTTAAAGGACAGCTGTCCGTTGTGGTAGTTCATGCCGTAAAGGTTTTCCAGCTGCGAAACGTAGTACCAACCTTTTGGTATACCAAAGCCGTTGCACAAATCTTTTAGCCGCTCCTTGGACGTGTTGACCATGGGCACCGCGCCTATTGCTTGCGCGTAGGCATAAAGCTTGTTATCGGCGCAGATAATCTTTTTTATCCGTGCGTACTCCGTGGCGCAGCGTGCGTTATCAAAGGTGGCAACGCCACAGGCTCGTTTTAGTGCAAGTGCCTTTATACAAAGCTCACGCCCGCTAAATTCGGCAAACAAAATGCGTTGGATATCCGCAAGCATTTGGTCGGGTAGTGCGGGCTGATTTGTGCTTTCGTCTGCGCCGTTCGTGGAGCGTAAACGCATATAATACACGCCGCCCAATGCCAACAATAGCGGATTTTGTGCCTTTTGTAGAATACTATCACTGTAATAGTATTCTGTAAACGTGCCATTATGATAGTTTTCTGTTAGATATTTGTAAACAAACTGTGGGTTGGTGTAACAAATTGCCGCAAGGGACAGGCTGTCCGTGCGGGTTAGTCTGTTGCGGTAGCAAAAGGTGGTTTTTTCGTTAACGTAGCTAAGATAGGCGGATAGCAGGCTTTCTTTTAGCAGGGGCGTGGGCTGCGGCACGGTATCGGCGGAAGTTATTTGCACGGAAAAATCCGTCACCTTGGGCGTGCAAAAAGCAATGCAAGTTTGCGCTTGCATATCGCTGGATAGCTTGTATCGAAGCCGATTAACGTTGCACTCCAACGCATTGGTTGTAACGCTTTGCGGTGCGACGGAGCAGTTGACGTGATATTTGCGCAGTCCGTCATCGACTGTAAACCGAGTGCCATCAAGGCTGATTTTGCTTTTTTGCGCAAGGGTTAGCAAAACGCAGTGTTGCATGTTAGCGTTGCAACTTATGCTTACAATTTTTGCGCCGTTTTCGTGTCTTATTGTGCAGCGTGAAATGCCGTTTTCGAAAGTGACGGCTTGTCCGTTGACGGTGGGCGCGTCGATGTTTAGCGGCGTCATTTGTCCGTGCTTTACGGAAAATATATATTCCGAAGTGAACGGAAAGCCCCTAAGCAGCGTGGTGTTGTTGCCGACGTTATCCACCAAAGTTGCAACGTTGCAATCGCCAAGTCGATGTACATAACTTGCCTTGTTTGGCTGTGCAAGCCCGTAACGTTTTTGGTTGCTTTGCGGCGTAAGTTTGAGCGTAACGCCTTGCATAACGTGCGAATGGGGCAGGTCGGCGGCATACGGACAGCGTGTTGCGCCATAGCGTTGTAGCTGCGCTAAGCAATGGTTGATATCTGCTATGTTTGCGGAATATGTCGTTACGATATCGAAGTGTGCGCTTTCCCCTTTTTTGAGCAATATTTGTGCGTTAAGCGAGCCGAAGTCCGAGCTGCGGCTTAACGGCATGATTTTGTTATTGATAACAAGCGCAACGGCGGCGTACACGTTTTTTATGCAAGCGCAACTTGCGTTTTGCAACTCAAAAAAGTCCTGCGGAGGGCACTTAAAGGGAATTTCAACTGTAAAATTGCGGTTGCGTGCGCTCTTGTTTGTTAGGTCGTAACGTCTAACAAGGCTGTTGCCGCTCAAAAACAGTTGCATTGCAAGGCGCGTGGAGCGTGTTTCCGATAGAAAACTTGCTGTGTGTTCGCCCAGTTTGCTATTGCAAAAGGTGTCCAATGCGTTTTTGCCCTCGGCATACAATAGAACGGCTTTATCGGGGAAAGTTGCCTCGCCTACTTGCACGGCGGCATTGCCAAGACAGTTTACGCATGCGGTGATTTTTGCGGTGGCATACGTCGCTTGACGATAACGGTCGTTTGGGGGGAGCGTACCGAGCAGCGACGGGCAAAGCGTTTTTGCAATGTTGCCGTTGGCAAAATATGCGGCAGCGTAGTGTTGCAGTTTGCACAGCTCAATCGCATGTCGTAGGTGGCGTTGCTCGCGTTCGGTCAGGTCGAATGTCTGCAAAACAAATTCCAAAAGCTCGTTCGTTTGCTCGTTCGATATGCAAAACTGCGTGCACTTGGCAATGGTCTGTGCAATTTGCATTATGCGTACGCCGTCGCCGTTGGACGGAAACATGCCTGCGCCCCCAAACACTCTTTTCAGTCGGCAAAAGGTAAGCCATTGGGCGTAAAAATACTTTTTTGCAAGCTTTTGCTCGTCCGTATTTGCGCGCGATAACGCCACCCTGTTGAGTGCAAATTCTGTTTGTAATAGGTCTACGGCTTGGGCTTGCGGATAGTATTTTTCGGCAAGCATTTCCAGCGTTTTGCATAGCTCGCTTTGGGTTGCGGACGGATATATCAAGCTACTAAAAGGCTGTTGGTTAAATTGCCACTTTATGTTTGCGCGTAAAAAATTGAGTGCGGTTGCCATCTTGTTACCTCGTTTTTTTGTTTATTATTGACGAGTTTTTCGGCTTTTTTACGGTCAAATAGGTTTTTATATAAGTTTTTTGGCGGTGCGCTTTGGATTTGACTGTTCGATTTTTTAGGCAATGTCTTTTGCCGTCGGCTTTGTGTTTTTGATGAGAGCGGTTGCGCTTTTGGATTGCTTTCGGGCACGGGCTTTCGCTGTTTGGTTTGTGTTGTGCCGATGTCGTGTGCAAGTAAAAAAAGCTCAATGTGTAAAAAAAAAGAGAAAACGTTGCGAATAACATTTTCTCTCATAAAGTAGTGTATTATGTTGCAGAAATCACTTCTTTTTGCGGCGATTTTCCATTATCAGCTGTTTTTTGTTGGATAGCAATTCCTCAACGCCCTGCACGGGAACGTTAAATTTTGCAAGTGTGTCCAGCAAGTTTGAGTCAAACAGCAGGTGGATATCGTTAACAAAAAATACAGGCAGTGCCGCTTCTTTCTTAACTTCGTCGGTAATGCGGCTTTTCAAAACCGCCATAAGGGGGCGTTTTTGCTGTTGCGCCGTGCCCACAAAGTAATAGGGTACAAGCTCAAAATCCAACTGCTTGTAGCTTAACGACAGCAGCGGTTTACGCTCGGGGGCGTTTGCGTTATCAAAGCCGTCAAATGGCATTGCGTTTGCGTTTTGCTCCGCAGCGGACGTGGCGGAATTGCCGTCGTGGTTGCCGTTGTCGCCGTCGCAACTATTGCCGTCGCCGTCATCGCAGTTGGGGTAAAGGCTGAATACCGCGCCTGCCGTCGGCATGTCCACGGGCGTTTTTCCGTTTGTGCTTGGGGTTTCGTCATTTTGGCTTGGCTCCTCAAACGGATCGTCGAAGGGAGCGGGGGAACGGTAGTCGTCCGATAAGGGGATGTGTTGTAGCACCTCTTCGTAAAAGTCTTGCTCAACGTACAAGTTAACTCCGTCGGGTGTAAACTCCACATCAAAGCCGTTTCCGCCGTCGCCGTAGGTATCGGGGTGCTCCGCCTTGTATTTTTGCAAATCGTCCGCGAGCTGCTTTTTGATTTTTTTGTTCATCTTGATGTGCTCGACGTTGTTTAAGTCAAACGGGTAGTTTTGCACATAAAAATCTATGTCCTTTTTTCTTGCAATAATCAGATCGAACACTATGATATACGCCAGCGTGATAACCATCATTCCCAAAAAAATCATTGCAACAATAAACATTGCGTCATCGTTTTCGTTGGGGATAAAGCCAAGGGTTATTGCGCATATCAGCATTATGGCAAAAAGTATCAAGGCTATAAACGATGAGTATTTTCTGCTCGGCGATAGCGGTTGTCGCTCTGCAAAAAATTCCGCATATTTTTCGCCAAGCGTGTACGGTTTTGAGGGATTTGTGTTAACTCGTAGGATAAAGAAAACGCACGCAAGCACTCCGAGCAATACGGTTATTGCAAATAAAATCTTGTAGGCAACGCTGTTATCGCTTTGCTTGTAGGCAATCACGTTTGCGCTTTCGGCAATAACGACGTTATCTACCGTTGCGCCCAAAACCCACAAATTGTCATCCTCCCACGGGTTAGAGGGGACTTCGACCGATACCGTTTTGCCAAGCAGCTGCTGCACAAACGCTATGCTTTGCTCCTCGTCGGTGTTGTTTACGTCTTCCAAATAGCCGGTAAACGGTATAAAGTTGACGACTATTTTGCTGCCGTTGTCTTGTTGGATTGTAACGTCTTGGCAATCGTCGGTATCGACTTGCGTTACGACGCCGCTTATCGTGAGGGTGCGACCGTCAAGGTTGTGGTCGTCTATATCCTTTACTAATATCGTGCATGCGCCGAACACTATGGCGCAAATTACAAAGCACACGCAAAACGCAACCAAGGTTTGTCGCTTTGGTGATGGAAAAACTAATGTGTTGTTCATATTTTACCTTTTGTGTTATATTGTGAATGGTTTGCCGCAGACGTGGCACGCACAAGCTTGCGTTTGACGTAACGCATTTTGCTCGCTTGCCGTTGTGTTGCGTGCGGGTTTCGGTGCGGTAATTTGCTGTGTGTGCGGTGAGGAGCATTGTGCTTGCCGTGAGGGCAAAAACGTGCCTTGTTCGCCTGCTTGATGTTGCGCTTGTAGGTTGCAATTTGCCGTGCGGCGGTGCAACGGTGCGGCAGTGCGTGGATTAGGCTTGGTGGCAATATGTAGTAGATCCCGATGCTGTCGCATCGCCCTATGGGTTCGACTACGGGCTACGCCCTGCGCTCAGGATGACACGGGAACATATGGATAGGTTTAATAGAACAATCCCTCCGTCAGCACAGCTGCCACCTCCCTTTGCACAAGGGAGGCTTTTTTGTGGTGTACGTTATTTGAATGGTTGGTGGCGGTATTTGGTAGATCCCGATGCTGTCGCATCGCCCTATGGGTTCGACTGCGTGCTATCGCACTCCGCTCAGGATGACACTGTAAGTATGTCTTTGGCTTGTTCAAATGAACAATAGACTGTATATATAATATGAGCATCCAGTATACAGCTATCGTCCTGCGCTCAGGATGACACTGTAAGTATGTCTTTGGCTTGTTCAAATGAACAATACGATATGGTTACACATTAAACGTTTCTATTCAATGTGCGACTACAACCATTCGCTTAGGATGACACATGAACATATGGATATGTTTAATAGAACAATCCTTCCGTCACGGCAAGCCGTGTCACCTTCCTTTGCACAAGGAAGGCTTTTATGCGGATTGCGTAGTTGTAACAATTCCACAAAAAAACGCCCTTTGCACAAGGAAGGCTTTGTGCGGATAATTGGCGGGAGTAAATGCTGCCGCCCAGATGTCATTCTGAGCGGAGCGCAAGCGAAGTCGAACTGCGCAGCAGTGCGAGGGTATACCCGAGCAGAATCTATGGGGCGACTGCGGTAGTATATGTGGCTACGGCGCAGCGGCTATAATGCAACACGGTGCAACCGCGGTGCAATACTATTGCTTGTTGCCGTGCCAGTTGTCCAAATGCGATGTGCAAGACGGTTGCTGCGGATTATCTGCAAGCTATGTGTTAGCTAACTGTGTGCGTGACTGTTTGTTGTGTTGCGGCAACGCAGTAAAAGCGGCGTATGCTATAAGGAGCAAATACGGTGTTTGCCATATTTGCTCCGCTGTTTGCTACATTTTTCTACAAATTTCTACAAGCTGCCACAAGTTTCGATGATTTGCAACAAATTTCTATGAATTGTCACAAATTGCTACAAGCTTCTACAAATATCTACAAACTACTACGAGTTTCGATGATTTGCTACGATTTGTAACAAGTTTCTGCAAATTTCTACGAATTGCAACAAGCTTCTACAATTTGTTGTAATTTTCTACAAATCTCGACAATTTGCAACAATTACTTTTTGATGGGTTCAAGCTTTTCCATACCGCCCATATACTTGCGCAGAACTTCGGGGATAGTCACGCTGCCGTCGGCATTTTGGTTTTGTTCCAAAATTGCAGGGAACACACGGCTTGTTGCAAGTCCGCTTGCGTTCAAGGTGTGCATAAATTCCAGCTTACCATCTGCATTGCGGTAGCGCATGTTTCCTCTGCGTGCTTGGTAATCACGCGCGTTGCTTGCGGAGGAAACTTCCTTGTAGATGTTCATTGACGGAATGTAAATTTCGATGTCGTAGGTGCGAGCCATACTATCGGAGCAATCGCCTGCGGCAAGCTTGGATAGTTGATAGTGCAAGCCCAAACCCTCAACAAGTCCGCACGCCATACCGACCATTTCTTCAAAGGCGGCGTCGCTACCTTCCGCCGTGGTGTATTGGAACAATTCCACTTTGTTGAATTGGTGTCCGCGTATCATACCTCTTTCCTCGGCACGATAGCTACCGGCTTCTCTGCGGAAACAAGCTGAGTATCCAAAGAATTTTTTGGGAAGGTCGGCTTCGGTAAGAATTTCGTCACGGTAAAGGTTTACCAGTGCGGTTTCGGCAGTGGGCAACATAAACTTTTTGCCCTCCGCGTTGGCAATTTGATATACGTCGTCCTCAAATTTGGGGAACTGACCTGCCGTTAGACCACACTCGTAGCTGAGCATGTAGGGCGGCAACATAAAGGTGTAGCCCTTGGCAATGTGGCTATCGATAAAGTAGTTGAGCAATGCCCACTCCAAACGTGCGCCAAGCCCCGTGTAAATCCAGCTTCCGTTGCCGGCAAGCTTAGCTCCACGCTCGTAGTCGATAAGCCCCAAGCTCTTTGCCAGTTCCACATGGTCTTTGGGAGTAAAATCGAAGTGGGGCTTTTCGCCGAAAGTTTTGATGGGCTTGTTGTTTTCCTTGCCACCTGCAAGTAGGTCGTCATCGGGCAGGTTGGGCAAGCGCAACAAAAAGTCGCGAATGCGGTCGTTAACTTGGTTGAGTTCGGCGTCCGTTTGAGCGATTTTGTCGCCAAGCTCTTTCATTTCCTTTATTGTGGCGGATACGTCAACGCCCTGTTTTTTGAGTTGCGGAATTTGTGCCGAAACCTTGTTGCGTTCAGCCTTCATCTTTTCCACACAGGCAATCAGTTGCTTGCGTTGGTCGTCCCATTGTAAAAAATCCGTAAAGTCAATATCCTTACCGCGCTTTAAGTATCTTTCGCGCACGGCGTTTGCGTCTTGTCTTATCAGATTTACGTCAATCATAAACAATACCTCTATTTATAAAGTCAAATTATATTTTAGCACACAATTAACCTAAAATCAATTATTTATAAGTAAAACTTTGCATTAATAACGTTATCTGAGCTGCGGAACGGATTGTAAAATGACTGTCGAGCGCATTGCGGAGTTGCTTCGATGTCAAAAAATTTTCGCACGCACGGTAGGCGGCAAGCGGAATGGCTGTTGAGCGAGTCTGTCGGGCGAAGGCGGAACGGGTTATAAACGGATTTGTCGGATGACGGCGTACGCGGCAAGATTTTTTATTTTTTTTTAGTAAAATCGTTTGACAAATTGCCGAATATACATTATCATAGATAGGCAATGCGAGATTGGCGGAATCGGCAGACGCGCACGTTTAAGGGGCGTGTGGGAGACCGTGTGAGTTCAAGTCTCACATCTCGCACCAAAAAACACCGACCGAGAGGTTGGTGCTTTTTTTATGGGGCGCACGCTGCCGAAAGGCAGAAGGCTTTGAGCGGAGCGAAAAGCGATGTGAGACGTAGTTCAACGTCCGCGCAAGCGGCGTCTTCGCGTCCTTTGCGAAACATCTCGCACCAAAAAACACCGACCGAGAGGTTGGTGCTTTTTTTTGCGATTGGGTGGCGAAAGGTAGGTGTAGGCTTAGGATTTAGTGCCAATATATGATAGATCCCGATGCTGGCGCATCGCCCTACGGGTTCGACTGCGTGCTACGCACTTCGCTCAGGATGACACATAATAAAATGTCATTGCTTGTTTGGAATAATATGTAAGTATAGCGTTTCTAAGGCTAAAATGATATAAAAATCTCGCTCGCCCTTCGCTCAGGATGACACGGTATAATATCATTCGCTATTAAAAATAATATGCAAAAAAAGTTGTATTCAGTTAGTATGATGTAGATGTCATTACACGCTTCGTTCCGGATGACACGGTAAGTGTGTCTTTGGCTCTTTCAAGTGAACAATACGATACGGTTACACATTAAACGTTCGTATTCAATGAATAGTTGTCGCACTTTGCTCAGGATGACACGGTAATCGAGCCTTTGGTTTGTTCAAATGGACAATACGATATGGTTACACATTAAACATTGGTATTTAATGAACAGCTATCGCACTTTGCTCAGGATGACACATGGACATATGGATAGGTTTAATAGAACAATCCTTCCGTCACGGCAAGCCGTGCCACCTTCCTTTGCACAAGGAAGGCTTTTATGCGGATTGCGGAGTTGTAACAATCCCACAAAAAAACGCCCTTTACACAAGGAAGGCTTTGTGCGGATAATTGGCGGTAGTAAATGCTGCCGCCCAGATGTCATTCTGAGCGGAGCGCAAGCGAAGTCGAACTGCGTAGCAGTGCGAGGCGTATGCCGAGCAGAATCTATGGGGCGGTAGAGGTGATGTAATATATTTTAATGGCTCGGCGGCGGGAGCAAGCCCCCGCCCTACGATGTGTCGATGACACATAAACGTGCGGATTGTTTTTTTTTGCAAAGGGGCTATGTTACGGGGTAATTGCATTTTCGCGAATAGTTGACCTTGCCGCTTAGAATAACATATTACTGTGTGAATGCCGAAAATTGTTCCCATCAAAAAAACAGTTACATTTACACAAGGGGACTTTTATTGTGCTACTTATTATCAGTAACATAAGCAGACTTCGTCGGTATAATAACACAGTTATGCAAAAAAACAGCTCCCGTTGCACAAGGGGGCTGGTTGGCGGTGTATTTTGTTTGATGGGGTAGTGCCAATATATGATAGATCCCGATGCTGGCGCATCGCCCTGACGGGTTCGACTGCGTGCTATCGCACTTCGCTCAGGATGACATACTATATTATTAATGCCTATATATTTTCTATGGTATCTAAAACAATTCTTGATATAATAATAGCCCCCTTGCACAAGGGGGCTGTTGAAGTAACAGCTCGTTGGTACATTATCGTGCGTTTTGTTTGTTAGAATTGGCAAAAGCGGTGCGTGTCAGTCAAGCAAAATTTCGGTAATTTTGCCGTAGACGTTGGCGGCTTTATCCTGCCACGAACGCTCCAAGTACTTTGCAATGTTGCGCGTCATAACGTTAAGTTTAACTTCAAACGTGGTTTTGGTCGGCTCGACGATTTTTAGTACAACGTCGTAGCTGCCGTCCGGACACTTGGTGTAGGTGGCAATATAGTCCTGACGTCTGCGGTAATCGATACGCTTTTTTTTGATATCGTCGGAAATTAGCTGTCTGACGCTGGACGGAATGCGTGTGTAAAAGTTTTTTAGGCACCATCTGCCCTCTGCCGTGAGGTCGTATAGCTCCTCGCCGCCGCCCATCGGCACGCTTTTGTACACAAATCCGTTTGTAACGATGTCGTACAGCGTTTGCTTGCAGTTGGTAAAATCTATCCAGTTATTTTTGTAGCAGCACAAATCCAAAATGGTGGATTCCGTCAAAGCGGTTTCCATTTTATCAAACACAAACAGCAAAATCAGCTTGTTTTGCGTGCTATCTTGTGTGATTCCTGCTTGCATGTGCCGCCCCCTTGGTTAAAATTGCTTATCTGCGGAGCGATAGGTCGCCCCTCTGCAGACGATACTTATCTATTATACAACAAAAATAATTTATAAACAAGGGTTTTGCGAATATTGCTCGGAAAAGTTTTTGGGAACGTGTGTTGGCAAAGGTTCTGCCGCAAATATTGAAATGGCAAATTACGCCGACGATTGGCGCAAGGTGCTTAAAGGTGTGCGATATGGCACGGCAGAGATACTTTTTGCCTATATGTATTGTCATTTTGCTCGGTGGTGCTTTTGTGGTTGCAATGGCAGCAGGCGGTCATTGTGTGTATTCTAAATAAAAAAGGTTTGTCAACTGTGATATGTGGTTTTATCGACCTTTTGATAAAACTATTGAAAATATTCAGCCAACCTATGCCGTCGAAGCTTTTTATCTGTAAAATGTATCTGACAAAATGTTTGATTATTTTCGGGTTGGGCACGGTGTGATATCTGTGTGCTATTGCGGCGGTAGTGAGTGTGGCGCAGTGTGGCGTTTTCAATGGTGGGCGCATTGCAAGAATTTTGGCAACAAAAAACGCCGCAACTGTTTTGCGACGTTAGTGTGATTGTATTTGTTTTATGGCTTTTGAGAGAATGCATTGCTTGCGCTTTTTCAACGAGAGCTATGCTTGAAGCTTTTTCAATGCTAATATTGCTTGTCGTTTTTTTACGCTTGCATTGCTTGCGGTTGTTCGACAGTAATGGCAACGTTAGCAGTGCTTGCGGTTTTGTTAGCCATGCCTTATGGGATAAGGATTGGTTGTTTGTTTTGGCAATTTTTGTGGTCTTGCCGTTGGTTTTGTTGTGGTTGCTCCGCGCGTGATTACAGCACGGATTTTATGGACGCGGAAAGCTTTTCCAACAAGTAATATGTTGAGCGATAAAAGCGCAGGGTGTTTTTGTAGGCAATCCAAGATAGCTCCAAAATGCGCGGATTTTTTAGGTACAGGGCGTTCAAAAGGCAATCGTGCACCTTGCGAATTTCGTTTTGCTCGCGCATGGAAAGGTTTTCCGCACGCAAGGCAACCTTGACGTCGTCCATTGCCGATATTATGCCGATAATGGTGGCGGAATCGATATAGATGCTTTCCGGCGAATAAAACCGTTGCGCCTGTGTGATACGGTCGGGATTCAAGCTATCCGGATCGACGGAAGTAAGTATGCCCTCGACGGAACGCTTAAACGGACGTATAACCTCGTCGATAAAGCGTTGATAGCTCGGCTCGTTTTGCTCGTCGGTGTAAAACTCGCGCAAAAAATCCACAAAGTTGCGGCGACCGCTATCCACCTCGGTAAGGAAACATACCACAAAGGCAAAAAGTCTGTTTCTATCCTGCGGCAGTTTGAGCTGCGATACAACAACGCCGTCGCTGCGCGTCCAAGTAACCCTTGCGCGGGAGTATTCCGTTGCGTACGAAGTGGTGCGCAAAGTATCGGCAAGGCACTTTGTTAGTATCTGGCTGGCGGCGACGCTTTCCAGCACGGCGGCAATATTCTTGTTTACCAATATTAGCTTTCCGTTGATAAGCTGGTTTACGCTTTCGGTAAAGCTTGCCAAATCGTTTGTCATGTGTGTTACCCGTTGTTAAGCTAAAACTTGCAAATTGTACAAGTCCGTTGCTTTTTAGATTTTTGTTGCACAGGAATTTATCTTATCCGCATTATGTAACCTTGCCGTTTTGGACTGCAAGCACAGTGCAAGCGGAGTTGAAAAAGCATTTGCGGCAAATAAGCATTGCTTCCTTTAACTTGTATTATATCATATTTATCGGATAATTAAAAGTGTTTTTGCGTTTTTTGTGATAAACCGTGTATATTTTTTGCGAGTTGTAGCGGTGGGAGCGTATCGCTTGTATCGAGGCGGCGGAATGCGGAACATCGGTTGCGGTTCAGCGCTTGGGGTACGGCGTAGTGTTTGCGTTGTTGCGGTGCGATATTTTTGTTGATTCAGCGTGTTGTTTTCGTGGCTGTGGTGGATTGTTTTGCTTGTTGCGGTTCAGTGCTTGGAGTGCGACAATGATATACGCACGTTGCACGGGCTGAAAGTCGGCATAGGCAGCTTGTGCAAAAGGCTGTTTTGCTCTGCGTGCAAGTATTGGCTTTATTCGATTTTTGCGTTGCCAAAAATGGCGGAAAAAGCAAGTGTGTAAAAGTACATATGCCCCAAAGAGGGGCTGTAATGCCGCAAATTTCGGCAAAACCGCTATCATTGCATATATATCACAAACGGCGCAGATGTGATGTTTCGGAGTTTATTTGCGTAAAAAAAACTTAAAATTTCAGTTTTAACACCGCTTTGAATATAGACATAAGCGTTTTTTTTTGATATAATCTATTAAAGACGTTCTTTGCGCAGCTTTTGCGCCAAGGGCGGTTGTAATGTTTGTTATCGAGCCGATTTGAGGGCTGGCTCGGTCGGATATTGGGACAAGGGCATTTTGCGCTTGTCCGTGCAGGCAAGGCATGCTTGCCGTAAAATGAGGAAGAGTATGGCAAAAGTATCAAATGTTTTAAGCTTTGTAACTCCTGCCAGATGGTGGGGAGAAAAATGGCGCGAGGGGTTGTATCTGGGCAACGGCAAAACGGGCGCAAACGTTTACGGCGGCGCAACCGACGAGCTGGTGCTGATTAACGACGCCTCCCTTTATTGGCAGGGGCGCACAACCGTTGTGCCGGATATATCCGAGCAAATGAGCACGTTGCGTGCCAAAATGGAGGAGGGCGAGTTCCTTGAAGCGCAACGGGTTTTGCCGCGTGCGTTGGAGGAAAAGAACTTTCATCCTCGTGCGGAGTACCCATTGCCGCTGTGCGTGTTGCAGCTGCATTTTGTGCACGGACAAACTACTACATCGTACAGCCGTAAACTGGATATGGAGCACGGCGTTGCAACGGTAAGCTATTCCGTGGGCAACACGGCGTATTCGCGCGACATATTTGTTTCGCGCGAGAGTAACACGATAGTATATCGCTTGTCCAAGCAGGGCAACGGCACTGTTTCGTGCGATATAAGCTGCTCGCTCATGCACGAGCTTAACGCGCGCACTCACGACGGGGTTTGCGCCATGCCGGAGGGGGTTTCGTTCGAGTGCGATAAGCAGTTTGTTTGCTTTGCCGCTCGCAACGACGATACCGGTGCGGACTACGGCATTGTTGCCAAGGTTGCGCCTCTTGGCGGAACTACGCGTGCAAGCGACGACAAACTGTCCGTCCGCAATGCGCAACAGGTGCTTATTACAATTCAGACCTTTACAAGCGGCTCGCGGCAAAAAGAGTGGGCAAGCCTTAAAGCTGCGCTCACAGCCAATCGCGACGGATACGAAAAGCAACTCAAAGCGCACGCCGCATTGCACGCAAAACTGTTCAACAGCTGCACCATTAAGCTTTGCGACAGTCCCGATAGCAATGTGGAGGATTTGTTGCTTTCCGCAGAGGCAGGCACGCTTACGCCCATGCTGGTGGAAAAGCTGTACAAGCTTGCAAGGTATTTGCTTATTAGCGGCGCAACGGAGCGTAAAGGGTTTGCGCCCACGGGCTTGTGGAACGGCAGCTATATGCCGTACAGGGCTTTTAGGTGCTATAACGGCGAGTTCCAGACTTCGCATTTGTTTGCGTTGCAGGGGGGCTTGTCGCAGGATATTGACAAGCTGTTTGATTACTTTGAGTACAATCTTGGCGATTACAAGATAAACGCACAGCGTATTTTCGGGTGCAGGGGCGCGGTTATTCCCGTTGTGGAAGCGCCTCGCACGGGGCGTTTGGGCGTGACGGACGTGTTTGGCATTCATTTTAGCGGTTGTGCCGCTTGGGTGTGCGATTTCTTTTACAAGTATGCGCGCTACACGCAAAACATTCGGTTTTTGAAGGCTCGGCTTATACCATTTATGAAAGAGGTTGCGCTGTTCTATACCGATTTTATCCAGCTTGCAGAGGACGGCAGTGCGGAGATGGTTCCGTCGGCGTTGCCTATGAGGTTGTTCGACGCGGGTAAAATTACCGACCGTCCGGTTATCGCAAAAAACAGTGCGTTGGATTTTGCGTTGGCTAAGCAGCTGCTTACCACGCTTGTTTCCGTCTGCGAGGAGCTGAACGTAAAATACAATCCAAAGTGGAAGGAGCTTGCGGATAAAATCCCCGAGCAGCAAGTGGGTAGCGACGGCGCGTTTAAGGAATTTGTTAACTCCGTGATATCCGTGGACTACACGGCGGTTTCCAACGGAACGCTGTATCAGGCGTTTTTCGGCAACGAGGTTAGCAGATTTTCTTACGAGGATACCGTTTATCGCTATCTTGCCACGGCGGATAAAAAGCTTTCCGCACCGTCGCAGCAAAACAGCTTTAATATGTCGGTGCTATCGGCTGTGTACGCTCGCTTGGGCGAGGGCGATAAGGCGTTGCAGTGCCTGACCAACGTCGTTAGGGGCTGCGCAATAAATAATCTGGTGCTGCTGGATAAGGATTGGCGCGGTATGGGCGTTTGCGGTAGCGGCGTGTGGACGCCTGTGCAGTTGCACTCCAACTTGGTGCTTGCCAACACCGTGCAACAAATGCTGATGTACAGCCACGATAATCTGATTGATATTTTCCCTGCGTTGCCGTCCGATTGGAAGCACGTTGCCTTTGTCGATATGGTTGCGGAGTGCGGCGTGGTTGTGTCGGCGGCGGTGGACGCAAAGGGGTTGCTTAAAATTAAGCTATCGGCTAAAAAGGAAACGTCCGTGCGCCTTGCGTTGCCGAGTTTTGCTAAAAAGCTTGTTAAGGCAAGCTGCGAGATTTCTGTTGGCGATACGGAAACGGAATTGACCGTGCCCGCAGGTAAGTCGGTGGAGCTATCGTATAAAATAAATTTGAAGTGATGTTTTTGGTGCGTGCCGCCCCTTAGATTCTGCTTCGGCTTTCGCCTCGCACTGCTACGCAGTTCGACTTCGCTGCGCTCCGCTCAGAATGACATAGGGGCGGAGAGGTTGTTTGCTTGACAGTATAAGACGATAATTTTTGGTCAAACAATACATTCCGGCGGAGTAGGTATTATTAAGAAGTATTGTTGTCATGCTGAATGCAGAATGACATTAGGGGCGGCATGATGTGTGGGCGATTGCATAGTAGTGTGCCTGGTATATTGTTCATTTGAACGAACTAAAGGCGCGATTACAGTGTCATCCTGAGCGAAGTGCGTAGCACGCAGTCGAACCCGATAGGGCGATGCGAAGCATTGGGATCTACTCTTAATGCTTGATTGTACTGTTCCTGTACCGCCCCTTAGATTCTGCTTCGGCTTTCGCCTTGCACTGCTGTGCAGTTCGACTTCGCTACGCTCCGCTCAGAATGACATTAGGGGCGGTGGCGAAATGAATGGTGCTATCTGCTAACAAAAAAACAAACTAAAAAAAGCGCAGTGTGCGCAATCTGGAGGAAAAATGAATAAAACAGAATTGATTAGCGAAGGCAAAACAAAACGTCTTTGGGCAACGGATAATCCCAAAACCATCGTTGTGGAGTTTTCCGACGATGCAATGATGTATCACGCCAAAAAGAAGCAATATTTCCCCGGGAAGGGCGCATATTGTAATAAGATTAACGCAATCCTAATGCAAGTGTTGCAGGAAAACAACATTCCCACACACTTTATTTCGGTAGAAAGCGACGATAGTATTGCCGTGCGCAAGGCGGAAATGATTCCCATCGAGGTGGTTGTGCGCAACTACGCGGCGGGCAGTATGGTGGATAGGCTCGGCTTGCAGTATCACTCCAAGCTCAAATTCCCCGTGTTGGAGTTGTGCTACAAAAACGACGCTCTCGATGACCCCGTGATTAACGAGTATCACGCGCTGGCAATGTCTCTGTGCACGCAGGAGGAAATGACGTTTATGATGTACACGGCAACGCGTATCAACAAGGTGCTGTGCGATTTGATGCGTCAAATTGGCATTGTCGTGGCGGACTTCAAAGTGGAGTTTGGCAGACTTGGCGGCGGCAGATTGGTTGTTGCCGACGAGATTACGCCCAATGTGGCTCGTTTTTGGGATAAAAACACGCTTAATCGCTTTGACGACGAGGGCAGGCAGCCGGACTTGGAATACAAAGAAATACTAAAACGCTTGCGTGAGGTTACCGGCTACAACGTGTAGGTGTAGCTGTTGTGTGCGACGTGGCGGCTGTGCTACAAGGGCACTTTGGCGGCGCAGGGCAAGAGCTTGCGCATAAAGGTCGGCAAATTTGAGGATAAGTTGTAATGAAATGTATGTATTGTGGCTGTGAGGACAGCAAGGTTATAGATTCGCGTTCCACCGAGGACGGCAAAAGTATACGCCGCCGTAGGGAATGCATGCAGTGCGGCAGACGTTTTACCACCTTTGAAACTATCGAAACGGTTGCGTTTTTGGTGGTAAAAAGGGACGGCACGCGCCAACAGTACGACCGCACAAAACTGAAAAACGGCATTTTGCGTGCTTGCGAAAAACGTCCCATATCGATGGCGCAAATCGACGCGGTGGTGGACAATGTGGAAAAGGCACTGTACAACGCCTTGGACGAGGAAGTGAGTACGAGCCAAATTGGCGATATCGTTATGGACGAATTGAAACGTTTGGACGAGGTTGCCTATATCCGATTTGCCGCAGTGTATCGTCAGTTTAAGGACAGCGCAACCTTTTTTGAGGAAATGAAAAAGATTTTTGAAGGGAAATAAAAATAGCGCGTGCGTTGCAGTTGCGCTTGCCGCCCTGCGCTTAGAATGACACAGGAATATATGGATATGTTTAACAGAACAATCCTTCCGTCACGGCAAGCCGTGCCACCTTCCTTTACACAAGGAAGGCTTTCATGGCGTTTGGCAAACAAAGAAAATATTAATAATTACGGTAACAAACTCGCCCCTGATGTCATTCTGAACCTAACTTGCAATACTGACGGCGGTGTTAGACATTGTGTCTATATGCCATTTTTCGCACTTGCCGCCCTGATGTCATTCTGAGCGGAGCGCAGCGATGTCGAACTGCGTAGCAGTGCGAGGCGTTAGCCGAAGCAGAATCTAAGGGCGGAATCGGAATTACTTTTAGTCGATTTTTTGCAAAAAAAAAGAACAAAAATATTCATAAATTAACTACTATTACTGTGATAGTAGTATACGAAACGGAAAATTAAAGCAGGGCTTATGAAAAATCTGGAGCAGGAGCTAAAGCTTTCGCTAACGGAGCGAGAGTATAATGTACTATTAAAGCAAGCGGACGTGCAACCCGTGCTGCAAACCAATTACTACTTTTTGTTTGACGGGCAAACGGCGGACATGATGTTGCGCATTCGTCGCAAAAAAGACGTGTACACAATTTGCTTTAAGCAGCGGCTTTCGCAAGGGGACGATGTGACGGTGTGCGACGAGTACGAGTGCGAGCTTACCGACGAGGTTGCAGTGCGCTTTATCAACGAGGGCATTCCGTACAGAACGTTAAATGAGCTTTTTCCCGTGCGGACAAGTGAAAACGCCAAGTATGCGGGCAAAACGGATACATACAGGGCGGCTTTTTTGTTGGAAAAATGGCACATCGAGTTGGATAAAACTTGCTATCTCGGCGTGACCGATTATGAGCTTGAGTGCGAAAACGACCACATTGAGGAGCTGGCTGATTTGAAAAGCTATTTGCATTACAATTTTGGCATGGTCATTCGTAAAAGCAAACCTAAAAATCAACGCTTTTTTGAACGTCTTGCGCAGATGTAGTTGTCGGTTAATGTTGGTGTGCAGTGGGGGTTTGCTTCCGCCGCTGATATACACATTATTTTTCGTCGGATTAGTAGTGGTTGGCAATAATTGAGTGGCTTTTTCTCTGTCATCCTGAGCGGAGGGCGGCAGCCCGTAGTCGAACTCGATAGGGCGATGCGTAAGCATCGGCATCTATCATATACTGCCACTAAATCTTTCAGTTATACAAAACCGCCCCTTAGATTCTGCTTCGGCTCACGCCTTGCACTGCTGCGCAGTTCGACTTCGCTTTCGCTCCGCTCAGAATGACATTAGGGGCGGCAGTATTCTTAGGACAATATTTATTTATATATATGGTTAACGTGTCTGCTAATGTCGTAAGCCGAGAATATGAATGACATAAGGGGCGGAAAGGTCTGCTTGAAGTTATATTGATAGGTTTAATAGAACAATCCCTCCGTCAGCACAGCTGACACCTCCCTTTACACAAGGGAGGCTTTTGAGAGATTGTTCAATCATTAACCGCCCCATAGATTCTGCTCGGTTGCACCGAGCACTGCTGCGCAGTTCGACTTCGCTGCGCTCCGCTCAGAATGACATAGGGGCGGCAGTGGGGGGTTGCTTCCTGCCGATGATATACACATTATTTTTCGTCAAATTAGTAGTGGTTGGCAATAATTGAGTAGCTTTTTCTCTGTCATCCTGAGCGGAGGGCGGCAGCCCGTAGTCGAACTCGATAGGGCGATGCGTAAGCATCGGGATCTACTATGTGCTCTGCATTAGGTGTATTTAATTCCACAATCCCTCCGTCACAGCAAGCTGTGACACCTCCCTTTACACAAGGGAGGCTTTTGAGAGATTGTTCAATCATTAACCGCCCCTTAGATTCTGCTTCGGCTAACGCCTCGCACTGCTGCGCAGTTCGACTTCGCTGCGCTCCGCTCAGAATGACATTAGGGGGCGGAGTGATTTGCTTCTCATCACTTAAAGAGGTTTTTGCCGCTATATGGCGTTAGCGAGTTGGTGGTGCATGTGGCGCGGTTTCGCTCCGCTCAGAATGACATTAGGGGCGGCAGCGTTGAGCATTAACGATTTTTATTCGCTAACGCTTATTGCGTGTTGCTCTGAGCGGCAGCGAAATGGACGGCATTATGACAAAACAAACCGTTAAACGGAGATTTTAACTATGCACAAGCTAAAACAATATAAATATCTTATTTTTGATTTTGACGGCACGATAAACAACACGTCCCCCGGCATTTACGCCGTGTTCAAGCACGTTTTGGATACCATGGGCGTGTCCTACGACGGCGTGGATTTTTCCGAACACATAGGTCCGCCGCTTGAGTTTTCGTACGAAAAGCTTGTCGGCAAGGCACGCATGAACGAGGCGATTGCGCTACACAAGCGTTATTTTGCCGAGGACAATGCCGCCGCAAACAGCTTTTTGTATGATGGAATCGTGGATACGCTGCGTGTGTTGCAAGCGAGTGGCTACATACTATCGGTTGCGTCCAGCAAATACGAGCCGCACGTTGTGGAGTCGTTGCAATACTTGCATTTGGACGGCTTTTTTGCACACGCATATGGGCAAAACGAGCGCAGGGGCTTTAAGACCGAAGTGTTGCGGCAGCTTGTTGACGATAACGGTTGGGACAAGGCGCAGTGCCTGATGATTGGCGATACCTGCTACGATATGCAGGGTGCGTTGGATAACGGTTTGGATTTTCTTGCTGTGTCGTATGGGTTCGGCAAGGCGGAAGATATGGCGGCGCACTCTGTTGCCGTTGTTGATTCTCCCAAACAGCTTGCCGACTTGCTTTTACGATAGGGTGCAAAAAGCCTTTTGTTGTGCGTATCGAAATAAACGGTGGTTTTTGGGTGTGCAATCTCCAAACGTTTCTTGGGCGAGCGATATTGAACGGCAATGCTGAATTGTAAAATTGCCTTTACCGCATGAGCGACAATGCGTAAGATTGTGGGTGTGCAGCCGCCGAGAGTTTTTTAGCAGAACGCAACTGAAAATCGTTTCGTGAGCTAAATTTAATAGTCAATTATTACACAAGCAAATATGGTCGTAAAGTTGTTTTTCGTGGGACTTAAAAGTAACAAGTAAGCTATTTTTGTGCCAACTTCGACCGTCGAGCGGTTCACTTTATGAATGTAACTAACAGCCATTTTTTAAGTTGAGCAACCGAAAATCGTTTAATAAATGGAATTCGGCTGCAAAATTTTGCTTAGGCTTAGTGCTGTTAACAAGCATTTTGCAATTCAACTTCGACCGTCGAGCGGTTCTTGGGTGTGCAATTCAAAATCGTGCGGTTGCTCCGTTGAAAATTTACTCGGCAAAATGCTGCGTTTTGACAAAAATCAGTAGACAAAACACGCGTGGCGGTGTATAATCAAACTATCCTAAGCAAAGGAGTAACTGTTATGGCGCACAAAATTACCGATGAATGCATTGCTTGTGGCGGCTGCCAAAGCGTATGTCCTTGTGACGCTATCAGCGAGGGCGACGGCAAGTTTGAAATTAACCCCGATCTCTGTGTAGATTGCGGTGCTTGCTCTGCTCAATGCCCCGTTGGTGCAATCGAAGAAGAGTAATAATCTCGTTTCGGTAAAGGCTCTCGATTTTTCGAGAGTCTTTTCTTTTTGTTTTTGCACGGCGATGCACGGCACAATATATAATAAGGTTAGGCTGTGCAGTAGATATAGTTCAATTTTTTTTGTAATACCGCCCCCAATGTCATTCTGAGCGGAGCGCAAGCGAAGTCGAACTGCGTAGCAGTGCGAGGCGTTAGCCGAAGCAGAATCTGGGGGCGGTGGTAATAGAACAATCCCTCAGTCGCAGCAAACTGCGACAGTTGCCTAAGGGCAACCCGGTCGCAGATGACAGTCAACTGGACTGTCATTCGATACTGCGACTGCGCTTCGCTTACCCTTTACACAAGGGAGCCTTTGTGCGGATAATCGGTGTGAGTAAATGCTGACGCCCCCGATGTCATTCTGAGCGTAGCGCAAGCGAAGTCGAACTGCGTAGCAGTGCGAGGTGTATGCCGAGCAGAATCTAAGGGGGCGGCATATGGTCGGATTCCCCCAAAAGTATGCCAAAATGCACGCGCGGCTTTACTTATTGCAAAAAATGTTGTACAATAACCTTATGTGTACGCTTTTACCCGATGAAAAAATCGAAGACCTTGGTTGCAAGGGCATGCGCCTAATACAAAGTCGCAACGGCTATCGCTTTACGACGGACGCTGTGCTGTTGGCAAATTTTTGCAAGGATATGAGCGGCAAAATCTGCGTGGAGTTCTGTGCCGGCAGCGGCGTGATATCCATTTTGCTTGCAGCCAAAAAACAGCCCAAGCATATTTATGCCGTCGAGTTGCAACCTCGTCTTGCGGAAATGGCAACCCGAAGCGTGCGGCTTAACGGTTTGCAAGGTGTAATCAGCGTGGTTAATGCCGACATCAAAAACAAGGCGGACTACCTGAACGGGCAGCTTGCCGATGTGGTGGTGTGCAATCCGCCTTATCGGCGCATTGGCAGTGGCGAAACGCAACAGCAAACGGAGTTGGCAATTTGTCGGCACGAAATTTGCGCGTGCCTATCCGATATAATCAAGGCGGCGGCAACGGTGCTTAACAACCGCGGAAGCTTTTATTTGGTGCATCAAAGTAGCCGTTTGGCGGAAATTTGCACTCTTTGCGCACAGTATAAGCTTGCCGTAAAGGAGATTTTGCCCGTTTGCCCCAGACCGGAACGCGCTCCGAATTTGGTGCTTGTGCGTGCCGTTAAGGGGGGCGCGGCGGACTGTGTGTTGCATGCGCCCATGTTTGTTACCGATGCCGACGGCGTGTATACTCCGCAGGCAAAGGCGTGGTACGGAATTGAGGGCTAGCGTTCGTGCGCAGAAAAATGTTTGTGCACAAAACGGGTACACAATGAGATTTGTGAGATTTGAAAACGAAAAATATAATATATAAAAGTATTATTGATAATATTAAAGGAAAATAATGGTATATTTTGTGGCAACGCCGATAGGCAATTTGAAAGAAATAACGCATAGAGCGGTGGAAGTTTTGCAGAGCGTTTCGGCAATTTTTTGTGAGGATACGCGCCACTCGCAAATTCTATTTAAGGAGTACGGCATATCCAAGCCGACGTACAGCTATCACAAATTCAACGAAAAAGCCAGCCTTGATTTTGTGCTGTCATTTTGCCGTCGCGGCGAGGACATTGCGGTTGTATCGGACGCCGGCATGCCGGGGATAAACGATCCCGGAAACGTTTTGGTCAACGAGCTGCACAAGCAGGGGTATCCGTGCACGGTGGTTAGCGGAGCAAGCGCTTTTGTTAACGCCTTTGTGTTGAGCGGATATCGGCCGCCCTTTACCTACTACGGTTTTTTGCCCGAGCGCAAAAAGGACCGCGAGGCGTTGCTCGATGGTTGCACGGGCGTGGCTATTTTTTATGTTTCCGTGCACGATTTGCAGGAAAATGCCGCGTATTTGGCGGAGCGTTTGGGCGATAGGGAGTGCTGTCTTGTTAAGGAGCTTACCAAAAGCCACGAGCGTGTGCGTTTTTGTACGCTTTCGACCGTGCCCGATGACGATAAGGGCGAGTTTGTGCTGGTTGTGAATGCCGCCAAGCAGGCTAATCCGCTGTGCGATTTGCCCGTTATGCAACATTTGCAATACTATTTGGACGGCGGAATGTCCAAAAACGACGCAGTAAAGGCGGTTGCCAAGGATAGGGGCGTGCCTAAAAACGATATTTATAAGTTGACGATATAGGATATTGGGGCGTTGACGTTGAGCAAATCGAACGTTGACGCCTTATTTTTTGTCGGTGCAAAAAAAAATCTGCAAAAAATCTGCGAAGAAAGCGCAAAAGCTATT
The DNA here is from genome assembly GCA_964607155.1 of uncultured Oscillospiraceae bacterium. Taxonomy (GTDB): domain Bacteria; phylum Bacillota; class Clostridia; order Christensenellales; family CAG-314; genus Fimimonas. Next base: position 31,083 of record CAZSIF010000018.1, read on the forward strand.
GACAACGTGTGATACAATATAAGTGTTGACGGACGCTCACGGGGACGGTGGGCTTGCCGTCAATGGGCTTGGGGCTGCGCCTCTATTTTTTAGGGAGGTACAAAGCCATGAAGCTGCAAGCTTTTTTCAATTCGTTTGTCGGTTCGGCAAGCGATAACGTTTCGCTTTTGATATATGCCGCCGTTAACTGCGCCGTTTGTGCGATTGTGCGGCGATTTTGCAAAGCACGAGGCATCAACAACAAGTTTTTGAACTACTTGCCCTTTATTGTGGGCGTGCTGATTGCCGCCTTGGACGCCATTTTTGGTAATCTGGTGCCGAGTATAGAGGCAATTTTGAATGTTGTTGCCGACGGTCTAACAATAGGAGCCGTTGCAACGGCGATGTTCGGCGTAAAGCAGGGCGCGGCAAACGTGCCTGTCGATGCAAAAAATGCCACTGACGTTGTGCTTGACAGTGAGCGTTTGGCGCGGCTGATAAGGCGGTTGGCGGATTTGTGCTCGGGCGATACCGACGCCGCGTCTGCGACGATTGCGGATGTGATAACATCGGTGCTTGACGTGTGCGCCACGTCGGACGAGGCAACCAAGCTGGAGCGTTTGACCGAGTTGCTTACAAGTGTGCTCGGAGAGGACGCCGCCGACCTTGCCGAGGGGCTGATGTCGGTGCTTTCGGGCTGAACCGCGTGCGTATGTGCGCTTTTGCGAAGCGTGGCTGATAAAATTGCGGATGGGCGTTTGCCTATCCGCTTTTTTTTTGGGGGGTGTGCGTTGTAACAGCTTACAAGTTGCCTTTCATGTCCTCAAAGCAGGCTTCCTCGTAGCGGAGCGTTTGTTTTAGTAGCAACGATACGTCCGGGTGCACGTCGTCGATGTCCTTTTGCAGCCGATACAAATCGATTAGCCCGTTTAGCGTGCCTTGCAACATAATTTTGGCAATGTGGCTTTCGGTTTTGTTTGTTAGCATTTTCATGCGGATACCCATGTTTGCCATGGATAGCAGCGCTTGCGGTGCGGGCGTTGGCTCAAAGCCGAGATTTTTTGCCAATGCGTGAATTTTTTCGACGTGCTCGTCGTAGCGCTCGACCTGCTTGTGCAGCGTTTTTGTTAGGCAGGCGTCCTCGGCGTAGGGCAAAATGGTCTTGACCGAGCTTTGCGCCATAGTTACGTTTTTGTACAACGCCGATAGCACTTCCAAGCTTTTTTGTGTGTTGCAGTTGTTTTCCGTGGTGGTGCTTTGCTGTGACGTTGTGTTTGCGGCGGTGGTGTCATTTGCGATTTTTGCCATAGGTGTTCTCCTTTATGAATGGATTTTTATGAGATAAACGTTTTTTGTTTTGCGGACTGCTTTGTTTGGTGCGAGCACTTTCAGACTTTTTTTGTGTGTTACAGTTGGTTTCTGTGGTGTTGTTTTGCGGTGATGTTGTGTTTGCGGCGGTGGTGTCATTTGCGGCTTTTGCCACGTTGGCTCTTTTTGAAGGCGTTTTTGTAGGATAGATGTGTGTCCTCGTTTTGTAACTCGCCGGGGTTGTTTAGGTCAAACAGCCTGTTGCGGCAGGTTTCGTAGTTGGCGTAGTATTCGTGATTTATTTGTTTGCTTTTTGTCATTTTTTCTCCTTGATTGGGCGGATTGCGACGCCTTTGGTGGTTGTCGAATTTTGCGCGCCTGTTGGTAGTGTGGGCAAAAATTTGCAATAAATACGCTCGTTTTTGTGGCAAGTACTACAAAAAGCGGAGAAATAAATAATACTATTACAAACATAACTTGATAAAATGCGTTAAATATGCAAGGTTTGTGATAATTACGATGTCCATATTGATGGATTGTGACAATTAACGCAATCGATTACTGCCGCCCCTTAGATTCTGCTTCGGCATACGCCTCGCACTGCTACGCAGTTCGACTTCGCTTGCGCTCCGCTCAGAATGACATAGGGGCGGTGGGTACTGCGCTTAGGATGACAGTAAACCTATGGGGCGGTGTTTTGTGGTAAGCGGTTGGGTTTGATTTTGTTGGGAATGGAAATGATGTGTTAAACAAAATCATTTGATTGGCAAGCATTTTATTTTTCTTGTCATCCTGAGCGGAGGGCGATAGCCCGTAGTCGAACCCGTAGGGCGATGCGGCAGCATCGGGATCTATTATGTGCTCTGCATTAGGTGTATTTAATTCCGCAATCCCTCCGTCAGCACAGCTGACACCTCCCTTTACACAAGGGAGGCTTTTGAGAGATTGCACAATCGATTGCCCCGCCCCTTAGATTCTGCTTCGGCTCACGCCTCGCACTGCTACGCAGTTCGACTTCGCTTGCGCTCCGCTCAGAATGACATAGGGCGGTGTGGTAGCTTGCATAATTCAAAGATTTTTTTTTTATTGCTTGACATTGTTTTTTATGCTTTACATTGGGCGATGTGTAATGCTCATATAATCGCTCCGCTCAGAATGACATAGGGGCGGTGGGCACTGCGCTTAGGATGACAGTAAACCTATGGGGCGGTGTTTTGTGGTAAGCGGTTG
>CAZSIF010000019.1:0-32027 GCA_964607155.1 uncultured Oscillospiraceae bacterium
GTCAGTTGTGCGAATGGAAAGGCGTAGAAATTATAGAGGCAGAAGTGTGCCCAGATCATGTACACATGTGTGTAAAGATACCGCCCAAAATGAGTGTGTCTGGATTTATGGGGTACTTAAAAGGAAAAAGCAGTGTGCTAATATATAGTAAGTATGCTAATCTAAAATACAAATATAGAAATAGGGAATTTTGGTGCCGTGGCTACTATGTAGACACGGTAGGAAAAAACACAAAGAAAATAAAGGAATACATAGCGAGTCAGCTTGCCGAAGATAAACGAATGGAGCAAATGACAATATTTGAAGTGAATGATCCGTTTAAGAAATAAAGCGACTCGCTAACGCATGACAGCCGCCAGGCTCACAGCAAAACGATTTCGTTTCGCGACCAAAAGAGGGTTTTACCCTCTAATGAAAAACCACCAGCTATGCCGGTGGATCATTATTCTTTTTATGGCGGATTATGTTAAATGCAACATATGAAAAAAAGCCACAATACATCTGTGACACGCCCCCACTACTAAGTCAAATAAAAACAAACAGAAATGCACCGCTATTAAAAACCGCATGAGAAAAATGCTTTAGCATGCATTATAAATCACACGGATTTTTCCGCAGCAATTATTATAATATGCATTGCAAATCTAATATGCACCCCGAATGTTCAACTTTCGGGGTGCATATCAATCAAACAAATATCCCTATGGCGCACTTTATCAACACAAACTATGCAATATCATTCCGCGACATCAAGCGAATGCAAACTAATCGTGACTTTGCCTTGCTTTGAGCTGACAACCTTTCCGCAAGCAAAAGTAATTATCAAATTGTAGCCACCGTCGTTCGTCACATCAATAGACACGTTTCCAGCCGACGTCGGAACAATCCCGCTTGCCTTTTTTAACTTACCCAAATTCGGTTCTACAACAAGCGTATAGCTGTTAACATAATTTACACCAAGCACTCGCTCTGTAAGGAACTGCACTGCACCGCAAGACCAACCGTGACACAAACTGTGCCTAAACCCCTTGTAACAATACTCACCAAAATCCCCGTGCAAATCAAGCTGACCTTCGGGAGTAATTTCGCCGATTGCACCGCTACCCTCTAACCAAGATAGGTTAAAGTTCTCCCAAAAGGTAGTTGCGCCTCGCTGCAACATAGCTCCGTAGTATTCCTTTAACATCTCTGTCGCCTTATCGATACCGCAACAATCGGCAACAGCAGACAATATATAATACGACATAAAAGTTGTTAAACCGTTTGCGCCATCAACCGCCAATTTTTTAGCAGCTTCTTCTGCAGAAATTTGTCCCGTCAGATATCCAAGCGCAACAACAGATTTTTCGCAAACATCCTTATCGGATTGCGCATCGAGTTTTTTAATAATTTCGTCGCAAGTCGAATTAACAGGCAAACCAAGTAGACCGTACAAACGCTGCATTGCCAAAATGCCCATTCTAAAAATAAATTTTCCGCCAGCTTGCTCGTCTTTGCTTGCCGAAGTAGGCCAATCCACAAAAAAAGGATTTTTTACAGTGACTACCGAAGAAAAGTCCCATGAATTATTGCCAATACAGCCGTTAAACAAATCCAAAGTTTTTTCCAAATATGGCAAACACTCCAAAGCAAATTGCCTATTGCCTGTGCGCCGAAAATACTCTTCCACAATGCACATTAACCAAAACGAATATGTTGGCATGGCAACAATCCAACACGGCATCGGATTATGCGCGATTGCCTCTTTCAAAGTTTTTTCCACAAGTGAGTTTTGTCCGTACAAATATGTGATTGCCGAAACCTCCGGCTGCATATCCCCCACCCATATCAATCTATCTCGTTTTATGCCGTCAAAAATATACTCTTGCATATTTAGATAGACCGTGTATGCGGCAGTATCATAGATATCGTTTATCAGTTTGTCGTCGCAACAAAAATTACCCTGCGGCAATTGATAGTACCGAGTGCTTGCGGCATAAACACCTACAATTTCCGCCTTGCAAAAAAAATCCAATCTAACAAACCGAAAGCCGGTTTTACCCCACTCTTGATCGGATAACGAGGGCAAATCGACAACAAAATCTCGCACGGTGTGGTCGTTGCATGCGCCCTTTTCGCCAAGTTGCGCATTACACTCGCCAACAGATTCGCCAAAACGAATCCGCACTTTCCCATCGGACGCAGCACTCCTGCACACTATGCGTATACCGCCGCATAGCTCTTTTCCGAAGTCCAAAACGACATATCCGTTATCAAACGACGTTATCGGAAAATATTCCATGTGCGCCTGCGACTGCGTGGTAGCAAGCAACATTTCCGCATTGCATGCATTGTGTGAATCAATAATGCGCATTGGAGCAACATACTCCTTGATTAAATTACCCGCAACACAAGCTCCGCCAGAAACAACCTTGTCCAAATTGAATTGTTGTAAAAAATATTTTTCACTTACACTCATAACCGCCTCACATAATTACGCCACAAAAAAGGTTGTACGCAAAACGTCTAATAACGTTGCTTAAATAGCCTACTTTTTATCACTTAAATGTCATAAATGGCTGTTATATTAATTAGTTCAATTCAAGCATTACCACAGATAAAGGTTCCAACGTAACCTGTTTTACATTATCAAAACGTTGCAAAAGCTCACAATCACTATAACCACAAACAGCTTGATTAAAGTTCACATCAACCTTACAGGTATTATAATTTACAATAAACTGAACGGTTTTTCCATCCAACTCATATGCAGCGGTCAGTACCGAATCCGGAGCATACGGAGATCCGTCGTCCAACACAAAATGTTGTTTATCGCACAAGACTTTTATCCCCTTTACCATTTTACCCATATGCAAATACTTCGCCGACTTGCCTCTGCGCCACGAGTTAAGTGTACCTAAAAAGCCAAAAGCAATTTGCTTATCTACGCACTTATCTTGCGGAGCAATCCAATCGCCCCAAGAATACTGCACTTGCCCGTCATCGGAGATCACCAAGCTAAGCATATCACCTGCAACAAAACTATAAGCAAGACGATACGGATAGTTATTATCGGACTTATCCAGCATCGCGCAAACCTGATTGCCCATAAAATTGTTCACATACTCGTGATACAAGTATGCATATATCGGTATCGGCATCCCCAGATACAAATTGAGCTGAAAGCGGTTATCGTTGTATGTCAAACGAGAAATCATCGGCTCTGCAGCTGCCGACTCACACCCAAGCACTACGCCGTTTTTATCAACAAGATCCAACATTTTGCAAGTTTCTTCCGCCTGCCACTTGCCCGGAGCCGGAACGTGACCGTGCTTGTCACTATAACAAAAATAACTGCACCCTCCGTGATTTTGGTCAAGCGCCTGCAAATAATCGATACCGCTTTTACACACACGGCTTATTTCGTCCGACATGATTTGCTTTGTTTTTTCACACGCAGGGCAAAGGTCATAGCCTGAACGCTGATTGGGGCAAATAATTCCTCTGCGAGTACCGTCACTATCCGAACAAACGATTTCGGCAATATTATCCGCCTTGAACTCTTGCAAGCGATTATACGACGGTAATATGTTGCTTTGTATCGTATAGCCCATACCGCTCATATACAAGCCCACAAGATGGTTTTGCTCGTGCATTGCCTTCAAAAAATCCGCAAAAAGCTTTTCGCCGCCCAACGGAGGCCATACATAGGGCGGAGCCCACGGCGCAGTGCCTTCCCAATGCATAAGCAATGCCAAAACTTGACTGTGCGTTTGCTCGGCAAGCTGACCAACGATGGGCAAAACGTTTGTGTATGGATACAGTGCGTTTGGCGTCATATCACCTGTATCTTTTTTGCCACGAACGGGATATATAAGCGTTATGGGCGAATTGTGATACCATTGCGGCAACGACTTGTTTTGCGCAATCTTTTTTAATCCGCTCGGCAAATGACGCTCGAACCAAGTGCGATAAATTTCGCACGCATCCTGCCAATCGCCATCAAAAACCGTCATCACACAATCAAACGGCATAACGTAGCTCTGCCCGTAATCGGCATTGGCAAACACTCGCATTTGCAACTTTATGGCATCGCCGTCGTATCTAAAATCAATATGCTTTGTAGTGCGCTCAACGTCGTGCATGCCAAGATAAAGCCCTGCGCCGTCGTCCACATATGCCAAAAACTGCGAACAAATCATATTGGGAAAAATCGAATAGCCGCTTTTACTGGGATATTTCGGCTCATCATACCTATATGGCAACCTTTCACGATAAGCCATATTCGTAACAAGCCCGCCTTCGTTAAACGGATATACGATTGCGCCCCTGCCGCCTTCGTCACGCAGTTTACCGCACACGTCCACCGACATAAGCTCCACCCACTCGACAAGCCACTCGGTTTTGTTTTTCACATCCGCACGCAACACTATTGCACTTTCGTCAGGCAGCAGCTCAAAATGCACAGCCACATCCACTGCGTCGTTTGTGTAAAAGGCAGTTTTACCGTTAAAATCCGCAAAAACGCAATCTTTTGCACCAATAATAAAGCCACTGCCATCACGCCGACGCAACTTTACGGCAAACAAACTTACTGCGCCGTCAACAAATTGTTTGCCGCCATATACTATACTTTTTATGATTCCATTTGGCACGTCGATTGAAAATTCCGCACCATTTTTTAGATTAAATTTTGTGTTCATAATTTACTACAATTAACTATTCAACCTTTAACGTGATTACTTCAAACGGTTTTACGCAAACAGCAACCGAGTTATCCGCCACGTCCACCTGACATTGAACATTTTCCATAAGGTCGCACAAAAATGCCTTGTGAACTTGTACTCCAAAATGCAACTTGGCATTATGACGAGAGCCGCCCACATCGTACAATCGCACTACCGTTCCGCAGCCATCTGCCGCTTGTTTTACCGTTTCCACAACAACGCCGTTGTCATCGCACTCCACAAACGAAAATTCCGACGGCAACTGTCCGCCACCGCTCAACGCGACACTAAATGGGTTATTAAGCACGAAAGCGGCACTTACAACATCGTTTATGCAACAGCCACTGTGCGGCAACAGCGAGTAAGTAAAGTTGGGAACAACGTCCGTCGCCCCATCGTAGGGGAAGCTTCCACTTTTTAGCACCGTCATTGTGAGAACGTTATCCTCGGTGCCAAAACCGTACTTGCCGTTATTTAGCAACGCCACGCCGTAGTTAGTCTCAAACGTATCCACCCACTTGTGCGCAACCGACTCGAATCGTGCGCTATCCCAACTTGTGTTCGGATGAGTGCCACGCAAAACGCTACCGAACTGAACGTCGTAACGGGCGTTATCCACAAGCATATCCAGCGGAAAACGAACCTTTAACAACTGTCCCTTTTCATGCCAATCCACGCTTGTATCAAAGTCAATACGCTCAATACCGCTTTCGTACAACCAAACGGTGTTTGTGATTGTGGATTTGCCATATCGCCTTACAATACGCAAGCCCTTTTTATCGCCGCAATCAACAACCTCAAATTGCGCATCGCCTTCAAGCGGATACGCTTTTTGCTTATGATACGGCGTCATTTCCCAATTATCGTACTCGTAAGGCAAATCCTCATAAGCAATAAACTGATTTATTTTTTCGCCCTGCGGCACAATCTGACGTCCGTTGCGCTTATCCAACAAATAGTCGATGCTGCCATCGTCGCAAAAATGAAGCTCGTACAAGTCGTTTGCCAACGTCCTTTTTCCTACGCACACGCTGTTGGCAAAGCTGTCGCAAATATCCACCGACTTATATCCATGCGCCGGCACATTGCAAACAATATGCGTTTTGCCGTCAATCTCCACCGTTCCGTTCGCACAAAAACCGGTGTTATTAAACACAACATGTTTGCCCCTTGCGTTAACGTTCGCCGCAACAACTTCCATTGCGCTGCGCTGTAATGCGTCGGCAGATGTTAATACTTGTGCAAACTGGCTATCGCTATCACGATACACTTCGGCAATGCCCGAACCCGGCAAAGTATCGTGGAATTGATTTAGCAAGGTCAGCTTCCAGTCATTTTCTAATTGTTCCGCGGGATAACTTGCATTGCACAGCCTATTTGCCAACACGGATAATCCTTCGGCGTTGCACAGTGCAATCTCCGCCATACGATTGTTCTTTTTTACACGAGGAACGCTTGTTAACGTTCCGCGATGAAACTCGAAATACAACTCTCCGTGCCATTTGGGCAACCTACGCAAACGCTCGCCGTTAGCACGAAAATTACTTTCAATCAAGTCCAACGCTTCGTGTAAGCCCACCAACTTTGCTTTTGGCAAGCCGGGCAAACCGTATGCCAATCTGCGTTGACGTTCGACGTCCTCTCTTGTCGGACCGCCACCGCCGTCACCGTGCCCGTAGCTCATCAACACGCTATCCGTGTAATCCTTTTGTTGAAAACGATTCCATGTGCCAAGTATTCCCTTGGCATTAAGCGGCTCGCAATAACTGGTGTATGTGCGGTCATAAATGCCGCCGCGCGGATCGCAATCGCTTGTGGACAACAAATATGCAAACACTTTGCTGCCATCGATACCTTCCCACTCAAACATATCGTACGGAAAACGATTTGTATCGTTCCAGCCGATTTTTGCCGTAACAAAACGCTTGATTCCGCTTTTGCTCATAAGCTGCGGCAACTGACCGCTGTATCCGAACACATCAGGTAGCCAAACACAAGTACACTCCTTGCCGAATTCGTCACGCAAAAACTTTTTTCCGTAGTACAGCTGACGGACAAGGCTTTCGCCACTGGTAAGGTTAGTATCCGCCTCCAACCACATTGCGCCGTCAACCTCCCAACGCCCCTCGACAACGCGTTGTTTGACGCGCTCAAATAACTGTGGATCCGTTTGTTTAAGGAACGCAAACAGCTGTGGTTGCGACATCATAAAGCGATAGTCGGGATATTCGTCCATAAGCTTTAAAACGGTGGCAAAGCTACGCTCCACCTTTTGACGAGTTTGCTCCAAATCCCACAGCCATGCCACGTCGATATGGGTGTGCCCAACGCACAAAACGCTGTTGAAACTTCCGCCCAGTTTTTGATAATATTCCGTTTTAAGGAATTGCGTTGCTTTGGCAAGGCTATCAAAAAACTCGGGCGAATACGGATTGCGAAAATCCACAATATTGGTTGCTTGCTCCAACACGGCAAAACTGCGTTGCAGCTCGTTTGTACGCAATTCAAGCATTTTAACAGCCGAAAGTGGCACGCTAAAATCATAAAACGCTTCCGTAATACGTTCGTCGCGAATTTTCAAGCTGATGTACAGCGGCAAGCCGGTGCCAAAAACGTGCGTGTAAAAATGCAAATAAAACTCGTATTCACCTGCGCCGTCCAGCAAAATATCCGTATGGTTTATGTCCACGCCTGCGGTTTGTTTTCCGTTAACGTACAACAAGCCCTGCGGACGTAGCGTAGAGGCAACACCGCCGATAAACGTTTCCACACACAAATACGCCTTTTGGTGTGGCTGTAATTTAGGCACAGTAAATCTGCCACGAAACCAATAATATTTGTGTTGCTCAAACAGATAAAACGGCTCGCCAAACGTCCGCCACGACTTGCAATCGGTAGGCAAAACGTGACGGTCGCCAACTTGGTCGGTGTACTCAACATCGATGTTGTACTTGGCAACTTGCTGCAAAGCGCACAACTTATCGCACACCGTGGATAATTTTTGTTCTATATTAGGATTAAGCATAACAGCCACCCCCTTTATCGTTAATTGTAGCACACTTGCAGCCAAATTGCCATAGCTAAAATCAAATTGCCGCAAGCTAACTGTCATTTTATTATTTAACACCAAGCGCATTGCGAGTGTTTTGGTAAACGTCGCATTGTGGCACTTACCAAACTACTCGAATAAATTAACAGCCCACCGAGCCACGCTCGGTGGGCTGAAAACCTTTTGTTTTATTGTTAAGCTATGCCATAGAAATCGGAAATCATCCAACCAGTAGAATCTGCTTCCGGTTTGTATTCAACGTCAACATACACGTTTGCACCCTCGGGCAAAGCACTGAGGTCAATAGACACTTTTGTCCACGCTTGGGCTTTCAGGGTTGTTCTGCACAGTCCGCCCCAGTTAATATCGTCTTGTAAGAAGAACGCAACATCTGTTTCCAACGGATTGTAAACATACACATACACGTTGCTGTAACTTGCCAAAGTCATAAGTTGAGCATTGCTCATATATCCCCAGCCTTCTAAATATTGAGCATTAGCGGGAACAAAAACCGAGCGCACTGTGAACGGATTGCCATCAATTTCAACATCAACCGTTCCGTTAACAGAAAGAGCTGTTACTGTCACACCCCCCCCCGTAATCTTTTTGCCGTACACCTTCATAATCCAACCGTTGCTTGCATCCATTAACAATTCGTTGTTATCGCCAATAAAGCAATAAGCATTACCATACTTAACAGAGTTTGATTCGTACTCAATTTGCGTATACGATTTCGCTGCAAGTGTACAATGACCATATCCAGTCCAATCCTCATTTGCACCGGCATAATAGAAGTGCGCATCGCTATCGGTAGGATTGTAAATTACAAGGTAATATGCGTCATATCCAGAAAAAGTCGTTACAATTTTGCCGGTATATTCGTAAGCAAGATCTTCCCACTTATCGCACTCTTCCACATAGCCATCCAACGCAGCCTTTGTATCAGTAAGATATGCTTTTGCATCGTCGGAAAGAGCGTTGTATTCAGCAACAAGCTGACCAATCAACATGATATCGCGAGGATATGAAGGCGTGCCCAAATTCGTGACCTTTGCCGCAAATGCGTTTGCAATATTTTCCGGAGTGAGCGTTGCTTCCAACTCAACAAGTTTTGCGAGCGTTTCTGCCGAAACAAATGCCTTTTGCTCGTCCGTCAACGCATCGTAACTATCGCGTGCAGCATATATTCCGTTAACATCCATTTCCGCAAGAGAATTAATGATTTCCGTCACAATCAGTGCTGCAAGCTTCGATTCCGCAGTTGTAAGTGCATTAAGCTTATCCACGGGAACATTGCGTTGTGTAAATGCCGATGCAGAATCATATGCTGTGCGAGCAGCCTCAACCTCAGTAGCACTTTCAACAGAGAGATTATCCAAATCGATTACGTCGATAAGGTCAGTTATAACCTTAACTTTGGCAGCGGTTTCACTTTCATCATAATAGCCGTAGAACACCAATTCATAACCGGAGGACGAATTTATATTTCCACCGTTTACATAAATGTAGATATCGCCCCTTTCCGCATAAACCACGGGATAATCTATGTAACCTATGCTATTTGCAGAAACGATAACTGCCGATGTTTGATCCCAACCCTTTTCAGTTGTAGGTCCTCCGATAAATACAGAAATATCGCTATCCGTATCGTTTTTAATCGAGAACCAATATTGTTCGTGAGTAAGCAATGCCGTTCTAACTCTGTCAATAAATTCAACTTCCAATACGCTGTACTTATCTGCAACAACCTTCAACGCATCCAAAGCGGTTTTTGCATCCGCAACACCATCTGCCGCCTTTACCTTGTCGTGCAAGTTTTCGTACTCGGTTGCAAGCGCATCAACAGTGGCTTTATCACGCGGGAATTCCGCCGAAGCCAGTGCGGCAACCTTTGAGCAGAATTCTGCCGCCATTTCCGCAACCTTGCTATCCGGCAACTGAACAATCGTCCAAGAGCAAATGTAATTATCTGTCGTATCGTCTGCCCATGTAATTCCGTCAAATTTAAGCGAAACGGTTATATTATACGAGCCGATATCCGTTGCCTTATTACCCATTATCGTGTAGTACGGGCTTTCCGCAACAGAAACAACTATTTCGTGTCCGGTGTGATAGAAAAGCGTGCCTTCAATATCGGGCGTTTCAATCGAAAACTTTACAAACGAAACTTTTACGCCGTTTACGGAATCGGTGAGGGCTGTGTTTTCAAATAAACTGCCAAACGTGTGCTTAACCGTAACGTTAACATCTGTAAACGTAGAGTTATCGAACTCCCACATTTCGCTATTATCAAGCATCTTTGCAAAGACATTTGCGCCCTCTGCATCAGACGAGGACAGATCGATTGTAACGCTATCGAGATCTACGCTGAACGCTTGATGATAGAAAACAACGCCTGCAACATCGCTACGCTCGCCAACTTGAACGTTTTTGATAGTTACGTTTTTGATGGTAGAATCCATTGCCTTGCCGAGCACGGAAGTTTCGCCATCGGCAAGCGTGATGTTATCGAAAGTTACATTTTGGATAGTTGCACGACCGATATGCCCAAAAATACCGTGCGTGTTAATTTCAATGCCGGAAATGGTATGCCCGCAACCATCGAATACGCCGATAAAGCCTTGCTTATATGCGCCAAGCGTAGCAGTTGAAGTTTCGGCTTCATCCATATACGTTGCCTTTATGCCATCCCTATTTTCGCCGTTGATATCAGCTGTCAAAACATAGTAGTAACGAGCGGTGATTTGTTCCTTAGCCTCGTCGCCTTCGCCAACGGTTTCAACCGTGCCGCCAACATAGCTTGCATTTTCGCTATTTGTGTACAGCGCACGCAAATCGTCAAGATTGTTAACGGTATATGCCACCAAAACAGGTACAGAAACGACGACAGGTTGGCTATCGCCAACAGTAACGCTAACATACAGCGTTTGTTCGCCGTGTTCCGCATTGAGCGCGTCGGGAGCAAAAGTAACAGTTGCGCCTTCTACAGTGACGTTTTCAACAACGGTATCGCCAAGCTCAACCGATTTTGCAGTAACTTCGCCAATAGAGGAAAGGTCAAGCGTTACGCTTTGCTTACCGGCATCCAAAATTTGCCTGTCGGCAACCGCTTCGTTTACAGTGTATTTAATGTCATGGCAAGCCGTGCATTTGTACTCAATGCCGTTTTCGGTCTTCGTCCAAGCATAAGCGTGTCCGTCGGACTCTATCACGGGAACAGACGTTATAACGTTCTTTTCCGCATCAAAGATAGCCTCGCAGTTGTCACAAGAATAGTATAGTGCGCAACCGTCTTCCACACAACTTACGTCTACCGCAGCGTGTTCGTGGTAAGCGTGACCGTTACTTTCAATGCTGGGGATTGCGGAAATTTCGTTTTTATCCGCATCGAAAAGCTTTTCGCATCCGCTGCATGTGTAGTAAAGAGCGTTGCCGTTCTCGGTACAAGTCGGTTGCTTTGCGGCTACTTCTACATAGTTATGTTCGTGCAGATCGGGTATTTCAACATCATCACAGCCCACCGCACAGAACAAACAAAGTACCATTACCGCAACAAGCAACAATGTCAGTTTTTTGTTCATGGTGTTTCTCCTTTTCGATATTTGTTGTATTGTAAAGCGGTACAACTCCGCTTGAATCCATGTTTTTCCGTCAACTACCTTATAAGCACAAAACTAATACACATATATTTCGGTAATAAGCACGCCTTGCAGCGTAACGCCGCTTTCGTTAAGCTTTGCATACAAGTACAAGTCGTGGTCGGCGTTTTCCAACAAACTGCCGTCAAACTCGATTTTAGTCCAACCGCCCGACGTAATATTGATGTTGTACGGAGCAGTCCACAACCCGTCAATTTGACAGAAAAGGTTCACTTCGCTGTTTTCCGGACAATAAACGTAAAACGCCGCTTTTTTCGCCTTGCCAACAGTACCTTTTGTTAACTTTGCAAAAAACAAATTTGCGTCGGTAAGGGTTGCCTTGTACACATCACCGTAAGTTTCGTTTGTAATAGTATCGGATAATTGCCACTCTGTTGCAACCGCTTTGCAGCCCTTTGCCGTTTGATACAACGTAGCCAACTGCTTGCGCTTATCGGAAGATATCAATTTGTAAACATCATCCGGAACATTTGCCAAAACGTCATCGTACAAGGTTTTGCATTCATCCACATCTTTGGGAAGGTCGCACCTTGCAACAAACTCGTCAATGGCATTTTCGGCAGCTGTTGCAACGCTTGCTTTTTGTGCAACCATATATTTTTGCAAATTTTCAAGCACGGCGCTATCAACTTCGCTTTGGAATTTGCCCAGATTTACATATGCTACCAAACAATCGAAAATATCCTGACCGTTGCTTTGCTCGCTAAGAGCGGAATACATCGCGTTGAACGCATTTATCTTGTCGGCAGCAAGCACCACATCAAGCTTGTTTTCCGCCGCCGTCAGTTGCTTAACAAGCCGTGAAGATATATAATTCTTGCAGTAATTTGGCATTTGGTCGTACAAACTGCGAGCTTGTGTTATAGCCTGCTTATCATTAGCCGTAACATCCTCTTCCGACGGAACGTTTGCCATTGCGTCCTCAAACGCGCTAACGTACCCGTTTGTTTTTTCCTCGTCAAAATATGCGTACGGAGAGCTTACCTTCCACTCCCCTGCCGGTGTTGAACCTTCCGGAGCGATAAAGATAAAGAACATTCCGTCCATGTTGTTTGTTGTGGGGAAGGACGAATCGATAGATATCAACGTCCACTCGCCTTTTGTAAGCGGAATATCAATGTGACTGCGCCAGTTTTCGGAATATACCCTAAACGTTGCGTTCTCTATTGGAGCATAGACGTAAAAACAGATTTCCTCATACAGCCACACCTTTTTATCGGTTGCGCGAATACGAAATTCCGCTTCACGGGGGTAGCCCGTCATTCCGGCTATAATATTGCAAACCATCACGTTTCCGTAAACGGAATCCGTCGCATATGTGGTTTTACCAGTCCAATCGACGGCAAAATCGGTAGTCGTACTTATTTTATCGCTCGTTTCAACAGAGAAATCGAACAAAAGCAAATAATTTTGAGCTTGTTTTACCAACTCGGCAAGCTTAGTTCCGTCCACATTAGCTTGCGCTTGTTCCGTCAATCCGTCGTACAGAGTTTTTGCCAAGTCGATTTGCGATATGTGTTTAAGCTCAACGTCTTTTGCTTCAGGCAGAGAACCAATCAGCTTTTGGGTTACGCTTTCGGCATACACTTCTACTGTTTTGCGATAATCTTCCGCATCGCTCCATTTGCTGACTTTTTCGTAAGTGAGGTCTGCCAGCGCATTGTATTCGTTGGTCAAATCCACAATTGCAAGATAACAATCGATTGCGTTATCTTCTGTGGGCGTGACGGAAATTACACGCAGTATTTTTGCATCAAATGCTTCCGCCTCGACCTGAGCCAATTTGTTTTCCACAGCAACAAGCTTGGCATAATTGGTTACCGCCGCACGCGCCGCCGTGGAAAGATTTTCGTAGGCAGCCCGTACATTTTCCAACAAGGAGCGATCGTCAGTCGTAACATTATCGGCAGATGGCAATTTGTCAATTGCATTTATCACGTCTGTTGCAGCCTCTTTTGCAGGAACACCGTACACCGCCGTAAACAAGAATGTGCCCTCAAACGGAGATCTGGTGCCGTTTACATATTCACCGCTTATAATCGGGAAAAACGAGCCTTCGGTATCCTTTTCGACTACGCTTGCGTTAAAACGAACCTCTGTCCAAGCCTTGGGCGCAAGTTTTGTTGAATAAGCCATCCATGAGTTCCAACCGCCGTGAATTGCCAAGTTGAGGGTAAGTTCCGTGGGATTGTATATCCACATTACCAACTCGCCGCAATCGGAAACATCGATATCTGCAAACTTAAAGCTTTGTTCGCCCGCCGACTTTGCGTCAACTATAATAGACCAAATACCGCCATAAGTTTCGTTTTCGTCTTGGCTGACCGTCAGCCCAGTGCCATACTCCCATTTAGTAACGATATCGTCCTCCGAGCGAGGCGTGTACGCCGCCGAAAAACCGCCTGTCAATGCAATATAATCCGTCAACTTTGCGTAACTACTTGCGTGAGAAGGTTTATCCGCAAGGTCGGCATACAACATATCGGCGTATTCAACCAAGTCGATAAACTTAACGTATTCGGCAAAAGTATCTGCCGTCAAAGCGTTTTGCGGTGCGATTTTGGCAATATCAGCAACAACATCATCAAAGTTCGCAGGCAAAACATCATTTGCGCCAAGCTCCACACGAAATTCGTCCACATAAATGGTGGCACTACCGTCAATATCAAAACGGAACGAAAATCCTGCGATATTAACCTTCTTTTTGTACGAAACTTCCGCAAGGCGGTCGAGCCGCACTTCCGTCCACACGTTAGGTTCAAGCGACTGCTGATTGCTAAACAATGCAGCACCCGTTTGTGTCGTGGCGGAAAGCGTTAATTTTTGCGTTGAATCTGAAGCGTTATATACTTGCAACACAACGCTGCTTAACGTTTGAACATCAAAATCGATTGCAGAGCGAGCAAGCATTTGCGCAAATGTATGCGACGAGCCGTTAACGTAAACGTATTTTAAGCTGCCTTCACCAGCTTTGACATATTGCTTATCCGCATTAACGCTAACCAAGTATTCATCCGTGGGCGAAACGTCTTGCGGAGTAATCCGATAAATATCCGCATTGCACTCGAATCCGTTCAGCAGCGTTACGTCAACGTTCGGCTTAACGTCATCGTCGGGGGACTCCGTCGGCTGACAAGCACACAACGTAACGCAAATGGCAACAATCAACAAAATACTAAATAAATATTTTTTCATTCTTGTCGCCTCCTACTCTATATCCAACCATAAATCGGAAAGGATCACTTTCCTATCTGCCGCAAGCACAAATTTTCCGTCTTGCTCAACAACGTTATCGAAAGATATTTCAATAGAATTAACACTGCTCCAATCGATGGTTTCGTTAAACAATATCTTGACCTGACGAGAACCGTTTGCAGGGCAATAGTTAGACGAAACAACTATATCGTCGGTTGCTGTGTTAAGCACAATACGCAATTCCACTTCTTCTTCGGCGCAATTTTCGTACGAAAAATACAATGCCGTAGCCTTATTTACATCTACCGATAGTTTTATCGACGGGCGATACAAGTCCACATATCTGCCATTGATGGCTTTTACTGTAAACACACCGCTTGTTGCGTCGTACAAACTGCCTTCGCTCAATGTTGCGTCTGAAGCTTTTACTATCGCGTGCGCCGAAAGGTTATAGTTAACCGTTCTCGCACCTGTGTTTATTTGATAAGAGTGCTTATTGGAATCACTTTCTATTTTGTACACATAGCCATCGCCGCATATCGTGCCGTCCATCTTTTTGCCGTCTACCGTAATACTGTTAACGGACGAATATACATTGACTACTGCCCCTTGTTTACTGCGTTCGGTTACAATAAGCAAATCGTCCGCATCGCTTAAAGATAAAATGCGATTTGCAAGTTCTCTACGAGCCGCATACAGAACTTCGTCGGCATTTTCGTAAGCAACTGTGCCGCTAAACAACCTGTTGTACAAGTCGTCCACATAGTCGTCAAAATCGATAGCCACACCATACTTATCGGCAAGAGCATTAAGCTTTTGTTCATACACGCTAAGCATGTTGTAGTCGTCTACTCCGTCGCGATAAGCAACCAATCTTACAGTCGCAAACGGTTCGTCGCTATTGTAATATGCACCTGGATAAAGCAAAAATCCATCTCCGTTGCTACCGTCATCACGAGCTGCCGTTTCGTACACGTCCGTGTACATGTTGGACGAATCGGTATAATTGCTCCAATATTTATTGGTAGCCCAATACAGATAGCCGTCAACCCCGTAGGATTTGTTCATCCAACCATTCACTCGAATGTTCAATGCAGCGTCGTCAATATCCAAAGTCGGGTACGGATAGTCCGTTTCGTTACAGCTATATGCCCACAAACCGCCTGACTGTTGCGCCTGATCCTGATAACGTTGCAAAACCGCATAGTTATCAAAAACGCTCATATACGGGCAAAAAGTTGCATCCGATAAATTTGCCACCCAATCGGCAATATAGTTTACATTTGTGAACACTGCCGGAATGCTGTAAATAGCGTTTTCGATACGGTTGCGCAGTTCAGGACTTTTTTGCATGTATTCGTCGTTATCCTGCAATGCTTCGATTGCCGCATCTAACGTTTGAAAATACAAACCGTCCTCGGCAAAAAACTCCTCCGATTTTTCGATGCGAGATGTTACCCAATCCGCTTCGTCGTAGGTGGACGGATAGAAATAAGCATGTTCAACGTAGCACCACTCTTCCGTGCTGGCAAGCGCAATCTCCGTAAGGTATCTTATTGCCTCGTCAAACTGAGCGTTACCTTTTGTCGGCAAATAATCCAACTGAAAATCCACCGGAATAACTATGCTCGTCATGCGCTTGTTGTTCTTGAAGCGCTCAAAGCTTTCTGTAAAATGTTCCGCCTCGTAATTATCGCGAACAACGTAGGTATCAACGTTATACTTTATCAAAAAGTCAATGTAATTATCGGTAATTTCCTTATCATTGCGATATTCGCCACAGGCAAGATATTCACGATACAGCAAAAAGCTTGACATAAAGCTACTTTTGCCTTCCAGCTGAAAATCCCAAACGGTAACCGATACCGGAATTGACGTGCTTTGCCCATCCACTGTTAACGTAAAGTTACCTGTGTATACGCCGGCGGAAATATTATCTGAACACACCTCGACGGTAAAACCTTGATTTGTGTTCTGCTCATATACATCTTCACCGTACGCCACGGCGGTTGCTTCCGGCAGAAGCATATCGGGGATGTAATCGCCGGCAGTATACGTCGTACCACCGTTGTAGTTACGTTCTATTTGAATATACTTTTGACGGTAAATTTCCACAGCGTCATCGGGTATGCTTTCGCCTTGAGCATTTGTAAGCGTGCCTTTTGATAAGGTGCACTTTCCGCCTTTGCCGCTACCGAAAGTTACAACGAGTTGTCCGCCTTCGTACTCGCCGCGCATCATTTCGATGTTAATTTGCGCACCGAGTTTTTGATAAGATTGATTTTTGTGCGTTTGCTTTATAACCTTGGTCGTACAGTATGTGCTCCACACCTCATAACCGCCGCTTTCCTCCGATGGCGTACATCCGCATACGAAACAAACGCACAGCACGGTTAAAACCAACGTCGCAATTAATTTCTTTTTCATATACATACCTTAACAAAACACTATTTACAAGCGTTGCTTATTTTGGTCCAATTGTTTTTAAGATAAGTTTTGTTTCTATTGATTATTGTTTCAGGCGAATCTCCGTCCAAAAGTGCCCAAACAAAGTTGCCGCCACCGTTTACAAAGTTACTGCTAACATCTGCCAAACAGTATATTTTTGCTGCTCCGGGGATAAACAACTCGGAATAAAAAGCAGTTTTCATCGATGATTTTACCGACGACGTAAAGGTCGTCAAGTTAATATCGTCGTATGATTGACTGGACAATGTTGCCGGTAAGGACAAGCCGCCTTGAGCCTTGTAGTAAATTTTCATTCCTTCGTCGGAATACATAAACTTAATAAAATCTTTTGCAAGAGCTATCTTTTCCGACCAACCGGCAACAACCATTGTGTGATCTGCACCGGAACGAGCATAGGCATAGTGGCGAGCTTCCGTTATACGAGCAAGGTCGTTATCCGTAACATACGACGGTCTGGTTGCCGTCTTGCCTTCGTCTACCGCATCGATATATCTGATAACCTCGGCAAGTTGTTGATCGGTGGTTACCGATTGATCAACCAAAGTATCCAACACGTCACTTACAACAGGCATCTTGATAAAGTCGATGTTGTATCCGGTAGCATTGTCTTTATCTTTGTTCATTTCAATTTCCAACCAACTGCCGTTAACACAAAATACAGCTTGCCCATTCAAAAAGTAGCTTTGCATATCAGTAAAGGTAAGAGAATCACTATCCTTATGCTGATAAACATACTGCTTTTGCTTGCCGACGGTCTTTTTCTCAAGTAACTTGTCAATCACGTTAAGAGCAACTTCCATGCCCTCGTAGCTATACAAGCCTTCTGAAAACTTTCCGAGCGGATCAAGTCCGTCGTAATAATACGACATACTCTGTTCGCCCTCGTACTGCGCCATCCAAATGCTCCAAATGGACGTGTAGTACTCCTCATTTTTACTATAAATAAACGGAGCGACGTTTTGTTGCAAAATGCGTTCGCAAAGAGCAAACATCTCGTCGGTGGTAACGGGAATATCTTCGTCCGTCAAACCGAGCCGCGCCCAAACGTCCTTGTTCCTAACAATGCCCATAAAGCCATCCGCCCAGTTTACGCCGTAATATTTGTCGTTAACTTTAAGATAGTCGGAAATAGTGCTATCCATTTTGGATAAAATGGTCGAACCGTCACCGTACGGAGTAGTATACACGTCTGTCAAATCGGCATAAATGCAATCGATCGTGCCGGATTTTGTTGTAACTGCGCCTTGATAAATATTTTTGTGATACTTACTTGGACGGAACGCAAAGATATCGGTGTAGCCTTCGTGAGCTTCAACGTGCCCGTTAATCGAGTCGTTGCCGGCTTGTCCGACAAATTGTTGAATATCAATTGTGATACCCTCGTTTTTAGCCATATATGCCGCAGCCAAATCCTCCAACCACTTTACTCCGTAACCGAGATTGACCACCTCGATGGTAAGAGTGTTTTCGTCCGGCTTGGATTGGCATCCGACAAGTGCGCCGAACGCAAATACGACAACCAACATCATTGCCGCAATGGCAATATACTTTTTCATACTGTAAACCTCCGTATTTTTATTTCAACAGCGATTTCGCCGATAAATTTACCCTTTAAGTCCACCCATGTGCACCTTTTCCATAATAGTATTTTGAAAAAGGAAAAATAATATCAGCACGGGAATAAGTGTTATCAACACGCCCGCAAACAACCCCGGCATATCTGCGGTATACTTTTGACTTTCGCTAAATGCGTACACACCATAAGCAAGGTTGGGATATTTGTTCATGTACAGCAAGGTCGATTCGTAATCGTTCCAGCCGGCAATAAACGACATAATAAACAACGCCGATACGCTTGGCAACGCCATGGGAAACATTATTTTGAAAAACACCCCAAAATGCCCTGCGCCATCAACAAACGCCGCTTCGGCATACTCCCAGCTTAACGACTTGAAAAACGAGTACATATAAAAGAAGTATCCGCCGTAAAGCGATATGCTTACAATCATATTTATCGGGTTGTTGATAAGTCCCAGGTTGTGCATCAAACGATAGGATGCGCCGGCGCTTCCGTACACGGGCAATACGGCAACAAACAATCCGAGCGTATAAATAAATTTTGTAAGTTTGCTCCTGTAAAACACCAATATGTAGCACACCATTGCGCTTGCCATAATGGACAGCACCGAGCTTGTTATCGTACGCCAAACAGAGTTCCATAGCATGCTAAAAAAGGAATACTCGTCGCCTAACACACGCTCCAACGAATCAAACGCGGTAACAAAGTTTTTAAGGTTAAATCCTCCGGAAAAGCCAAACAGCTTATCGTCGATTTTATCTTGTGTGTACTGTTTATTATCTGTTTTGACGGCGCAAATGCATGCAAAAGCGAAAAAGAACAACACATACGCAGTGTATATGACAAACAATATGAACGCTATTGTAAACACAACATTGCGCGAAACAGACTTTTTAGTATTTAACATTTTGTTCATATCAGTCTTCCTCCTTGCCGTAAATCACTTTACGCACAATAAGCGCTAACGGGAAGGAAATAACCGTCATAACAATACCTATTGCCGATGCCAGATACACGTCCTGCGTACCCGTGCCTGCGCCGCTGACCAACTGATAAATATAAAATGACAATGTCATTGTGTCGTTAGTGCCCTTTGTAAATGCCAAAATCGGTCCAGTAGAGCCCAAAAATCCTGCAGTGGACAAAATAACGATTGTGGATATCGTCGGCCAAACAGTGGGAACTATAACATAAATCAATTCCTTAAACCAGTTGCAGCCGTCGATTTCCGCCGCCTCCAACATTTCCTTATTGATACCGTTCATTGCGCCGTTAAGGACAATCAGATTGGTGCCAAAGCCAAAGCTTACGGAATAAAAAATAATCATCCAAATCGCCGTTTCGTTAAGCGTTAACGGATCGTAGTACTCTCCGCCCAAGCCGGTTATAATTGCATCTAACGGACCGCCGGGGCCAACGGCATTTTTGAACAGAATGACCAACGCCGAGCTTGTGATTATATTGGGCAGATAGGTGACAAATCTAAACAGCTTGTAACCCTTTATCTTTTTGTAGATAAAGTAACTCATCAGCACCGATAACGGCAAGCCAATAATCATTCCGGCAAGGTAAAACAGCACGGTGTTAAGCAAAGCTTTTAATAGTTCTCCGCCCTCGGATGCACTCAACAACTTGAATATCGTTTGAAAATTTTCAAGCGACCACTCCGTTGCGCCAAAACCTTGTCCCGTTACGGGGCGCTGGAACGCCATAAAAAAGGCGTCAAAATTAACATATACATAAAAGACAAGAAAGTTTATTACGGGAAAAGCCAAAAAGCAGGCAATAAAAAACCTTCTTCGAAACAACTTTTTGCGTTTAGCCTTGTTTGCAGTAACAGATAATTGCACTTTGCTGCTCCTTTAATATTTTAGCTTTAAATGTATCTTACGCCTACCGTCATTACAGTTGCGACATGCTAATTAACGCTTTGTACACGTTGCAATCCACAGTGTCGTTTCCGTACGGCAAGATATCCTGTTCGAGTTCGTCAATAACGTCTATCTTGCCACGAACATAGTCGTTTAATCTATCTGCGCAATCCTTTATGCGCCCGATAAGTCCGCTCAAGCGAACCTCATGTATCTCCCACCCAAACGGTTTGTTTTCAGTAAACCATACGTTTTGCATTGTTTTTCTAAACCGACAAACGGCTTTGGCTGCGTGCCTATATCGTTGTACCAACCGCCGCAACTCATTTTTATCATTTGCTTTGTACGCTTTGCGAGTATCCACACCAAGCGTAGCTTTGTACTGCAACGCGTTGCATAAAGCAGACATATTATCGAACAAATACTTGTACTCCGCGTTACGCTTTCCGACAACATTCAGCTTATCACGCAAAAGCTTGAAATCGGCAAGACAAACCTTTTCGATAGCGCTATCCTTCCAACCGAGGAAGCAATCGTTAAACAGCATTGCTTTGCACGCACTTAACGGCTTAGAGTAGTCGTTGTTGGCATCCGACAAGTTGGGGCAATCCAGCAACATAAAATCATCGTACGAAACACCGAACATTTTATTGAAGCCGTCCCTTATTTGCGCTTCGTCAAAAATCCCGTCGGCATATTGCTTTGCGGCATACAACACCGGCAATGCGGCAAAAAAACTGCAATCGTTGCCGTTATCCCCCCAAAGCGTAACCAAAATATTGTTCACATTGTGCTTCGACACCTGCCTCATAGCAGGCAAAATTGTTTTTAACGCATAGTGATTTAACGGAGCAAAACCTTGACTTGTCCAGCCGGCGCACGCAAACCACAGCGGTTTGTTAAACTTTTCGTGCGACTGCAACATATTGTCGTACAAATCCTCATCGGTATTGTAGTAATCCCAATAGCACAGCTCCACTCCGTCGGGAACGGCATCTATTACGTTTTGCGGAATATTGGCATTCATAACGCTGTATTCTCCGCCATTACCAAGACGGAAAAACATGTCGCTCCACATATGCACGGCAAAACCGTATTTATCGGCTATTTTAACCACCTTGTTAAGGTGACGAAGCAACAGTTCGTAGCGATTAACATACCCGTGCAAACCAAGATATTTGCCCAAACCTATGTGATGCGCCTCATCGAAACCGATATTGACTTGACGTGACGAAAAATCCGACGCAACAGACGCAAACATTTTATCGATAAGCTCGTAAGTTCTGTCGTCGTCCACCAACAAAACGTTATCGATATCCACTATATCCGCATAGCACGGGTGCTTTACCAAATTATCCAAATGTGCCAACGTTTGAATACACGGAACAAGCTCAATACCGTGCGCACGGGCAAAATCGTCCATCTCCTTGATTTCCTCGTGAGTGTAACCGCCGCGCAAATATCCAAAATATGGTTCGGCATCTATTGTATACAAGTCGTCGATACACAACTCGAGCAAATTGTAACCCATTTTTTCCAATGCCAATATCAGTTTTTTGACGACTTTTACCTGCATTACGGCATTGCTTGCGCACGAAATAAGTGCGCCGAACTTCCCTTGAAACATACAACCTCTTTTTGTGATTCAAACACTAATCACAACAACAAAATCTTGATTAAGGACGCTTTGGTTTACAACAAGCACAACGCCAACCGTTAACAACACAGCACGTTTAGGTTTACGCAACAACCGCCCCAAAAACAATCGTTCACATTCTTGGTGGATATAATCAGATATATACCCGATTATACTTTCAACCGATTGCAAGTTTTTATCAATGCAAAATATGCATCTAATAATCCACCATAAAAATTATACCATTTCAACAAACGCATTTATAGTATCAAATCCGACAAAAAGTAGGTAATTTTTCTCCCTTAACGGCTAATTTTTTGTGATTTTTTGCAAAAAATATTGAATAATGCAGCTTGTTATGCTATAATGCATATATGATTCACTTCGATTTGAAACTAACAAGAAAACTGCTAACGCAATTGGGATATCTCGCAAAAACGTCAGTGCAACTTTACGACGAAAATTTTGAGGGAACGTATGCCTGCACGTCACCGGGCAACAAATTTTGCGAAATGGTAAAATTTCAAGCCTCCGCAGAATGCATGAACTCCGACACTTGTGCCTTGCGCCGCATAACCGAATCCGACGAAGATAACATGCACTATTCGTGTCACTTTGGCATGCGCGAAATGATATTTAAGTTACACAAAAACAACGTGATATACGGCTACATACTTGTCGGCCCGTGGCGTGATACGCGTACGGAAAAGCACACCTTACACCAAATATCCGATTACTGCCAAAAATACGGCATGGACGAAAAGGAAATGCGTGATAAATACTTTAAAACAACCCGTTTTTCACAGCAAAAGTACGACGCCGTGCGAGAGTTATCTTTTGCGATATTCGAATACGCATTAAATAAAAACCTGATAACAATTAAACATAACGTTTTTGAAAACACAATTCAGCCCTACATAACGGATAATCTCGATAAGCCGTTGGATATAAAATCACTATGTGCAGCGTTAAATATGTCGGAAAAACAAATTTACTCCGCAATAACAAAAGCAACCAGCTTGTCGCCTAAAAAATACATTACTTCTCAAAAGATGAATTTGGCAAAGAAATTGATAGAAACTACCGACGAACCACTGTCGATAATCGCCGATAACGTTGGCATGCACGACTACAACTACTTTGGTAAAGTATTTAAGGAATGGTTTGGACATGCACCAAGATATTATCGAAAATAACAGCTTCGGTAGTTGTTCCCACCAACAAAAATCCACTCAAAATAATCAATAAAACAATTCTATTCGTCATCAAAAAAGTGCTCGATTTTTCAATCGAACACTTTTTTAGTTAAATAAACACATTTAAAACTGCGTTTTGTACACCTTTAAGATGCATTACTGGCACAATTCTTTTTGTGTACTGTTTTTAATTGCGCCAAACGCCCTTATCAACCAAACTCGGATAATTTTGAGCGTTAACATATTTATCGAGTGCGCGACAGCAGTACAGCACCCATGCAAGAAAATCAACGGGCAACACCAAAACGAAAACGAGTTTTAGCATGTACGCTACGGCAAACGATAGCATATCGAGTAATCCGTAGGACATAAACAATACGGAAAACAATATCGAAACAGGCACGGTTTTTACATACACAAACGCCGATGTGGACAAAATATCCCACATTTTGTGATTATATATTGATAACTGAACAAGTGCATGCATTATTATCGGCAAAAGAACGAATGTGTACAGGCACAGCGGCAAAAATTGCAACACGCCATCGTACATTTGCATTACAATGGTATTAAATGCATTAAGCAACCCCACCACAAAAAACAGCAAAAGATAGCCACGCACGTTTTGTTTGACACCCAATGCAAAGTCTTTCCAAAACGAAACCTGTTGCGACCAAGCAGTTTGGCGAATCAGCCGCATTACTCCGGCAAGCCCCACGGCAAAAACAAGCCAACCAACGATATTTGCCAACGAAGCAAATAATTGCAACGTTAAAATTGACGAGTTGTAATCTTGCCGAGTTATTTCGTTTGCAGACAAGCTGTTTTGCAAGTTTGCCGCTGTTAAATCAGCATATACCCCCACTGCAAAAAGCGGTAGCAAAAATACTATAAGCAACAAGCCGCATGACAAAAACCTTGTCCAATGCACTTTTAATCTATCCGCAAAAACCTGAAACCTGTTGTGCGGCAATTGATTTTGTTCAGCACTCATCCACAAACTTTTCTCCAAAATAACCCATTCTGCCCCAAACGAAAATCATCACTTTCGATTGCGCAAACACGTCAATGCATTTTTCAATTTCAACGCCCACAATATATCAACGAAAAAACTTCCGCATCAAATTGCGGTCGTCACAGCTTATGTGACAAAAACGCAATTTTGTTAATACTCTAAAATAAACGTTTTTGTTGTCATCGGCGCAAACTTTTTATCAACGTACACGACATTTTCAGCACGAGTAAAAGCAACTTCCACCGTCGTTCCGTCACGCATAATTTCGCTAACATTGCGAACCTTTTCGTTAAGCCAAAAACTTGTTTCGGGCAAAGCGTCGAACGTTGCGTTTACCATTATTAATACCGCGCGAGCATCACTGATATGCGACAAGTAGGCATACACACCCTCTCGCATTGATATTGCCGTAGGCGTAGGAGAACAACGCTTGATATAGTCAGTAATAAGCGTGTAACGCAAAGGATTAAATTGCTCGATGTGCATATCGTCAAAAACAAACGGCGTAACATAATGCCCGTTAACTTCAACGCTACCTTCCGCCACAAAATTGCCAACATTATCGTACAACTTACTAAGCGATTTTACTTTGCCGCTATATGTAACGTAGTATCTATCGCCCGCCTTATTGAATGCAGTTGCGCGATACCCCGGTATTCCGTCAACAAGTGCATCGCCGCAGATTTCCTCGTAGCTTGTAAGATCGCTTTCCGCCTTGACAAACACACAGCTTTCCACGCCAACAAGATGTCCCAAACCACGCTTTACCAAATTATTTAATGCTCCGCCATCAACAATCATGCGATTGCACCCAAACAAGTCCACCAGCTGAGTATCGGTAAAATTATTCACGTTATCGCCAGATAACGCCACAATTTGACCACTTATTTTTTTGCTCGTATCTGTTCGCACCGACACGCCCATCGACGACAATGTTGCGTACAAATGGTAATCCGTTGGCAAGATGGACATAAAATCGCCTTGCTTAAAGCTTCTGTTATAGCAAGCCTTTTCATCCAACGGCAAGGTTATGCCACTCAACTTATCAAATCGATAATCGCTGTTTATAACAGCATTTAGATACGGCATAATATCGCACACCGCGTTGCCGTATCCCATCTTGTCGTTTGCGCCGTTGCCAACAAAATCAAAAATATCGTAGGTCATACCGACTAATTGCAATGGCAAAGCCGATTCCACCTCAAAGCGAATAAACTGAGCATCCTTACTAAACATCGAAAACGCCGCATTTTCTATTTCCGGCATTATTTGCGTTTCCGCAGGCAGCAAGCCTCTGCACAAAAACGTGTAATAATTAAAATCGTAATAATAACGCTTGGGCGAAGTTTCTTCGTAACCGTATAAGTGCAACCTGTCAATCAGCGTGCCACCCTGCGCCAACGCATTGTGAACACCGCTCCAATCGCGAGCTTCAACAGCGTGCATATTATGACGACTACTCATAAGTCCCACTTGCGTTTTGCTATTTGTTTTTTTGATTCGTTCGCCTATTGCGCGCGCAACATCAACAATAACCTGCCTATTAACATCCAAAAACGCCTTTTTAACGGCTTCATCTGGCTGTTTGCGAAAAAGCTTATCAGTAAACTGCTTGCGCGTGTAATTAGTGCCAAGCTTTTTGTTAAACAGACGCATATGATGCCGACAAAAGCATCCGCCGTAATGCAAGTCGCCATGATTATGAAAACGAAAATCGTCCTCTATCCAATAAACGTCCGGCGATATTTGCTCAATAAGATACTGCGCAAAATCCAAATAATAATTGAGCCAGCCCTTGTCAAGAGGACAAGCGACCAGACTGCTTTTGTTTCCATCATAATCCACTTGCGTCACAAAATTCTGTCCGTTTTTCAATGTGCGACACCTATCAAGATGCCCCCACTCTATCCACGGATTAAGGCTAACCGATAAACCACGACTACGAAATACCGTCGCCGCTCGCTTGATTGCGTCCACCCACGGCTGAGCCTCCGCAATAGTCATATGCCCAACGTTGTATTCTTCCGCATTGATAAAAATCATCACGTTTGTAAAATGATTCTTTTCGCAAAAATCGGCAACAGATTGTATTCGTTGCCACTCGTAATGCCCCGGAACAATTTGAATACGCAAGCAATTAGTAAATTCCATAAAAATTCTCCTGATTATTCAATCCAACTTATTTGCAAAGTTAATCAAACAAAAGAGCGTCCTTGAACCGCAACACAGTTTTTAGACAAGCGCCTATTGCAGGCTGCATTGCCGCAAATTCCGTCGTAACAAACACACAGGGGTTTACAGTGTTGCGCATAAAAGTATCCTCCACCACATCCACAAACAGATTGGCACTGTTGCCAAGCGTGCCGCTTATTATTACTTTTTGCAAATTGATTAAATTGGACAAATTTGCCAAGGCAATGCCCAAATAACGCATACGATTGCGCAACAATTCCGATGCGCCGCCGTCGCCATCATTCAGCAAACGCACAAACTCTTTTACGCTTGTTTTACACCCATGGTTAACAGCGTATTCTTTCGCTAATGCACACAACGAAACGTACGATTCCAAGCACCCCTGCTTTCCGCAAGAACACGGCAAGCCATCGGGAACAACGCAAACGTGCCCGATTTCCGCAACAACACCCTCCGATTCGACGCCTTTTCCGTTTATTGAAAGCGACATTCCAACGCCGTCGTCCAGACGAATGATCGCAACGTTATTTTCGTCGCAAATCAATTTGTCCACACATTTGTGATAACTCATAAGGCAATCCGGATCGTGGTACAGATATGCCGGAACGCCCAATTGTTTTTGCAAAATCTCCGTTAATGGCACGTTGCACCAATCGTTAAAACGTTCCGCGCGTAGCGACACACCATGGCGAGCGTCTATTTGCCCTTGCATAGATACGCTAACATTCCACACCGACGAGTATTTGTCCATAAACTGCTTGGCGTGCGAAACCGTTAAATTAATCACGTCATCTGCTTCGTAACTTGACAATTCGCAATGCAAATCGTCTATTCTGTTACCGGCAAGGTCGCAAACCACTATCGTAATACCGGTTGCGTTTATATCAATGCCCAAACACAAATTATTTTGAGCGTTGACGGAAATAACTTCCGAAACGCGCCCTCTGCCGTGTGAATTGCCCTTACGGCATGTAAGCAGTTGCCTATCCGTTAGTTCGGCACAGGCAGCAGAAACAGTCCCCCACGATAGCCCCGTGAGATCTTGTATTTCATTACGACTTACGCTTCCGTGCAAGCAAACGCAATCGAAAACTTTGGTTATGCTATTTTTTTTGATTTCGGCATTTATTTTATTCATAATCTAACGTTAGCAAATAATATCGATTTTGTCAAAGATAATTCCGATTGTTTCACTCAACTTATTTTAACTCACAATCGAGCAAATACTCTAACGCCCCATAGATTACCTGTTTTCCGTCCGGCAACACCCTAAATATGTTGACGGACTTTTTCATTTCCTCAAAAACGAGTTGACAGTTTGCAACACTGCCACCAACATATACTGCGTCAAAATCCATAACAGTATTAAGATTTTTAACAAACGCATTAAGCTTTTGCCCCGCGTCCGACAACAGCCTTGTTGCAACAGCATCTCCATTTTCCGCGCGTGCGGCAATTTCACGACAGGATAGCGACGTTTTTGTTTGCCGGAAGTACAGCCGCTCAATGCCGCTCCCCGACGCATACAACTCCAAGCAATCCGTCCTGCCGCAACCGCAAGGTATTCCGTCACCATCGATGTGAACATGCCCGAATTCGGCAGCATTACCATTACCGACATACAGCTTTCCGTCAACAATAATGCCGCCGCCGATACCAGTACTAACACTTAAATAGGCGATATTGGCACTTTTATCGGAGCATTGCCTACGCAACACCCCTAATGCACCCGCATTGCAATCGTTGATCAGATAAAACTTACAGTTAAACTTTTTTTGCAACAAGTCAACAATGGGAACGTTTTTCCAGCCCATTGTGGCAACATTAACTATACACCCGGCGGACACATCAAGCGGTCCCGGCGAAGCGATACACCCAGCGGAACAATCGATTTCGCCCACTGTTGCCGCAACTCTGCACAGCCAATCTTCCACGCCCTTGCTCGGCTCGGTTGCAAAAACGGAGTACAGCAACTCTTGCGAAAAATCATCATATATGCCCACTGCAGTTTTTGTTCCGCCGAGATCAATACATAGCCTATTCATTTGCCGCCGCTATTAGCTTGGTAGTCGAGCCGTACAAGTTAAAACAGTATATATATCTATCGATACTGTCTTTGATTTTTTTGATAACGTAAAACTCAGGATCCAAGCCCAAATTAGTAATATTTTCAAACAACTTTGCAAGCGCAGCTTTAACCTCAACGTTTTCCAAAGTGTAATGTCCACACATTTGCGTGATCGTTTCCACAAGGTCTGCTTTTGTGGCAATTTCTTCAACGCTTGCCGTCCTATCATCGCCAATCATCCACTTGCGCCAACGTTGTCCGTTCAATGCATGCTTTGCAATAACACTCTTAGCGTTACTACGCTCCGCCTCCGCAACAAATTTGTTTTCAATCTCACACAACTCCAAGTATGCTTCCGTTTCCACAAGGCCAAATTCCGGAGCAACATTCATTGCGCCAAGCCCGATTACAGGGTGCTCCAACAAAATTCTGTTGGCAAGATAATCTCCGTTGTGCTCCTTAAGCTCCATTCCGTATTTTTTGGCAATGTCGCTAAGATTTTTTGCAGTAACGCTATCGTAATGTCCGACATTAGATGTAAGGCGAGTGAGCGTGCCCGTTTGCCCCACAATAAACAACGGATGCGGCAAATTGCGCTTATCCAACTCCACAAGCAAGCTCTTGATAAACCCTTCGTAATTTTCTGCACTAATCAAGCCGCCCATCGTTTCCTCGGTGCCGACTTCGTACGCAAGTTCGGGCAAATTGCGAGCTTTACGTTCGTTTTCGATATTTTCAATCAGTTGGACAGTTCTATCCAAAACAACGTCCAGAGGAACCACTCCCGTGCAATGCGGATCTTTTGTGGGATCTATATGCAACAAATGGAAGCCTGCAACAGCATCGTCCAAATACGATTGTTTTGCAATGTCCATTGCTTGCTCTGTCGGCAAAGCGTCGTTGCGTTCTTTATCACGCTGCCATGGTCCGCCATGATCTCTGCAAAAATAGCACAAACCGTTAAAACCTATTTCCTGCGCGATGTTATCCGTAGTTTCAACAAAACGTTTTTGGTCGAAATCGCATACATATCCGCCGCCGAAAGTATCACTATCAACCTGATTGCGACTTGCAATTAGTATAACGGGAAAATCCTTTTCCTTTGCCAAGCTCAGCACAGCTTTCAACAAATTTTTGGACATCGGACCTATTCCGATATGAGTAAAACGCTCACCCTTATCGTATAATTTGCGCGTAGCACGCATCATTTGTGTGATTGTAATTGCATTCTTCATATTATTCTTCGTCCTCCTTGGTTTGCAAATAATCAGCATACGGTATTGCCTTGACGGGTTTTATATCCAGCCACGCACCGATTTCAGCCAAAATATCCCCGTAATGTCCTATTGCAACGGGATAATGGTGCTCAAAACCGCCAGCGAGTATTGTGTTGGTAAAATCTTGGGCGGAAATGCCCTTTCCGTTAAGTTTAAGCTCATTCATCCAACCACGACTACCGCAGTTACTATCCTTAACGTTACCCATAAAATGTCCGCTTAAATTTATGTATCCGCTCATATCTCCGCTAAAACGGAATACCGTTGCGGCAGTCGGATCGAACACCATATCACGAACAACACCCGTTCCGCATATTTTACCCGGCTCGTGTTTCATTCCGCTAAAATTATCACTCAAATTGTAGCCGTTGTTTACACACAATTTTTTGGTAGCTGGTCCACAATGCCACAACAAAATCGAGTCGTCCGTCGTATCGAACGCTGCAAAGTCCATCAAAGCGGTGCTTTCGTCGGAAATATCTTGCAACATAAGCATGCTGATTGCACTCATCAAATCGCCTTCGCAGGCAGCAACAATCTTATCGTCGTTAAGCATGCCGATAGTAGAACATACCGAGTACTTAAAGTCGTCTTGGAATCTCGGCCAACAACTTATGGCTATTGCGTCATAGTGATTGTCCTCCACCAATTTTTTGTACGCCAAGTACATCTTAACACTGAAAGCCTTTAACTGCTTTGCGTGGTCGGTAAGGCACTTTACGCCTTGCTTTTCCATTTCGTCAAGGTAAGGCTGCACGTCCTTGTCTGTAAAGCCTTCGGCAAGCTTAAGCACTTCATCGTACTCGTGATTGCGATTGATAAACATTCCGTCAAATTTAGCCAAAACGCTGCGCTCGTCAAAATACAAGTCGTAAAATCCCGGAGCGATGCCGCCAATAAGCGCCACACGCGATTGCTTCATCTTTTTTATTGCTCCAAGTGCTTTTACCGTGACGTACAAACGACGGCGAAATTGCTCGCTATCGGCAAAACCGTAAAACCACTTGCACTTGATGTTGTTGGCGGCAAGATACTTGGCATTGATGCCTTGATACATATTGTTACTGCAAAACGAGTTAAACATTACCGGACCGCTTTTTGTTTCCGGTATGGACCATATACCAACATTTGCGTTTTTGATTTTATACAAAATTGGCACTAAAAATCCCGCCGAATACGACACGTTGAGTATCATCAAAAAATCCACCGCTTCGCTTTCCATATATGCAACGGCTTTTGCCGCGTCGTCAACAACAATCACTTGTTCCGGATAGTAAACCAAATCGAAGCCCATTTCACGCGAGTTTACTTTCATTTGCTCGATTATCGTGCGATATGTTTCCTCCTTCGGTCCGGGAAAACTCAATTGACTGGTAGCTACAATTCCGACTTTAATTTTCATATTGTCCTCCGTTATTGCAAATGACAAAACCATTGTTGCTAATTTTATCAATGCTTGATATAACTCATTATATCACATTTTTAATGCCTGTCAATAGTTTTACGAAAAATAAACTTTCAAATTGAACGCTGCCGCTCAATGTAGCATGGCATGGGCGCAACAGCAACACGCAGTTCATGTATTTCTCCTTAGTTATTTTGTTTCGCAACTAAATTGTACCGTAGATTGATATGAACTGTTTTTCTGTCCAACCTGTTGCACTTAAAAGTATAATTCAACCCACTAAACGGAATGAGTCCGGTACAGTACCGAACTCATTCACAAGAAATAAAAATAAGTAAAAGCAAAAATTCGTGTAGACGATATATTCTTTCGGCACGATAAAGCACGACAATATAAATGCCGCCTCAACGAAAAAGGGTATAATATTCCTTTTAAGATATTCTTTCATTTTCGTTTATTTCAGTTCTTCCGGTTTTTCTACGCGAATATTTTCGATGTTTCCGCACACGGTACAAGTATCGCAAAGCACCTTTACATGCCTTGGTTTTAATTTCTTTTCATCGCCTTGCGGTATAAATTCAACGAGCCATGTTCCCGCCCTTAAATATCCGTTAATCAATTCTCCGCCGCATTTACTGCATTTGTTTTCCATTTTTACACCTCACAAATTTTTTAGATTATGCAAAAAACATTTTCTTCTTGCCTTTAT
>CAZSIF010000020.1:0-31517 GCA_964607155.1 uncultured Oscillospiraceae bacterium
CAATTCTTTATTTGCAAAAAAGCATAAAGATAAAAAAATCAGCGACCAAACAGACGTTTTCCGCAAAAACAAAAAGGCAGGATTATATCCCACCTTTTGACATTTAACCAT
The DNA here is from genome assembly GCA_964607155.1 of uncultured Oscillospiraceae bacterium. Lineage (GTDB taxonomy): Bacteria > Bacillota > Clostridia > Christensenellales > CAG-314 > Fimimonas. Next base: position 112 of record CAZSIF010000020.1, read on the forward strand.
TATTTATGTGTGTTTAAGCAGCTATTACTTGCTATAAACACTTTCCTTGAGTACACAAATATCCTTGATGCCGCGATAAAATTGACAGTAATCCAAACCATAACCGAGCACAAACTCATCGGGAATTTCAAATCCCACATATTTAACGTTAATATCCGTTTGGCGGCGCGCTCTTTTGGAAAGCAGCGTTGTTACTTCCACACTTGCAGCCTTACGCGATTTGATTAATTCGCACAGCGCGGAAAGCGTCAAACCGCTATCAACAATATCCTCGACAATCAAAACATGACGACCTTCGCAACTACCGTCCAAATCTTTGAGGAACGTAAGATTGCCACTTGACGAAAAATCGTTGCCATAACTGGAAACGGCAAGGAAGTCCACGTCAGCGTTCATATCAATGGCTCTAACCAAATCCGCCAAATAAATCCATGCGCCCTTCAGTATCCCCACCAGCAACAAGTCCTTTCCTTGATAATCATGTGAAATTTGAGCGCCGAGCTCTGCTATCCGATTGCGAATTTGCTCTTCGGAAATCAAAACCTTTTTAATTGCGTCATCGTGCTGCATTGTTGTTACCCTCCGTAAAAAAATTGATATACCAAGCTCCGTCATCGGTCACTTTGACCTTATCGGATATTTCCACTCCGCACACAACAAGAATTTCGTTGCCACTTGCAACAAGCGGAATAAAATCTCGCATACGTTGCGGAATTTTTTGGTCAATAAAAAATTTTTTGAGCGGTTTACTACCGCTACCGAATTTTGCAAAAATGTCGCCTTCACGTCGAAAACGTACCACCGCATCTTGTGGCAGAACACGCGGATTTACCTTCAAACCGCCATCAAGTGGTTTATCCGAAACGACAAGTTTACCGTTAGGCAAAATCGTTTCACCAAAAGCAAATCGCACACAATAATTCTTGTAAGTGCCAATTTGACACGTTAAAACGTTATTATCATCACGTTTAATAGTGATTTTATCGTAATCGTTTATCGCAACCAAGCCATACGGCAGATTAACGCTTTTCCCGCCGTTTGCCGCAACAAGCGCAATCAATGCGTCGATATGTGTTTTTTCCACATCAGTTGTCGCGCCAAGAGCAAACAGCGTTTTACGAAAAATCCGCGCAACAATCGCCTTGTGCGCAGTCAAAATGCTCATAGGTAAGATTGCCCCATCAGTTGTAAAGCACACGGCCGAAATATCTGCAAGCTTATCCAAACAGTCGTTATCGCACGCAATGTTTTGCGCAAAACGCAGTAAATTTCCCTGTGCGTTCGCATTAACTCTATTCAGGGCAGGCATAACACAGTGTCGTATATAGTTGCGAGTGTAGTGCGTTTCCGCATTGGTTGCGTCCTCAACAAACGGCACGTTGTTTTCACTCGCATATTGCATAATTTCCTCGCGAGTGTACACAAGCAACGGACGAAAGTATTTGCCGTTAAACGTTCGCATGCCCACCGCACCGTTGCCGCCGCTTCCACGCAAAATGTGCATAAGTACGGTTTCCGCGTTATCATCGGCATGGTGCGCCAAACAAATGTAATCAGCGTCAGCACTGTTAAGCTGTTCATACCGCAATTTTCTTGCCGCAGCCTCTTCCGAAATGCGCTGTTGCTTGGCATATATCGGAACGTCCACGCTAACCACTTGACATTTCACGCCCTGATTACAACAATAATCGGCGACAAAATCACAATCGCGCTGCGCCTCGGGACGTATATTGTGATTAACCGTCATAACCGAAAAGTTTGGACGAGGCGTTAGATTGCAAAACATGGTAAGCATCACCATCGAGTCCACTCCGCCCGAAACAGCCAGCAAATATTTTTTTGTGTAATCGATAGCTATCATTCCGTCTTATCCTTTCCGCAAATCCCCTATCAAACTTCTTGAACGCATAAAACAACGTTTTAATGCGACACTTTTATCGATTAAAGCGCAAAAAACGACACATAATTACAATAAATCAACAATTTAGCTCTTTTTGCAAAGCACTTTGCAATGCAATAAATTGCTGCACATCGAGTTCCTCGCCCCTGCAACCTGCAGATAAACCACACTCAGCGATAACCCTACTTGCACGTTCGCGATCGAGCGAAAATGCCACCATTAGATTGTTAACCAGCGTTTTACGGCGCATTGCAAAAGCGGCTTTTACCACCCTGCGAAAAAAGACATGGTCGGCAATATCGTATTTACTGCGATTGATATCTATACGCACAACTGCACTATCCACGTTTGGCTGCGGATAGAAAAGCGTACGAGGCAAAACGCGCGTCAGCGTAACGTCCGCCACGGCATTTACCGCCACGGTTATTGCGCCGTATTCCTTTGTGGAGGGCTTAGCGGAAAGCCTTTCCGCAACCTCTTTTTGTATCGTTAACGTCAACGATTGAACCCGAGTACCATTTTCCACAAAGTTCATCAAAAGCGGCGACGTAATGTAATACGGGATATTCGCAACCACCTTATATTCACCACCGCACAACTCCTCGATTTGAGCCATCTTGTAGCGCATCACGTCGCCGATAACAACCTTAACGTTATTGCAATCTGCAAGAGTAATGTCCAAAATCCGTTCGAGGTTTCTATCAATTTCAAAAGCAATAACTCTATCTGCGTTCTCGCTCAATTTGCGCGTCAGCGTGCCTGCTCCAGCGCCTATTTCCAAAACGGTACCGCCGCTTATCTGGGCATCGGCGCAAATATTTTGCAACAGCGTGCCGTCTGTCAGAAAGTTTTGACCAAATTGCTTATTGAAGCGAAATCCGCTATCCTTTAGCAGCTGTTTTATGTCCATCATTTTCTCCAAATGCTCACTAAAAGCCATTTAAGTATGCAATACGCACAGTTTAATGTGAGTTTACGGTACACACATTTGCCATCAACAGAACGTACCGTTATCGCCATAAGCCTATTTTGGCAATATCTCAATATCAACAAAATCAGGTTCAGCAACATCGCAAATCACTCCGAACGCCAATTTTGCAACACAAGACGGCGCCGTGCATCACATCACTTGTTTATAAATATTCGCCAATTCCGCCGCCGTCATAAGTCTTGGCACCGGATACAGAGGATTTGCCTCTTTCTCCGCATGTAGCGCAAGCTCGTCAATATCCTGCGGCACAATTCCTTCTATTTTACTTTGAATACCCAAGCGGCAATTTAGATTCTCCACGGCAGATATAAATTTTTCCGCCGCAACAGCCGCGCAATCTTCCGTTTGCGCAATGCCAACCTTCCTTGCCAAACGAGCAAGCGGTTTGTGCGCAGAGGTTCCAAACGCACGCAACACAACCGGCAACAACACCGCGTTTGCCAAGCCGTGCGGAGTGTTGTACTTACCACCCAGTGCATGTGCCAGCGCGTGCACATAACCAACGTATGCCCTTGTAAACGCCAATCCTGCAAGATACGCAGCCTTTTGCATGTCCCTCCGTGCTTGCAGATTACTTCCGTTTAGCGTTGCCTCGGCAAGATTATCAAAAATCAGCCTAACAGCCTCCTCCGCGTGCCTACGCGTAGTTCGCGTGTTAGCCCTACCAATATACGCCTCCACGGCGTGAGTTAACGCATCCATGCCCGTTGTTGCCGTCAAAAAAGGAGGCAGCCCCGCCGTCAAGGTCGGATCAAGCACCGCATAATGCGGAATAAGGACAAAATCGTTTATCGCATACTTATCGTGCGCATCGTCATCGGTAATAACTGCTGCAACCGTACATTCGCTACCCGTACCCGCAGTTGTCGGAACGGCAAAAAACGGAGGTAATGCTTTGCGTACTTTTAGCAAGCCTTTGAGTTGATTGACTGTTTTCCTCGGACGTGCCACCCTTGCGCCGATTGCTTTTGCACAATCCATTGCCGAGCCGCCGCCGAATGCCAAAATGCCGTCACATCCACTGCTCAAATACAGTTCCAAGCCCGTTTCCACCTGCTTGACTGTCGGGTTAGGCAACACCTCGTCGTACACAACGCATTCCAATCCGCACCTATCTGCTCCTTCAAAAAAAGCATCCAATGCATGACGTTGCATTGCAGCCTTGTCGCAAACAACAAACGCCTTATGCACGTTAGCTGCAAGCATTGCGTCGGCACAACCCTCAAAGCTGTTTTCACCAACAATCTGTTTTGGCTCCCGCCAAGGCATCACCGACATGCCCGCATACAGCGCGGCTTGATATACTCTGGACCATATTTTTTTTAGTATATTCATATTCCGACAATTGCACCGACAAAGTATCGGCACATCCCCACGATATTGAGCATGCAAGCGTAAAGCTTTATACGCCACATATATAGCTTGCATTATACTACAAAAAACGTCAGTTGTAAAACAATTGAGCGCTCACGTTGCAAAAGAGCTTATCTAACCGAAAAGACGGTCAAAGTCGTTTTGCCGATTTTGCCGTCTTAAATTAAAGCTGTTATAAAACTCCACCACTACAACTAATCATCGATGTAGTCTGCCAAAAAGTTGCTAAGCTTTTCCTTTTGCATCGGTGATGAACCCCTGCCATAGATAGCAACCTTTTTGGGTGTGCGTTGATTTTTTTTGTTCTTTTTCTTTTTTGAGCTGACCTTAGTCTGAACAAGCTCGATTTCTGCACGCTCGGACTTTGCAACAGGCTTGACGGCACGCTTGTAATTGGGCGTTGCCACACTGTTGGTTTTTCTCACCGTTGTGCCTGCGCCAAACGATGCCACCTTGCCGTTGACCGCCGCAGAGTTCAATAAAATTGCATCCTCGGCAGACATCGACGCTCTTTTAATACTAAATGCCGACGGAGTAACACTGTCGGAAATGTTTTGCGCCGCTCTTTGCTCACGTTTAATGGACCGTCCGCCGATTGAATTTACAGAATCCAAAGAAATATATTGTTCAACATCCGCCTGATATAACACCTCGGCGTTTTTGCTGCGCTTGGCTTGTTTTTCCAACTGCTTTGCCTGCTTTTTAGCTTCCTTTGCGAGCCTACGCTTGCTCGGCGTATTGGACGAATACGGCAACTTCGATAAGTCGTTGCCGCCAACAGCCCCCGTCTTAGGTTGAGTGTTAATAACAACATCAGCCCGTCTTTGTTGCGTAGCCGTGCGTGCGCCATATGCCGCCGCATTATACCTTATGTCCTGCGGCAGAGGTTCCAAATTTAACATTCTATTGGAAAAATCCGCCTGCGATTCCGTCAGCACGCTATCTCTTTTTGCCTTCGAATGCCTATACACAGCGTCGCTGCCATCCGTGACAGCCTCCAATCCGCGATCGCGAGAAACATAATCCCGCACCAGATGCGAAGACCACCATGTTTGACGCATTCCGTCTTTCGACATTGCGACGGCCCTGTTTGCAGATTGGCTTGCGCCGTATTCTGCCACTGTCAAACCTGCGCCTGCCCTTGGAGCAATCTCGTCCTGCGGAAGTACGATAACGTTCCTTGCGGATGATGGCTCACCGTTTCCGTTAGGAGCGGCAATATCTCCGTTTCTATTTGTTGCATTACCGGTCGACTGCACCGAGTCGTGATTTATGCAAGCCTTTTGCGGCGTTTCTTGCGGAACAAGCTTATAGTCCACCGAGTCACGAGTCTTTTTGCCGGCAACCGCTACGCCAGTGACGACTGCACCGCCAACAACTCCTGCCGTTGCGCCAACCGTTGCAGATTGCTGATCGTTCGTTTTGACTGCGACGTTTGCGGATTTTTCCTGCGAAAATCTTGCAGAACTAATAAGCTTATTGTTTTCAAACAGACCGTTAACCCAGCTGCCGTCGCCAAAGTGATAGGTACCTCTGCCGTGAATCAAGCCTTTTGCCCACTGCCCCTCGTACCAGTCGCCGTTGGTCCAGTGATATATTCCGTAGCCCGTAAAGATGCCGTATTCGATATGCCCTTTGTAGGAGGCTCCATCGGCATAGCGATAAACGCCTTCTCCAAACATCGCATCGTAACGAAAATCGCCATCGTAATACGAGCCGTCGGTAAAGGTAAACACACCCCTGCCTTCACGGTCGTTAAAGCGAAAATCACCGGCGTATCTACAGCCGTTGGCGTAATAGTAAACGCCATAACCGTGCATATCGCCATTAACCCAGTCGCCCTGATACTTATTACCGCTGTTCCAGTAATAGGTACCCTTGCCCTGTCGTTCCTCTTTGACAATATCGCCCTCGTAATAACCGTTGATATATTTTTGAGCTGCCACAACAACCTCCTCTCGAATGCCGTCGATCTGCCAATTAGGCACACCGCCGTCCCCAAAAAGTATATACTTAGTTAAATTATATCGTAAATACTCAATTATGTAAATATATTTAACAAAAAAAACGCATTTCTTTTATTCAATCTCCACTCAAAAACCGCCGCGTCGCATAAAAAATGACTAAAAAAAACGATACTATACAGCAGAACAGCCTGTGCCAAAAGCAATTTTGACACAAAATTTGCACCCGATGCAAAAAACCGCATAAAAATAAGTGTGTTTTTTGTAGAAAGATGGTAAAATATGCTGTAGCGTGACACTATAGCACAGCAACGCAACAAAGCCAAAAATTCACTGCACTAAATGCCACGACGTTTTTAGCTAAATAAATCAAGGAGCCACAATGAATACAATACAACAAAAATATCAACTTTGGATGCAACGCGTTACCGATCCGCAGCTTCAGCGCGAGCTTGCGGAGATGACGAACGAGCAAATAACCAACGCCTTTTACAAGGATTTGGAGTTCGGCACGGGCGGGCTCCGCGGAGAAATGGGCGCAGGAACAGGCTGCCTCAATATATACACGATAATAAAAGCCACCTGCGGCTTGGCAAGCTATATGCAAAGCCACAACATGACAAGCGCGGCAATCACATACGACTCGCGCATTAACAGCAGGCTTTTTTCCCAAACGACGGCTCGGGTGCTGGCAAGCAACGGCATAACCGTGCATATAACGGAAGGGTGCATGCCCACACCGTTTTTATCCTTTGCGATACGTCAACTGGGCTGCGACATGGGCGTTAACGTTACGGCAAGCCACAACCCAAAACAATATAACGGCTACAAGGTTTACGACAGTACCGGCTGCCAAATTTTGGACGAGGTTGCAAACGACGTTATTGCACGCATTGCTACGAATGATCCTTTCGACCAACAAATAGACACCTTTGAAGCTCTTGCCGCAAAGGGACTAATACGCACCATCGACAAACAGCTTTACGCAGAGTACGAAAGCACGGTGCTTGCAGAGGGACTTGGTGACGCAAGCGGGCTGTTGGTTGCCTATACTCCGCTTAACGGCGCAGGCTACGAAGTTGTGCCCTCAGTGCTACAAAAAATAGGCGCACAGCTGTGCACCGTAGAGGCTCAAAGCCTGCCGGACGGCAATTTTACAACCTGCCCGTACCCAAATCCGGAAAAAACTGAAGCGTTAAAGCTTGTTATTGAACTTGCAGAGCGTAGCAATGCGGATATTGTTGTTGCAAACGACCCAGATTGTGACCGCTTGGGCGTTGCAGTGCGTAAAGAACACGGATTTTCTGCACTAAGCGGCAACGAGGTTGGAATTTTACTTTGCGACTACATTCTCAACCTGCGCAAGACTGCAAACACATTGCCACAAAATTCGCAAATAGTTACCACAATTGTGTCCACTCCTATGGTAAAAGCCATTGCAGCCGAGCACGGAGCAACTGTCAACGAAGTTCTAACAGGATTTAAGTATATAGGCAACGTTATCAACAAGCTGCAAGCACAAGGCAACGAAAACGACTTTGTTTTCGGCTTTGAGGAAAGCTGTGGTTACTTGAAAGGCACCTACGCACGAGATAAAGACGGCGTGGTTGCAAGCATGCTCGTGTGCGAAATGGCAAGCCACTACAAAAAACAAGGCATAACACTGTACGAGCGGTTAAAGCAACTTTATGCAAAATACGGCAGATACGACCAAAGACTGATTAGCTATCGCTTTGACGGCGCGGACGGCGCGGCTCGCAAACAGCAACTACTAAACGAACTCCGCAAGCACCCGTTTGCCACCCTTGCCGATAGTCCCGTTGTAAAAGTCATCGACCTTTTGGAACCCTCCGACCTGCCCAAGGCAGATGTGCTGGTGCTACACTCTGCCGACGGCGGCAAGCTGGTTGTTCGTCCGAGCGGAACCGAACCGCTTATCAAGTGCTACCTGTTTGCCAACGGTGAGAAACAACAAAACTGCCTACGTCTTGATAAAATACAGCAGCAATTAGACGAGTTTTTGAAATAACTGCCATTGTCGCACCAACAAACGCTCACATCGGCGCAACAAAATCCGCGCCGAATATGTCTACTCTACGCATTCGCACTATTCAAAGCGTTCAAAAAAATAACAATATAAAAAGCAAAACGTGCCTGTAACAACCGTTACAAGCACGTTTTTCTGTTATTTAATGTTGTTTACTGTCACACAGTCTATTCATCGTTTGCAATTGCGTCTGATTCGAGCGCATACTCATCGGCAAGCAATGTCCAGTCGTCATCATCAAGCTCCTCGTCGCCGCCGACCTCATCTACAATAGCGTACAAACCCATTTTTTTACGGAGCACAAACGCCACTGCCGCACCAATTGCATACGCCACACCAAGACAAATCAAAAATATCGGCGTAAACCAATCCGTAGTTTTGCACGAAACTTCAGTAGGATTTTCCGCATATCTACCACTCAACGTTGCGCCCAATTCAATTTTTGCAGGATAATCCACCAGTATTGCAGATACGCTTGCACCGTCCACAAAATACGATACTGTAACAGACTCAATCCTGTAATTATCTCCGTCCTGCACAGAATCGATACCGTCTATCACACAATCGACGTATGTGTACCGCTGCTCGTCCTTTACCGTCCAAGCCGTGTAAACGCAGCCGCCCACTATTTGTAGCACGGCAAGCACCACGACGATTATCCAAATTGTTTTTAGCTGCTTCATAGCAGGATAGTAACGATAGACTGCTTTTCCAAAACGATACCAAACGTTTCGCCGTCCACATCCACGTTTGTGCACACGTCATTATCCTTCATATTAAGCACAACAACAACCTTGCTTCCATCTGGATTTACATACGCCGTTTGATACACATTGCTTTCACCGCCGGCACAGAACACACGCTTTGCGCCCGACTTGATATATTTGGAAAAATGCGCTATATGCCAATAGCTGGGATTAAACACCAATCCGCCTTTGCCGTCCAACATAACTGGAGCTTCGCAAAAGTTTGCCGCATGGTTCGGACCGCCGTTTTCGTCCAAAACAAGGTTCCAATCGATGTAGCCCTCCGACCAGTTATTAAGGTCATTGATAATTTGCTTGGCATAACGTTGACCGTTTTTCCACAAGCCCCCCTCCACAGGCAAGCCCGTAGTGGAGTCACACGCAAGCTCCACGCAACACTCGGTAAGCAAAATGTGCAAATCGGGATACAATGTGTGCAATGCGGAAAGATTTTCGTACTTATCGCAGCAGTACCAATGATAGCCCACACCCCAAATATGCTCCGATGCGCCCTTGACGGACATCGAATCTATCGTGCGGCGCACCACTCTATCACGGTTGTGATCCCACAAATAGAATTTAACATTCAGCCCGTGTTTTGCAAAGGCAGGAGCAAGATAGTCCCTAATTTCCGTTGCCTCTTCTTGGGCGGAAACCTCACGCGACTCCCAACGCTGAATTGCCTCCGGCTCGTTTTGCACGCTAACGTACTTAACGTCAACACCACGCTTGTTCAATTCCACAAGATACCTTGCATAATACTCTGCCCAAAAAGTGCGATAGCTATCTGCAAGCATACCGCCGTGACACATTTCACCATTGGTTTTTGCAAAGGCAGGTGGCGACCACGGTGCTGCAAAAAAGGTGATATCCCCATTTGCCGCCGTCAAACAACGCTTGATAAACGGAACTCTTGCCGCGTCTTCACGAGAAAAATCAAAGCCATCCAGCTTGTCGCCATCTGTATAAATGTAGCTTTCGGACGAAAAGTCCGAAGAATGCACCGTTAGACGGGCGAGATTGTAACCAAGCCCATTATCTGAGTAATACGCCTCTACAATTTTTGCACACGTTTCTTCGTCGCACGCCATATAGCAGCTCACGGCGGAATCGGTAAACGAGCCACCAAAGCCGAGATGCGTTTGATAGGTTTTATCCGTACGCACTATCACGTCGTTAACTATGCCGTTAAAAGCTTGATGTACGGTAGCCGCTTGCAAACGGCTACCGCTCTGAGATGTTTTTACAACTTTTATCATAATACTACTTACTACCTTAAATTACTGTTTAACAGGCTGAATTACCAGCTGCTTTTCCGTGCTGACATTACTATAAGCTTGCACTGTATACTTAACGCCGTCATAAACAAACTGTTGTTGGTACGCAATGTTTGAACCACGCTCGAGATTGTATTTATTATTGTCGCCATCGCCAATCAAAATATGGAACCAGCACCAAGGAGTGCCTTCATATGGCAAATCAGTTAACGGCACATAAATTTCAAACACACCGCTTTGCTCAGAGCTGTTATTCCAATAGAGAAGCTCGTTGGACTTTCCACTGTTGGAATCAAATACCACCTCCGCTCTCACTCGGATTTTAACTCCGGCTTTAACAGTGCCCTTAACAACCAAAGTCGGCGCGCCATTTAACGTTTCGATGTTTACCGACGTAACGGCGTAATCTCCCGCTCCAACAGGTTGAATTGCCAGCTGAGTGCCTACACCTTCGTAGGCTTTAATCGTATAGGTAACATTGCCGTACTTGTATTCCTCGCCAATCTTGATATTGGCACTCCTGTTGAGGTCACTTGATTCCTCTTGCTTGCCCTGCTTTGTTGTGTAAAGATGGAACCAACACCAAGGCGTACCCTCGTATGGCAAATCAGTTAACGGCACGGAAAATTCAAACGCACCGCTTTGCTTAGAGCTATTATTCCAATAGAAAGACTCGGCGGACTTTCCGCTACTGGCATCAAATACCACATCTGCGTGCAACCTGACCTTTACAACATCGTCAGAAGTTGTACCTTTTATCACCAACGTAGGAACGCCGCTTACCGTCTTGATAGCCATCGACTCAATATCGTAATCGTTCACGTCGTAGTTGAGCTTTAAGATATTATTCCACACCTTAAAATTAAACTCCGCCGTTTGATATTTTAGTGTTTGACTTTTTGCCGCAGTTGCAGGCAACTCGTACAAGCTACCAACGGAGCGTGCAAGCTTGATATCGAACCAAATACCAGCACCCTTTGTGCCGTTGAGTATTTGCGATGCATCCACCGATACAACAAATTCGTCATCTGCTTTACCGCTCACACTGTCGCCAACAACCTCAACAACTCTGCCAAGCTTTGTATCTGCGCTGTACAGCTCAACGGCGACATCGCCATCTACAACAAATTTACCTTCAACCTTGAGCATCGGCTTACCGTCTTCCGTAGCCAACGATACCTTTACGTCTTTGTATGCTTTTTCCAGCGTCATCAACGGCGCACTAACATAAGTCACTATGCCGTTTTTGGCGGAAAGAACCACATAATAGTACGGCATGGATTCATCGGGCGAAAGGTCGGTAGTGTTATCTACACCGAAAATATTAACATTTTTTGCCACAACCTGTGCCGTTTCGTCAAAAACATGATTTGAGCTTTTGTACACAGCCTTACCTGTCGGATCGCAAAACGAACTCCACGACGTGCCGTTGACAAAATTGTATGTCAACACGTTTTGCCCAGCCGTTTTATCTGCAGTAAGCGACGGGGCCATTTGCGGACGTGTAAAGGGGAGCACTGCAAGCTTATCGCCATCCACAACGTAAAAATAACAAGAGGAATAGGCTATATTTGCCGAAAATACATATTTACCATCTACCGCCGTATACTCAATGGGCTTATCCTTTTCGGTAATGCGGTCGTAGTGTGTAACATACACGCTTGCGCCAGAGCCTGCAGATATATCGCAAGTCATAACTATATCGTAGCTCCGTGCGCCTTTTTGCGTTACACGCACGTCAGTAATTTCGTACGCAACGTACGGTTCGTTTTTCGGGCGACCACACGCAACAAGGCAAACTGTGCAAATAACGGCAAGCACTGCTATTAGCAATAATCTTATTCTTTTATTCATCACCGTTACCTCCTAACAAACAAACGTTACCACGCTTTGCGGCGACAGCTCAAAGCTCACACTCTTTTCGCCTATAATAACGTGGACTGTTTCCGAAAGTTGGTCGGATACGTTTACCGCCGTAACGATAAGCGCGCCGTCCGCACGATAAAGGGCACAGGCGAGGATTTGCGTATCGTTATCCGACCATGCCTCCACCGCCTTGGGATATTTGCCGTCAATTTCGTAAGCAAATTTGCCCACATGCGCCATTGCGTAGTAGCTGCTGCGCTTAGAATAGGTAAACTCACCGTCGGAATAGTCCATATCCATCACGCCGTAGCATTCATTGCCATGCTTGACGGGCGTAGGCGTTCCGTCCGAATGCAACGTCAAATTCCAAAACATTGCGCCGTTAAGCCCGTAATTGATGGGATCAACAGTAACGTATCTTGCCGCATACGACAAGTTGTTCGCAAAGTCGTTACTGCCAGTGTGCTCGGTAATTTCCGTCATAAAAATAAGCCTATCGTCGTAGTTCGTTTTGACATATTCGCACCCGTCGGCAATGGTTGCTTCGTTTACATCGGAGTATCCATGGAAAGCAACGCCGGCAAAGGGCGTATCCTTATTCTCAAAAATCTTGTCGACGTACATTTCGGCAATGGTGTCCACGTTATGCTCCCAACCAAGCAGCTTAACGTCCAAATCCTTTTTGCTCAGCTTTTTTTCAAGCGATGCGCCAATTTCCAAGGCTTGATATTCGTCCAACATCATATACGGATACTTTCCGTTTGACATGTACGGCTCGTTAACCAACGACAAAAAGCTGATATCGATGCCTTCCGCCTTGTACGCTTCGACAAACTTAATCAAATAATTGACGTACACCTCGTAGTACTTTTCCTGCAGTGTGCCGCCAAGCAAACTATTGACATCCTTCATCCAAGCGGGAGCCGACCACGGACAAGCAAAAAACTTAACGTCGGGGTTGATTTTCTTTATCTTCTTGGCAACTGCAATAATATTAGCGTCGCGCTCGATAGTAAAGCTATCCAACGTGACGGAATATTCGTCGCAGCAGGTAAACCACTCGTCCCCCTCGATATAGTCGCTTGCGCCGATGGGTATACGCACAAGACTAAGACGTGCCCCGTCACTGCCAAATAGCTCTTTGAGCATTTCGTTTGCAACTTCCTCTGCGCCATCTTGCATTAGCAGATACGCCGAAGCGTGCGTAAGACTTGCGCCGTACCCATAAAAATCTTGTTTACGTTCATCCGGCTCGACCGTTACGCTAATGCCCGAGCTAAAAAGCGTTTCGTCTTCAAACTTCAATGATGTTTGGCGTGCCATCAGCTTGGACATTGTACCCGTGGTAACGTACACGTCAACGTATTCCGGCAGCTTGTAGCCACAGCCAAAAAAGCAGCTTGCCGTCCACGCAACCAGACTTACCACAGCCAATAGCAACGCTATTCTTTTTATTTTCATTATCCTTCTCCTTAATCTAAAAGAGTATCACGTTATTTTGCGAACTGCTAACCCTAACGTTATCCAAATCCAACGCCAAGGTAACAACCTCGCCCACGGGCAAGCTGCCCTTTACATACAACGACTGACCGTCTATGCTTACCAACGAGTACTGCACGCTACCGTAATCCAAGCATTTTTCTACCCGAGCCTGCACCGTAGGATATGGTTCGTTTTCGGCAGCAAGGCGCACATTATCCGTGGAAACATACATACGATATTTTTGCTTGAACACACCCTTGCCCAAGCGATACATTTTTTTATTAAACTCGTAGTACGCCTCGACGTCGCTTCTGCCAAACAAGCAAAAATGTTTGACAGTGTGAGCCTCGCTCGTTGTATCCACACAACGAACATAACTGAATTCCAGCACGGACGTATCACTTATCGCTTTGAGCTCCGTCGAGCCAAGAATATCCACCTTTGCCAAATCCAAACCGATTGTGTGTTTGCTCGACCAATCTCCAACAGCATAAAGCTCCGTTCCGCCTGCGCAAACAAGCGACACGGCACCGTTATCCGTGACAAGTACGCGCTTGCATTCGATAGGAATATCTCCATCAATAACAGCCTCAACAGGAATAGACAACTCAATTTCACCGTCCTCGATAGCGGCAGCTTGTTGTTCGGACAAGGCGACATTACCGCCCAAAAGACTAATCGAATGCCCGTTTTTAGTACCTTTAACAGTTGTTATTGCTGCATATTGCGGCATTACCGTTTGTTGCGTGTCGTAATCGAACAGATGCAACTTGCTTGTATCAACATACAATGCAACGTCCTTACCAACAACCTCGTCCATTTCGGACTCGCCGTAGCTAACAATGGTTTGTTCGCCAACCTCGCCGTGCAACACCGAGTGTGTACAAAGCTCTTCAACAGTAGCTATTTGTGCTTGAATTTTCACGTCGGTATCATTTTTGCGACGTGTAAAAATATTTTCCGGCCGAACGCCCACCACGACCTTTTTGCCGTTTATTTTAGCGTCCGCATTCAACCTTAGTAACTGCTCATCCGAAAGCACAAACGTGCCAACAGAAGTTTTAACGGAAACATTTCCGTTAACAACAATTTCGCCATTCCAAAAATTCATTTGCGGAGTGCCAATAAAACCTGCCACAAAAACATTCGCCGGATAGCGATACAACTGTTTTGGCGAGCCGACCTGCATAACTTCGCCATGGTTCATCACCACTATCTTGTCGCCCATGGTCATAGCTTCCGTTTGGTCGTGCGTAACATACACAAAGGTTGCACCCAATCTGCGATGAAGCGCAAGTATTTCGTTACGCATCTTTGTGCGAAGTTTTGCATCAAGGTTACTTAACGGCTCATCCAGCAAAAACAAATCCGGATTGCGCACTATTGCTCTGCCCAAGGCAACGCGTTGCTTTTGTCCGCCGGATAGTTGCGACGGTTTACGGCTCAGATAGTCCGTTAGTCCCAACAACTCCGCCGCATCCGTTACCTTTTGCTTTATTACGTCCTTATCCTCGCCGTGCATGCGCAGCCCGAACGAGATATTATCGTACACGCTCATATTGGGGAACAGCGCATAGCTTTGGAACACCATCGCAATGTTGCGTTCCTTGGGCGGCAAGCCGTTAACCAGCCTATCGCCGATGTACACGTCGCCCGACGTTATTTTTTCCAAGCCGGAAATCATACGCAACGCAGTACTTTTGCCACAGCCCGAAGGTCCAACGAACACAACAAATTCCTTATCGTTTACGTCAAGGCAGAAGTCTTTTACGGCATGCACGCCATCATCGTAAATTTTGTTTGCGTGAAAGATTTTTAAACTTGCCATAGCTTCCCTCCTTATCCTTTAACTGCACCAGCCATCGTGCCGCCCAAAATGTATTTTTGCAAGCAGAAAAATACAATAATCATCGGAGCAGACACCATAACGGCTCCTGCAAGCATAACGGGGAACAACTGCACGTTGCTGCCGCCATTGGTCATAAGGTTACCCAAAGATATTGCAAGCGTAAAGTTTTCTTCGCTGTTAAGCACAAGCAACGGCCACAAATAGTTGTTGTAGTTCCACATAAACGTGGTGATACCCAAAACTATAAGCATGGGTTTGACTATCGGCAAGCACACCTTAAAGAACACCGTAAAGTAGCCGGCGCCCTCGATAAATGCCGCTTCCTCAATCTCCTTTTCCACCGCCATGAATTGTTGGCGAAGCAAAAAGATGTTGTACACGCTCATAAGGAAAGGCAAAATAAGCGCAATCAGCGTATCCTCCACTCCGAGAGCCACTATGATAAGAAAGTTGGGTATAAGCATTACGCACCCCGGCACCATCATCGATGTGAGAGAAAACATAAATATTTTATCCCTGCCGATAAACTTCATGCGTGCAAACGCATAAGCCGCCAGTGCATTCAAAAACAGATTTGCCGCCGTGTTAACCACGCACACAATCATAGTGTTAACAAACACTGTGGGAATTTGCAATTCCTCCCACGCTTGAACATAGTTATCGAACACAAAATGCAGGTTGCCTGCCTCATCCCTCGGCAAAAAGCTAAAATCCACCGACGCAAATGCATCCGGAGTTTTGAAGGAGGAAAAAATCAACCACAAATACGGCACGATAAACATCAACGTGATAAGACACAGCACCGTATACACAAGCACCTTACCAATTATCTGAGAGGTGCTATAACGCTTTTCGAATGTCAATTTGCCATATTTAACGGGTGCCACAGGTACCGCAGCATGAAAATTATCCGTCATTGCTTAGCCCTCCTTTTGTTTGAAGTCGGCAGCGAATCCTGCGGCAACATACGGAATTGAATTATCGTAAGCACAAGAATCAATGCAAACAGTATAAACGACATTGCCGAGCCGAGTCCAAGCCCCGTGCCCGTAACTTCCTCGTACACGCCGTACATATAAGTATAGGTGCTGTGGTTTGTGCCTTTGCCCGTCATAAGGTACATTTGTTCAAAGGCTTGAAAACCGCCGATAATGCCCGTTATAAGGAAGAAAAACACCGTTGGCATAACACCGGGAACGGTTATACTCCAAAACTGCTTGAAACCGCTTGCACCGTCAATTGATGCCGCTTCGTACAACGACGGATCAATGTTTTTCATTGCGGAAAGCATAATAAGCACGTTGTAGCCCAGCCCGCTCCACACGGACATTACCGCAAGCGTCACAAGGTTTAGCCCCTCAGTGCCAAGAAAGTTGATGTGCGTACCAAGCAACTGATTGATTAGTCCGAACGAGGGGTCAAGCATATACTTCCACAATGCCATAACGGCAACGCCCACCGTAACCGACGGAACGTAAAATGCCGTCTTGAAAAACTTTTCACCCTTGATTTTGGTGTTTAGCAATGCCGAAACAATCAGCGATGCCAATATATTTGCAGGCACCGTGAGCAAAATGTATTCCAGCGTTACCACAAGTGATTTACCAAAAAACGGATACAGATTGTCCTTGTTGGTAAGCACGGCGATATAGTTATCCAACCCAATCCATGTGGGAGCGTTAATTCCGTCGTACTCGGTAAAGCTCAGAACAAACGCTATCAACATGGGCGCGAGCTGGAACACCAAAAAATAGATTATTAACGGCGTAACGAACAGCAATCCGCATGCGTTACGCTTTAGCTTTACTTTTGTTTTCTGTTCCATGGTAGTAATCAGTTAAATTTGAGCACTGCCTTTGCTTGATCGCACGCAGTATTAAGTGCGGTTGCAACGTCGGTGCCGTTGTCAAGAATATCCGCAAGTGCGGTTGCCAAATAATTATCGTTAACCTTTACCCAGTTTTTAACTACAGGGCGAGCCGACGCTGTCTTTATTTGTTCCAAAACCACTGCCAAAGCCGATTTTAACGTTTCACTATAAGCTGCTCCGGTAATAGGATCCTTTTCGGGCACCTTTGCAAATTTCTCGATTGCGGAAAAGTTGGTGGAAATAGCCTTGTTTACATTTTCCTCTCTGAGCAAATACTTAACAAGCTGTTTTGCCTGTTCCGCCTTTGTGGTATTCTTGTAGATAGCAATATTTTCGCCACCGATATTGGAATAAGACGTTCCGTCTTCGTTTTGAGGAATAAACAGCATCGCGCCGAGATTTTCCTCGCACCAAGTCGGTTTTGCATTGTAGGTGTTGATTATATCCGAGTTATGTGCAAGCACAAACATCACATTGCCATTAACAAATGCGTTGGCACTTTCACGCACTTCCTTTGGCGATTTCTCATACAACTCCGCAACCATTGTAGCCGCCGCAACTCCTTGTGCATTGTTAAAAATAACATTGGTACCATCAATCATTTCGCCACCGGCACTCTTTAGGAAGGCTTGGAAATACCACGAAGCATATCCGCCGTTGCCTATACCACCAAACAACGCCTTGCCACTACTTACAGAAAGGCTTGTCCACTCCGACCAGCTTTTGGGTTGCGGTACAACAAGCGATTTATTGTACAACAAAATACTACTTGTGAGCGAAAACGGCACAGCCAATGTGCTGCCGTTGTATTTTACTGTGTCAATAGCAACGTCGTAAAAATCCGAAAGATGCAAGCCATCCTCGCCATCAGCGGCAAAAAATCCGCTATCCAGGTTCATGCACAAG
Source organism: uncultured Oscillospiraceae bacterium (assembly GCA_964607155.1). Classification (GTDB taxonomy): domain Bacteria; phylum Bacillota; class Clostridia; order Christensenellales; family CAG-314; genus Fimimonas. The sequence continues at coordinate 18,384 of CAZSIF010000020.1, forward strand.
TCGGAGTAATCTGCAAGCAAGGGTTGATCCAGATAGAACACGTCAGGACGAGTTTTATCCGACTTAAAGCCCGTTTGCAAACGCTCGTTATATTTATCCTTGGGGACAAAAGTTACCTTGGTTGCGATGCCTGTTTCTGTTTGGAAGTCATCCACCATTTTTTTGTAAACCTCTTTGGCATCGTTTGTTTCCGGTGAATAAACCATCAACTTTAACACACCGTCATCTTTGTTCTTGTCGCCGCAAGCCGCAAGCACTGCGGACAACGCAACAACCAGCAGCACAGCTGCCAACAAAAGTGCAATTTTACGTTTCATAATTCTTCTCCTTTTACGCCGATTCGCCCTCAATAAGCGTCGGCAAAATTTTTATCTGTTGCGCATTACCGCCCTCAATAAGGGAGATAAGCGTATCGACCAGTTGTGTTCCCACCTCGTAAAGCGGTTGCCTTACGGTAGTAAGCTTGGGACTTGCAACGTTTTCGTGCCCAAAACCGTCAAAACCTATAACGGCAATATCCTGCGGCACACAAATGCCATGCTCTCGCAGTGCCCTGATGCACCCTATCGCCATAGTATCTGTTGCGCACACTATTGCATCGATAGGTTGATTTTGCGCAATCAATTGTTTTGCACACAAATACCCGCCGCTCTCGTTGGCTTCGCCAACAATAACCTTATCTTCGCACTGCATTCCCTGCTCGGCAAGGCAATGTTTGTAGGCAAGCAATCGTTCTTCGGCATAACGCATACTCTGCGGAGCACATATCGCGGCAATATTCTTTTTACCCGCTTGCAACAAATATTCCACGGCAAGACGTTCTCCGCGATAGTTATCCACATCCACCCACGATGCAAACAAGTTGCTGTTGCCGTACAAAACGACCGGTTTGGCTATGCTTTTGGCAACAGCGGCTTTTTCCTCATCGTGCGATAATCCCATCATTATCACGCCATCACAACTTTCGCCTTCGGGAAGTTTGCGACTAAGCAGCAGTGAGTATCCTTGCTCGCCAAGCCTTTCGCCTATGGCTGTTACCGTTTGCAAAACAAACTGTTCCGTGGCGGAAAGCCCTTTGGGAATGTACACAAACACTATGCCCGTACGCTTGCGTGCCAACGAACGCGCAACGTTGTTTGGATGATAATCCAACGCCTCAGCTGCCTGCATTATTTTTTCAAGTGTTTGCGGCTTTACCCGCTCGGGGGTATTGAATGCGCGCGAAACCGTCATCAATGATAATCCGGTAACACGAGCTATATCCATTATGGTTGCCATATTTTGCCCCCTTTTACCATCGTTTCCAAAGCTGTAGCACAACGCATTACCTTTGTTAACCCATTTTACTTATCAAAGCGACGTAACCCTTGCGCCGTTTGGCTCATAGCAAGAACTATTTCGACAAAAAAATGCCGCGAACGGGAAAATGTTACCGCTAACATTTTTTCGAACAAAATCCACATTTACAATTATTAAATATACGCCATATAACTACGTTTGTCAATATGGCTTTTCAATAAAAAAATATTCGGCTTTATCTATCATTTTTGCAAGGCTCGTTCAAAACATCCTTCGCCGCCCTATAAAAAAGGTATTGCGATTAACACCGCAATACCCGTGCTTCAAATAGTTTATGCTTAAAACTTAATTTTATCGACCAAACAAAGCGCAATCAACCCATCTGCCATAAGTCCCAAAAGCCGTACACTTATAGAGAGCAGTTCGTCATCACCGCGTTTATTTTGGCGAAAGATTGTTCCGCCTTTATTTTTTATTTGCTATTTCTTTTTTCAGCTCCGCCGCCGTCATTTTACCCTCGGCAACACTCCTTAGCATTGGTGCAAAGTGGTCTACGGTTTGACAGGCAAGCAAAATCGTATAACGACAAGCAGCCTCACTTATCACACAGTCCATATAGGGTAGCACGATTTTAAAAACGTGCCTGCGATTGACAGTATCAAAATCGAAAGTGCCGTTTAGCATGCTTATGTTAACGTCCAGTGTTGCCAATGCAACCTCCGCAACCATATCCTCCGCAACGGTGCAATCCAACGGAGAATGTATGAACATAACGCTTTTTTCCTCATCCACGCATATAAACAGAGGCATTTTTACGTTTTCGCCCGTAACAAAGGTAAAAATCAAGCCGTTTTCACGCACTTCATACTTCCACTCCATCGAATTAAGTGTTTGACACAGCGTATTTTTCATAACGCTTGCCTGATATTGTTTTTCTGCCATGATACAGCATCCTCCGATTAAAAAATTACTTGAACCGCTTATATCGACTATCGTCCCGCAAGCGATATCTTTACCGCAACTCGCACCCCCACAATCTGCACAAATTGCCGTAGGTATAGATTGCAGCCCCTAACAATACACTTGTTTTATGACGCCAAAAGCCGTCACACAGCTTTCCGAAAACAACCTTGCCGTTGTGTGGTAAAGTGCAACAAGTACCAATCACACTCGAACGCACGTTTTGCAAGTCCGATGCCAACACGCACTACTTATATGGCTCATCACAAACGCAATGTTCTTAGGTATATACTACCACCGCCGACAAAATAATTCAAGTAATAACGCAAAAAAATGGGTATTGCTCCGCTTGCAGCACAAAAAGCGTTGAAAAATACACTAAAACGTGTTAAAATGCTTACACCTACTTAAAGGAACGACTATGATTACAAATAAGATTTTCGACGAAGAAAGAGCATTATACAACACATCGGACGAAACGATTGCACGATGCACCTTTGACGGGTCTGCCGACGGAGAATCCGCCTTGAAGGAATGCCGTCACTTTACCGCCGAGGCGTGCGATTTTCACTTGCGCTATCCACTGTGGCACTGCCATGATTTTACCGTTGACGGCTGCTACCTTTCAGAAAGCTGCAGGGCGGCGTTATGGTACGACAGCAACGGCACAATACAAAACAGCGAGCTTAACGGCATCAAAGCGCTGCGAGAGTGCCAACGCATCACGGTGAGAGGTTGCAGGGCTTGCTCGGAGGAGTTGGGCTGGAAATGCAAGGAGTTGACGCTTATCGACAGCGAATTTAACTCGCAATACTTTTTGCTAATGTCGCAAGGCGTAACCATGCAAAACTGCAAAATGAAGGGCAAATACTCCTTCCAATACCTAACCGACAGCGTAATTGAAAACTGCGAACTGGACACAAAAGACGCATTTTGGCACGCAAAAAACGTTACAATCAAAAACTGTGTGGTCAAGGGAGAATATCTTGCTTGGTATGCGGAAAACATCACGTTTAACCATTGCATAATCGAAGGCACGCAACCGCTTTGCTACTGCAAAGGATTAACGCTAATCGACTGCAAAATGAAGGGCTGCGATTTATCCTTTGAGTACTCCGATGTGCAAGCCAACATTATCGGGCACGTCGACTCGATAAAAAATCCGCTTAGCGGCACAATAACCGCCGATAGCGTAGGCGAAATTATTTTTGGCAATACCGTAACGGAATGCAAGGGCGTTGTTATCGATAAAAGTAGGGCGTAAATCTCCCATATATGGCGTAACACACAAAAGGAAGGATATCGCTCTGTGGAATATGCTCGTTAGCACACACAAACGCAACCGCAAACGAATAAATGCCCCATTGGTTGTCCACACTTACATAAAGCATTGTTAAAGGAGCTATTATGAAGTGCTACGGATGCAACAACGAAATATCCCAAGAAAACTACTGTGTATGCCTGCGATGCAAGCAAAAATGCTGTCCATCCTGCGCGGAAAAACGTGCATATATTTGTGATTGCGGCGGCGATATTGCATATCTATCATAACACACAAAGCGGTTTGGAGCCTTAAATAAAGTTTCCTGCCGCTTTTTTACGCCAAACATTGCCCCATATTTATGTTCTTGGCGTCACATTGACTTGCAGCCAAGGCTCAAAAACGCTCGAACAGCTTGTATACGTCGCCCGCGCCAAGGATTAATACAACAGAGCGACTATCAGCTTTTGCGCGCACCTGCGCCTCCGCCTCGTCAAGTCCATTAGCATAGCACGCATCTATCCCTATGCTGCGTGCGTATTCGGCAAGTAATTTGCTCGAAACGCCCTCAATGGGCTTTTCTCTTGCGGCAAAAATCGGCAGATAAACAACTTTTGTGCCAGCAAAACACTCCGCAAACTGTGCCAAAAACGCCTTTGTACGACTGAAAGTGTGCGGTTGAAATACGCAAACAACGTCATTCGTTAATTCTTGCGCACATTTTATTGCCGCTTTGAGCTCGGTCGGATGGTGTGCATAATCACAGACGATGCGGCAAAAACTTTGTTTTTCCGTCCACCGCCTGTCCACGCCGTCAAATCGACAAACAGCCCTCACCGCCTGTAGCAACGGCACATTTAACGTCTTTGCGGCAGTAAGCGCAGCAAGCACGTTAGCCACATTGTGTGCGCCGCAAATACGCAATCGACACGGTCGCAAAGTGTCATTTCCGCAGCTCAAATCAAACTGCGGTTTGCCGTTTACTAATTCCAAATTGCTTATTTCAAGGCTTCCGTCATCAAAAGCAATCGACTTGGACGACATATATTTCAACTCTTGCGGGCAAATAAAACAATCGGAAGTTTGCAGTGCAAGCTGCTTAAATGCAGCCTCGACTTCCGCAAAATCAGCATAACAATCCGTATGGTCGAGCTGACAATTCAAGCAAACCGTGATGGTAGGCTGCAACTGCAAAAAACTCCTATTATACTCGCATGCCTCCGCCACCACTACTCTTTTGCCGTACCTATAGTTTTCGCCGTGAAACTCTCCGCCGATAAATGCCGTATGCTCAATTCCGCATTCATCAAGAATATGGCTTATCATCGCCGTAACCGTTGTTTTGCCGTGAGTTCCGCACACCGCCAGCCGCACAGGATAGTCATTAAAAATCGCGCCCAAAAGCTCTTCTCTAAGCACTACGGGAATGCCCTGCCGCCTTGCATACGCGATTTCCACGTTATCATCGTTCACAGCGGAGCTTTTTACCACAAGCTGCGCATCAGAAACGTTATCCACATTGTGCCCGACGTAAATACATGCACCCATATCGCCAAGTTTGACAAGCATTTTTCCGTCGACGCTATCGCTTCCGCTTACCCTGCGCCCCGATAATAGCAAGTGCTTAGCCAATGCACTTTGACCGATACCGCCGATGCCGACAAAATGAACCCGATTTGGAATGTCCGTTATATTCATACACTACAATATGAAAAAGTCCGACGAAAAGTGTCGGACTTGACCACGTTTTTATTAATTTTTTGACGGTTTTGGTCCCAAAAAGGAATAGTAGCTACACTTGATGCCTGCGTTGAACAGGTATCTTTTTTTATCCGCTCTTTTGCCGAAATCTCGCTCAAAATCCTCGTACGGGGACAAATAATAAAAACTCCATTTATCCAGCGACCGATACAGCTTGCCCATACTCCGAGTTATCTCCTTGACCTCTTGCAAGTTGCCAATACGTTCGCCATAGGGCGGATTGCTGATGCTCACGCCGTAACTATCGCGCGAAACAAACTGCGACGCCTCGCGCAAATTGAATTTAATATACTTATCCACGCCGGCAGCTTTAGCACACTGCTCGGCAATTTGTATCGCCTTTGGGTTAATATCACCGCCGATAATTTTTAACGATCGTTCCACCCTAATATCCTTTGCCTCCTGCACGGCGCGCTCATAAACGCAACTCGAAACGCATTGCCAATGCGTAAAAGCAAAATCTCGTTGCAGCCCCGGAGCAATTTTTAACGCCTTTAGCACCGCTTCGATGGGCAAAGTGCCACTTCCGCAAAATAAATCGGCAAACGTCTTATCCGGATTCCACACCGAAAGGTCTATCATTGCCGCAGCAGTGGTTTCGCGCAAGGGGGCAGAGTACGCCATCGGACGATATCCGCGCTTGTGCAAGCCCGCGCCGGAGGTATCTAAGCTTACGGTGACAGCATTATTGCGTAGAGCAATTTCCACAACGTACTCTGCGCCGAACTCGTCCCAAACGCCGTTGCACAGTTTGGACACAATAGCCTTTTTTCCAATACCCTGTATTGCATTGTGCGCAAACAAAACACTATCCACCGTTTTTGTGATAACGGTAATGCGCGCGTTCGGTTCGATATAATCCGCCCAAGCAATGGCTTTTACGCCGTCAAAAAGCTCGTCAAAGGTGGTTGCACTAAACTCGCCCAAGCAAACCAAAACGCGTTCGCCGCTACGCAAAAACATATTTAACCGAGCAACGTCTGTCCAATCGGCATTATTTATTGCAATTCTGCCAAAGTGCGCTTTTGTGTTAGGATAGCCCAACATATACAGCTGACGCTCCACCACGGTTTCCACTCCGCTTGCAACAGGAACAAGCAATTTCATTAGTTAAAATATCCTTATTGGTACATTAAATACCTCTTAGTTGCGCTTTTGGCAAATATGGCAAAACAATCTGCCGCAACGCTTCCATCTGAACGTCATCCACACCCCTAACAGTATTATCTATAAGACGACCGTTATTAACAAACTTTTGCATAAAGTACGGGCTATCCGAGACTATCCACTCGGCAAGTTCAAGCATACTTTGTTTAGTATGCTTTTCCGTTATTGTAGTGCGAAATTCATATGCAACAACATTTGAAAGCAGCAAACTTACCGAGCTTTGTATCTTTCCCATATCTACGCTTGCGCCGACAGTTTCCGCATAGCGATTTTTGCTATTTTTTATATCCATCGCAACGTAGTCCACCAAACCGTTCGCCACCAGCGAAGCAAGTTTATCCGGAAAACTGCCGTTTGTATCAAGCTTGACGCAATACCCCAGCTGTTTGACCTCCGCCAAAAACGGTTTGACGTCCCACAGCAACGGTTCGCCGCCTGTAAGACAAATGCCATCCAGCACGCCCTTGCGCTTTTGCAAAAAGGTAAGCACAGACTGTTCGGAAAGTTGCGCTTCCTCACACTCCACAAGTCCTGCGTTATGACAAAACGGACATCTAAAATTACATCCGCTCGTAAAAACCGAGCACGCCACCTTGCCGGGATAATCCAGCAACGTTAGCGTAGTTAATCCGCCTATTTTCATACTATTTCAATGCGGAAAGCTCTTTTGCAATGCAGCTTGCAAGACGAGCATTATTGTACACCAGCTGAATGTTTGCTTCCAAACTGCGACCACCCGTGAGCTTTTGGATTTTATCCAACAAAAACGGCGTAACGTCCTTGCCCTTGATGCCCAACGCTTCCGCCTCGCGCACGGCACGATCGATATTGCCGCTGATGTAGTCACAATCCATATCGTACACGTCAGGGATTGGGTTCGTAACAAGCATTCCTCCGCCCATACCGATTTTGCATTTAATGCGAAAAGCTTGAGCGATTTCCTGCGGAGTATCTAATCGATAATTCACCTTAAATCCGCTCTTTTTTGTATAAAAAGCAGGCAATTCATCAGTTTTATAACCAATAACGGGCACACCGCGCGTTTCAAGGCACTCCAACGTCAGTCCCAAATCCAATATGGACTTTGCACCTGCACAAACTACCATTACGCTTGTTTTTTGTAACTCGTCCAAATCGGCGGAAATATCCATTGTCTTATCGGAATTGCGATGCGCACCGCCTATGCCCCCCGTTGCAAACACCTCAATACCCGCAAGCGACGCTATATACATTGTTGCGGCAACGGTGGTCGCACCGTTCAATCCCTTAGCAAGGATAACGGGTAAATCTCTGCGTGAAACTTTGACAACCTCCGTGCCAAGCTTGCCCAAAAGTTCAATTTCCTCGCCTGTGCAGCCCACCGTCATAACGCCACCGATAATAGCAATGGTCGCAGGAACACACCCGTTATCACGGATTATGCTTTCCACCGTTTCTGCCGTGCGGACATTTTGCGGATAGGGCATTCCGTGCGATATAATCGTGGATTCCAAAGCCACAATCGGACGCCCCGTGCTAAGCGCTTGCTGCACTTCTGGCGATATTTTCAAATATTTATTCATTGTTATCCTCCAAACACGCGAACGCCATCGTTGCGCTCTTTTTCAATTTTAACATACCATTAATCACATCTTAACCGCACTTAATGGCGCACAACTACTATTATCAAAAATAATAATGTCCACAAACATATTTTTTATTCTATTGTTTTTTTGCCCACTATTCTGTTTACAAACTCCGACGTCACCAACAACAACAAAGTAAATCCGCCCAAGAACAGCGGAAACGACGCACTTGAAAGTTCCAAAAGCAATCCGAACAACGGGGGCATAAAGGTTGTGCCTGTATACGCCGCCGCCATCTGAAAGCCCACAATTGCCTGTGAATTACGCTCACCAAATCTGTACGGCGTTGCATGAATAACAGCCGGATACACGGGACCACAGCCAAAGCCAAAGCACACCAATCCGCACAAAGCCACCACATTTGTAGAAAGCGGCAAAATTATCGCAATCACACTTGCCGTCATAACACAAGTGCCTATGCGAATTAGTCGCTTATCACCAAGCCGCTCCGACACCAAACCGCTAACAAATCGTCCGAGCGTTATGCCGATAAAAAACAGAGAGCCAAACCTTGCGGCAACAACAGCGTCTACGCCCCTGTACGCCTCCAAGTAGCTACTCGACCAGTTCATGGCTACGCTTTCGGCAGAGCAATATGCAAAAAACATCAACAGCGTTTGCCAAACGCCGGAAATAGCAAGCGGTTTAACTTCAACAGGACTTAACTCCTGTTTGACCTCCTCCGTTGTTGCAAAACGATTCCACAGCGGAAGCGTAAAAAACAACATTGCCGTAAGCACAACTTGCACAAGCCCAACAATGCGATAGCCCCACTGCCAGCCCGCACCGCCGCTAAGACACGCACCCATAATATACGGACTTACTGTTGCCCCTAAGCCCCAAAAGCAGTGCAGCCAATTCATATGGCGTGACGAAAAGTGGACTGCGGCAAAATTATTCAATGCCGCGTCGACTGCGCCGGCGCCCAACCCGTAAGGCACAGCCCAAGCACACAGTTGCCAATACGCCGTGCTAAACGAAAAGCCCAGCATGGCCACCGCTGTCATCAACACGCTTATCGCCGTCACAAGCCCTGCGCCCAGTCGCTTGGTTAGCCTATCGGACATAAGGCTGGAAGCTATCGTACCACCGGCTATTATCATGGTAATAACGCCTTGCATGGACGTTGCCACATCCATTTCCACATGTATAACGGGCCAAGCCGAACCGATCAACGAATCAGGCAACCCCAAACTGACAAATGCAACATATGTGATTGCCAACAATAACGAAAACATAAATAACTATTCCTCAATATATAGTATATTATTACACGATTTATCTGCAATGTCAACGGCAATACCAATATTTTTATGTGAGTAAATTTTCAAAAAACGTCGGTCGGATGAGCAAGGCTTAAATTAAAGATTACAACTTAAATTGACAAACAAACGCATACGAACCGCATTAAATACAAAAAAAGGAGCCTTATTGCTCGCTTATATGCTTCTCAATAATGACCAAAAGAATATTTCCCTTGATGACGGCAAATTATCAACATTTTTTAATCATGTTTTCACAAAGAACACAACACACCACCTTTTACCCCGAAAGGGTTGCCTTTATTCTTTCCATATGCTAAAATAACACAATACTGCTTTATCAAAACAACGGTGGCGCATAATATGCAAATTTGGAACATACACAACAAAACAAACCGCACAGCGGAGGCAAGTACCGCACCCGTGCAAACTTACGAGGCAACTCAAAACGACCTGCTGCCCTTTTATCCATTCCACTGGCACGAGGAAACTGAACTTATACTTGTAAAGGAGGGCTCGCTGGAATTTTGTTGCGACGGCGAGTGGCAAACAGCGTCACAAAACGACATTATCCTTTTTCGGCCTTTTTGTCTACACTGCTTAAAAGCCATAGACGCAAACCCCCTGCGCCTGCAAGCCATCACAGTCAATTTGCGACTATGTTCTGCCGACGCACGCTATTCGTCGCCCACAGCTTTTGCAAGACTGCTAAACAACAAATACGCAATAAATACGCTAATAAGCGACACTAATGATACTCCAATTCCTTTAAGTGTACGTTTTTGCGTTTGTTTCGATGCGTTACGCCAAGGCTCGGATTGCCTAAATGTGCTCGGAGAGCTGTTAACTTCACTGCCGCACATTCACGATATTCAACTTGCGCCCGACCTCACAGCAGATAAGCAATGCCACGCCGTACGTCTTGCGTTAGAGTATATCGGTAGCAATTACCAAAGGCGTATTACCATCGAGGATGTCGCCAAGCACTGCGGATACAGCCATTTTTACATAATGAAGCTTTTTGTCCACTTTACAAGATTGTCCTGCGTGGAGTATGCAAATTGTTTTAGACTTACCCTTGCCGAGCACCTGCTTGCGCAAAGTGCCAAAATCAAAGATATTGCCGCATCCATAGGATTCGAAAACGTCAGCTACTTTAACCGCAGCTTTTTGCGACTGTACGGCAAAACTCCTGCCGAGGTTCGCAGAGAAATGTATTCCGCCCCAAAAGATAATGCGTAAATTTACCTCGCCCTCCCACCGCAACGGTTCCCATTAAACACTCCGCCACAGAAAAAACCTTTTTCAAAACATAAAAATCATCAAAAAAAACAACACGCCTATGCGCCGCAAGCCCCCTCTGGCGGCATGGACGTACATATACATACAATTCTACCGATTATTTACGAAAAACGCTTCTCCTTCCAGCTTTTTTGAAAACTATCGACAAAAAAAAAATGTCGAATAGTACAAAAAAACTTGACATTATATATATATATAATGGATATGTTCGCGGGCGATGTGGCACGCGGGTAAAACATTTTAGAAGGAGAAACAAAAAAATGATCAAAACTAACAAAAAGGGCTTCACCATCGTCGAGCTCGTGGTCGTGATCACCGTAATCGCGATTTTAGCCGCCGTGCTGATACCCACGATTTCAAGCCTTGTCAACAAAGCAAACCAGTCCGCGGACATTCAGGCAGTGCGTCAGATGAACACAGCGCTGGCTATCTATAGTGCAGAGGAGAGCCCTAAAGACTTGATCGACGCGATCAATGCTCTTGAAGAACAGAATATAAACCTTGACAACTACACTCCTCTTACCTCCGACACACAGTTCTATTGGGTAAAAAGCGAAAACCGCATCGTTTATGCAGAGCTTAATTCGGACGGTACCTGCGGAGATATTTTATACCCCCAAGAGGCTGCAAAATGGACCTATACGGCTGGCGATTGGTTTGTACTGAATGGCACAATCAAGAGAGAAACTATCGATTATACCTCCGTTACAAAAGGTTCTTTATCCATAAGCAATGCCGGACAATTTGCACAGCTGGCTGAGGATTATGCAAACACGAGAGCAAACTCCGTGACCAACATCGTTTTGAATAACGATATTGACCTGTCCGGTGCGCAGGCAACCTTTGGCAAAATCACGAGCAGTATCGAGATTGACGGAAACAGCCACACCATCTATGGCTTGCGAGCAAGCAAAAATGTGTCGAGCGGCTATGTTAATGAAAACGCAAAGAAGTATGGATACGGACTCTTTGGCAATATTGCAGAAGGAGCAACCGTGACCATAAAAAATGCGAAGTTCGTCGGTGTGAATGTCGGTGATGTCGCAAGCCAAATCTTGGGCAATGTAGGCTTACTTGCCGGTGAAGTGAATGGAACTCTGAATATAGAGAATGTGACTTTTGAAAACTGCTCTGTAACAGGTCATCAAAATGTTGGTGCACTGGTAGGCAAAGTATGTAACAACGGCGCTGTGAGTATATCCGGCAACGTAAGTTTTACAAATGTGACGGTTAGGGGCTATTTAGCCACAGCAAAGTTGATCGGCTATATTACCGAAAAAGGGAAGGTGACTGTTTCTTCAGGAGCTACTCTGTCCGGCGACGGGGTGACTGTGGAGGAGCTTGTGGAAGCTCGCACTTTGAACATTACTTCTATAGAAAACAACGGGCGCAAATGGGCAGAATTCGAATCTGACGCAGGAGATAAGTATTGTGTGTGGTATAAATCAGGCGATGAGAACGTTGGCGGTGTTTGCCTGCAGACAACTGCATGGGCATGGAAGTGTCACGCTGATCAAGTTGGCACTTACGCATTTGAAGGACAAACGTATGCTTATCATGTCAAATCCATATCTACTTTTGATACATCTACAAATGAATAGTAACGAGTAAACAACACCACTGCTTTTGATGTGAGCGCCGGCTTTGTTAGGGGGTACTTCGCCCCATTCACACGGCGCTAAGCCATTTTAATCTCATATTATCACCGCGCCGAGGGCGACTTGGGCTTTATGTCAATATTTGTGGTAGAGACAAAAAATGGTTTTCTAACAGAAACGTGGTTCTACAATAAGTATTGGGGGCGAACGACGAGTTTGCTCCCAATATTTATTATAATGCCCAAATTTCAGCTACTACCTCAAGTAGGAGCAACTATTTGATTCAGCCGTTGCTCAAGGCATAAAAAAAATACGAACTTTTCTCTTCGCATTTAATTATAAAAAATACAAATTATTTTTTTATTTGTAATTTCTCAGACTAAATGCAACTCTAAATTGTACTGTTGCATTTACTTTGAGAATTTACGAAATATACAAACAAACTCGAATTGTTTATATGTTGTTGACGGAAAACTTTTTTTATTGTATACTATATTGGTTATTAAAGTGCAAAATGTATTGCAGCAGAGCAAACAATGGTTGTTCCGCAATGCTTTAACGAGCAGTCCAAGTCTGTCACGGCACGCTTTTCGCTGCTCCAAATAGCTCGGCAAACATGCAACGTTTCGTCTTGGCTGACCTTTACGCAATCAACCAACACGCACATTTGCACTGCTTGCCAATTGATGCAAACACGCCATTTATGGTTTAGCTTTAAGCCTAATAATATGTGTATTGTTTTTGCATTCAATAGATTTATATCAACAATTGAATTGCATTTTTGTCTCTATAGTTAAACGGATATAATAAGCCCCTCCTAAGAGGTTGTTATATCTTGTAAAAAGGTGCAAAAAAGGCTGTAATTTGCGTAAAATCAAGTGTTTTTCAAGCCGTTTACG
>CAZSIF010000021.1:0-27965 GCA_964607155.1 uncultured Oscillospiraceae bacterium
ATCAAATTTACAAGGGCGTTTACGTCCTTTACGGCAAAGAAGACGAGCCGAAGGTATATTCTCCGATTATGGAAGAAATGATAATCATACCTGCGGAAGAATGGGACGCTACGCAGGATGCCATTGAAAAACGTTCTACAAGAGGAAAAGGTATTATCAATACCACACATGGTAAGTTGCTTTTGTCGGGACTTGCATTTTGCGGAACGTGCGGTAGCAAAATGACCACGCACGGACAAAAGAGTAAATATGTCAAGAAAAACGGTGAAGTTGTTTATCATAAGAATTATAAATATATTTGCAATTCGTTCTTTTATCCGACAAAGGAAAAATGCGAAGGACAGACATCTTTTAGTGCTAAAAAGGTTGAAGCCGAATTGATAGACGATTTGCGAGAGTATATAGGTAATCTTGATTGTTCCGATGTAATCGATACATATAAAAAGAAAGTAGAAGCGGAAATAAAAACAAAAAGAGCAACGATAGCCAAATTGAGAGCGGGATTGCCCAAGTTGCAAAAGGAAGTAGATGCCGTAAAAGAAGAAGTCGTAAAGGCAATAATGGGCGATAGTAAATTTGATGCGGAACTTTTGAAAGAAATGTTGCAGAAGCGAGAGGTAGAATTAAAGGTAAGTCAGGAGCGGATCGTTGATTTGGAAGAAGAAATTTCAGCACAAGAAAAGCAAATGCGAGCGTTTATACAGATAGACGATGAATTGAAAAATTGGGTGGAACGCTTTGATGCTCAAACCTATGAGGGAAAGAAGGCTATGATTATAAAAATTGTAGATAAGGTCTTGATTTTCAGCGATAGGTTGGAGATAGAATACAATATAAAATTCAGAGCGTATATTGAAGAATTTTTTGACACAAATAGTTGCACGCAAGGAGCGTAACGTCGATAGGTGAGTATGCTTTTGATAATTGTGGCAATTTAACGAATATTGAAATTCCGTCAAGTGTAACGACGATAGGCGAATTTGCATTTAGTAATTGCTATGGCTTAACAAATATAACGTATCATGGCACAATGCAGGAATGGCTTGCTATCTACAATGAAAGTACATGGCATATTGGGCATGACCGCGTAAAAATCTACTGTACCGATGGCGTTCTTGATACAAACGGTAATGTAGTCACCGAGTAGTTTGCGCAACAAAAATAGCTAACAATAAAGGGCGGATAGTTGCGGCAAATGCGGCTATCCGCTTTTGCTTTGGCAAACGATTGTGTTGGCTGTGTGTGGCGCGCGTTTTTGTTTGATGCAAAAATATGTGCAAGCTATCGTTTGGTAGAAAAAATACGACTCTTGTACTTTGTCCACGCAAGATACGTCGTTTCGCCTAAATGTGTGGGTGTATTTCGGCAAAGAGATGGGCGGCACAGACCATGCTTCGCAAGTTTTTGAGCAGCAAAAACGCAACGCTTGAACGTTGAAAATGAAAATGTGTGACAAAAAGTTCGCTTATAATGCAAAATTGCACAAAACAATAAGGAAAATCTCAAAAATGTGTTAAAATGCTTGATAAACCGTGGCGGATTAGTTATAATTTAGATAACTCTGTGCGGGCAAAAATAGGGCAGCCGAAAGGCAAACGTATTGCATTTTCGGCAGAATAAGCAATTCTGTGCCTACATTGCAGCTATTGCTTTAGCCAAACAGAATATTTTGTGTTAAGCGCAAAGGATAAACAAAGCCTTTGCGTTTTTTATTTTTTACTACGGAGGAAAATGCAATGAAGGGACTTTACCGCGTTGTCGTTGTGCTTTTGGCAGTGGCATGTTTGTGTATTGTCGGTTCGGGCACAACGGCTTTTGCTGCTGAAAAAACATATATCAGGGTGAATGCGGAGCCGTCCGATTGGAGCGGAACGTACATTTTGACGGGTGGTGAGGAGCAAACCTTGGTGTACACGGGTGCAGCGAGTACGCCGCAGTTTATTTCGGCTGTCAATAATGACGGCGTTATAACCGCGCAAGAGGGCTTTTGCGAGCTTCAAATTACATCGGATAATGCAAGCGGCTATTATATAACGCTTCTTGGTGGCGAAAATGCGGGTAAGTATATTGGCAACACGACGGGAGAAACGGACATTGAGTACTCCGACGAGCCGATTGCAAACAGTATTGCATTCAGTGAGGACGGCGAGCTGGAAATTTCCTGTAACGGCTGCTTGCTCAAAAAGAGAAGTAATAATCTGCAAATAAAATATTACGAAAGCAATTCTTCCGGATGTGATGCGATAATGCTGTACAAATTGCAGCAGAGTGCCGAACTGCCGGTTGTGGCGGAAGGCGCAATAAGCCTAACTCAAAGCGTGAGCATTGGCGAAGGGAGCTTTGCCGACGGAAATACCATATATTTACAACAAAACGGCTATGTTTCGGTAACGTACGCAATAAAGCAAAACGACGGAATCAACAGCCTTTTATTTTCGCTCGATTACAACAAAAGCTTGTTTGAAGTGGTTTCGGTGGATGCCAAACAACTTTTCGGCGCAGATAGCGTTGTGGTGACGGGCAACGAGGAGCAGGCTGATGATATTAAATTGCTTGCCGAGGGTGACGGCACAGCCTGGAACGCAACTGCGACGGGCGTGCTTGCTACGGTGCAGTACAGATTTTTGGGTGCGACGGAGACAGATTTTAGTTCTGATAGTGTTACTTTTGGCATAAAGGATGTGTATGTTCTGAAAAACGGCGTTGATGGTGTGGCGGACGTAAGGTGGGAATTTGAATCTGACGGCGGATTGACATATGCGCTGCGCAGGCAGCCTAATGTGACCGTGTCGGCGACTGTGCTGACGTACAACGGGGCGGCTTTTACGGCGGGTGCGGACGGATGTTCGATAATTGTTAATACGGACGGCGACGGTGAGCTTGTGTGCGCTTGGTTTGCGGATGAGGATTGTCGCGTAAGTGCAAGCGCAAAGGATGTTGGAACGTATTACTTAAAGATAACCGTCGGTGCAACTGCGGCATGTTTTGAAGCACAGCAGGTGTTTGTTGTGACGATTGAGCCGTTTAACCTGTTTGACGAAGCTTTGCCGATTACGCTTTTTGCCAATTCCGTGCAATATACGGGACAGCCGCTATCGCTAAGTGCAGGGGATATATCTGTGAGCGGAGGACGGTTGCAGGCTGCTCGCGCAATGGATAGCCCTGCGGACATATTTGAGTTGTCGTTGGAGTCGCACTCCTTTGTAGAAGTTGGCGAGCATGTTGTTGAAGCAAGCCTTGCGCTTGGAAAGAATTATTGCTATAACAGTGGCTCAGGCAACACTAAAACAGTGTCGCTGACGGTGCCTTTTAATATTGTTCTTTATGCAAACGCTTGGCAACAGGGCTGCGAGCCTCGGTCGGTTTCAAAGGACTTTGACGGAGTGGCGGTTGCGCTTTCGTACATAGTGGCAGAGCACGGAACAGTGAATTTTACGGTTAACGGCGAGGCGCTTTCCGAGGCGGAATTGGATAGTGAAATAATAAATGCCGGTGAGTACACGGTGGAAGTGACGGCAACGGCTACCGGATATCAGCCGCTTACGGCGAGATTTACCGTTCGCATTGCAAAACTGTCGCTCGCATGGAACGTATCTGACATTGTGTACGAAGGTTCATCTGTGAGCTGGCAGACGCCTTCTGCCTTTGGTTCCGACGATAAAAAGGTTGATTTTCCCAACGGCATTGAGCCGACGCTTTTGTATTATGTTGCAGATACACTTGTTAAAGGCAACACTTATAAGGCTTTGAACGCGGGAAAATGTTCATTAAGGGCGGTTCCGTCCGATACACTAAATTACACGAACGCGACGTTTGCGTTAAAAGAGTCGTTTGCTTTACGCTTTTTCGAGGGTGAGCACGCTATGACGGACGGCAACGTTGTTGAGGGCAACGCTTCCTATGCTGCGATGTACATTTTTGAGGGGCAAGTTGCGGCTGCCCCTATTGCACCGAGTGTTGATGGTTACGATTTTATCGGCTGGCAGTTTAACGGCTCTACTTATAAGTGGGGTGCGGTGGCGGAAAGTGCGGATTTGACGGCGGCTTGGAAGATTAAAAGTTTTACGGTTACTTGGGATTGGGCAAACGGCACTCAGTCTACCGTTAAAACAATGAGCGTGAGCTATAAAACAAAGCTTGCATACGACGTCAGTCTTGGCACTCCGCAAAAGGTTGTTGATGGTAGTCGTTATGAATACAGTTTTAGTCATTGGACGATTGACGGCGTGCTTCTTACTGATTATTACGTCACATCAAACGTTACGGTGATGGCGGTATACACGCAAAAGCAGGTGATTTTTACCTTGAAATACAGCGTTGTTGATACGGGTGAGTTCGGCACGTTGGACGTTCGTGAGGGGACTTCTCTTTCGTCGTTGTCTCAACTGCCCGTCGATAACGGTTATAGATGGTTTGTGTTCGACGGTTGGTACGGTGAGGGTGTAGCCAA
Organism: uncultured Oscillospiraceae bacterium; assembly: GCA_964607155.1. GTDB lineage: Bacteria > Bacillota > Clostridia > Christensenellales > CAG-314 > Fimimonas. The sequence goes on from CAZSIF010000021.1 coordinate 4,451, forward strand.
GGTAACGGTAATGCCGCAGGCGGATTTGTCCGTTACGGCAAGATATAATTACAGTGTTGTAAATGGTGACGTTGACGGGAGCGGAAGCGTTGATACCGGTGACGTGGTTTTGTTCCGCAGATATCTTGTTGGCGGCTATAAAATGACCATTATTGACGACGAGGCTCAGGCGTGGCAAGCTGCATTGAACGGTGCTTTGGATGAGATATACTTTCATAAGTTTGCGGCAAACGTGGACGGCGACGCTCAACAGATGGTGGGATTGCGTGACGTTGCAACGCTGCGTATGGCGTTGGTGGGCGGCTACGGATACGAGGTTGATGACGACAGTGGCGTAACAGGTGTTAGCGCGGCTTTTGCCGCAGTGCCCGAAAATGCTCCGCAAGTGGCTGTGCCTGCGGACATTGCGGTGACGGACGTTGCCATCGGTAAGGATGACGAGCAAGATGAATAGTGGTAAATTATTGCGCGGTTTGCGGCATTTAACCATTGTTATTGTGCTGTTTGGCTTTGTTTCTGCGCTTTTTGTGAATAACACGGCTTTTGCCGATAGCAATCCTGTTATCACGCTTACGCAGTCGGGCGAGATGGCTGTTGAGGTTAACATTTCCAATAACGTCGGTTTGTATGCTGCGAATTTTACGCTAAGTTATGACGAGCGGCTGCTAACATACAGTGGCTACGAGCGTGGCTCCGCACTGGCGGATATGGAGCTTGTCGCAACAGGAAATGAGGTTGATTCCGAAAACATTTGCTTTAATTTTTTATCAAATGGTGCGTTTAACGACTTTAGCAATGGAACAGTTTTAACGCTGTATTTTACGCCTAAACAGGATGCTTTGGGTAATGCAAATGTGACGTTAACCTACAATCGAGGCAACGACGTGCTTAGGCTGAGCAACGGTGTCGCAGTTGCGCAAAACGTGCTAATAGACGGCGCCACAATTATGGTCAATGCAGGTTCAAGCGAGCTACTGTTTCCTGTTATGGTTGCCGTTATTGCAATTTGTCTGCTTGCAATCACGCTGCTTTTTGTGCTACATCGACGGGCGCGGGCTTTGGCAGGAGATAACAATGTTTAACATAAAAAGGTTATGTTGCGTAAGCATTCTTGCCGTGCTTTGCGTTTTTGTGGTCATCGGGTGTGGCGCGGTTGTGGAAGCGGAAACCTTGCCCGTTGTTGCGTTGCAATGTAAAACGGTGCACAGAGGACAACGCTTTTCGGTTGATATTATGTTGGAAAACTCGCAAGGTTTTGTTGGTTTGCTTTTGACCGTTGGCTACAATGCCGAGGTAATATCGCTTGTGCGGGTTGAGCGCGGTGATGCACTTTGCAATATGAGCTTTATCCACACCGAGCTTGGTAGTGCAAATGGAGAGCTGCGGCTGATGTGGGATGCGACGGAGGCGGATTTTTCCTGCGGACGCATCGCCACGCTGGTGTTCGATAGTCGTATTGATGCTGACGAGGGCAAATACCCGATAACGCTAAGCTATTCGTCGAACGGTACGTTGCAAGATGTTGGTGTTTTGCAGTCGATAACTGTCATGGACGGTGCCGTGTCGTTGGTTAAAGGTAGGTATTCCGTGGAGTACGTCGACTACGATGGTACGCTGTTGCAGCAGACCGATTATAACGACGGTGAGGTTCCGTCATATATCGGCAAGGCGCCTTCTCGAGCGGAGGACTCAAAATACTCCTATTTTTGGACAGGGCAATGGCAGGCGGAAATTAGCGACAGACAAGGCGTGTTGGTTTATCGGGCAAGCTACAAGCTTGTTCCGCAGCAATATCAGGTGCTGTGTTATGTTGCGCAATCAGTGGATACTGAGCCTGTTTTGTGCGCAGATTGTTCGGGTTTTTACGGGTACGGCACTCAAGTTAGTATTCTTTTTCCGACAAAAGAGGGTTGCGCCTTTTCCGGTTGGTATACGGACAGCGATTATACTGCGCGTTTTTCGTTGCCTTTCATGCCGGATTACGATTTGCGACTGTACGGCTATTTTTCGCCTGTGTTGCGGGATGAGGCTCCGTTGGTAGAATTGAGCTGTGCGGAGCAAGGTGCTGATTATGTTGTTCTCAAAATGGCGTTGACCAATAATTATGGACTTGTGGCAATGAGGCTAAACTTGATCTTTAATGACGAAGTGTTTTCCCTTGTTGAGATAACTCGCGGCGACGCCTTGAACTCGCTTGTGTTCGATTATTCGCAAAACTCAAACGGGAATGTTATTTTTATGTGGCAGGGAAATGCCAACGATTACTCCTGTGGCACTCTGCTTTATGCTAAGTTGAGCATAAATGCCGAGGCGGCGGAGGGCAACTATGATTTTTTACTTGAATATAATCAAAAATCCGATGCAATCTACTTTGACACCAACGGCAATTTGTGGTACACTAAACTTAATATAAAAAATTGTGCTGTTTTGGTGGGCAATTTGTCCGTATGGCAAAATGCCGAGTTGGGCATATCCGTGGAGGCAAGTTCGGAGCTGTTGCGCAGAGTATCGCTTTACGCACAGTCAGTGACCGATAGGCTTAGTCTTAACGATACTGCAAGTGGCAGAGTAACTCACGGCGGTTATGAGGTGCTTTTTGCGACGGAGCTTTTGATTGTTGACGGTGAGCAGTGTTCTACAGAACCCGTTACGGTAAGGCTTGCGTTATCGCCGGTGCAGGCGCGTTGTAATATACGTCTGTATCGCTTGGAGGGCGATAGGGCTGTTTTGTGGGATTGCACAAAATCGGGCAATGAGTTGGTATTTTTGGCGGATTCAAGTGCCGTTTGGATAGTAACCGGCTCGTCGGATAATGTGTGGTATACCGTGGGCATCGTTGCCGCTACGGTTGGTGTAATTGTAGCAATGTGCGCGGCTGCATGGTTTGTAATTAAACGCATCAAAACAAACAAGGAGGCAAAAAATGATATCTCTCAACACGATAGCTGATGTTATCGCTTCGCTTACGTCAGATACGGAACAGCTTTTGCAGGTCGGCATGCTTGCTGCTTGCATTGTTTCGGTTATTTTGCTGTTTATTTCTGCATTCAAGGTATCTATCGCACTCAGGGTTATAGGTGGCGTGTGGGGTGTTGTAATGCTCGGAGTTTGTGGTTACGTTGCGTACACACAGCAGAGCCCGTATGCCATTGTCGTTGCGGCTTTGTCCGTTGTAATTTTCGTAACGTTGCTGGTTGCACTTTTCAAGCGTCGTGCACCAAAGGCTGTTGTATCGAACGAACCCTTGCAGGAAGTTGCCGTAGCCGCCGCAGAGGGCGAATCGAACTGCGTGCTTGATGGCGACACCGACGAGGTTAGGCAGACTGCCGATCCGTCTTGCAGTTACTATCTTGTTACTAAAACAGAAAACGAGTACGACTTTGTTTTGTGTGATGGCTTGCACAATGTGTTGCTGCGTTCATATATTGCATTTGAAAGCGTCAATGCCGCTATGCAGGGTATTGCATATTGTCGTAACGGTGCGGCACAGGCTACGTTGCATTATCTTTCCGAGGACGGTTTGGGCAGAATTTCCTATCCGCGTTTTGCTATGTACCGTCAAGCCGATGGCTATGCCTTCAGACTGGACGCGTCGCGTAACTTTTCGCTTGCGGTATCGGATGTTATTGCCGATTACGATAAATGCGAGGCTACGGTTGAGCAGGCAAGATTGCTTGCTGCTACTACGGACGTGCGTATTGTAGAAGAATAATTTTAAGGGGCAGGCTATGCGCTTTGCCTCTTTTTTATATGAAATTTGTAATTTAAGGGGGAATTTTTATGAAACTTTTATCATTGATTGTGCCTTGTTTTAACTCTGCAGAGGGTTTGGAACGCACGCTGAACGGTATTTTGCCATGCGGCGAGGCTGTGGAAATTATCGTTGTTAACGACGGCAGTACCGACGCTACGGCATCGATTGCGGAGGAACTTTGCCAACGCTATCCCGATACGGTGCGTGTAGTGCATCAACAGCACTTTGGGCACGGTGAGTGTATTAACGTAGGCGTTGCGCTTGCAAAAGGCAGATACGTTAAGCTTGTTGAGTGCGGTGATGTTGTTAATGCCGACGCACTTACCGATTTGACTGAAATGATTGCAAACGTCGATGTTAATGCGGACGTGATTGTGACCGATTGCGAGCTTGTGTTGGGCGGTAAAACGAGCTTGACGGAGTTTGGTGCGGAGCTATGCGCAGATGAGATATCGACGTGGCAGCAAACAAGCTTACATGATGAACGCCATATTTCGCCATATTCCACGGCGTTTCGCACAGAGCTGTGTGCGCACAGTGACAGCTTGCCTGCAAGTATGCTTGGCGATGGCGAATATTGGACATATTCACTGTTAAAACATACCGAAACGATTTTATATCTGCCTGTAACCTTGTACACGCATTACGTTTGTGATGTTTACAAGGACGGCTCGCTGTGTCTTTGCGGGGAGATTGCCGAGTTGGCGATTAAGGTGTTTGGATTGTATCACATTTCGGACGAGATAACCGTCAATAACAAGCGTGGTAGGTACCTATATCGAGCCTGCAAGGCGGCTTTTGGTGCATTAGCTGCCGTTTGTAAGCAGTGTGAGGACGCTGCGGTAGCAAGGATTTACAAAGATGTGTGGCAGGCTTGTGACGAGTTGGACTCTCTCGTTGCTACAGATTTGCGCCGCGATACGCAATCTGCATTGTGCGGAACCGTAGCAGATATCGTCTGGGCAGAGGTGCCCTTCAAGTTGCGCAGACAAGCCACGCGCATAACTACGTTAAGCAGAGCCATCGGGCGTTAACCGATTAGGATAATATTTTGTATATTGAGTGCTATTAAGGCTTGCTGCCGCGGTCATCTGACTGCGGCAGTTTCTTTTTGATGGAATTTATCGTAAAATAAATAATAAAAGAAAATATATGCATCTCAAGCTTGTTACGGCTAATGAATAAAATCTTTTTTGCGCCAACTCAAAGTAAAAAATGAACGCAAAAATTTTATTTTTATTTTTATTGACATTTGATGTGGCGAGTGGTATACTAACAATGACAAAAAGTGGTAAATCGCTTTACCAAGCGAAAAATGAGGTTATTTTTTCGTTTGTTGCTGTGGATTTACCATAATCGCAAGTAAAAAATAGGAGAAACATGAAGCCTAAAGTTGTTATTATAGGTTGCGGAGCTCGCGGTGGCGAAACGTACGGTAGATATTTTGTGGAAAGCGGAGAGGCAGAAATCGTAGCAATTTGCGACGTGAACGCAGAACGCTTAAACGTGTTTCGTAAGGAATTTGGTCTAAGTGAAGATAAGTGCTTTATCGATTACAATGATTTGTTTGCATTGGGCAAAATTGCCGATGTGTGCGTGGTTGCGGTTATGGATCAAGATCACCACGAGGTTGCGCTCAAAGCAATGCGTTTGGGATACCATTTGCTTTTGGAAAAGCCCGTTTGCGGTACCGCCGAGCAGTGCAAGGAAATCCGCGACTATGCCGAGTCGCACAACCTACTTGTAACGGTATGCCACGTTATGCGATACACTTCCTACTATAGGTATCTCAAAAAACTGATTGCCGATGGCGCAATTGGGCAAATGATGGGCATCGAACAAACGGAAGACGTTGCATATTGGCACATGGCTCACGCATTTGTGCGCGGCAACTTTTGTAACAGCGACACAACAAGTCCTATGATATTGCAAAAGTGCTGTCACGATATGGATTTGCTTGTGTATCTAACGGAGCAGCGTCCCGTATCGGTATCGTCAATGGGCAGCTTGAGATATTTCAAGCCGCAAAATGCGCCCGACGGTGCAGCGGAGTGTTGTATCGATTGCAAAGTTAAAGGTTGTCCGTTTGACGCGGTTGATTTTTACATAGGGAACGCCAAGGAGTTGATATCTCAAGGTCGCTCCGTCAACGTGTGGCCCTATGCGCAGGTTGCGGTTGATCCGACTGTGGATAGCCTTATGCAGTCGCTCCGCACAACAAAGTGGGGCAAGTGTGTGTTCCACAGCGACAACAACGTTGTTGACCATCAATTTTCGTTGGTGCAATTCCAAAACGGTCTTGTGGGAACGCTAACGATGATTGGTTTTTCTGCGGACGGCGGACGTCAAACGCACGTCTACGGTACGGAAGGCGAAGTGTATCTCGACGAACAAGCGCGCACAATCACGCTGCATCGTTTTGGCGAGCAAAAGCAAATTGTCGATTTTGACAGTTTGGCGACGGACTTTTCCGGTCATGGCGGTGGTGACAAAGTAATGCTCAAAGAGTTTTTGGACTGTGTTCGCACCGGTCAAAAGACGTTCAACAGCGATATTACCCGTTCGGTCGATAGCCATTTGATGTGCTTTGCGGCGGAACAAAGTCGTAAAAACGGCGGTATGCCGATAGAAATAAAAGGATAATTTTACCCAAAGCCCGTTTTTGGTGAAATGCGCATTGGGCAGACCTGTTAAATCGGAGGTTTTTTATGAAAAAGAGAATTACAGCGATAGTCGTGGCAGCCGTTCTTGTACTGACGGCACTTTGCTTCGTTGCTTGCGAGAGCGACCGTCAAATTCCCGGTTATCAAGAGGGCAAAACCAACATTGTGTATTACACTTGGGCAACTGCCGAAGAAATGGCAATGTTCGATAAACTTATCGAGGCGTTTGAAGCCAAATACCCCGATATCCACGTTATTATGCAAAAAGCAGCAGACGACTATTACGGAGACTTGGGACTTAAACTTACCGGTCGTAACTCTCCCGACATCGTGCAAATGAAACCGGGCGATATCGACGAATTTTTGCGTTCCGGTGCAATTATTTCCTTGCAAGATTACATCGATGAAGCAATCGCCGCAGGAAGAATGACGGAAGATATGATTTGGGAGTACAACGACGGTTATCGTTACAATCCGGAAACGGAAATCCGTGGCAACCACGAAGACGACATTTATTCCTTGATAAAAGACTTTAGTTGCGACTTTGTGCTTAACTACAACAAAAAGCTTGTAACCGATAACATGAAAAGTTCATCGCAATACACTTATCCAAAAGATAGCCAAGGCTATCCGAGTACTACGGAGCCTATGACTTGGAGCGAGTATATGCAATTTGCCGGTGCAATGCAATCGAGCGGAGTAGACGGCGCAGCATTGGATAACGAGCCGTATCAACAACTGTTGGAGTGGATTCAACAAGGCGGCGGTTCATTGTGGAGCGAAGATCACAAAACCGTTGTGGATATCAAAAACACTCCTGCCGTTCGTCAAGCATTTGATTACTATCGTATGCTTCGTGACGAGGCAACAAGCAGTCCCACATTCAACGTTGCGGATACAACGCTTTCTACAACGCAATTTAGCACAAAGCTTTCGGCTTTGAGCGCAGTGCAGGTCGGTCCGGCACAGCTAAAAGCAACGCAGGCGGCAACAATATTCTACGGTCGTTGGGCGTATGCGTCATATCAAACCGATTGCGACAAGTGCGAAACGGGCTTTGCCGCTCCGCCGGTACCTAACGGATTGGAAGTTACCGATACCACAAAATATGCGGGTATCACGGCAATGGTAGGCACAAGCATTTCCGCAAAGAGCCAAAACAAGGACGCAGCTTGGAAGTTTATTGAGTTCTACTTTACCGAAGGACAAAAAATGTACGCCGAGGAAGGCTTTAATATTCCCGGTAACAAGCAAATTGCAGCAAACGAATTTTTGAACAGTGATAAGCTTACGGCGAAAGAAAAGGAAACCAACCAATTCTTTTACGACCTTGCGTTGCAGCACGGCTTTGTAATAGAGTTTAACAAGTATTTGTCGCAAGCCTCCGTCGAAGACGTTTTGGGCGCACAGCTTTCTCAATACTTTGCAACAAGCAAAAAGGGTAAGTTCAATAATGCCACTTGGGAAGCTACTCTCGACGCTATTCGCACACAGCTTCAAGCAAAACTCGACCGCGCAACAAGATAATTTATTTGTAACAACGGCAAAAAGTTTTGATGTGGCTATCGGTGCTGTGATATCGATGTAACTCCCAAAAGTCGGATAAAACGCAAGCGACTTTTAGAAGCGCATTCCGTTGTTTATCTACAAAAATCATTCTGCTTGCGGTAACGTCGTGCCGCTTTGCGTGCCCCCTGCAATAAACAGTGGTGGCAAGTAATTGCTCAAAATGGCGTTGCCGCCCGCAAATGCGGCAGTAACCGTAATTATGTGTTGTTCGGCTTCAATGTTTGATAAGCTACGGTGAAGTCAGAATAACTAATGGTGAATATATGAAATCAAAATCAACAAAACAAAAAACCAAATTGACAAAGCGTGCCTTGCGTGAAGAACGTCAATTTTTTGCCTATATTTCTCCGTGGATTATCGGCTTTTTACTCTTTACCGCAATACCGCTTGTAGCTTCGGTTTTCTTTGCCTTTTTCGACTTTACCAAAACCGACCTTGCAATGGGCAGACCACTTGAGTTTGTGGGCTTTCGCAATTTTAGCGACATTCTGTTCGGCGAGGACTCCCACTTTTGGCAAGCGGTGGGCAACACATTTTTCTATGCAGTAGTGCGTGTGTTTGTCGGCTTTGCAATCAGCTTTATATTTGCAGTGCTACTCAACCGTAACATCAAACTCAAAAAATTGTATCGCGTGTTGGTGTATATCCCTGCAATTATCCCTATGGTAGGCAGCGCATTGGTTTGGAAAGGCTTGTTCGACGAGCGTTTTAGCTTTTTCAATTTCCTGCTCAACTACATCGGCATTGCACCCATTTCGTGGACGACGGAACATGCAATGGGTTCCGTATTGTTAATGAGTATTTGGTGCGGTATTGGTCCGACGATGATAATCATTCTTGCGGCATTGCAAAACGTTCCTTCGGAGCTGCTCGAAGCGGCAGATATCGACGGCGCAAGCGTTTGGCACAAATACACCAAAATTGTACTCCCGATGATTTCCCCCACAGTTCTTTACATACTTGTAACGGGATTTATTTCCTGCTTGCAAGCGTACGGCGAGTTCGACCTTGTAACGGGCGGCGGACCGGGATATCAAACAACAACCATGTCCATGTTGGTTATCAACGCAATGAACGATTCCAGCTACGGCTTGGGATACGCCTGTGCGGCGGCATGGCTCATTTGCATTATCGTTATGGTGTTCACGCTGGTTTTCTTCAAGTTTAGCCAAGGCAAAGTTTACTACGAGGAGGGCGCGGAATGACAGATTTACTCAATGCGTACAACGGCACGTCAACCCCCAAGCGTAAAAAACTTAGCGGTCGCTCCCGTCGTGAAAAAACAACAAATATAATAATATCCGTGTTTATGGGTATTGTTTGCCTGATACTGCTCATACCGTTTTTGTGGATGCTGATAAGCAGCTTTCAGCCCAGTGGCGAAAGCTTGTTTCAAGATCCGCCCCAACTACCCGATCCGTGGAGCTGGAAAAACTACGTTGAAGTGTTTGAGCAGTGGGATTTTCTTGGAATGCTTGGCAACACGCTGTTTGTAGTGTTTTCGTCCATGATAATCTCTCTTGCATCGTCGGTAGTTGTTGCCTACGGTTTTGCAAGATTCCGCTCTCGTGCAAAGGGTGTGATGTTCTCGATAATGATAGGCACAATGATGTTGCCTTGGATTGTAACGTTGATGCCCAGCTACATTTTGTTTAGCAAGCTCGGTTGGACGGATACATTTTTGCCGCTTATCGTTCCCGCAATCGGTGGCGGCGCATTTAATATCTTTTTGCTAAGGCAGTACTTTATGGGCTTGCCCAAAGCCATCGACGAAGCCGGCATTATTGACGGTTGCTCCCGCTTTGGCGTGTTGTGGCGTTTGTTGTTGCCCCAATGTAAACCCGTGCTTGCAACTTTGATAGTGTTCAGTTTTAACGGCGCTTGGAGCGACTACGTTGGCCCCAAAATTTACCTTATGGGCGCGCAAGATAAGTGGACGTTATCGGTGGGCTTATCCATACTATCTCAACAGACAATGGGCTACGGACAAATTCCTTGGCACCTTATCATGGCAGGCTGCGTAATTTTTGCGTTGCCCATGGTAATAGTGCTGTTTTGCGCACAAGACGCTTTTGTTCGCGGCATCGTTACAAGCGGACTTAAATAACCGTCTGCACGGTAAAATTAACTTTGGATTTATTGCGATAGTTTTTCGCAAAAATATAAAATCAAAAAAAGGAGAAAGAAAATGAAAAAGAAACTTTTGTTTTTGCTTGTCATCGCATTGGTATTTTCCTGTTGCGCACTGACGGTTACGGCAAGTGCAAGCACAAACATCGAGCAAGGCACATCAGCGTCCGATAGGAACTATTTTTCTACCGATAACCACTCGCTTGTGCTTGGCTATGATTTCGAGGGGGGGGCACAACCGAATACCGTAGATAAATTTTATAGTACTTTGTCTATCGAAAGTGAAAATCCCATTTCCGGCAGTTATTCGTTGAAGTCCGCTGGGTGTGATCCGGGATACGCTTGGAACGCTTGGTATTTTGTTACGGGGCATACTACATTGACGGACAGATACTATGTACAATTCGACGTGCGCCTTGATGGCAGTAACATTAAAGAACTTGTTGTATCTGCTTCTTCCGGTTATACAACTAACAGTGATAAATTACTTATGGAAGCGGGTATCTTGGCTAATTATACAGAGGATAAACTTAGCGGATACACTGCTGATACGAGCAACGTAGGTTGGTCTTTGGAAGACCATTGGGATACAGATAGTTTCAAAGCAACTTCGCTTGGAAACGACGTGTGGCGTTTGTATTTCGAGTTCACTCTTCCGGAAACTGAACTTACTGAACAAATAAATATCCAATTCAAACATCATGGTGACGATACGAACGTTGTAGTAGTTTACGACAATATCAAATTCGGTACAATCATTACCCCCAAGTACTTTACTGTTGACTGGGATGTTGATTACAACGACTATAACAACTATACTAAAGAAGATTATGATTACTTATGGAGTAGCCAACCTGTTTTTGTAAATCTCGGGATTACCGGCGAGTTGGTGAGCAATTGGCTCGACAGACAATGCATTGCAATTTCAGTTCCTGCAAATGGCGGACGCGTCGGTGGACTTGATAACGAAAATGAAGGCAAAAAACTTGTCAAGCAAGCAGGCTTAACTTATTTCCAATACGATATCTATGTTACGGGGTGCTCGAAAGTCGCTTTGTTTACATCTGATATTTGGACGGAAATTAACTATGATGGCGTAAGTAACTCTTGGTCAACAACAGGAACCCCCGGATTTGTAAGCGGTTTCGTCCCAAAATTGTTGGACAACGGCGGTTATCGACTTTCTTACTTTATGGATATTCCGGAAGCAAATGTTAATATGCCTTTCATATTTAACACAGAAAGTGCTGACGGCGGTACAATCTATATCGATAACCTTGTTATCGCTCACGAAGACTACACGGCATATCTTGGTAACGGCACTTACGACTTTGCAAACACCAAAGACGTTGCTTTGGATTTCGACGAAAAGGGCAAAACCGTTGAGTCTGTCAAATTGGACGACGTTGCTCTCGAAGCTACCGACTACACAATTGCCGACGGCAAACTTACAATCAATGCGAACAAACTTGCAACAACCGAACTTGGCAAACAATATACCGTTAGCGTTGTTACAAGCGCAAGCGAAACGCCTGTAAGCAGTGTTATTGCACAAAACGACAACCGTGCTGAAGTAACAGTCAAGTACGATGGCGAAGCACTTTCCAAGGTTTATGACGGAACGACAACCGCTCCCGAACTTACGCTTACTTTGGAAGGCGTTGCAAACGGTCACACAGTTACTTACACATGCGACGTTGTACTTGAAAGCGCAAATGCGGGCAATACGGTTGCCAAAGTTACCAACATTGTTTTGGCAGGTGCAGATGCAAGTGAATACAAGCTTGCTAACACAACGCTTAACGTTGACGTTACGGTAACTCCCGTTCAACTTTACATCGAAGGCACAACCGTTGCCGATAAAACTTACGACGGCACAGTAAATGCAACCGCAACGGCAGGCTCGTTGCAAGGCATTGTCGGTGACGACGACGTTACCGTAAGCGTAGCCTCTGCTGTATTTGATAGCAAAGACGTTGCAGATGCAAGCAAAGTTCTTGTTGCTTACGAATTGGGCGGAGCGGCAAAAGATAACTACGTTGTACCTGCAAATAGCGAAATCGATAAGACTATTGCTAAAGCAACTGTAACCGTTACTGCCGATGCCAAATCCAAAACGGAAGGCGATGCAGATCCCGAACTTACCTACACTGTAAGCGGACTTGTTGAAGGCGACAAGTTGAGCGGTGCATTGACTCGTGCGGAAGGTGAGGCTGTCGGCGAATACGACATCACAATCGGCACTCTTGCAAATGCTAACTACGAAATTACATTTACCGGCGCAAAGCTTACCATTAACGCAAAGGGTAGCGAAACTCCCGTAACACCGGTTGATCCCGTAACACCGAGCGAACCGAACGAACCAGCCGATACGGATAATAGCAGTAGTGGCGTTATTATTGCAGTACTTATTGTTGTGGTTGTTATCGCTGGAGTTGTTCTGCTTGTTGTTATCAAAAAGAAATTAGGATAACGCAAGGCGTTTTCAGCTATCGATACTAATAGTGTAACGAACAAGCAAAAATCGGTACTTTGCCGAATGACGGCTTGTAAAGCAATCTTTTTGCTAAAAAAAGTGTTGTTTTACAATGAACAAACGGCTAAATGCATTCAAAGAGGGGAGGGGCTTGCTCCTCCCCAATACTTTGGATTACAGTCGTTTTGGGCAAATGCACTTAAAACTACATTTTATGCAATACCAAATGACAATACATAGCTGCACGGGCGCAAAAGTGGCTTTAGGCGGTGTGATTAAGTCGGATTGTTATTTGGCATTACTTAAAAAGTGAGGTCGTTATGAAAAAGCTAAACCTGTTAACGTTGCTTTTGGCAATAGTTTTGTGCTGTTCGCTGTGCATTACGGCAATGGCATATGCACAAGAAGCCGACTCCGACGGTTACGAGCCGATTTATTCGGTGTTTAACTCGGATAGTTTTGAAAACTATATCATTGCGCATGGCGATACGGACAATGTTACAACGGATTCCGTTTGGGCAAATTCCTCATTGTTATGGGTTGAGGGCGCGGAATTTGAAACATTAACCGACGGTGCGCTGAACGGCGGAAAATCGCTCAAATGGAACGCCGTGCCTTATCAGGGTGATGCCGATGGTTGGACTAACACCCGTTTGGGCGTTAGCGGCAGCAAAATGAAGGGAACCGAAGGCGGTTACATGCTAAAGTTGACATTCCTTGTTAAAATGCAAGGCATGGATCGTCTTGTTATCAAGGCGCGTAAAGTCGGCAATGGCGATCCCGTTGTTGCGAGCATGGCAATCGATGGCGACTACAATCGTATCACAGCCGAGCAAGATCCCGGTTTGTTGCAAAGCGATAAGGAAACGGAAATATCAATTGAGCAAAGGGACGGTTATGCGCAAGTTTCTTTTGCTTTTCGCAGTCCGACAATCGAAACAAGTTATTTTTGCTTCGATGCAAAGGTTGATACCGATGCGGAGCAAAGCTACGTTGTATTTGACGATATCACCGTAAGCAAGGAAGTGGAGCCGGACGTTGAATATCGTCCGTACAAGGCGTTTGTAAACGAGGGGTTTGAGGGTGACGATTTTGCCGATACGCTTTTTTCGTTTGATACACAAACCAACCCTAACAGTAGCAAAAACGCCAATTTAGATGCCGAAAGGTGCGAAATTATATCCGATAACGCATTGTTTGGCAGTAAGTCCGCAACCTTCCGCACAAGCAAGGCAAGGAGCGTTACCACGGTAAACAGCAAAACAATCACGCTAACAAAAAACTACTACAAATTGTATTTTCTTGTAAAGTTTTATGCAGTGGATGTCGTTGGCATAAACGTTGTTAACGCAGTCGATGATAGCGTCGTTTACAGTTTCAATTACAGTATAACCAAAAACACTCGTGACGAAAGTGCCATAGTAACGCTTTTTGACAGATACTCCTTTACGAGTAATACATCCGGCGTGTACACGGCATATGGCGAATTTAGCGTTGACGAACAAACGGACGTGTATTTGCAACTGCGTTTTAAGGGTAGCCACAAAATCCAGTCGTATGTAACGTTTGACGACGTATGTTTGTTGCAAAGTTACGTCTACGACGCTATTGCAACTGAAATGCCCGCAACCAATTCGCAAAAAGTAACGGGTACTTGGAAAGCCAAATATGAACAAATCAACTCGACATTGGCAGCTACTGTTAGCGCATATCAAACGGAGCTTACAGTTGGCGCAGTAGTTGTGTGCGCAGGTTCCGTGTGTGTTGGCGGAGTTGTTTCCAAAAAGAAAAAGAAGTATCTTTGTGCAGTTCTTGCTGTGTTGATGCTTTTGTCGGTATTGTTTTCGGCAGTGGCATGCTCAAACGACCAACAAACAGAAGTAGAAAGAGGTTGGCAGGTTGTCAATCCGGAACGTATCAGCGGCAAGCTCGATAACCCCGGTATCGGTTGGGTAGTTTTGGAGGAACCGACCTACGGCGGACATATCGATATTGGTAGCTCGGGCGACTTGCCGGAAGCAAGCATGGGCAGCCTGTCTACAACTTGGGCACATATCGAAACCAACGAGGACGTCTACGATTGGACAATGTGCGACCAAACGGTTGATTATTGGACCGGCACGGGCAGACGCGTATTGTTGCGTATTTCTACCGATAGCTGTGTGTGGCCTTATACTTACAATGCGTCGCCAAGCTACTTGTTTGATAAATACAATGTCGGCTATGAGATGGTTCCCTATACCGATAGCGGCCCTGTTAAAACAGCTCGTGTAACCAACATGGCAGATCCTGTTTATCAGGAGCGTTTGGGCAAGTTCTTGAATGCTTTGTGTGAACATTACAAAGATAACGACATGGTGGAAACGGTTGAAATCCGTGGCTTCGGCATGTGGGGTGAGTGGCATCACGGCTATGGTTACCAATCCACTGAGCAACGCGTATCCGTTTTGTACAATGTTATCGATCAATATGTCGACGCGTTTGCGCAAACAGGCAAGACTTTGGTTGTGTCTTGTAGCTGGGATCCGGACTACATCAACACGGGCGCATATACGACGGGCGGTGCAACAAGCGAGCAAGCATACCAAAACTATATTCAGTGGAGTGCTTTCGATAAAGCATGGCGCACCGATGGCGTAGGCTATCGTCGTGACGGCGCGGCAAGTGCGTTGCGTTACGACTATGACGAAAGGCTTATGGCGGAAGCCTTCCGCTCCGGTAAGCGTGTGCCCATTCTCGGCGAATATGCAAATAACTACTACACAATCAATGCGGCAGGCAGTATCTACACGTTGGAAAGCGCTTTGGACGATATGCTGTTCAAAATCCGTCCAAACAACGCAACGATTCTCGGTTGGGTAGCGGTGGAAATGGCAAACATCATTGCCGCAGGTGATACAGACTTTATCGACCGCGGTAACGAAATGATGGGTTATCGTCTTGCAGTAGACGAGGCGTTATTCCCAACAGAGGCTTCGGCAGGTAGCAGCTTTACTGTCCGCACTACTTGGTCTAACTCGGCAGTGGGCATTTATCCGTATGTATCACCTTTGCGTTTGATGCTGCTTGATGAAAACGGCAAGGTGGTGTATACTTACGATGACAGTGAGTTTGACGCTCGTACCTTTGTTTTGGGCGAAATCAACAACGTGTACAGCGATATCACAATCCCAAGTAATCTTGCAAACGGCACTTACAGTTTGGCTGTTGCTATCCCGTTTGAACAACACTCTCAAACTGAGCATGAGTACATTGCGCTTGCAATGGCAGGAGAAACGGCAAATGACAGCCGCATTTACAAGCTGGGAGATATCAAGGTTAAAGGCAAAGTAAAAATCGGCGACAACGGTATTACAAAAACCACTTGGAATAAGATTGACTCTCTAAAATTGGATGCAAACAGCACCTACGAAATTACATTTAAGTACAACCCGCACTTCGACGCAAACAATTTCTACTTTGGTACAGAGGATTGCTATAAGTTTAGCGTTGTAAATAGCGCAGGCGAAAGCAACGTTTACCGTTGGCAGGATATCAGTGGCGAAGTGGGACAAAAAACGATAACCGTTCATACAGGCAAGGGCAAGAGCACGCTTGCAATCGAATCAATCAATTTTGGCGAAATTGGCGTGGACGAAGTTTGGGTGGAAAAGAAAGGAGGTTACTACGCTGACTTTACGGATTACAATCCGCTGGATAGCAAAACGCTGGTTATGCCTATTGCAATGGGCTCGGCGGATATATCCGATGTGCCAATGACGGGCGACGGTTTGTTGTTGAACAGTCCAAGCACAAAAGCAAAGCACTTGCTTGCAAAAACCGACTCGGCAAACGTCGCACTGAAAAAGGGCGTTAGGTACACGGTATCCTTCGATTTCCGTGCCGATCAAGACGTGGGCGACGGCGGTTACTACTTTGTCGCTTTGGGTGACGGTAGCAGTTATTCTCAAAAGTTTAACGATAGCTTTACAATGGTAGGTCAATGGTACGAGCGTGCAGATAACTGGGATACCAAAAAGACATTCAGCTTTATTTGTACCGAAGATGAACAATCGTTGTTCTTTGGTATATGTATGCCCGGCGCATACTACATCGATAACTTGGTTATCACTGCAACGCAAGGTAGTGTTGTGAAAGGTACCGACGTCGGATTTGAGCGCAACGTAATCCCCGACTACTCGTCAACAATCGGTCTAAACAAGGTGGAAACCTTCACAAAAGGCACTTTCCAATCTTGCGGATTTAACTGGGGACAATTTGCTTGGGGACGTATGACATTCAACAAGGACGAAATTGTGGGCGTAACGACAGAATCCGCGGAATACATGAATGCCGAAGTTGGCACGCAAGACCGCTGTTCGTTGCTTGGCAGAGTGGAACCGGAAGCGTACGATCCCTCAATAGATAACCAATGGTTCGAGTTTGCTCGTACCAAACTGGAATACTATCCGTTTGAGGCAGGCAAAACCTACACGGTAGAGTTTGACTACAAAATTCTAAAGACGTTTGATTCCGGCAAGATATTCGTATTTTTCCGCGACGACACATTGAGTGATAGATTTAGCCACGTTGTGGAAGTTCCCGATGGCGGAGTTATTGCCGATACGGATATTACAACAGGTAAGAATGTGGGCGTAAACTACCACTTCAAGCAAACGTTTACTATGCAAAATTACCAAAACTATCAATTTATGATTTGCATGAATGGTTTGTGGGAAATTGCCGTAGATAATGTATTTATCTACGAAGGAACGCAACGTCCGACTGTGTAAAAATAAAAAATTAGTAAAAATTGCTACGCCTTGCAATTGTTGTGAGGCGTAGCAAAAAATGGTATAGAAAAATGAAAAATGTTTTTGTGTTGGGAAGTATCAATTTCGATTTGACCGTGCGTACGGAACGTATCCCGCAAAAGGGCGAAACTACTTGCGGTCACGGATTTATTGCCAATAGCGGTGGTAAAGGTGCCAATCAAGCTGTTGCTGTATCCAAGCTTGGCGGTAATGCAAAACTAATAGGCGCAGTGGGTAACGACTTTTTTGGAAAAGAGTGCATTTCGTCACTCAAAAAGTATAACGTCGATACATCGTTTGTGTCAGTAGTGGATAGTAGCACGGGCACGGCGGTTATCGTGGTAGAAAACGGCGATAATCGTATTATTATCGACCACGGAGCTAATTTTGCTATCGATAAACAAAAAACGTTACAGCTTATTCGTGATAACGTGCATAATGGGGATGTTTTTGTAACGCAGTTGGAAATTGATACAGATTTGGCGGAAGAAGGTCTTGCCGTGGCAAAGCAGTGCGGAGCAATCACCATTCTTAACCCTGCACCTGCCGTTAATGTTACGGATCGTATGCTTGCCAATGCCGACTACGTTATTCCCAACGAAACGGAAGCACAGATTATGTGCGGAATACTTCCGCAAAATTTGAATGATTTGCAAAAAGTCGATAGATTATTGCAAAGTCGCGGTGCGCACAATGTGATTGTTACTTTAGGTGGTGGCGGATGCTATGCTTGCGGACAAATATTCCCCATTCCAAACAAGGTGGATGCGGTAGATACAACTGCCGCGGGCGACACTTTTGTGGGTGCCCTGTGCACAAAGCTTGCAGAGGGCGAAAGCGTACAAGACGCCATTGACTTTTGTCAAAGAGCGAGCGCTTTAACGGTAACACGCTACGGCGCGCAAGTAGCCATACCCTATTTGGAGGAGTTGTAGATGGTTGAGCTTCCGCGCAACAGAAGGCAATTATTTAAGTATTTGTTTTTAAGATGGGATGCGGTAATGTCTGTGAGCTTGTTGGTTGCATTGTTTGCCTTGCCGCTTGTGGGTATTGTATTGGCAACATCTGTAATCAAAGCAAATATTACTTTGCAAATGTCACAGGCAACAACGAACGATCAGTATGCCATCTACGTTTTGCGTTTGTTGCGTGTACAATCCGTTAGCGGAGCATTATCCGTATTGGGATTTTATCCCTTATGTTTGGGGCTTAACGGCGCTTTTAGATATTACAAAAAAACCGTTTGGAGTCAAGGCGCAAATATAAAAGACGATTTTTGGTTGGGCGTAAAGGACGGGTTGACGGAAAGTATTTTTCCGTCGATATTGTTTGCGTTGGCATATTTGTTTTTTGTGTCGATAAGATGGTTCGTTGACGTGTATGTGGCAGATACAACCTTGCAGGTAGTTGTTTATTTGTTAGTCACGGCGATTATTGTATTCGTGTTTTCTGTCGTGTTGTTGGATATCGCTCAAAATCAAATATATCGTTGTGGAGTAATGAGCCGTTTGAAAAACGCTGTAATCATCGCATTATTGCGCTTTCCGCGCAATTTATTGTTTACGGTGGTGGCATTTTTGCCTTTTTGTTCGATATTGTTTTTCCCAGAAGTTGCATCGTTGAGCGTTGTGTTTGTCGTCTATGCAATTTATTATTGGGGCACGATTTCTCTTTTGTGGACGTTGCATAGCCACTTTTTGTTTGATAAGTATATCAACGCCGAATCCTATCCGCAGCTTGTGGATAAAGGGTTGAACAAAGAAAAATCGAGTTCTAAAAGTACTAATACACTTTGAGCCGTTTGCTTTTTCGGTAAAACCAAGTGAATGCTTTTTGAGATATAGTCTTGATTTTTTTGTCGTTTGTGATAAAATATTGTAAGACGATTTGCCTTGTAATGTTTTAACGCAGGAGGAGAACAATGAAGGTTACAATCAAGGATATAGCGGAAAAAAGCGGAGTTTCCGTCACGACTGTTTCATTGATACTAAATAACAAGCGCGTACGCACGTCGGTTGCCACAAAAGCTAAGGTTTTGCAGGTTGCTCGCGAGCTTAATTATGTTCCCAACTCTCTTGCAGTGGGGCTAATTACTAAACGCACAAATACAATAGGGCTCATTGTACCGGATATTTCCAACATATTCTTTTCGCAAATGGCAAAGTGTTTGGAAAAGCTTCTTGCAAAACGTGGATACGCTTTATTTTTGTGCGATACTAACGATAGTGACGAAGAACAAGCAATGTATCTAAAATTGATGCGTAGTCATCGTATCGATGCGCTTGTGCTGTGTATTGCCAACGATACGGATAAATCTCTTGCTCAACTGGAAGCGTTTAATAATAGCGGTATACCTATTGTTGCGTTTGATAGATTCAGCGAAACAATGAATGCCCCTTTGGTTGCAACGGATAATGTTGAAAGTGCAAAAAACATAGTTCAACACATCATAGACCAAGGGCATCGTCGCATTGCATGTATTTCCGGCCCCGGTAAGCGCAATTATTCATCTCGTCTTGATGGCTACAAACAGGCGCTTGCGTCCAATGGTATTCCGTATGACGAAAGTCTTGTTATGGAAGGTGACTATCGCTACGATAGCGGATACGAGTGTGCCAAGCAACTGTTAAAACAGCGTCCCACAGCAATTTTTGCCTGCAACGACATGATGGCTTACGGCGTGTATAAGGCTGTTGAGGAAAGCGGATTGTCTATTCCGGACGATATTTCCGTTGTTGGATTCGACGACTTGATGTTTTCTTCTACCTTGTCCGTTCCGCTCACTACAGTCAGGCAGGACGTAAGCGGAATGTGTGAAAAGATTTATTCTCTTGTGTGTGATGCCATCGACGGTAACGGCACTAATGAAAAGTTTGTTTTTACAGCAACGTCGATTTTTAGGAATAGCGTCAAAAAGATTAATTAGATTATTTCACCGTTTATAACGGATTAAATTGCTTATAATTACCTTATAAGATTTTACAAGGAACGTAAAATTATGAAAAAAACAATCAAAATCTCCGGTGCAGACGAGAAAACCCCGTCGCGTTCGGAGTATTTTTCTTGGATTAATAACACAAATGAAGGCTCCACGGAAGAGCAAACACTTGCTAATTTGGAGTTTTTTCGCTATTTAAAGGATAATTTCGGCATGCAGTTGGATATCTACGCATGGGATGCCGGCAATTTAGACGGTGCCGAAGGAACCTACGAAACAATGGATAGCGACAAAATCAAGGCGCAATATCCGCAAGGCTATGGCAAGGTGGTATCGGCTGCGTTACAAATGGGGACTCGCATGGGACTGTGGGGCGGTGCCGATGGTTATGGCAATACTAAACGGGAAATAGATGCTCGGCGTAAAATGTTGGTAGACCTTTGCAAAGATTATAATTGGGCATTGTTCAAGTTCGATGCCGTTTGCGGAGCTTTGCGTGCAGATAAGCGCAAAGAATTTGCCAAGACAATGCAACAATGTCGCAAGTACAGCCCCGATTTGATTTTGTTAAACCACCGCAACGACCTTGGTGAGGCGGAAAAGTACGCAACGACCTTTTTGTGGGAGGGAATGGAAACTTACGTTGACGTCCATGGTGTCAACAGTGTAACGGCGCCACACAATCGCGCATATATGTTTTTCCGTGGGCACACTCCGTCCAACAAACGGCTTACCGAAGACCACGGAGTTTGCATATCGTCATCGGTGGATTTTTTTGAGGACGATCTTGTGTATCAAGCCTTTAATCGTTGTCTTATTCTCGCACCGGAAATTTACGGAAATCCGTGGCTAATGCGTGACGACGAATTGCCCAAATTGGCGCGCGTATTTAATTTGCACCGTAAGTATAGGGATATTCTTGTGGACGGTTTTGCGCTTGACGATGCTTACGGCAACAACGCAATGGTGCGTGGCAACGATAGCCGAAGGTTTATCGCAACGGGAAATGCAAGCTGGACGGATAAGCAAGTGACAATATCTCTTGACGAAACGATAGGACTTGCGCCTTGCAAAAAAGTTGCGGTCGCAATGCACTTTCCGTATGAACAGTTTATAGGGGAGTTTGATTATGCTCAAAAAGCAAACGTGGCATTGCCGTCGTTTAGAGCGTGTTTGATAGAAGTGTGCGACTTGTCCGTTGCGGAAAAAATGCCTCGCGGTTGCAAGTATGAAGTGTTGCACGAAACAAACGGCGTTGTGGATGTTGTCAATTTGCTTAGCGGAAGTATTGGTGCGGTATCTGTTGATAACGACTTGACTTTGCGTTCTCCCGTCAAATTAGCCACGCTTGTGCCGACTAAAGTGCCCAATAACGCACAAAAACTGTACGAAACCATGTGTTTTGGCGTGGATAACGACAGTTTGGAGTATCGTTCGCTTGTTCGTAGCGGAAAAACCAACATTCCGCAAGTGCAAGCTTGTAGAGATTTCTTTTTCAATCAGTTGTCCTACAAGGCGAGAGGAATCGAGTGCAGTATTCCTTTTGATGGTAACGAAGACACTGTATTCGATACAAAGTCGCGAGCTTACAGCGGAGGACATCGTATTGACGGCGGCTGTTTGCGTGTGGATTTTGGCGAAATTATCGATGTCGATAGAATAGAAATAGAGTTTTTTGATGGATTGCAAAATCCACCGCATGTGTTCTTTGAACAGATAGTGGCGGATAATGCGGAAACTTCCGTCGATTTGGATGTTTGGCAACATGCTCCGTTGGTAAATGTGGAAACAATATGCAACTATGCATTGCATTATTTTGACTACTATGTGGATAAGTATTCTCGCAACAACGGACTCCGCAAAAAGATAATTATTGCACCTAACGACAAGGTTCGCTATTTGCGTATCGCTAATCCGGTGGATAGAATTTTTACTATCAAGGCATTCAAAAACGATAAGCAAATTGAATTAACAAATCCGCATTTAACCAATCTTTTTGCTCATTACGATACAAAAAAGACATCAACTGTTAGCAGTGCAACAATTCGCTTGCCCAAGGATTTGCCCCTGCATCCATATTTGGCTGTTGCAGTGGAAGGAATAACGGGAGAAGAAGGTGTAAGCGTCGTTGCCGAAGTGAACGGAAAACTTGTCGCTTTTCCAAGTCGTGCGCCTGCCTACCCCGCCAATGTGTATGAGTGGCGAGTTAAAGCCGTGGACGGCAATTATACCTACTTTTTGCCGATAGATAAATCGTTTATAAACGAAAATATTACCATTATCGCTTCATTTGTAGGCGATGCCGTTCCCGTTGATGTGTATTTGTGCGACGGCAACGGCGTGCGCATCGGCAAAAAAGTGAACATTTAAGTTCAGTTGGCATTACTTGAAAATGCTTGTAAAATAAAACGTAGGGCTTGTTATGTGAGCCCCAAATGTTAGATACTCGCGGGGAATTAAGTAAAAATCAAAATTAAAAAAGTAAATAGCGAGTTCGTTAAAGGAGTCCGAAAAATCGGACTCCATATATTTTTTCGAAAAGTAATTTGAGATAAAAAATGACGTGGAAGCATAGTAAAAGCCATTGAAAATTTATGTTTTTTATGTTATACTGTAATTGTGATTTTTGAAATAGTGAGGTGATTTTATGCTTATAAACGATAATCAATATTTAAGCGTAATCGAATCTATAAAAGCGGAAATATCCAAAGCACAGTATACTGCCGCATTGCAAGTCAACAAAGAACTTACTTTGCTGTATTATCATATCGGTTGCATTATTAACGAACATAAATCATGGGGAAATAAATTCATAGACAATCTCGCCAAAGATATTAAACTCGCTTATCCGAGCAGTACGGGATATTCGATAAGAAACTTAAAATATATGGCAAAATTCGCCGCTCAATACGACGAACAATTTGTGCAGATGGTGTCTGCACAAATTCCGTGGTCACACAACGTAACAATCATTGAAAAAGTTAAAGAACTCGAAAAGCGCGAATGGTATATTCAAAAAACGATAGAAAACGGTTGGTCGCATAACGTTCTCGTTCATCAAATAGAGAGCGGACTATATGAAAGACAAGCAATCGCGCAAAAAATAGCCAACTTTGAAAATCTTTTGCCTGCGCCGCAAAGCGAACTTGCTATGCAGACTATGAAAGATCCATACGTGTTCGATTTTATTCC
>CAZSIF010000022.1:0-26286 GCA_964607155.1 uncultured Oscillospiraceae bacterium
GACGTACGTTCAAACAAATTAGGTTTGCGAGCGTAATAGATACGAGCGAAATGACAACCGAGCAAATTGCCGCGGCTGTTACTGCCGCCGTTGAAAAGGGCGTAATCGACTTTACGGTTAAGTTTGCGCCTACCGCCGACGTTGCCGAGTTTGGCGCTGTATTCGGTGCGATAAACGATACTTGTTCCGATAATAGCTTTAATATTACAGTAACAGGTGTAACGAAAATATCAACAACATTGTGTTATAATTACAGTTGGTTAAAAAGTATAACATTCGGCGACGGAATGATTACTTTGGGAGAGCAATACGCCGTGATGAGTTATTGTGGCGAACTTGAACAAGCAACCATCGGAAAAAGCGTTAAAACTATTGGGGGAACACTTTTTAACAAATGTGGAAATCTTGAAAAGATAGTTTACGAGGGCACGGTCGAGGAATGGAATGCGATAACCAAAGTTGAAAATTGGGTTAAGGACTGCCCTTCGGTAACCGAGGTTATTTGCTCCGACGGAACGGTTACACTATAAGTAAACGGATTTTGATAGAACCGATGTTCAAGGCGGCATAACTATTTGCGATTGCAAATTGGCAAGGTATAATTGCTGGCGTGTCGACTTGGTTCAATAAACCAAATAACATAGTCCCTCAAGCATTAGTGGCGAGAGGGACTTTAAATTTATTTCGTAAGGTTATAGTGAGCATTTTACTTTTGCGTTAAGTGTCGATCGGGGCGTTTGACGGTAAATATCGGCAAATCGATTGTTACGGACGTATCGACTGCGCAGTTGGGTGCCAAGGTGGATAACAGAACTGTTGTTAACGATAGTCAAATAACATTGAGCGTAGATACCTCACGCATACATATTTTCGATAAGCAAACCGAGCAAAATATGCTTGCAGTTTTTGGTCCCGAGAAGGAGTAAAAAGCGATACGTTCATTGTTAATGCACGGAATGGACAATTTGCTATTTGGACTTGGATACGATGATTGAGCAAATGATAAAAACAACATCTTTTGCCGATTAAATTCGCGGGGGGGGTAATTTTGCGTGTTTTTAAGGCGGCAAAACACCTCAAAAAGGGAAAACATCTGACGATAGAGAAGGAATCATCACAAAAATAAAGGCGATAGAATCAACGCTCTACTGCCTTTAATGGTCATAGTGAATTATGCTATTAGGTGCATCAGGTAAATAAAAAGATAAGTTTATGTAAATCTTTAGTATAATTAGCTTAACTTGGGAGTTTAGCTAAACAAAAAAAAGACTTCGCAGCGTTTAGGTGCGAAGTCTTTTGTTTTTGCACAATTCAATAAATAGCAAAATGTTTTTTAGTAAAAGCTATCGAGTGCGAATTGTGTTCGTTCTTGGAATGTTACAAACAACAGTTTAGCAATATTTTTCCATTGATTCGGTTAAGAAGTGAACTTCTTCCAACTGATCGCAAGTTACATAGCCGGCAGGGGCTTTGATAAGCGACGGAATGCGGTTGACGATCGTTGCGCAGGTATGTTCAACCGTCGCAGGTTTTATAACATGATATTCAACATTTGGCTCGCCCGTAAGCCACCAATCGCACATATCTCCATCGTCGGGACCGTACACCTTACCGATAGTTTCTTCTTCAACAGTGATTCCTTCTTCCGTTTCAATAGTTACCACTGCGGACATACCGATGCAACGTCCGGCTTTGATCGTAGAACCGAGCGTGGTGCTGAATACGTCGTGGTCAACAATGTAAGGCACATGTTTTTGGTCGATGGATTTGATGTGTAATCCAAGTTTGTTGCAAATGCCTTCACTTGCGTTCCAAGCGTATGAGGGTTCGAATGTGTCCGGATGAGCGATTTGGGCTTCAAATTCTTCTGCAGAAAGGTCGCAACCGTGTGCTTTTGCAAGGGCAAGTCCGTATTCGTCAACATTGTAGCTGTATGCGCCTTTGATTTTTTTAAGACTGTCGCAACCTGCTGCGGCAAGCGCAACCATATTGATCCAAAAGATATCTTGCATGCCGGAACCGGTAATGGTGCAGTTATGCTCCTTTGCAACTTTTGCAAGATGTTCAATCTGTTCTTTTGCGGTTGTGCAAGGATAAATTGCTTCTTCGCAGGTGGTGATAACGTTAATTCCGCGAGAAACGCATTTTTCGACGTGCGAATAGATGTCGTTGATAAAGCTGAACAATGTTACGACGGCAACGTCTGCTTTGCTTTCGTCTAATACCTTGTCTGTTTCGTTGCTGATAATAACACCGGTTTTAAAACCGAGTTCCGCAAAATCTCCGATATCCATTCCGACAACTTCAGGATTGATGTCGATTGCGCCTACAACTTCTGCGCCGTGATTGTACAGATAACGAATGATGTATTTTGCCATCTTTCCGCAACCGTATTGAACAACTCTAACTTTTTCCATAATTAAAACCTCCTATTTTTTTATTGTTTATTATGGTCAATTAAAGTATAAACTATCAACTAAGGAGAGAGTCAATACTTTTTTAAAAATTTTATTGGAACTTGCAATCGCAAAAACATATTGCGCTTGCTGTCGTCAAAAACGTGGAACTCGGTCAATTCTTCGCAGAGGTAATCTCCGCAAATTTTATAGTTATTGCAGCGACAAAAATCCAATAGCTGTTTGCCGTATTCCATTTCGTCGTCGTAGTTATCCAAGTAGATGCATGCAAACATTCCGCTATCTACGGTGGAAATGGTGCCACTGTGAGACAAAAGTCGCTTATCGGAAAAGATAAACACTTTGTCTGCAATAAAGTTGCCGTTTTCAAAGTCGCTTTGCAAAATAGACGTGCCAAGGTTGTAGCTGTGGATTTGCGGAATTTCGGCATTCAGCAGCTCTCTGCGTAGTGCAATAACGGCTTTTTCGTAACTATTTCGGTCCTTTTCGTAAAAATTTTCGGGACAAGGTATGCTCCAAATATGACGCCGATCAATGTATTCCAATGATGTGGTGCCCACCGTGGGAGATTTTCTGTATCGCTCAATTTGTGCTATTGCCCGTTCGACTGCGTCATGACGATCCTTTAAGTGGCGCATTTGTTCATGCATTTGTTCATTTTTTCGAGCCAATATTTCTTCGATAATGGCAATATTTTCTGTTTGTAATACCGCTTTTATTTCCGCCAAACTCATTCCTAATTCTTTCATGTAGGCAATTGTATCTAATCGCGCCGTTTGTTGTAAGGTGTAGTAGCGGTAGCCGCTTTCGTCGTCTACATATGCCGGCTTTAACAATCCGTTTTTGTCGTATAGTCGCAAAGTAGGTATGGAAACGCCGTTAATTTCCGCCATTTTTCCTATCGAAAGTAAATCTTCTTTCAAAATTCGACCTCCAAAACTCTAATCTGTATATAGAGTTTACATCGATTTTTTTTATTCGTCAATATGGTTTTTGTTTTTTTTAGTGGGCTTTAATATTTGTTTTCGTCCGATGGCGCGTTGCAAGATTACCAAGTGCAACAGGCGGTGAATTATACTATCAAGTGCAACAGGCAAATAAAAATCCACCAGCTATGCTGGTGAATCTTTATTGATGTTGTATAAACGTTATTTATTGTCGGGGGGGGGGCATAAGTTGTCGTTTAGGGCGAGAATCAGGGCTTTTCGCGTTTGTTCGGGACTTTCGTTTTTGATTTTTTTATATGCGCTTGAAAAATACGAAATGGAGTTGTAGCCTACGGAAATGGAAATTTGCGCGATGGATAAACTGGTTGATTTCAGCAGTTTTTCCGCCTCGTTGCAGCGTATCTCATTTAGCGTACTTATCAGCGATTTTCCGTATTTTTTCTTGAAAGCGTGCGCTATATAGTATTTGTTCAAATAAAAAATTTTCGATATTTTGTCTAGTGTGATATCCTCTTGATAGCGTGAGGTTAAGTATTCGTAGATGTTGGATAGTGTGGTTACTTGCCCGTCCGACTTGTATGATTGCGACATTAACGATGTGCGTCGCAAAATAAAAAGCATAAATTTGTCTACTTCGTTTAATACGGCAAATTGCCAAAATGGTTTCATTTCCACTTCTTCTTTTTCTATAACACGCAAAACGTCAAAAAGCGTTTCAAAATCGGCAGAAAAATCAAACAAAAACACTTCGTTGTATTCGTCGGACTTCTTTTGCGTAAAAATAATATCGTCTAACGAAAAAACGGCATATTCCAAGTGGTCTATCTCGTCGGATAGTTCCGTGTGCATAACCGTCGGATTGATGATAACTATCATTCCTTTGTGGATTGGCATATCACCGTCAAGAGTTCTTAAAAATCCTTTTCCATCTGTAATAAACAAAATTTCCATATACGAATGGTTGTGGATCAAACTTTTCCAATCGCCCACATAACGCATTCGTTCATATGTCAAAAATTTGTAAACCCTCACACCAAGGTCTTTTGAAAAGATGGTAAATTGTTTCATTATTTGCTCCGTACGTCAGTTTTTTGTAGCAATGCTATTTTGCAATGGCACTAAAAGCATACTGTTTGTTTTTTGAAAAAACGTAAATGTCTTTGTGAATTTTGTGATGTTATTTTTTTGTGAAGTTGTGGTGGGAGCAACACGGCGTAAATTTTTAATACTTGTCGCATCGATGAATTTGCCGTTTGTTTGCAAGTTGCAATGGGTTTGTTTTGGGCTGTAAATTTTAAAGAGCACAAGATTTTTCGCCGAAAAGCACAAACTTTGCAAACTTTTTGATGTAAACAAAACATTGTTGTGTATAGTTTAAAATATAAACTCGATCAAGTCAAGCGTTTTTGTTTTTAGAGCAATATATCTAAAATATAGAGCAATTTTGTTATTGTAACCGAGGTGGTACAAACGTTACAATAGATGTGAAATCAAAATATAAGAATTGGTGAGTCTTAGTAATGCAGGCGGTTTGGGGCAAAAATCAGAGTATTCGCAATACGGAATTGTGTTTTACCTGTACGATAGAAAAACGTAATAACATCACACTTTCGTTGATAGCAAAAGATGTTTACAATCTTTATGTAAACGGACGCTTTGTGTCGTATGGACCTGCGCGTGCAGCAAAAGGTTGTGCAAGGGTGGACAAAATTTTGATAGACGATTTTTTGACGGAAACGGAAAATCGTGTGGAAATATATGTTCAGTATAACGGTACAAGAACTTTGTGTTTTGCGTCCGGCGAACCATTTTTCGGTTGTGAAATAGTTGACGGCGACAATAACATTGTTGCGGAAAGCAAAAATTTTCAATGTTATTTGATGAGCGACAAGGCTCGAAAAGTGGAAAGAATGTCGTCGCAACGTGGGTATTTGGAAGTATACACTATTTCAACCAATCGCAGTCCGCTGTGTAATGGTTGTAAAAAAATCGAGTTAGTAGATGTGCCTTTGCCCATTATATTGGAACGAAACGTTGATTTTTCTGATTATAAAAAAGTTTCGGCGCGGTTGTACGAAACTGGAACGGTCGGCATCAATCCGCAAAAAACGTGGAACAACGATTTTACAAAAATGTTGGATAGCGGAAACGGGCTGTTTTCGTACACCAGAAGCGAATGCGAGTGCGTACTCAGTAAGGAATTGCTTGCTTTTGACTTTAATATCGGTGGTGAATACAAATATTTTTCGTTTGTGTTTGAAAATATCGAATGTGGAAAACTGACGTTGGACTTAAACGTTAAAGCTAAAAGTGATATTTGGGTTATCTACGACGACATTTTGGTGAATGGAAAAATACAGTTTAATCGTGAGCAGATAACTCACGGGCTAAAATGGTCGACGGAAAAGGGTGTTTACACGTTGCATTCGCAAGAAGTGTATTCTGCCAAGTACGTTACTCTTGTCGTTGACGGCGACGTGGACGTGCGTGCCGTGTCAGTAATTAGAATAGAAAACCCCATTGAGTGCAAAAGTTTTTTGTGTGAAGATACCGACTTGGAAGAGATATATCGTGCTTCGGCGCGAACGTTTAGGCACAATTGCTACGACCTTCCGACGGACTGCCCCAATCGTGAACGAGCAGGATATTTGTGTGACGGTTATTTTTTGGGAATAGCGGAAAACTTTTTTACCGATTCTAACAAAGTAGAGCGAAATTTCTTGGAAAATTATCTCAATTATCAAAACGAAACGTTTGCCGACGATGGAATATTGCCAATGTGTTATCCGTCAGTTGCATCTAATAAGGACGACTATATCCCCAATTGGATACTATGGTTTGTGCTTCAACTGCGGGAATTTGAAAAAAGGACTGGCGATAGTCAATTTGTTGCAACGTTTGAAGAAAAAGTAAAAAAAGCTCTTTCCTTTTTTGAACGTTACGAAAACGAGTTTGGCTTGTTGGAAAACTTAGATGGTTGGGTTTTTATTGAGTGGAGTAAAGCTAATGACTATGTTGATGGCGTAAATTATCCGTCCAACATGCTTTATTCTGCAGCGCTAAATGCGGCGAGCGAAATGTACGGCGACGTGGAGTTGCGAAGAAAAGCGGACGCAATCAAACAGTGCATTTTAAAGCAGTCGTTTGATGGCGAATTGTTTCACGACAATGCTGTAAGAAATGACGGAAAACTTGTTGTGACGGATAATATATCCGAAACGTGTCAAAACTACGCAGTCTTTTTTGACATCATCGATAGCGAACATAAAACGTTTGGCAATGAGTTCGTAAATAGGTTTAAAGGTCGTAATCTGTGCCATTCTAATATGTTTATTGGGTACATATTAAGACTTTTTGGACTTTTTAAAAAGCAAAAATACCAGCAGATTATTGCAGAGTGTAAGCAAATGTTTTTGCCTATGGCAAAACGCACGGGAACTATTTGGGAACTGTTTGCCGAAAATGCAAGTTGTAATCATGGATTCGGTGCCGTAGTTGGTTATCTCGTTTACGAATCATACAAGCGGTGTACGGGAGGAAAAAATGTCTAAAAACTACATGGTGGTTGATGGAAAAAAGGTCAGCATCAAAGAGAAAACGCTGTATTCGCCAAAGCAAAAGGCTGTTTTGTGGATTGTTTCGGCGTTGTTTGTTATCTATTCGTTCACGTTGCTGTATCCGTTTGTGTATTTGCTTTTGGGTTCGTTCAAGGACGTTTGGGAGTTTCGACAAAATCCTTTGGGTTTGCCTGAATCGCTTAACTGGGAAAACTACATTCAAGTTTTCAAAGAACTAAAAATAGGCGAAATGTTTTGGAACTCAATTACGTTGTCGTTAGGCAATACCATCGTTTCGGTTTTGTTATCTTGTATGGCGGCATATGTGCTTGCAAAATACGATTTTAAGGGTAACAAGTTTGTTTATATGATGGTTATTGTTACATCGCTTATTCCAAATGTTGCGGCATTGCCATCTACATACAAATTGATGAATGCTACGCAGCTCAACGGAACGTATATCGGTATGATTTTGTTGCAATGCGGCGCGTTTGGCGGAACTTTTTTGTACTTACACGCTTACTTTAAAGCTATCCCGTGGTCGTATGCTGAAAGTGCAATGGTGGACGGCGCAAGTAACTTGCATATTTTCTTTAGAATAATGATGCCACTTGCACGCAATGGAATAATGACAATTGCGATAATCCGATTTCTTGGTTTTTGGAACGATTATTGGCTGCCCTCACTATTTTACGAAGATCACCCGACAATCGCCGTTGGCTTGGCAATGCTGTCTGCAGACGCGACCAGCACGGGTGCTCACACGGTGCTATTTGCGGCAATGATTGTTTCGATAATTCCAGTATTGATTTTCTTTGCAATCTTCCAAAAGCAATTAATGGGCAACACGATTAGCGGAGGACTAAAAGAATAGCATTATGAAGAAGCAATTTAAGGGTTTAAGTCGTAAAAAGAAAAAATTAATATTTGTGTGGGGAATGTTGGCTCTGCCCTTGTTGCAGTGGTTGGTATTCTTTGTGTATGTAAATATCAACTCTGTCGTTATGTCTTTCCAAAGCGTAGACTACGAGTCTGGGCAAATCGTATGGACGTTGGATAATTACAGACGGTTCTTTGCGGAATTTGTGCAGTTGCCGCAAATGCGTAATGCCATCAAAAACTCGTTGCTTGCAGGTGTAAACGACTTGGTTTTGTTGCTTATATCGGTAATATTTGCATATTTGTTCTATAAAAAAGTGCCCGGAAGACGTGCTTTTAGAATTATTTTCTTTTTGCCGTCCATCATATCCGTAGTTATCTACACGATGGTGTACAAGTACATGTTTAACATGTCAATGGGACCGATAAACATCATTCTTAACAAATTGTTCGGTGTGCCGACGGCAGATTTGCCAACTTGGTTCGGTGATCAAAACTTATCGTTTCCGCTAATTATGGTCTACTGTTTGTGGGTGGGCACAGGCTACAATATTTTGATAATCGGCGGCGCAATCGAAAACTTGCCCGAAGAGGTTATGGAATATGCCAGAATCGACGGTGTTGGATTTGTTAGAGAATTGTTTCAAATTGTAATCCCGATGATTTGGCCGACTATTTCGGTAGGGATTTTGGGATCTGTCACAACAGCGTTTACATTGTTCATTCAGGTAGAACTGTTGACGGGTGGCGGTCCGGGGCAATCGTCGCAAACAATAGCATACCTAATAAACAGCCTTATCAAGGGCGGTAACGCTAACCTCGAATGGGGTGCGTGTATGGGTATTTGTTTTACTGTTATCGCCACGCCCATCATAATTATTGTAAAGAAAATTTTGGACAAAACGTCGGAAAAATTTGGCGTTTAATACAAATAATAAACACATAGGAGCTACAATGAAAAAAAATACCAAAATAGTTGCCGTGTTTGCTTTGCTTACTTTGCTTGTTTTTTCACTTTGCAACGTGAACGCTTTCGCATCCACGCGTAAAACCACTACGACGGAAGACTTTGACAATTCAAGCTACGTCGGTAGCGTAAATCCAGAACTGTGGTCAACATCTTCTTCGACGATCAAAACGGAGCAAGTTATTTCGCCCACATACGCTTTGAAGCTCGGCTGTGCCGGCGGCAGTGAAGTACAAGCGGCACTTGTCAGCAAGGATTTGCTCTCAAACCTTAAAACCATCACTTTTGATATCAAGTGCTACACAAGCAACTGGATTCATATTGGTTTTCCAAAGTCGTTGGACTTAATTAAAACCAGCACGGGCGAGTTTAATCCGTACAGAAGACCGTTGATTGAATATTGCGGTGTGTTGTTCAAACAAAATGAATGGCAAAGCGTTAAAATCGAAGTTGTTTCAGAAAACTCATTTAATCTGTACGTTGCCGATAAGGGAAAGGATTTTCCAACCACGCCGTACAAGGACGAACCGTATGTGTTTTCTGCAAACGATAGTTTTGATAGTTGTTACTTTGAATTGGAACTTTGCACGTCGGAAAATAGGGATACCAATCCGCACGTTTATGTAGATAATTTCAAGTTCCAGTCGCAGGACGGCACAACCGTAGAAGAGGATTTTGAAAGTCAAACAATGACGAATATGCAATCCATTGGAGCAACTGTCATCAACGAAAACGACGGTTCTGCAACTTACACGCCAGATCACGAAATCGAGTTGGTTGGCGGTTCTAATAGGCTTGCATTCGATGCTTCAAGGCAAGGCGACTTTGTGATGCTCACAAAGAAAATTGAAAAGAACGACAAATTTTTAAAGGCAAAAGATGCCGTTTTGGATGTTACTTTCGATGTGTTTTTCGACGCAACCGCAGCAGATGGCGATAGCATAAGCTACTTTTTTGCAATGGCTTCCGCCGCAGGCGAACCACTTAAAGGTTCGTGGTGCTACACGATAACCAAAAACGGGGGCTCGGTGGAACATTACAACTCTGACGGAAGCAAGGACGAGCTTACGGACAATGCTTGCACTCTTAGCAACTTAACAAGCGACGGCGGTTCGCAAATCCAACTGAAAGTTACGGCAGATGGAACATTGATTGTGTCGGAAAACGGCGAAGAAAAAATGCGTTATACAAAAGTTGACGCTTACGATGGATTTTGTGGCTTTGTTGTCGTCGGCAACAATCAATCGAAAATCAGTTTGGATAATGTTGTTGTTAACGAGTACTCTTTCGAAAAGGTAAAAACAAAGACGGTTTCTACTAATTTTAGTAACAATTATTTCGGGCCGGAAGGAAGCGAAGATTTTGTTTACAATGCCGATTCCGGCACGGTAGAAGTTTCAAACAACGAACTTGTTTTTTCTCGCTGCTCGGATGGAACATTTTTCGGTTCGGCTTACAAATACGATAATTTTGTTGCCGAATTCAAAATGACAAGTATCTACGGCGGTTGGCAAACAGGTGATCCCGTGGACGAAAGGATGGCGGCAAATCGCTGGATTGGTTTCGATTTTGGTAGAAAAAATGCAACGACAAGAACTTACGGAACCTACGGAACACTGGCTATTCGCGTTACGCACCCTACGAAGCAGTCTGATGATAATCAACAACTTATTAAACAATGGAATACTTGCGAAAGCTTTCTTTACAAGGCGGCTGGCGTAAGCGAATTGACCAACGAAACTCGCACAACCGTAAAAGAAATTCCTGCAAGTTATTTTAAAGATATCACCTACGACGGAAATGATACGCTACGCGATGATATTTCCGCAGATGCTGCGGTTTGCTTTAAAATCGTTGGCGAGGACAACAAACTTTCGCTTTATATGAAGCGTGCTGACGAAGGTGACTACACTTTATACGTTACGGTAGAAGGCATTGAAGTTTCCGGATATCTTGCCATTGTGTGCACCGGCTATGCCTACTGTACGTTTGATGATTTTTCAATTACAAACACGGCGGAAATTTACGATCTCGCCGATACGGCTGTGCCCAAGCAAGATTCCGGCAGCACAAAAACGGAAATTATCTACGACCGTGCAAACGTTGACGTTAATTGGCAGGGCGAACTTGATTTGAACGGTGGCGCAACAAGCGGCAGCGATGTTGTTTGGGTGGTTGTTACGGCTGTTTTAGGCGTGGCGGTGGCGGCACTTGCGGTATTGCTGATTTTGGCAAAAAAGAAACGCTCGTGAGGTGAATATGAAAAAGAGAATTGTATCTTTATTGATTTTGTTGATTCTCTGCTCCTCGCTTGTTGTTGGATTGGTTGCTTGTAGCGGTGAACAAGCCCCTGTGTTTCAGGATGGCGGAAGTGGCGTAACCTTCGCTGCATATGCTGCGCCCACCGTTGGCAAAAGCGTGGACGGGCTTACGGAAGAGCATTATAAAAAACTGGCGGAGGCTGGTTTCAACAAGGCAATTGCATTGTACGAGGGTTCGTCCAATGCGGTGGGTGGCAACATCTACGAAACAATTGCCAAGCGGAGCGAAAAAGCGCAGTCCGATGCGTTGACTGTGTTGAATTTGGCAGAAAAGTACGGCGTAAAGTACTTTGTTCGAGATTGGTCATTTTACGGATTGGGCAAAAACTTTGATGAAATAAAGACCAAAGAAGATTTTGAACAAGTCATTTCCCAAATGTTTGACGAAAACAATTTGTATATCGACCACGCAGCATATGGCGGCAACTTTGGCTTTGACGAACCAAACGTTCAAGAAATGGAAACCATCGCTTGGCAAGCGGAATTGTACAATAAGTATATTAGTCAAAATGCTGCAAATGGTGGAGAAATTTTTGTCAATCTGTTGCCGGCGTATATCAAGGATAATTCCACTGCGCTTTCGGTTAACTCCGATACGACATACAAGCAGTATGTGGACTACTACTTTAACAATGTTATATCTCATGTTGGATATGTGTGTTGGGATTTTTATCCTTTCATGCAAACAGCCGGCGGAGAAAACTACATTCGGGATATGTACTACTATAACTACGAAATGATGGCGCAACGCTGCAAGGGTACCAATTACGAGGTGAGAACTTTTGTTCAAGCCAAGGGCGACTTTACAGGCACTCGTAACCTAACGGGCGTAAACGATTTTCGTTGGCAAATTTATTCCGGAATGGCTTTTGGTTGTAGGGAGTTTGTGTACTACACATACGGTTCCGACTATGGCGTATCGGATTACACCAAAAATGACGGATACAGCTTGTACAATCAAACCACAGGAGAATATACCTACTTGTACGATGCGGCAAAGCAAGTTAACAACGAAGTGCACGCTATGCAAGCCGCATATGACGCATACGATTGGGACGGCGTGATGTTCCGCAACGAAAGCGAAATGGTGGATAATCAACTGTTTGCCAACCTTATGTATCCCATTGAAAAGCACGATAGGTTTAAAATTACAGATTGTACGCGAGATACACTTGTGGGCGTCTTTAAGGCGAAAGATAAAAACCTTTCTGCGCAGGACGCATTTATGATAGTTAATGCGCACGAACCGAGCGAAGATAAGGATGACGAGGTTACCGTTAAGTTTACCGACGCAACAAAGCTTTTAATGTATCGGCTCGGTCAAAGAATAATCGTTCCTTTAAACAAAGATGGCACTTATACGTTCAAACTTTATCCGGGCGAAGGACGTTTTGTAATTCCTCTTAAATAAAAAAGGTGGTAAAAAGTATGAAAAAAATTATCAAATACTTAAGTTTAGTGCTGGTACTGTTGCTAACATCGGCGTGCTGTTTTGCGTTGACGGCTTGCAGTGGTGACGAGGACGACGAAGATCCGCAAGGACGTCGTATCCTTAAAGTGGAAGTGCTTAAAGGCGGTATCGGCGAAGAGCCGTATCGTGCTGTGGCAAAGGCTTTTATGGAAAAGCATCCCGACGTTTTGGTTAAACTCTCTTTTAACCCAAGCATTATCGATACTACTGGCGCAAGGCTGGAAAATAACAACAACGTTGCAGATGTTTATAGTTACAGAAGTATTGAAAGTATAAAGCGTTGGAAAATACAAGGATGGGTGGAAAACATCGATGACGTTTTCAACGCAACATTGTCTGACGGTAAAACCGTGTCGGAGTCGTTGGAAGGCAATGCCGAAGCAGTGTGCACATATAACGGCGAACACCTTTGCTTGCCGGAATACACCAACACAGAGGGATTTGTGTACAACGTTTCTCTGTTCAAAAAGTACGGCTGGCAAATTCCTACCACAACCAAGGAATTGGAAGATCTTTGTAAAAAAATATTGAGCGACACAAACAAAAAGGTTGCACCGATAGTATATTGCGGCAGTGCTGCCGACGGATACTTGTACTACGGAGAATCTAATTGGAATTATCAATATTCCGGCATTGCGGATTTGGATCGATTCTATTCATATTCAAGTGCGGAAGTGTTTGCTCCGTCAAACTCGCAAGGTAAAATTTTGGGACTTCAATCACTCAAAAAGTTCTTTTTTGGCGATAACGGTTACACAATGGCAGGCAGTGCGGGAAAGGATCACTTTGAGGCACAAAACAACCTTATCAACGGCGACGCGGCAATGATGCTTAACGGATCTTGGTTCGAAACGGAAATGTCCAAGGTTCTTGCAAAAACCGATGTCGAGTTGGGTATGTTCCCTGTTCCGCAGCTGAGTGACGAGAGCGGCAATGTTCTCCATTCCGATACTTACACAACGGTGGATAACAAGCGAGTTATTCAAGGCGAATACGCTTCGTATTGGTTTGTTCCGTCAATGGCGGCAAATAAGGATGATGCAAAAGAGTTCCTTAAATTTATGAGCGAGGCAGAAGCGTGCGAAATCTACACGTCAACTTCCAATAATATTAGACCGTTCAGCTATGAAAAAAATCCCTCTGCCGAAGTTTACAAGGATATGAGCACGTTCGGCAAGAGCATTTTGCAAATGAATATAGATAACTATATCTATGCCCCCAACGTTACAAGCAACATTGCAATTAAGGGACTTACCGGATATTGGGCAAGAGGTTCTTGGCCGTTTTACAATGTGCGAGATGACGTGGAAACGCCCGAACAAGTAATTCAAAAAGATTACGAATACGCTAAAAAGAATTGGAACAATTGGGTTTCGCAGACGAGCGGTAACTAAGATGTCCTACGGCATTTATTGCCGAAAAATAAAAAAAA
This sequence comes from uncultured Oscillospiraceae bacterium, assembly GCA_964607155.1. GTDB lineage: Bacteria > Bacillota > Clostridia > Christensenellales > CAG-314 > Fimimonas. The sequence goes on from CAZSIF010000022.1 coordinate 13,992, forward strand.
GGAGACAAAAAATGAAAAAAGCAAAACTATGGTTGATTGCAGTGCTCATGGTAATGTGCTTGGTTGTTTCCGTTGCATGTAATTTGCAACCGAACCCCACGCCAGATCCTACACACGAGCCGCTGGATGCAGCAGTCCTTGCGGTTGGCGAAAATGATGTGGAATTGTACGTTGAAGACGGCAGGGCTGCATCTTTCACGGCAAGCGAAACAGGTCGCTACACAATTTCGTTGAAGCCCGCAAGTGCAACGGCAACTGTTGCTAAGGTGGTGGGCGAAAGTACAGAGGCGATCCAACTTCCTTACACTGTTCGCCTTGATGCAAACGAAAAACTTTCGTTGGCTATTTCTTCTACGGCAACTACGGAAAAGGATTCCGTAACTATCGTTGTTGAAAAGGTCGATCCGCTTGCAAACGTAACGCTTCAACTGGGCGATAACGATGTTGAGTGGTACGTTGACGAGGGTAGAATAGCGTCTTTCACAGCAACTGCGGCTGGCGGTTACACATTCTCGGCAAAAAACGTAAGTGCAACTACGGCTGTTAAAAAAGTTGTTGGCACTTCTCTTGAAGATGTTACATTGCCTTACACCGTTCGTCTTGCGGCAAATGACACTGTAACTTTCGCATTCGGCTCGGTTGCTACTACGGAAAAAGACTCCGCAACAATGGTTGTTGAAAAGGTTACTCCTCTTGCAAATGTTGCACTTGAACTTGGCGATAACAATGTTGATCTGTTTGTAGATGAAGGCAGAACGGCTGTGTTTACCGCAGCACAAGATGGTCGTTACGAAATTTCGTTGAATGCAGACAGTGACACAGTTACTTTTGTGAACGAAAAGGGTACGGCAGTGGACTTGCCACTTAACACATATCTTGAAAAAGGTCAAAAAGTCACTCTCGTTTTGTCGTCGGTTGCCACTACGGAAAAAGATTCCGTAACATTGACTATTGTTGAAGATACAAACAACTATGTTGCTTCTATCGACGTTCAAAATAAACTTTCTCCAAACAAGGGAGAAATGAGCTTTATTACGACAGAAGCGTATTCCAACATCACTGAGATTTCATTCAAGGCAAAAACGGTAACGGATAACGCAGAGCGTTGGTGGGGTATTTCTCTTGCAACAACACAAGCCGATGCCGATATTTACACAATGAAACTCGGTACTCTTCCTGTAACCGGTGGAGAATGGATTCAATTCACCTTCAAGTTTGAAGATGGCAAATGCAAGATTACATCAAACAACGGCTTTGAAAAAACAATAGACGTTGACAACAAATCTTACTACATCTATTTTATCGGTGCAAAAGGTGAAGACTTTGGCGGAAACATTTTGCTCGACGACTTTACAATTGTTGCCGATGGCGAAACTTATGTGGATGATTTCCAAAAGGGCTTTGACAATGGTTTGTTTGATGCTGATACCACTTGGGTAGAAGGTGGCGTTCCCGTTAAGGAAGAAATTGTCAACGACATAGTAATTAAGGACAATAACAACTACGTTGCGCATATCAACACTCGTCGTCATGCAGAAAGCGGCGAAAGCTTTGTTACTAAAAATGCGTACGAGGGCATTACGGAAATTTCATTCAAAGCAAAAACGGCAGACGCAAGTAATAGTTGGTGGGGCATTTCCCTTCGTGAAAGTGCAGATAAAGACATTTACAATTGGGCGTTAGGTACACTTCCCTCCACAAACGGCGAATGGGTTCAATTTACGTTTACATTTGCAGACGGCGTGTGCACAATCACTTCTAACCAAGGTTTTAGTGTAACAAAAGAAGTTGAAAACAAGGCATACTATGTTTATTTGATTAGTGCAAAGGGCGAGTTTGACTATGTTGAATTTGATGATTTTGTAATCAAAACTGCAGATGGAACATACACGGAAGATTTTAACAAATCTATCGACGAATGGTTGTTCGACGTAGAGGTTCAAGATGATCCGACAACGTCTCCCGTTAGAAAGATTATTGATAACAACGTTGCTATCAACACAAACGAAAACCACGCTGCTTCTATTGATATCAAAAACTTGCTTCAAAGCGATGCTGGCAAGCAACATAGTTTTGTAACAAAACAAGCGTATTCCAATATTACCGAAATTTCCTTTAAGGCAAAAACCGGTGCAACGGCATCTTGGTGGGGTATTTCTCTCGCAGACGTTCCTGCTGAAAAAGACATTTATTATTGGAATCCGAGTCAAGTATTGCCAACTACGGCAGAAGAATGGGTAACGTTCACATACACATTTGCAGATGGTAAATGTACAATTACGTCTACTACCGGTTTGAACGAAACGAAAGACGTGGAAAATAATGATTACTATATCTTCTTGTTTGGAGAGCGTGGTGGCGGTGATTTTAGTGACAATGTTTTGATTGACGACTTTGTTATTAAAACTGCAGACGGTGAAACATACACCGAGAATTTTGAAGGGGATATTTCAGAATGGTTGTTTGCAACCGACGTTGCAGTAACAAGAGTTGCTGCATAAACAACTTAAAGGTTTAAAACAACATTTTTTGGGGCTGCCGAGCCGTGGCACGGCAGCCCCAAACTAAAATAAGGGGCGCAACATGAAAAAAATTCAACTTATTGCATTGCTATTGACTTTGACGTTATTGTTTTGTGCATGCGGCTTCGTGGGCGGATTGCCTAATAGCGGCAATAACAACGGCGGTAATGATAACGCTGACACAACGAATAATGATGGCAACAACAGCGACAATTCCGGTAGTGGCGGAGGAGCAATAACACCTATTCCGCAACCATTGGGCGTGCCGACTTTTTCAGACTACGAAATAGTTTTCAATGCGTATGCGTCCGTACCGTACGCTCTTATGAACGACGAGCAGTTTGCAAATTTAAGTGCGGCTGGATTTAGAAAAGCCACCGGACTTTACGAGGGACGTGTGGGGTTGACAAGCGGCATTACGGAAAGCGAGCTTGACGGCAAAATATCTGCGCTTACTCAAAATGTTGCGGATGGCGCAAGTAAGGCGCTGGGGTTAAGTGAAAAGTACGGCGTTAAGTACTATGTTTTTAATGAGCTTGTTTACAACGTCGAGCGTTACACAAATAATTACGGCAAGTATTTCAACGTAATGCTTTCTGATTGCGACTATGCTACGTCGACGGCGTTTGCCGGACATTTTTTTGCCGATGAACCAAGTCTGGCGGAAATGAAGCAGCTTGTAGCGGCGGTAAGTGAGTATAAAAAATATGTGCCTAACGGCGAACCGTTTATCAATTTGTTGCCGTGCGAAAGCAAATTATCGCAGAGCAATTACAAAAACTATTTAGACTATTATTTCGATAATTTAGCCGAAACATTGGGGTATATCAGTTTTGACCATTACCCGTACGGAGCGGAGCAGGGTATAGGAGAAATGTACCTGTGGAACTTGGAAGAGATATGTTATCGGGCAAAGGCTAAAAATATCGATGTGCGAGGATTTGTGTGGTCAAATCTCAAAGCGAACGAATATCATCGCGGAATAACTTCTATTGGCGACCTTAGACTGCAAATTTACACAAATCTTGCATATGGAGTAGACGAAATGGCGTATTTCGTGTATTCTTCAAACGGGGATAGTAATACAAGCACAGGTGCACTTGTTAACTATCAGACCGGTAAAAAAAGCAATGCTTATACTTGGGCAAAAGCAGTAAACAATGAAGTGTTGGCTTTTGAGAATGTTTACGGCGCATATGCTTGGCAAGGCGTGATGACATTTGGCAATAACGACCAGTTTTCGGCGTTAACGCATGCGCTTACATCTAACGAGCGTATAAAAAGCGTCAATGCGCAAAGCGACGTGTTGGTAGGCGTGTTTTCGGATAAGGACGGTATTTATGAATACGGCGCAAAGGATGGCTTTATGGTTGTAAACTATGCCGATCCGTCTGTTGTTAAAACAAAAAATACAGTGACAATCCAGTTCGAGGATTGCACGCGCATAATGGTTTGCAGAAACGGAAAAATTAATACGGTAGACGCTGCAAATGGAATAATTGAATTGGAAACTACTGCGGGCGAAGGCGTTTTCCTTGTTCCGCTGTCATAATTAGCAATATGGTAAAAATAAACAAATTCGATATAAAAGCACACGGCGAAATTAAAAGCTGGGATGAGGCGTTGCCGCTCGGTGATGGTATCACCGGCTGCCTTGTTTATGGCAAAAGCCCTTTAAAGCTTGCGTTTGACAGAATTGACCTGTGGGATGAACGGGAAAATCCAATAACAAAGGAAAGCGGCTTTAACTATAAAAACCTTGTTGCGCTTGCAACAAGCGGCAAGGAAGGGGACTGGACGGAATTTACAAGGCTATTTGACGATGTTTATACATCTAAACCTTATCCTACTAAAATTACCGCAGGACGTGCAGAAATCAGCTTTAAGCGAGATATCGCAGATGTGTATTCGTTTGTGGACATAAAAAAAGCCGTTGCTGCCGTTGACGAAAAGGACGGCAAAAAACTTGCATCATTTTTTGTGCATCAAAAAACCGATTTGTTTGTCGGCAAAATTTACGAAGATTTTAGTCTTAAATTGGTTGCGCCAAAGTATCTTTCGGACGCAACAAATGGCTTGGGATATCCGTGTGGGCAGTTTTTGTGGCGTGATGGCGAGTGTTATTTGCAAGAAACGCCCTGTGGTTTTGTGTACGGAATATTTACATACCAAAACAAAGTGTCCGACGGAACGGAGTTGTTTGTTGCGGTGCGCAAGGCGACGGATAGACAAAAGCTTATTGACAATGCTTTGAAAGAGTTAAAGTGCGCAGCAGAAATCGGTCACGACGAGTTACTTAAACAGCACGTTTCTGTATGGCGAGCTTATTGGAACAAATCTCAAATTTCAACTGATAACGATATAATTGACCAAACCTACTATCGGGCGACGTATTTACTTGCTTCGTGCAGTAAAAAGGGCGGCTATCCAATGCCATTGCAAGGCGTTTGGACAGCCGATGATGGTAAAATTCCGCCGTGGAAGGGCGATTATCACTTTGATACAAACGTGGAACTTTCGTATCAGTCCTATCTTAAATCAAACAGATTGGATCAAGGAACGGTGCTCATCGACTATCTGTGGGATAATCGTGGTGTGTACAAAAAATTCGCAAAAAAATTCTACGGTGTTGACGGATTGATTATCCCTGCGTGTTCAACATTGGACGGTAAGCCGATGGGCGGTTGGGGACAGTATGCATTTTCGCCCACGATGACAATTTGGGCTGCGCAAAGTTTCGATGAGTATTATCTGTATAGTGGCGACGAAAAATTTCTAAAAAAGCGCGCATATCCGTTCTTTAAGGAGATTGAAAGCGCCATTAAAGGCTTGTTAGTGGAACGTAACGGAAAATTATATTTGCCGTTATCGTCCTCGCCGGAAATTTTTGATAACACTCGCCGCGCTTATTTGACGCCCAACAGTAACTTCGATTTGGCGTTGTTAATCTATCTGTACAAAACGCTTATCGGTTATGCTTGCAAGTTGGGGCTTGACGACAGCGAGTATGTTACGACGTTGAGCAAGTTGGACGAGTTGGCAATAGGCGAAAACGGTGTGATAATGCTGGATAGAAACACGCTTTTGCCTGAAACGCACAGACATTTTTCGCACTTGATGTGTTTGTACCCCTTGCATCTGATAAACTACGATACCGACGAGCATAAGCGTATTTACAACGCCACAATACGGCAACTGGAATACTTGGGCACGGGCATGTGGGTAGGATTTTCGTTTGCGATGTCTGCACAAATTTATGCAATGGCTAAAAACGGAAATGCCGCATACCAAAAGTTGTTCGATTTTTGTAATGGATTTGTTGGAAACAACGGATTTCACTTGAACGGCGACTACAAGCATTTGGGGTACACAACATTCCATTATCGGCCGTTCACTTTGGAAAGTTTATTCGGTTTTTGTGATGCCTTGCACGAAATGCTTTTGCAAGATCACGAAGGCAGCATCGAGTTGTTTCCTGCTATTCCACAAAGTTGGCAAAATGGCAAAGTGAGTTTTAAAAACCTTCGCAGTCGTGGCGGATTGCTTGTTTCGGCGCAATTCTCGATGGGCAAAATAACTGCAACGATAAAAAGCCCAAACGCACAAACAATAAAGATATGCGGCAAAAACGTTGCGCTAAACAAAGGTGGCAATATAGTCTTATTGTAATAAAAAAAAATTTTTTACGGAGTCCTATTATGAATAAAGGCAGAGTTACTATTCCCACGGATGAGTCGTTCGTGGATGGCACAAAAAAAATTGCAAAAATGTGGGGCGCAGATGCTGTGCGTGATTGTGATGGAACAAAATTGCCTAAAAATGCAAGGCAGTTTGGCAAGGTGTATAACACTTATTTTGTCGTTCGTGGCGATAATGAGTGGGCAAGGAAACATCCGGAAGAGGCACAACGTATATTTTTACTGTCGGAAAGAAATCTTGCAACTGCCGCTGAACTTAAAATTGAGATAATGCGTGGCTTTTTAAAGGACGAGTTTTCTCCCGACGAAACGTATCTGTCTTTGTGGGAAGTGTACGACAGAACGGTCGGTAAAAAGCACGAAGTGTGGCGTTATAATGCCGAAAGTGGTACGGTAACTGTTGAAAACTGCAAACCTTTCCACGAATATACCGTTACTTTTTTGGCGCGTGTAACGTGGCACCCTGTGCAAATTTACAATTATCTAACAAATAATTGGACGTGCGAAAAGCAACTTACATATGATCCTGCGTTCCCTGCCACGCGTGAATATATTAAACGTCATATGCGTGAATGGTGCGAACAAAATCCAGAAACGGACGTGGTACGTTTTACTACCTTTTTATATCAGTTTACGCTTATATTTAACGAAATTGGCAAAGAAAAGCACGTTGAATGGTTTGGCTATGCACAAACGGCAAATCCGTTGTTGATATGCGATTTTGAAAAAGAGAGTGGCATCAAGCTTACTGCTGAAGATTTTGTCGATAGCGGCTACTACAACAACTGTTTCCGTGTGCCCACCGAAAAGTTTTTGAAATATATTGATTTCGTTGAACGATTTGTGAGCAAAACAATTCGTGAATTGGTAGATATTTGCCACGAATACGGCAAAGAAGCAATGATGTTTTTGGGTGACGACTGGATTGGTAGCGAACCATACGGTGATCACTTTAAAAATATGGGGTTGGATGCCGTAGTTGGTTCTGTTGGCGGCGGTGTGACGGTTAGGATGCTTTCGGAAATTCCTCACGTCAAATACCATGAAGGTAGATTTTTGCCGTATTTCTTTCCCGATACGTTTTTCGAAGGTAACGAGGATGCGGCAGTGGCAGAACTTAATAAAAATTGGTTGACGGCACGTCGTGCCATGATGAGGAAACCTATTGACAGAATGGGATTCGGCGGATATTTGGCTTTGGCAGCAAAATTCCCTCGTTTTGTGGACCGTGTGACGGAAATAACCGACGAATTTAGGGCTATATATAACGCAGTCAACAACAATAAACCTTATTGCCGATTGAAGGTTGGCGTCCTAAATGCTTGGGGCAAAAAGCGCAGTTGGATGAGCCATATGGTTGCGCACGAACTTTGGTATCAGCAAATATATTCCTATCAAGGCATTTTAGAGTCGCTTTCTGGCTTGCCTGTTGAAGTTGAATTTTTGTCTTTCGAAGATATTCGCAATGGAGTTGATTCGTCTGTGGACGTGTTGTTGAACGTGGGCGATGCATACACATCCTATTCCGGAGGAAAGTATTGGATTGACGAAGAAATTGCCACGTCTGTGCGTAAGTTTGTGTATGACGGTGGTGGATTTATCGGCGTCGGAGAGCCAACTGTATATGATTTTGGTGGAAGATACTTCCAGCTTGCCGACGTTTTGGGCGTCGACGAAGAAATTGGCTTTACCATGTCGGAAGATAAGTATAATATTACAAAAGTTCGTCACGAAATAACCGACGGATTTAAAACTTTTGACTACGGCGAGGATAAGAAAAATATTTATGCTTTGCCGAATACGCAGGTGTTGGACATAGCGTTTTCTGATAGATTTAAGCGCAATGTGAATGTTGGCGAAGTTAAAATGGCGGTTAACCACTATGGAAAGGGTAGGAGTTTTTACATAACGGGCGTGCCGTACTCGTTTGATAATTCAAGGTTGTTGTACAAAGCATTGTGTTGGACGGCTAACAAATCGCTTAATGTATGCTACTGCGATAACGTCAACGTTGAGTGCAGCTACTATCCTGACGCAAAGTGCTATGCATTGGTCAACAATTCCAATGAAGCTCAAACGACGGTATTTTATAATAAAACCGGTTCGGGCGTTAATGTGGAACTAAAACCGATGGAAATCAAGTGGATAAACGAATAATTAAGGATAAATGTATGAACAAAATTAGGTTTGGATTTTGGAATTATGTGGAAAGCGGCGTTTTTGGAAAAGAGGCTGTTAAGGATTGGGTAGACCTTGGAAGTGATTTGCCAATGAGCTTTACTTACGACGCGGCAAAACACAACAAGCAGGATGTTGTCGATGTTTTGGATGAATGTGCAAAATACAAAATGCAACTAATCGTGTGCGATAAACGAACACATTTTAGGACGCTTCGTGATGTGGGCGAAAAGGCTTTTGTTTTGGGAGTAAAACAAGCATATCTTGATTTCGGCAAACATCTGGCCACATTCGGATTTTTTATTGGCGACGAACCGACTTTTGACGAAATAGATTTGTTTGTCGATACTGTTAATATTGTCATGCGCGAAATGCCCGACCTTACCCCTTTTTGCAATCTCTTGCCATATTGGGGTGGCGGCTCGGATTTTGATATGGATATCGGCGCGCCGGAAGCGGTACACACTTGCGCAGTAGAAACTATTTTGTCAAAAACAGGCGTTCCGCTTATAGGTTACGACCAATACTCGCAATGCTTGGATGCGCCACATAATGTCGAGTGCGGAATAAACAGCTATTTTTATGTTTTGGATAAATACTTTGAAATAACTCAAAGATATGGAATCCCGTTTTACGCAAGCTTGCTTGCTGTGGGACATTGGAAATATCGTGTTCCCACCGAGGATGACATGCGTTGGCAAATCTACACTGCATTGGCACATGGCGCAAGGGGAATAATTTGGTTTCATCTTTATGGTTACGATGCGGGCACAAGTTTTGTTGGTAATCCGATTATTGGCAAGGATCGGCTAAGAACGCCCCTATTCGATGCTATTAGCCGCCAACAAAGGCTATTTAATGAGCATTATCGTGACGTATTTGACAAGTTGACGTTAGAAAAGGTTTTCCATGTGGGGCATATATATGATCCGTCAAAAAGAATGTGTGCCGACGACGTGATTTTGTCTGTCAAGGGAGAAATGTCCTATCCAACCATTGTGAGTTACTACAAGCAGGAGGATTCTGGCGATAGATGGACATCTATCGTTAATGCTTCGCAAAGATATGCCAACAAAATTACAGTTACTTTCCAAAACGGTCGTGTTGAAGTGGCATGGCTTGCTCCTGGCGAAATGAAGCTTATCAAAATTTGACGAGAGGTAAAAATGCTAAAAGGAATATCGAAAATTGTTAGCCCTGAGCTGTTGAAAATTTTGTGTGAAATGGGGCACGGTGATGAAATCGTAATTGCTGACGGTAACTTTCCAAGTGAAAATTTTGGGAAAAGAGTTGTTAGAGCGGACGGAATAAGAGGTACGGATGTTTTGGATGCCGTGCTGTCGTTGATGCCGTTGGATACCTATTCTGATCCTAATTTTATTTTGATGGCTCTCATGCCGTGCGATGAAGGCAAAGTGAACCCTGTTATTTGGGGCGAATATAATAAAATTGCACAACGGCATGATAAAAATCTTAAAATAGGCAACATCGACAGATTTGAGTTTTACGAAAGAGCTAAAAATGCCTATGCCGTGATTGCCACCGGAGAAGAAGCAATCTACGCCAATATAATTTTGAAAAAAGGAGTTATTGCATAATTTCGAGTAAAAACCAAACGTGACTTAAAAATATATTAAATGTGCCATAAAAAAGTATTTAATAACATAAAGCTGTTGTTTGGCGTATAAATTGACGAAAAAGAGTTGCCAACTTGGACGTTGTTTTGTTCGTTGGTGTGATGGGTTGTTATTGTTATTCTGTGATTCATTGCAGAGTTGAAAAATTATGTTTTTATGAGAACGTGTTGATATATGCCGCGAAGGTCACTCAATAGAGGTTGATGTAATGTTGGATTGGTTAAAATATTTTGGGCTTAATTTTTTCAATAAAAAATACGCCGATGAAAGCAAATACCGTTCGCTGGGGAACGGTATTTTGGCGTTGTTGATGGCATTGGTTTTGTTGTTTGCTGCCTTTTGCGGAATGGCAAGGATAGTCTTTTTTGTTCGGTATAACAATTCGTCAGAGTTCAAAGCGTACTATCATAGTCTGTTTGATGACAAGGATATAAGTGTAACTGTACAAAATGGCAAAGCGGCGTTAACAAACAGCTTTGGCGATGCGCTTGTTGTTAATTCGTTTGTTAACCAAGCGGATAAACACTATGCAAACAACGGTTTTAATTTTATTGTCGATATGCGTAACGGCAATGATTTGTACGATGATTGTGTAATACAGTTTGTGAGTAACTACTCGTCAGAAATTCTTTCTTTCGAGGAGTACGCTGAACTTGCCGATTCCGAACAGAAAGATTATTCGGCAAAACTTACGCTTACAGGCAATATAAAACATTTCACGGCTGACGTTATACGCGAATATTTGTTGTTTGTTTATGCCAATGGAAGTGATAGTGTAAAACAATCGTTGGAAAAATTAATGGTTGATGGTGTGGTTTCGGAAGAAAATTACGGCGCCGTGTACCAACTGTATTTTAAAACGAGGTACGGCGGTTTGGGCAGCGACTTTTCTACTGCACCCACGTTGCGCGATTATTATGTGAACAAATATCTTGCCACCGACGAAAACGGAAATGTGTACGATAAATTTGTGATTTTGTTGCAAGATATTGCTATGATGCGTTGGATTGCGGATGACGGTCGTATTGCAACGGTAACCGGCAACTACGGCGACCAAGCACTTACTGTCAATTCGGGCGATGGGGCGGATGAACTTATGAAAAGTTTATACGATGCCAATACGTTGGCGATTTCCATCAGTTATTTTTTGTATACGGCGCAGGCACTGTTAGTGCTGTGTTTGGCGTGGTTGGCATTTCCGCTTGTTGTTGCCCTTGTCGGTTATTTTTTCAACGACGATGCACTCAGTTATGGTGCAGTGTGCAAAACAATGGGTGGATTTTGGCTGGGTAGCGTGATACCTGCATTGTTATTTGTGGTTATTGCATCATTTTTTATGTCGCAAACAAATGTGTTTTATGTGAGTTTTGCTATCCTGTTTGCAACAAACGTTATCAGAACGATTGTACACTGCGTAATGGTGGTGGCGCAAAAAAGAGCGAATATTAAAGCGCAACAAGAAGACGAGTGATGTCAGATGCAAAAAGGGTTCAAATTCCTACCGCTATTCGATAGAGATTTGAATCCATAATAATTTGCGCAAAAAAGTGCCATAAAATAAAGAAAGTACCCATCTGAACTTTGTGGGTTCAGTTGGGTACCACTTGGCGGAGAATCGGTAACGAAAATCGAATAATATTAGAGTTACATCATTATGGTTGGACTGCTGTTTTGAAGAAAATGTTACCTATATAGTGTTTATTCTTATTTTTTTATTAAAGAGGACAGACAAAATATCTTGTGCATCTCTTGTAATAGAAACTCCATTTAAATAACCAATCCAAAAAGTTTTTTGCTCTTGAGTTAACGCCGTATCTTGAAGTATAGATTGCTTAATAATCTCAATGCTGGCTTTTTCTAAACTTTTACTTATTATATATTGCGTTAAATCATTCATGTATATATTTTTTCCTTTGTTATTTCCTAAACACAAACAAGTACTCGTGCGCGAGCAATAAGAAGTTGTACCTTACGCTGTTTGTTTTCCAATGGCCCGTTGCTTTGCAGTTGTGCTGTTCCTTTATAATTATTTCTTTTGTTTTGAAGCCTGCCATTTCGAAAATGCGCATTGTTTCGAATGCAAGAGGTTGAACCATACCTTTTTTGCGAGTATCCCCCATAAGAACAGCACAAAACTTACCCTTTCTCAATACCCGATAACATTCGTCTGCGACTTTGCCGATTTCGAAAAGAAAATCCTTCATTGGCATAAGTGACAAATCGCCGTCAATATCTTCGCTGTAATGAATAATATCTGCAT
>CAZSIF010000023.1:0-24575 GCA_964607155.1 uncultured Oscillospiraceae bacterium
TGACGTTCGGCTTCAGCCGTGACGACGCAAGCAAGTTCTTGCCCAGCTACTACGGTGCAAAGATTTACGAATCCGATCCGTTTGCAAGACTTGACCAAGTTGGCGTAGGCAAACTTATGAAAATGGCTGTTACACTCGGTCGTGAAACTCGTCCCGAACTTCAATGCGGTATCTGCGGCGAACACGGTGGAGATCCCAGCTCGATCGAATTTGCTCACAGAATCGGTCTTAACTATGTTTCTTGCTCGCCGTATCGCGTGCCCATCGCTCGCCTTGCAGCTGCACAAGCTAACATCAAATATCCCAGATAATTTCTCGGATTAAATAAAGCGCAGTAGTGCGCCTTTTGAGCCTGTGGCTTTTGGCTACAGGCTCTATTTTTACGTTTTTTATGAGAAAACAAGGGGCAGAAGTTCGTCAAAAAAGTTCTGTCCCAATCAAGTTGAACGCTTTCCTTTTGTTTTCTTGCGTGGTATACTATTCATATACTAAATGGTTTGGGTGTATTCCCTTGTAAAATATGTTGTATGATTTGCAGTTGGTAATGCGACGGATTAGGTGGAGGCTACATTATGTGGAAAAAACAGCTATGCTTGGGCTTGAATGCTAATTTTGGAGTGCCGTACGAGGAACAGCTGTCGCTGATTAAGGCGGTGGGTTTTGACGGCTTTTTTGTTGTGTGGAGCAGTGATTTGGATTGTCGTAACCTTGTGCATCGTGCCGAAGCGTTGGACTTGCGTTTTCAGTCCATTCATGCCCCGTGGGGTAAGGCTGCGGATATGTGGCGCGACGATGACGTTAAGGGAGCGGTTGCCGTTGCGGAATTAAAGCAGTGTATTGACACTTGCGTTTTGTGCGGAGTGCCGTTGCTTGTTGCGCATGCGTTTGTGGGATTCGATGAACACAATCCCACGATGACGGGCTTGGCTCGCTTTGGCGAGGTTGTGGATTACGCGAAAGAGCACGGCGTGCTTGTTGCCTTTGAAAATACCGAGGGCGAGGAATACTTGGCTGCGCTGATGTCCCATTTTGCCGATAGGGATAATGTTGGTTTTTGCTGGGATAGTGGGCACGAAATGTGCTATAACCACAGCAAGGACATGCTTCAGCTGTATGGTAACCGATTGCTTTGTACGCATTTGAACGACAACCTTGGCATAAGCGATTACTGCGGAAAAACCATTTGGACGGATGACCTGCATTTGTTGCCCTTTGACGGTGTGGCGGACTGGCAAAATATTGTGGCGCGTCTTGATAGGTGTGGCTTTAACGATATGCTTACTTTTGAGCTTAACAAATCGAGCAAACCCGACCGACACGATAATGACGTCTATGAACGAATGAGCATAACGGAGTATCTTGCGGAGGCGTACAAGCGCGCTTGCAGAGTTGCATCGATGCTTTTACGGTTGCAGGCGGCGGACGATAAAGAATAAACGTAAATTGTTTTGTTGTACAGTAAACGGTGTTAAATATGTCATTGTGGCATATTTAACACCGTTTTTTTGTTGTGTTTGTCGTAATGTCATTTTGTGGTGGTGTATAATAAGGCTGTTTGCGGCAGTCTGCCGCAAACCTTGCCATCGATTATGTGCCGAGCCATGAATGCTGTCGCAATATCACAATATGGGACATCTTCATGTGTCTTTTATGGTTTAGATAAATGCTTGTATGCTGTTCGCTAAATCACTTGTTTGCGTATCGAAAAAGAATATATAAGAAAATATTTTGTTGTCTTTTCGCGTTTCAGTTAAGCTTTAGTTAACTTTTGTTTAATATAATTGGGTTGTAACTGTTAACATTTGTTAAATTTTACATTTACATTGGAGAAAAATATGAGTAGATATGAGTACAAACTTCCGCGAAAAAAGCAACCTATATTTGCCTGCTTTAAGGGCGTTGTAGGCTTGTTTTTGCCCAAAATAAAGGTGGTGGATTTGGACGTATCAAGCGAGCCAGTTATGTTTGTTGGCAATCACGCCAATAAAATGGGACCGTTTATGTACGAGTCATTTTTGCCGTATTATCATGTTAAGTGGGGCGCACACGAAATGCTTGGCAACTACAAGCAGCGTTATTCGTATTTGCGCAACGTTTTGTATATTCAAAAGAATGGTTTGGGCAAAACCAAGGCGACGCTCAAGGCTGCGTTTGAAGCGTTGTTCTCCTGCTATGTATATCGCGGAATGAAAATAATAGGTACTTATCGCGATGCTAGAACCTTGGGCACTGTCAAAAAGACGGTTGAGGTGCTTTCCGTAGGCATTCCCGTCATGGTATATCCGGAGTATTCCGACGAGGGTTACAAGGACGTTATGCCGAGTTTTCACCCAGGGTTTGTGGTTGCGTTGGAGAGTTTTGTTAAAAAGAACGGCAAAGATATTCCCGTGCGTCCGGTGTATTACCACAAACGCAAGCGTATTATGGTCATTGGCAAAAGATATTCGTTGCTTGAACTAAAGCAAACGCTAACGGATAAGCAGCAGATTGCAGATTTCTTTATGGAAAAGGTAAACGAGCTTTATTATCGCATCGAAAACGGGGAGTTTGACTTAAAGCCTTCAAAATAGTGTATTGTTTTTGGACAAAACGTGGCGAGGTCGAAAAATCGGCGTCGTCATTTTTGTTGCGAAAAGCCGTAGGATATCTCAAAGGGTTTGCGAAGACTTGTTGAGGATAAAAAACATTTTGCTACACATTAACTTGAGTGTATTGGCATAACAGCTAACCGTAGATGGACTGAACAGTGAAAAATACGGAAGTATTAATATCTGCGACAAAAAAACAAAAAAACGTTTGACAATTATTTTGTCGGGTGGTATAGTAGATGTCGCTAGGGGTGCCGAAAAGGCTGAGAGAGTCCCTTTGAACTTGTCAAGTCAGTACTTGCGTAAGGAATGCAACACAACAGGCATATATTGTTTGGTCGTTGGACTTTTTGCGTAAGTTCTCTCGTGTCGAGGGAGCTTTTTTTATTAGCAAAGGAGTTTTTGTGTTATGGAATTGTTAAAGACGTTGGGAGAAACGGGTGTAGAGGCTGTCGAGGCAGTTTTCGACATTATGGCTACTGCGGCACTGTATGTTACTATTGCGCTGTTGGCGGCGATAGTGGTGTATCTGATTGTCGCAAGTAAACGTGGCGAGCAGGCGTTTATCGGCGCGCGTAAGGTATCCGCGGGCATTGTTATTGGGTACTCGGTTGCGACGATTGCGTTGCTTGGCGGCATTAAACTGCTTGGCAAACAGCTTGATGGAAAGCTTGGACTTAATTTTTGGCTTATAGTTATTCTTGCCGCCGCCGTGCTTCTGTGGATTTGTGTTACCGCGGTTTTATCTAAACATCGGGTGGCTGTGGGCAAATGGATATCTGTTGCTCTCGGCGCATTAATCGTGGCGTATGTCATCGTGCTTCTGTTTGTAATGCCGCCCAAAAGCGATAGCTACAAACCGTTGGATAAAACGTTGATGTATGTACTTTCTGCCATTTTAACAGCCGTTATAGTCGCATTAAGTGTGCTTTTCGGACACAGTTCGTCATATGATAGTCGTTCGCTTACCTATGCGGCAATATGCATTGCTTCGTCGTTTGCATTATCGTACGTCAAATTTTTTACAGTCGGTGCTCAAGGGGGTTCCGTTACGCTGGCAAGTCTACTGCCCTTGGCGTTGTATTCGTATATGTTTGGACTGCGCAAGGGCGTTGTTGCCGGTGTGGTGTACGGTTTGCTGCAATTTGTGCAGTCGCCGCAGGCTTATGAGCCCATGCAGCTTTTGTTGGATTACCCCATTGCCTTTGGTGCCATTGGGCTTGCGGGCATTGGCAAGGGACTATCGATATGCAAAGGGAAAATGTTTGCAGAGTTTGCCTTTGGCACAACAGTGGCAGTAATCTTTAGATATATTGCTCACCTGCTTAGCGGATATTTTGTGTTTAGTAGTTGGGCGTGGGAAGGCTTTGGTGCGTTGGCGTACTCGGCTGTGTACAACCTGTTTGTATTTGTCGACCTTGCTGTTGTGCTTGTTGCTGCAGCCGCAATACTTTCCTCGTCGCAGGTAAGGCGTGCGGTCGCTAACATCGCAAACGAGCGGCAGGCGTAGCAATTTGAATATAATCGGATTGGCGTCGTTTTGATTGTTTCGTTTGATATTACAAATAATGTCCGTCGCTGTCTTTGGCGACGGGCTTTTTGTGTTCTATAGACTTTTGTGCACAGATGCTGGCGTCAAAAGAGTGTTTTGGCAGGCTCAACATACCTGTTCTGTTGGCGTGATTTGGGAATGGCAATAACACAATACTGCTATTTTGTGTGTGATTATTTGTTTTTGGGATTTTTTGGCGTTTTTCAAGGGCAAAAAAATAAAAAATTTTGCATTTTTTGAAGTTTTTTTTCAAAACCCTCTATACAAAGCTGAAACGGTGTGGTATAATAGGCGTGTGGATTTGCGAACGGCGTAAATGTGAACGCTGTTGTGCAAAAAAACTAATCAAATTTGTTTGACGGGCGTGTTTGTTTTTCGCTCGTCGCTAAGCATAAGGACGGTAACAAATATGGAAAAGGTTGCGCTAATCGATCTCGGTTCGAATACGGCACGTCTTGTTATTTACGACATTTTGGATGGCGGCTTTTTTGTGGTGTCGGAAGAGCGTCGCGAGGCAGTTCGCCTTGGCGAAACGGAGGCCGACGGTAGCCTCAAGCAGACGCGTATAATGCAAGCTATTGCCACCTTGAAATCCTTCAAGGAAATCTGCACAATAAAAAACGTTGACCGCATTCTTGCGGTTGCAACCGCTGCCGTAAGACGCGCTGCAAACCAAAAAACTTTTCTTTCCGACGTGTACAATGCAACGGGTATTCGCGTGACGGTCGTTTCCGAGGAGGAAGAGGCGCACTACGTTTATCAAGGCGTTATCAACACAATGGAAATTCCTCGCGGGCTTATCATGGAAATCGGCGGAGGTTCCACAAAGTTCGTGTACTACAATCGTCGCACGATTTTGCACACGCATATTTTCGAGTTTGGCGCGGTTACACTTACCAATATGTTTGTTTCTGCTGATAAAACGCCGGAACAGTGTTCCGACGATATGGTTGCTTACGTTAAGCAACAGTTTGAACAAGTCGATTGGTTTAAGGAGGTTGACCCCGATACTCAGCTTATCGGTGTGGGCGGCAGCTGCCGTAATCTTGCTCGCATTATTCGTAAGGTTAAAAAATATCCACTGGATATGGTGCACAACTACAATATGAACGTTGAGGATTTCGATTATGTTTACAATATGATTCGCACCCTCGACCTCGACAAAAAGCGTCGCATAAAGGGTTTGAGCTCCGCGCGTGCGGATGTTTTCCCCTCGGCGTTGGCTGTTATAAAGGCGTTTGTGGATTATATGGGCTTTACAAGCATCGTTGCAAGCGGTAGTGGGTTGCGTGAGGGCGTTATGTTTAATTACATTGTGCCTCAAACGCTGGAAAAACCTATTTCCGACGTGCTCGGATATTCGCTTAACTGCTTTGCGCGTCACATGAACGTGGATATAGCGCATGCCGACCAAACCTTTAATTTGTGCGTACAGCTGTTCAAACAGTTGCGTGTGTTGCACAAGTTCCCTCGCGCTTACGTCAAGGTATTGCGTGTTTGCGCAATATTGCACGATATAGGCAAAACCTTTAAGTTCTACAATAATTCAAAACATACCTCGTACATGATTTTGAACAGCAATCTGTACGGCATTTCGCACAAAGATATTGTGCTCGCCGCAATGGTTACGGACGTTAACAACAAGGAAGGGCAAAGCCTTACCGATTGGGCAAAATATAGCTGTATTTTGTCATCCGAGGATGTTGAAGCGGTGCGCAAACTTTCGGTAATTTTACGTCTTGCCATTGCTCTCGATTACGGAATGCGCGGTGCGGTAACGGAGCTTAGTTGCGACGTTTTGGGCGATAGCGTTATTATGAAAACCGAACTTAACGGTGATGCTTCGTTGGAGATGAATGCAACCAATGTTGTCGCAATGGACTTCAAAAAGGTGTTCAAAAAGAATTTGGAAATTTTGTAACAATCTGTAAGTGCTGGTCGCCGTAATGCAATGCGGTGACCATTTTTATGTGCAAATCCCATTTTAATGTGCGTTTTTGTCGCTTTTAACGACGTTTGCACATATGTTTTTGTGTACATGTGAACAATTACGGCGGTTGAGTTGCGCCTTGTGGCTCTCTTAACCTGTCGCTTGGATAGATGAGGCGAATGTGTTTGCCAAAGAACCCTTGCCGAGCGCAAGGAGTGTGAGAAAAAGGAGGAATAGAATATATGGAAAAATTAAAGCAAAAATTAGGTTTTATCTGTGATATGGACGGCGTTATTTATCATGGTAATACATTACTTAACGGTGTACGAGAGTTTGTCGATTGGCTGTATAAAAACAACAAGCAATTTTTGTTTTTAACAAATAACAGTCAAAAATCGCCGCGCGAGTTGCAACAAAAGCTTGCGCGTATGGGACTAAACGTTTCGGCTGAAAATTTTTATACTGCTGCGTTGGCTACGGCAAGTTTTCTTAAAAGTCAAGGCGCATCCACTGCGTATGTTATTGGCGATGCCGGTCTTACAAACGCACTGTACGATGCAGGCATAACAATTAACGACGTCGATCCGGAGTATGTTGTGATAGGCGAAACGGAAAATTACAATTTTGAAAGCATCAAAAAGGCAACTATGTTAGTCAACAAAGGAGCGCGCCTTATCGGAACAAACAGTGATATCACCACGCCGACGGATAAAGGCGAAGTTCCTGCGTGCAAGGCTTTGGTTGCGCCCGTGGAATACGCAACAAATAGAAAGGCATATTTTGTGGGCAAGCCCAATCCGCTAATGATGCGTGCCGCAATGGAACGTTTTCATTCCAAGGGAATACACTCCGCCGATGTTGCTATGATAGGCGACAGAATGGATACAGATATAATCGCCGCAATGGAAAGTGGCTTGGATCCTGTTTTGGTTTTATCGGGCGTGTCCTCTCGTGAAACGGTCAAGCGCTTTCCGTTTAGACCGAGGTTGATACTTAACGGAGTGGGCGATATACCCGAAAGCGTATAAGTTTGTTGTTCTCGGCGTCGTGCGTTTTTTTTGACGATGTTAGGGCAAAAATCATGTGCAACAAAGCTGCAAGAATAAAAAGATAGTAGGCGGTTTGATTAAAATTTTTTGTTTTTTACTTGAAAAAATAAACTTTTTTTGTTAAAATAATCGTATCAATGAGCAACAAGAGTGTGTAAGTCCGATTGATTTGGACTTGCACACTTTTTGCATTTTGGGGAGGAATTATGAAGGGTAAACAGAATAAAATGGCAGTTGAGCCGCTAAATAAGCTTTTTTGGCAGATGGGGTTGCCAATGATGATTTCAATGATTTTGCAGGCGCTTTATAATGTGGTAGATAGTATTTTTGTCGCTAATATCGAGGGCGTAGGCGCACTTGCCAACGAGGCTTTAACGTATGCGTTTCCGATACAAATTTTAATTATCGCAATAGGAGTTGGTACAGGTGTGGGGCTTAATGCGTTGCTATCCAAAAGCTTGGGCGAAAGGAATAACGAAAAAGTCAATGCTGTTGCAGGTAACGGCATCTTTTTGGCGTTAGTAATTTACTTGGTTTTTTTGCTGTTCGGATTGTTTGGTTCAAGGTGGTTTGTTTCTCTTTTTACCGATAATGCCGAAGTTGTGGAAATGGGCACGGAATACTTAACTATCTGCTCGTCGCTATCGCTTGGTTCAATCGGTTTTACCATTTACGAAAGGTTTTTGCAAGCAACGGGCAAAACGCTATACTCTACAGTGGCGCAAATAGCCGGTGCGGTGGTAAATATTGTTTTTGATTATGTGTTTATTTTCCCGTTAAAAATGGGTGTGAGCGGTGCGGCTTGGGCAACGGTGTTGGGGCAATTTGTGTCAATGATTATCGCAATGGCGTTGCACTACACTACAAATAAAGAGGTTAGCGGAAATCCGAAATATATTAAGCCTAAAAAAGACATTATCAAGGGAATTTATTCCATAGGCGTTTCCGCCGCGTTGATGCAAGGCTTGCTTTCCGTCATGATGGCAGGAATGAATGCTATTTTGGGCACTGCCAATGCCGATTCGACAATTTTGGTGGGTGCTTTTGGAATATATTACAAAATTCAGCAAATAGCATTGTTTTCATGCTTTGGTCTTTCTAACACGATTATTACTATTCTTTCGTTTAACTACGGAATGAAAGATAAGCGGCGTTCAAAAGATTGCATTAAATACGGCATTGCGGATACATTGATTGTTACCATTGCAATAACGGTTTTGTTTGAAATTATCGCAAAACCGTTAGCTCAATTATTTGCGCTTTCGGGCGGATCTACGGTTGAGCTTATCGACGTGTGTGAGCGTGCAACGAGAATAGCCTCCGTCGGATATGTTTTTATGGGATTTACTGTTGCAGTGCAGGGCGTACTTCAAGCATTGCGTTTCGCTTTCAAGCCGTTTTTTACTGCACTTTGCAGATTGGTGATTTTTGTGTTCCCCGTTGCGTATTTATTTACGTTATCTGCAAATGTTGTGGATACCGTTTGGTGGACATTTCCCATTGCGGAGTTTTTGACGGCGATAATTTCGTTTTTCATTTTGAAAGGTGTAATTAAAACTAAAATCGAAAGTTTGGAAAGTCGCACAATTGAAGGAGATAATTTGATTGTAACAATATCTCGTGAGCACGGAACTCGTGGAAAAAGAATTGGACAAATGCTTGCAGAAAGATTAAATATAAAGTTTTACGATAAAGAGTTGACGATGCTGGAAGCAAAATCAAGGGGGCTTGATAAAAAATATGTTCAAGCAGTAAATAAAGATGACGACGGGTATATGGCGTATTTGTCGTTGAATGTAAATAGGGAGTCGATTATTGCTCAAAAGGAAATAATAACGCAGTTGGCAAGCAAAGAAAGCTTTGTGATTGTCGGCAGATGTGCCGATTATTTATTGAAAAACCATAAAAAGTTGGTTAAAGTTTTTTTGTACGCCAATGACGAATTTAAGATAAATAACATAATGGAAATGTACGGAGATACCCAAAGTCAAGCCGAGGAACATATGAAAAAATCGAACATGGCTCGGGGTAAATACTATGCTTTGGTCACAAATCAAATTTGGGGAGATAAAAATAATTACGACTTGTATATCAACGCCGACGACCAAGACGAGAATATTGTGAGTTTAATTGAAAAGTATATTGAAGCTAACGGCATTAACACAAAAATGGATATGCAGTAATGTTTGGTTGTCTTTCGGGTTTTCGTGCTGCGTTAATGTCGCGAAATATTTGACAATTATTGCCGCTTGCGGTAATATATTTATATAAAATCCTTCTCGATGAATTCGGAGAGGCGGATTGCAAATCGGCAAGTAATACCTGCGGGCTTGATTTTATCGGGCAACGGTGGCAAGTTACGATATATTAGGCTTTTTGCAATGCGTTTTTCCGTGCGGGAAAGCGCATTTTTTTGCGCTTCGTGGGGCAAAATCGAATGAGTATCGTCATGTTTGCTTATATATTGCTGTGTGCGATAGTAAGCGTGTGCAAACGGCTTGCCCGTTTGCTTGTGTGCGGTACATCAAGCGGTTTCGCTGTAACGGTTGAACGCCAACGGTATTGATAGCGGTGTGGTAATAGTGGTTAAAAATAAGGAGAGTTTTATGAGAACAGGTGTAATTGCAATAATCGTTACCGATACAAACGCGGTTCCGCGTGTACAGCAGCAGTTAACTGCGCACTCGCAAATTATAGTGGGGCGGATGGGCATTCCCGACCACGAAAAAGCCAAAAATATCATTGCGCTTATCGTCAAGGGTGAGGTTGAACAAATTTCGTCGCTTACCGGTTCGTTGGGGCGCATATCCGGCGTGCATGCCAAAAGCGTTTTGGCAGAGTGAAAAAAGTATTTGCAAGAGTTTTTGCTTTTGTTGTAAGTTTTTTTTTTCACTCAAATTCGTCAAGGCTAAAAGCATTCGCTTTGTAAACAAGGCGTAAGCTTTTTTGAAGTATCAGATAAAATTTTATGGAGGAAACAATAATGAAAAAGTTAATTATAGCAACTATGGTTGCGGTAATGCTGGCGACCTGCTGCTTTGGTGCAGTGGCGTGCACAATCCCCGTGCCCGACGATAACCCGTCGGACGTTATCCCCGTGTATATTAAGTACGAAACGGACGGATCGTCGATAATACCGTTGTTCGTGAACGGTAGTGCGGAATATGCAGTTTTGGGCGAACCTGCCGCAACTAACCTTGTAAACAAGATGAAAAAGGATAAGGGCGTTGACGTGTACACCGTTTTCGATTTGCAGGCAGAGTGGAAGTCTGCCGTTAATAGCTCGAACAACGGTTATCCGCAAGCTTGCATGATAGTCAAAAAGGAGCTGCTTGCAAGCAAGAGCTTTGTCGATTCGCTTGTTGCCGCACTAAATGCAAACGCCGCATATATTTCAAGCAACTTGTCCACGCTCAAGGATACAATGACCGCCGCAGGCAGCGCACTTACGGTAAATTACACCGAGGCACTTATTTCTCGTTGTAACCTTGGCGTTACGCTATCTACGCAGGAGGGATTGGATAGCGACGTGAACAAATATCTTGCAGAATTCGGCTTTGCTACCAATCCCGATAAGCCTGTTAACAAGCTGCCGGACAGCGGATTTTACTACAACGGCACGGCAGGGCAGGAAGATGCGCCGCAAAGCGTTTCAATATACGTTCCGGACGGTGCACCTGCATTGTCAATCGCAAAAATAATTGCCGATGGCAAAATAGGCAACGCTAATGCAAGCGTTAATATAACTACCGGTGAGGACGTTGTTTCAAAGGCAATGATTGGCGAAGCGGACATCGTAGTTCTGCCCACCAATGCCGCTGCCAAAGTGTACAATAACAACGGAAAATATCAAATGCTTTCGGTAAACGTGTTTGGTGTTTTGTACGTCGTTAGTACGCACAACATTACCTCTCTTAACGACCTTTGCGGCAAGAGCGTGTACAGCATCGGGCTGGGTAATACGCCGGAATACGTTTTCAAAAAGGTTCTCGATAACGCCGGTTTGACGTATGCAGCTGCAGAATAAGTGCGGTTGTGCAGCAACATTTTGTAAACTGTGTATAAATAGATAATGGTTTATTTAATTGCCGTTAATGCGCGTTCAAGCGTGCATTAACGGCAGTTTAACCTTGTAAGAGTATCATAAAAGGGCTATATGCTCAGCAAAGAGCTGTTTTGTGTATAGCTTTTGAATAGAAAAAATGAAGAAAAAACTAATTAACGACTTAATATTTGCCGTTGCAATGGTTGCGACGATGTTACTGCTTTGGAGCGTTGTTGCCGCCTTGGCAGATATGCCTGCAATTTTACCGAGTGTTACGGAAATAATCAAGGAATACGGCAGAATTTTTTTCGACGACAAGCAAAGGACGGAGCTTTTGATATCCGTTGCCAACACGTTGTTGCGCGCAGTAATTTCCTTTGCCATATCATTTGCTTTTGCGGTGATGTTGGCGCTTGCGGCGAATCTGTGGCGGATACGGCGCCCGATAGGCTTTTTAGTGACTTTTTTGAGGTCGTTGCCGACGGTTTCTATTATTTTTATAATATTGTGCTTTTTAAACTTAGTGCTTCATTCGTCGGAATACGTTGCGTATATCGTGGCTTTTTTGGTTGTATTCCCCGTTTTGTACACATCGTTTGACCAAGCGATACTGGATAGCGGCAGGCTGTTGCAGATGTGTGACGTGTTTTGTGTGGGCAAGCTGCGCAAGGCTCGTTACGTTATGTTGCCGTCCATTGCACAGGTTATGTTTTCGCAAAGTAAGGCGGCATTGTCGCTTGCCGTAAAGGTGGTAATTTCCGGTGAGGCGCTGTCGTTGCCTCGCAGCGGACTGGGCACTCAAATGTATTCTGCTCGCGTCAGCTATGATATGGCTGCGTTGTTTGCTCGCACGCTAATTGCGTTGGCGTGTTGCTATCTGCTTGAGTGGATAATTGAGCTGTTGCGGCGATTGTATGTCAAGCTAACGGACGCACACTATGCAAGCGGCGCGGATGAATGTGCGATACCGACCGCGCACGATGCTGTGCCATCGGTTAAGGCGCGCGAGCCAAAACCGATTGTTCTATCGGACGTATCCGTGCGCTATGGTGAGCGTATCGTGTACAATGGACTTTCGCAAACCTTCGAGGCAGGCAAAGTGCATGTCGTTTTAGGTTGTTCCGGTTGTGGCAAAACCACTTTGCTAAACGTTGTGGCTAACCTCATTCCGTTTGACGGCAGTTGCGTGTGCGGTAAGCCGTCGTATGTTTTTCAGGAGCCTCGTCTTGCGACTGCCTCCGTGCTAAGCAATGTACAAATGGTGTTGCGAGATGGTGAGGACGGCAAAACTACGTCCGAAACGGCACGGCAGTATCTTTTTGAGGCGGAAATAGGCTCAAAGGCAGCTCGGCTTGTCACGACGCTTTCCGGCGGCGAACAACAACGCGTCGCGTTGGCGCGTGCGTTTGCTTATCCGTCCGATGTGTTGTTGCTGGATGAGCCATTTAAGTCGTTGGACTACAAGGTGCGACGCAAACTTTTTGTGACATTGGATAAGTTGCTTGCGCAATGTCCGCGAACTACGCTGTTCGTAACGCACGATATTGACGAGGCGTTGTCACTTGCCGATTATGTGTACGTCGCGTCGGGTAGCCCTGTTGTTTTGGAACAGGTGGCGCAAATAACCACGCCGCGCAGCAGTCGAAATCTGTATTCGGATGAGCTTTTGTCTCTTCGTCGCACACTTGAGGAAAAGTTGTAACGGGCAGTGGGGTCGCAGACTGTTTGTCGCTTGTTACTGATGGCGAGCCTTTGTGTGTGATGTGGGATTTTAAGTATGTCACAATCGAGCGTTGGCGATGCTTGTCAAGTTGCGCTTTATGCTCGCTTTGAGTGACTACTTGTAAATGAGCTGTCGTTTCATATGATTTTTATATTTGATACGTTGACCGCAACGATTGTGCGCCTTTGGGGCTCGTGTAATTGTTGCGGTTATTTTAATATAAATTTTTTTTATGACAAATAAAGTTTTTTGTATGGTTGTGCTCCGATAAATATCTTGTTACAAATTTCTGTAAATGGTATAATGTATAAGATGTGTCGTATGCCGTTTTGCGAATTTTGTCGCGGCGCGGCGTATTGACGATAATTTTTGGAGGTTTTACGATGAAAGGTTCTACATTGCCCTTTGAAGGAACAAAGGAACAAGAAGCCGCATTAAGAGCAAGGCTTGCCGAGCTTAAAAAACAAGACGGTGCGCTTATGCCTGCATTGCAGTATGCGCAGGAAGTGTATGGTTATCTTCCTTACGAGGTTCAGATGATTGTTGCCGAAGAACTTGGCGTTACTTTGTCCGACGTATACGGCGTGGTTACGTTCTATTCACAATTTTCGCTTTTCCCCAAGGGAAAATATCGTTTGGGTATTTGCTTGGGAACGGCTTGCTACGTTAAGGGTTCTGGCGATATTTACGAAAAGCTCAAAACGGTTTTGGGCATTGAAAGTGGCGAGTGCACCGCGGATAGAAGATTTTCGTTGGATGCAACGCGTTGTGTAGGTTGCTGCGGACTTGCTCCCGTACTTACAGTCAACGACGACGTTTACGGCAAGATTACGCCGGACGACGTTGAGGGCATTTTGGCAAAGTACGAATAATTGGTTTTGGGACTTGCTCCCGTTGCGAGGTGGAGGAAAGGGTAAATGACAATCAGACGTATTGCGGAAATTCTCGATGCCGATTTTATCTGCTGTGAGGAGCTTGCCGATAAGGAAGTGTACACTGCCTGCGGCTCGGATATGATGAGCGACGTGCTTGCATATGTAAAAGACCAAGCTGTGCTAATAACCGGCTTGTGCAACCCACAGGTTGTGCGCACTGCGGAAATGATGGATATGGTTTGTGTTGTGTTCGTCCGCGGAAAGCGTCCCTCGGAGGAAGCAATCGAGCTTGCAAAAAGCAAGGGACTTGTAATGCTTGCAACGCCGCGTAGAATGTTTTCGGCTTGCGGTTTGCTGTATTCCAACGGTCTTAACTCAGGTAACTGACGATGGATCACGTTCACTTAGAGTACGAGGTTGACGGTAACAATTTTGTTTCTGCCGGTCAAGCCACGGAAAAGGTAAAGTTTTGCCTCAAAGGTATGGGCATAGACGCCAAGGATATACGGCGGCTTGCTATTGCCATGTACGAGGGAGAAATAAATATGGTCATTCACGCCAACGGCGGAAGGGCTATTGCGGATATTTTCGTGGATAAAATTATCGTGCGGCTTGTGGATACGGGCAAAGGTATTGCCGATATTCAGCAAGCTATGCAGCCGGGGTTTTCTACCGCTTCGGAGGATATACGCGACTTGGGTTTTGGCGCAGGCATGGGTTTGCCCAATATGCTGCGTAATGCAGACGAGTTCGATATCAAAAGCGAGGTGGGCAAGGGAACGGAAATTACCTTGGTCGTAAATTTCAAATAACGTTTCGTCGTTATTTACAAAACAACGGGCGGTTTGTACAATGAGCGAGCTAAAAAGATTACACACGGTAACTCTCGATAAGGACAAGTGCATTGGCTGCTCGTCCTGTATCAAGCGTTGCCCTACGGAGGCAATACGCATACGCGACGGCAAAGCGAGCGTTATTTACGATAAATGTATCGCTTGCGGCGAATGTGTTCGCATTTGCCCGTCCAACGCCAAAATTCCCAGCTACGACAAGCTGGAAATTATTAACAATTACAAATATAAAATTGCATTGATTGCTCCGTCGATGTACGGGCAGTTTAACGACGTTAAGGATATTAACTATATTCTGACGGCGTTCAAGCAGATAGGCTTCGATTTCGTTTTTGAAGTCGGTGTCGGTGCAGAGTTGGTTTCGCAGGCAACGCAAAAGTTGTTTGTTGCCGAAAAACTAAAAAAGCCTGTAATCAGTACGGCGTGTCCCGCCGTGTTGGAGCTTATAAACGAGCGCTTTCATAACTTGACGGAAAATCTGCTTCCTTTGCTTGCGCCGGTGGATGTCGCTGCAAAGCTTGCGCGTGAAAAAGCCGTCAAGCGCGGCGTAAATCCCGCAGATATCGGCGTCTTTTTCATTTCGCCGTGTCCTGCAAAGGTGTACGCGTTAAAGGCAAACAAGACCGTTAAGCATAACTACGTTGACGGAGTGCTATCCGTGGCGGAGGTTTATATGCGCCTTGTTGCCGAAATGAAAAAGCTGGACGACAGCAAAAACCTTTCGGAAATGGGCATATTGGGGTTGCAGTGGGCAAGTAGCGGCGGAGAAGCTGCCGGTGCAATGTGCGAAAAATATCTTGCCGCCGATGGCATTGAAAACGTTATGTACATTCTTGAAGCGTTGGAAAACGGCAAGCTAAAGGACGTGGAGTTTATCGAACTAAACGCTTGTATAAGCGGTTGTGTTGGCGGCGTGCTTAACGTGGAAAACCCGTTTGTGGCTCGCGCCAGAATACGTCAGTTGCGCAAAAAATTTCCGCAAATAGGCAATACCCTTGCGGAAATGGGCAAGCCACTTGGATATTATTTTGCGGAAAAATCCCTCGAACAGGATAGCCAAGCCTTCGGTAATGATAGGCAGCTTGCGTTTAGTAGGCTTTTGGAAATTCAGGAACTGTACAAAACTTTGCCGCAAATAGATTGCGGTGTGTGCGGTGCGCCGAGTTGTATGGCGTTTTGTGAGGATATCGTTATGGGACGAGTTCCGTCGGATATGCAGTGCCCCGTTAAAAAGCAGAGGGAGTGTCAATGACCGTTAGTCAGCTTGCCGAGCTTATTTCGGCAAAAACCGTCAATGAGGCGGATTTCGATAGGCAAATAAAAGCCGTGTACGCAGGCGATTTGCTCAGTCACGTTATGGGGAAGGCACCTGCGGATTGCGCATGGCTTACTGTTATGACGAACATTAACGTTGCGGCTGTTGCCGTTCTTACGGATGCTGCCGTTGTGGTGCTTTGCGAGGGCTGTCGTGCAGACGAGGCGTTGCGTGCCCGTGCCGAGCAGCAGGGAATAAATGTTGTTTCTACTGAACTGGGCATTGTTGATGTTGCCGTTAGGGTGAGCAATGCTTGTTAGGTACGATTTGCATATTCACAGCGCACTTTCGCCCTGTGCCGATGACGACATGACGCCTGCGACCATTGTAGGTTATGCCGCATTGGACGGAATAAGCGTTGTTGCAATAGCCGACCACAATGCGATAGGCAACGTTAAAACTGCCATGGACGTAGGCAATGCCTATGGCGTTTGTGTGGTGCCGGCAATGGAGCTGCAAACTCAAGAGGATATACATGTGTTGTGTTTATTTCCGTCATTCGAGGCGTTGCAGGGTTTTTTTGACAGCATAGCATTCCCGCAAATAGCCAATAATCCGTCGATTTTCGGCAAACAGCTTATTATCGACGAGGACGATAACGTTATCGGAGAGGAACAACGTTTGTTGCACGTTGGTGCAAGCATAGCCGTCGAGGATGTGCCTGCGCTTGCATCGTCATTTGGCGGACTTGCCGTTGCCGCACACGTTGATAGGGATGAAAACGGAATGCTTGCAATTCTCGGTGATGTCATCGACGAATATCGGACGGTGGAGCTTTCAGCTCACGCACCAGAGGAGTTGCGCAAAAGGTTTGCCGATAGGCATATTATTTGCGATTCTGACGCGCACTGGTTGGATGCAATCGGCAAAGCCAAGGGTGAACTGGAAATAAACGAGCTTTCGCCTGCGGGCGTGTTGGAGGCATTGCGGTGAGGGAGCTTTCTCTTAACATTTTGGACGTTACCGAAAATTCACTTCGGGCTGGCGCAACTCTGGTCGAGGTGGATGTAAATATTTCGGATAACGTGCTTAGCATTATAATAAAGGATAACGGCTGCGGCATGGATGATGACTTTCTTGCACGCGTTACCGATCCGTTTACCACAACTCGAACTACTCGCAAAGTAGGGCTCGGGTTGCCGCTCATAAAGATGGAGGCGGAAATGGCAGGCGGAGGCTTTGAAATTGCGTCGAAAAGGGGCGTGGGCACAACGGTCAAAACAACCTTTGTCCTCGACCATATCGACAGACCGCCCTTGGGCAGCCTTGGCGACACGATAGCCGCTCTGCTGCCGGACTTGGGCAAAACAAGATTGATTTTTTCCTATCGGGCGTTTGGACAAGCTTTTACGCTCGATACGGAGAAGATATTGCAACAGCTTGACGGTATTCCGCTGGATGAACCGGAGGTGCTGTTGTTTGTAAAACAAATGGTAGAAGAAAATATTACGACAATAAACGGAGGTATCGTATTATGAAGAGTATTGCCGATATCAAGGCGATAAGAGAAAAAATGCAATCGCAGATTGTTGTTCGCGATAAGGAAACGTCGGACGAAATCCGCATTGTAGTGGGCATGGCTACCTGTGGAATTTCCGCCGGTGCAAGACCTGTGTTCAACACGCTTGTGGACGAAGTTTCTAAACGTAAGCTGCACAACGTAAAGGTTAGCCGCACGGGCTGTCTTGGAATGTGCCGTTTGGAGCCCATCGTTGAAGTGTTTGTTCCCGGTCAGGAAAAGGTTACCTATTGCAAGGTAGACGAGGAAAAAGCCAAGAACATCATTGCAAACCACATTGTTAACGGCAATATTTGTACGGAATATCTTATCGGTAGTGAGGAATAATAACTATGTATAGAAGTCATGTATTGGTCTGCGGCGGAACGGGCTGCCACTCTAACCACAGCGCAGAAATTATCGAAAAATTTAAGACAGAAATTGCCGAGCAGGGACTGGATAAGGATGTGCAGGTCGTGCAAACGGGCTGCTTTGGTCTGTGTGCAGTAGGTCCTGTTGTTATCGTTTATCCCGAAGGTGCGTTCTACTCGCATGTTCACATTGAGGATGTTGACGAAATTGTTTCCGAGCACCTTGTAAAGGGACGTATCGTTGAGCGCTTGCTCCACAAAGACGATCCTTCCGCAAATGCGGTTCGCGCTCTTTCGGACACAAACTTTTACAAAAAACAAACTCGTGTTGCCCTTCGCAACTGCGGCGTTATCAATCCGGAAAATATCGATGAATACATTGCGTATGACGGTTATCAAGCGCTTATCAAGGTGTTGACGGAAATGCAACCGCAAGAGGTTATCGACGTTATTTCCAAGAGTGGACTTAGAGGTCGTGGCGGCGCAGGCTTCCCCACCGGCAGAAAGTGGCAGTTTACTAAAGACGCCGTTGGCGACGTTAAGTATGTTGCGTGCAATGCCGACGAAGGCGATCCGGGCGCATTCATGGACCGTTCCATTTTGGAAGGCGATCCTCACGCCGTGTTGGAAGCTATGACCATTGCCGGTTACGCAGTAGGCGCACATCAGGGTTATATCTACGTTAGAGCGGAATATCCCATCGCAGTACATCGTTTGCAAGTAGCTATCAACCAAGCTCGTGAATACGGTTTGCTTGGCAATAACATTTTGGATACAGGTTTTGCCTTTGATATCGAAATTCGTTTGGGCGCAGGCGCATTTGTTTGCGGTGAGGAAACTGCGCTTATGACCAGCATCGAGGGTAACCGCGGTGAGCCTCGTCCTCGTCCTCCGTTCCCTGCTGTTAAAGGATTGTTCGGAAAACCCACGTTGCTTAACAACGTAGAAACTTACGCAAATATTACGCAAATTATCCTTAAAGGTGCGGAGTGGTTTTCGTCTATGGGAACCGAGCGTAGCAAGGGTACAAAGGTATTTGCGCTTGGCGGCAAAATCAACAATACAGGTCTTGTGGAAATTCCTATGGGAACTCCGCTTCGTACTGTTATTGAAGATATCGGCGGCGGAATCCCTCACGGTAAAAAGTTCAAGGCTGCGCAAACCGGTGGTCCCAGCGGTGGCTGCATTCCTGCCGAGCACTTTGATATCCCCATCGATTACGAAAGTCTTATTTCTATCGGCTCGATGATGGGTAGTGGCGGACTTATCGTTATGGACGAGGATAACTGCATGGTGGATATCGCCAAGTTCTTCCTTGAGTTTACAGTAGACGAGTCCTGCGGAAAATGTACTGCATGCCGTGTTGGTACAAAACGTTTGTACGAAATGCTTTGCAATGTTACAAACGGCAAGGCAACCATGGAAGATTTGGACAAGATGGAGGAGCTTTGCTACTACATCAAGGACAACTCTCTGTGCGGTCTTGGACAATCTGCTCCCAACCCTGTGCTTTCAACGCTCAAGTATTTCCGCGAGGAATACATTGCTCACGTTAGAGATAAGCGTTGCCCCGCAGGCGTATGTAAAAATCTTATCAATTTCCACATCGATCCCAACAAGTGTATCGGTTGCAAGATGTGCGCAAGAGGCTGTCCTGCCGATGCAATTCATCCGCAAACAGAGGTTATGCCCGGCAAAAAGTTGCCTTATCTTGTTGTTGATACTGCAAAGTGCGTCAAGTGCGGTAACTGTATGACGGTTTGCAAATTCCACGCTGTGGAAAAGAAGTAGGAGGTAGAAAACGATGATTAACCTTAAAATAAATAACATACCGGTATCTGTCGAGCCGGGAACAACTATCTTGGAAGCGGCTCGTAGCATCGGTATTAAAATCCCCACGCTGTGCTACCTCAAAGACATCAACGCTATCGGTGCTTGCCGTATTTGTGTTGTTGAGGTAAAAGGTGCCAGAAACCTTGTTGCTTCCTGCGTGTATCCCGTAAACGAAGGAATGGAAGTGTTTACCAACAGTGAAAGAGTTCTTAAAGCTCGCAAAACCACATTGGAGCTTATCCTTTCCAATCACCGTCAGGATTGTTTGTCTTGCGACCGCAACACGAATTGCGAATTGCAAAAGCTTTCGTACGAATACGGTTGCAACGCAAATGCTTATGGCGGAGCTAAATGCGAAGATCCCGAAGATACTTCTACACAGTATCTTATCAGAGATAACACAAAGTGCATTTTGTGCCGTAGATGTATTGCAATGTGCAAAAAGGTACAGCACATCGGCGTAATCGGCGCAAGTGAACGCGGATTTGCAACACATATTGGTTGCGCATTCGATATGGACCTTGCAAACACGCCCTGCGTTGGCTGCGGACAATGCGTTACCGTTTGTCCGACAGGCGCATTGAGAGAAAAAACCGAGCTTGACCGTGTAAAGGAAGCTCTTTCCGATAGCTCCAAGTACGTTGTTGTTGGTTCTGCTCCTTCTGTGCGTACAGCTATTGCTGAGGAATTTGGCAATCCTGTTGGAACTAACGGCGAAGGCAAGATGGTAACGGCGTTGCGTCTTTCCGGCTTCAAAAAGGTGTTCGACGTTAACTGCTCGGCAGATTTTACTATCATGGAAGAAGCCAACGAGCTGCTTGGTCGTATCGTAAACGGCGGAACATTGCCTATGTTCACAAGCTGCTGCCCCGGTTGGATTAACCACATCGAAAAGAATTATCCGTCTTTGTTGCCCAACCTTTCCAGCTGCAAATCGCCGCAAAATATGTTTGGCGCACTTATCAAAAACGTGTTCGCTCAAAAGGAAGGCATTGATCCCAAGGATATTTATGTTGTATCCGTTATGCCTTGTACGGCAAAGAAGGGCGAAAAACTTCGCACCGAAACCAATGGTATTGCTGATGTTGATGCTGTTCTGACAACAAGAGAGCTTGCTCGTCTTATTAAGAACAACGGTATTGATTTCAATGCGCTTGCTGATGGCGAGTTGGATAGCCCGTTCGGCGAATATACCGGTGCAGGCATTATCTTTGGCGCGACCGGCGGCGTTATGGAAGCAGCACTTCGTACCGCAGCTGTAAAGCTTGGTGGCAAAAAGGACGCTAAGTTGGAGTTTGCGGAAGTTAGAGGTTTGCAGGGCGTTAAGTCTGCGGAATACGATATTAACGGAACGGTTGTTAAGGTTGCCGTTGTAAACGGTATTGGCAACGTAAACGAGTTGTGCAAGCTCGTGGAGGAAGGGAAGGCTGATTACCACTTTATTGAGGTTATGACTTGCCCCGGTGGCTGCGTTAACGGTGGTGGACAACCCATTAACCCCGATTATAACCACAACAAGGACGAAGTTATTGCTAAACGCTCCGCAGTGTTGTACGATGGAGACAAGAGTATGAAAGTTCGTCGCAGTCATGATAACAAGACCGTGCTTGAAGTGTATCGCGATTATCTCGGCGAGCCCAACGGACATACCGCTCACGAAATTTTGCATACAAGCTATAACGCACAGCCTCGATTCAAAAAGGACTAATTACGGTATCGTTTTAACTAAATAATTAGTAAGGCGGCATTGTCGAATTGACTTCGATTGTGCCGCCTTTTTTTTGATTTTTTTAGTTTTTCTTGTTTGGACGTTGTTTACCATACACCATGGGTTAAACGCATTACATCGCTGATTATAAAAAAGCGTGGCGTATCGACGTTGCATGCGTGCGGGAGGGGTACAAGTGGTGCAAAGTATTGATAACTGTTTGTGCATTATAAGCATTAATTGTGCTGTTTGAGTTAAATGAATTAAATAATACCGTTTGTAAAAGAACAGTTCGTGCGGTTGTGGTGAATGCAAGTATATTAAAGGTGGTGTAGTACTTATAACCGTTTGCGCATTCGTTTGGCTGTCATTGGACAACCTAATTATATTGTTGATTTTTGTGGTCGTGTGTTGCTGTGTTTTAATTTTGCGCATGTAAAAAAGCCAATCGGCACGGCTATGTATCGCCAAAAGTAGAATAGACTTTTGTGGACTTATAGCTTTTGCAGATTGACTTTAATTGTTGTGCATTTGCACATATGTATAGGTGTGCACTTATGAATGCAACAAACCATATTTGATAAAGTGTGTCGCACAAGATTTATTTAATATGACATATTATGCTGTTTAATGTCAGTTATTGTCACTCAACTAAAAACGTCTACACTTTTGTCGGTTCGGGATAGTTTTCGCCAAACGTATCCACAGTTACGGATTTCATAACAACAGGTTCGTACGGACGGTCGTTGTAGTCTGTGTATTCGTCGGCAATTTCGTCCACGACGTTTAGTCCATCTATAACTTTTCCAAATGCTGCATATGCGCCATCGAGGTGCGGTGCGTCGTCGTGCATAATAAAAAACTGACTGCCGGCGCTGTTCGGATTCATTGCGCGTGCCATGCTTATTACTCCACGCTTGTGGCAAAGGTCGTTCTTAAATCCGTTTTGAGCAAATTCTCCGGCTATGCTGTATCCGGGGTTTCCTGTTCCGGTGCCTTGCGGACAGCCGCCTTGTATCATAAAGCCGCGTATTATTCTGTGGAAAGTAAGTCCGTTGTAAAACCCCTTGTTTACAAGCGATATAAAGTTACGCACCGTGTTTGGGGCTATTTGCGGATAAAGCTCTATTTTAATTTGTTTGCCGTTTTTCATTGTAATGGTAACTATTGGATTTTGCATAATAAGCTCCTTTATTTTTTTTTAATTGTACCATATTTTATCTGTTATTTCAATCGATTTGTGTATGTACGCAATAATCCGTTGGCGTATGTCGTTTTTTTTGTGTTGTCGGCAAATGTCGTTGTCGCAATTTATTTTGTGTGATATTTTTGATGTTGCGGAATAAATACATGATAAAATGTGAATTTCGGTTCAAGTTTGTTTGACTATTCATCATTTTTTAACTATAATTTACCTATTACAAACGATATGCGTGCGGCGGTCGTGGTAGCGGCGGTGCTTTAACCCAACGTTGGTCGTGCGCAAAAGGAGATTTTATGCTTACAAATAAACAAATGGAAAATTTTGCCGAATTGGCTGTTAGAGTGGGCGCAAATATGCAAAAAGGGCAAGAAGTGGTTATTCGTTGCGACGTTAACTGTGCGGATTTTGCTCACCTCATTGCGGAAAAGGCTTACGAGTTTGGCGCAAAATATGTGCTTATGCAATGGCGTGATGAGGTGCTTGGTCGCATAAATATGCTCAACGCCTCTAAGGAAACGCTTTGCGAGATTCCCGATTACGAAGTGGCGCAATCGCAGTACTATATCGACCACAAGTGCTGCTTGATATCCATTTCGGCAGGCAATCCCAATATCTACAAGGGATGTGATCCGGATAAACTTGCCGCTGCAAACGTTGCAAGCAGAAAGGCTTTGGCAAATTTCCGCAATGCTACCATGAGTAATTATTTGCGCTGGACTATCGTTTCCGTTCCTACTGCGGCTTGGGCTGCACAAGTGTTCCCCAACGAGCCTACGGATGTTGCGGTGGACAAAATGTGGCAAGCAATCGGGCATATTATGCGTTTGGATAGGGACGATCCTACTGCCGCTTGGAGAGAGCATATTGCTACGCTTCATCGCAGAGCGGATTTTTTGAATGCTAAAAATTTTGAGTATATACACATGAAAAATGCTCATGGCACCGACCTTACTGTGGGGTTGGCTGTCGACCACGAGTGGCTTGCTGCGGAAGAGGAAGGTCAGGATGGCATTCCTTTCACTGCAAATATGCCCACGGAAGAGATTTTTACCGCTCCGCACAACAAAAAGATTAACGGCACGGTTGTGAATGCGCTTCCGCTTGTTAATAACGGAAACATTATCGATAACTTCCGCATTACATTCAAGGATGGCAAGGTGGTGGATTACTCTGCCGAGGTCGGTTTTGACGCATTAAAAGGGTTGTTGTCCTCCGATGAGGGCGTCCTGTCCTTGGGCGAAATTGCGCTTATCGGCAAAAATTCTCCCATTGCGGAAAGTGGCATTTTGTTCTTTAACACCTTGTTTGACGAAAACGCCAGCTGCCATCTTGCGTTCGGCGCAAGCTATCCCACAACCGTTAAAAACGGAAATTCGATGACTGCCGAGCAACTTGCCGCACACGGTATGAACAGTAGCTTGCAGCACGTCGATTTTATGGTTGGCACAAAAGATATCGATATCGACGGCATTGGCTATGATGGTTCCGTAACGCCGCTGTTCCGCAATGGCGAGTGGGTTATTAAATAACAAGAAAGGCTGTTTTTGCAAAAATGTGTCGAAAAATGTTGTAATACAGTATTGACATTGGCTTTTGGCAGTGGTATAATAACTTAAATAATTACACGGTTTTGCGGTATTGTTGCAAATGTCCGTTCCATAGCGGTGGGTATAATTTGATGTTGTAAAAATAACGTCAAATGCCATTGTTAATACCGTGGGTGCGTGAGCATAAATGAATGTAGTGCTGTTTGGGCATAGTGAGATATTGCTTCGGCGCAAGCAGTACGCATGCAAATTGTTAAAGGACTGTTGCGGTGAAATGCACCACAAAAGCGTCTGATCTTTTTGGTTCACTTACCTCACGGTCGAATTTCAAGTTTGGTTATTAACTACTCAAACAAAACAAGATTTGGGGCAAAAAGCGCAATATTTCTTGCAAAACTAACGTAAAATCTATTGACAAGGAGGAGCTTGCCGTGTACAATCGCTTAGACAGACAGACAGACAGACAGACAGACAGACAGACAGACA
>CAZSIF010000024.1:0-21417 GCA_964607155.1 uncultured Oscillospiraceae bacterium
AAATAATACGAACCCTGAATTTTGCTCGGTGTTCGTATTATTCGCTTTTGGCGGAAGCGAAGGGATTCGAACCCTTGTACCGATTGCTCGGTAACCGCATTTCGAGTGCGGGCCGTTATGACCACTTCGATACGCTTCCGTATTAATAATCTGTTTTTCGTAAATGCTAGCGTATCGAAGTGGTCGGCGTTCGCCTACGGCTCGGCTGAGGACCACTGGCATTCGATACGTTTCCGTATTAATAATTTGTTTCTGTAAATGTTGGCGTATCGAAGTGGGGGGGGCATTTGCCCTCGGCTTAGCCGTGAACCTTTATGGCGTTCGATACTTTTTCAATCAAGCATATCGGTGCATGTGCGTCGAGTAATGCGTCAAAATGCCACTGCGTTTCGCAGTGCTTATTTATGTTACAACACTTTGAAAAAAAAGTCAAATACTTTGCGACATTCTTTAATAAATTATTGCGTATCGCGTGCAATGGAGCGCTTGTGTGCGATGACTTTTCAATGCTACATTTAGGGTTGATGCGAGCATAGGCTCCATTAAACACTATTTAGTTGGCGTTATTGCATTATTTAAATTTGCTTAAATGCGCATAACGTCCAGTTTGCTTTTATTATACATTGCGATTTATGTTTTTATATGCTAAAAATATCGGTCCGTTGTAAAAGTCGTTTTAGTGTCAATTATTTGCGTTGAATCTTTATTCTGATTTTTTACTTCTCCGCTTGTTTTTTTGACTTAGAATGTTGACGATTCTTATCTATTGGGTGTATACTTATTATATATGTGGGCGATTTGTATTTAGGCAAAGCGCATAGCAGCGTTAGCTGCAACAAAATTGCAAAATTTTGTTCCGTTAATCAGTTATAATCTAAGTGGGCAAGTTTGCTTGCAAGGACTTGCAAGTGACGTTGTTTTGCAAAATCGGCGTCTGCTGTTGTAAAATTGAATTTTTTTAAGCAACTCAACCTTTATTGACCAATATTTTGAGGAGATAATTTGCCAAATGCGCACGCACAAAACTTTATTTTTAATTTCTTTTCTGCTTGTTTTGCTACTTTGTGGGCGAAACTGCGGAAAGTTCAACGAGCGCGGCGGTTAATAATCTCAACGTCGGATATCTTACTGCGGATAAATACATGTCCGGCGAATATATCGATAGCGATTTAATGTCGTCGCCGTCATTCGATGGCGGTAACGCCTATATGGTGGTTGATTTTGATTTCAATGCGGTTGCGGATAACGACGGTCGTTCTTCGATAAAAATTATGGTTGGTGTGATTAGCACCGCCCTTGAAGTAAAAATAGAGGAGGTTTCTACAGGGAATATATTCGAGTCGACAGAAAACGGCGTGGCAAAAATGTATGCAAGCTTTAAGCTGCCGCCAATGGCAAGCGAAAGTAAGCATGTCCGTATGATTGTGCGACTGACGCTAACCAAGGATAAAAGCGATATTTTATCCGAGTTTGGAACGGACGTGTTGTTTGTAGGCGAAAACGGCATGTCGATTGTGGGTAAGCGTTTTTATTCGTATGTTTTTTCGTCGATTGATGCAAACGATTCGCCGCTTGTTTTTGAACGCACGGATGGCGGATATAAGGTTGTTGGTATTACCGATACGAGCGTAACGTCGCTTGTTATTCCTCAACGTTACAACGGATACGATGTCGTGCAAATCAATGAGGGCGTACTTGAGGAGTGCATAGCACTGCAAAGCCTAACAATTCCATTTGTGGGAATGTATAGATTAAACGAAGGTGGCACCGCGGATTTCGGGGTATTGTTCGGGCGCAAGGATTATTACGACTATCGGATGGAAACCGAGTATAAAGTGCCGTCAACGCTAAAAACCGTTGTGATTTCGGAAGGGCAACCGTGATAGGTTCGTTCGCGTACTGCGATAGTATTACAAATATTGTTGTGCCAAACAGTGTTGTGAGGATAGGTGGAGGTGCTTTCCGTGGTTGCGATGCACTTAAAAATATAACGCTGCCATTTATCGGAGAATATAAGGACGGAACAGGTGACGTCACGTTTAGCCATGTTTTTGGCAGTGGTTCTGTGCCGTCTAGCTTAAAACAATTTATTGTTCCGGATGGAACGACTGAGTTGGGGGACAATGCATTTCGTGGATGCGAATACCTTGAACATATTGAAATACCCAATAGCGTTGTGTCGATAGGTAGCGGCGCATTTAGCGGTTGTAGTAGCCTGACGAGCATTGAAATACCCGATTCCGTTACATCAATAGGGGACAGTGCTTTCAGTGGCAGTGGTTTGACAAGCATTGAAATACCGAATAGCGTAACGTCCTTGGGAACGTATGCGTTTAGTTCTTGTGTAAATCTCTCAAGCGTGCGTTTTGGCGAAAACAGCCAGCTGAAATCCATTGGTGAAAAGGCATTTAACAAATGCAGTAGTTTGACAAACATAGTGCTACCGGCAGGCGTTACGGAGATGGGTGTGCGTGTATTTCAGAATAGCGGTGTGGTAAGCGTTGAGCTGCCCGAAGGGCTGACGGGGCTGCCGGCATATACATTTTTTGAGTGCTTTAGCCTTGAGAGTATAGTTGCGTCATCAAGTATCACCTCGTTTGGTGCGAATGGTGGCTTTTTCTATCGTTGCACTGCTCTTGCAAGTGTTAATTTTAGCGGTACGATGGAGCAGTGGTTGGCAATCAAAAAGCCTAACGGATGGAATTTGGATGCATATTCGGTTGAATATTACACATTCAAAATCTATTGCATTGATGGTATTTTGGATGTGCATGGCAACGAAGTGACAGAGTAAAACGTGGGCAATATGCAACCTTGTAGGTTCGCCGTATGTTGCGTTACGTTTGGGCGGAAAGCGGCAATTTGTTCTTCGAGAGATAAACTGACAAATTAAACGTTGAACATTGTTTGATAGCAAAGTTTGGAGCGTGCAACCTTAAAATATATTGACGCATTGGTTTATAAAATAAAATGTGCGCCAAATAAATTCTATCCAACGGAATTCGTAAGAGGGTTGACATTGTAAAAAAATAGTAGTATAATAATAAAGTTGTTTGCGTGTGGGATGGTTTGTTCTTCACGCAAAATTTTTTTGGGAGGTTCTTTTTATGGAATACTTCAAAGTAGATTTGCAGG
The DNA here is from genome assembly GCA_964607155.1 of uncultured Oscillospiraceae bacterium. Lineage (GTDB taxonomy): Bacteria > Bacillota > Clostridia > Christensenellales > CAG-314 > Fimimonas. The sequence goes on from CAZSIF010000024.1 coordinate 3,136, forward strand.
GATATCAGGCGGAATTGCCCGTTTTGCCGTTGCCCAGTGGCGTTAAGATTTGCTTTTTTAATCTTCACGGAAACGTGGAAATGACAGAGCATTGTGCCGCACAGCTTGCAAAGCAGGTTGCCGATTGTGACGTGTTGCTTACTGCGGAAAGTAAGGGTTTGCAACTTACTCACGTTATGGCAAAAATTCTTGGCCACAAGTACTATGCCGTTGCTCGTAAATCGAAAAAACTATATATGCAAGACGGTATCGATGTGGAAATAAATTCCAGTATCACTACCGGCGCAAAGCAAATGTTGCACATTTCGCGCTTCGATGCGGATTTGATGAAAGGCAAAAAGGTCGGTATTATCGACGACGTTGTTTCGACGGGCAACAGCCTTATCGGATTGGAAAAGCTTGTTGAACTTTCCGGCGGAACGGTTTGCAAAAAGGCGTTTGTTCTTGCAGAAGGTGATGCCGCAAACAGAACGGATATCTGCTATCTGGGCGTAATTCCCCTTTTGTAATAGCCATTTTGCACGGTTTAATTGCTTTTAGTGGTGTATTGTACCCTTTTGTTGTACTAAACAAAGCATTTTTGCGACTTGCTAATTTGTTACGTTGGCTTATGTTGCAAACTGTAAGTGCGGCGGTGCGATGCCGAAAACCGCGCGTTTGCGAATAAAACAGATTTTGCAAAGATAGCCTCTTGTGGATTTTTTGGACAAAAACGCTTGACAAACATTGCAAGAGGTAGTATTATATACAAGCACTAAGCGGAAACGGAGTGTTTTTGCTTGGCTTATATATCGCGGGGTAGAGCAGTCTGGTAGCTCATCGGGCTCATAACCCGAAGGTCGTGTGGTTCAAATCCCGCCCCCGCAACCATTAAAGTACCGAGTGAAGGCTCGGTACTTTTTTTTATTTCGGTAACGTGTGTTGGCAAAAGTAAACGTCGCTATTGTGCCTACGAAGCGTTGTGTAAATCGAAGTGTATTTGGATAACTAACAGTTTGTTTATATCGAGTGTCAAATTGAAGGTGTGTTATGAAAAAATATGTTATAGTAACGGGCGCATACGGCGGAATGGGTAAAAGCGTTGTGTCGGAGCTGGTAAGCAAGGGCTTTGGCGTTTTTGCGTTAGATAAGCATGTCGAGGCTGCGCAAGAAGGTGTGATACCCGTGTGTGCGGATATTACCGACGAGCAAGATGTTGCGCATGCGGTTGAAATAGTTGCCAACGTCACGGACGACGTGTACGCAATTATGCATTTTGCCGGTGTGTACATGATGGATTCGTTGGTGGAAATGTCGCCCGAGCGTTTTAAGAAAATATTTGATGTAAATCTGTATGGGGCATATCTTGTCAATCGTGCATTTGTGCCGTTTCTGAAAAGCGGTGCAAGAATTTTGCTTACAACAAGTGAGCTTGCGCCATTAGATCCATTGCCTTTTACGGGTATTTATGCCGTTACTAAGGCGGCGTTGGATAAATATGCCTATTCGTTGCGAATGGAACTGCAACTTGGCGGCATTTACGTTTCTGTGCTGCGTGCGGGTGCTGTCGATACGGGCATGCTTGGCGAATCCACATCGCAGTTGGATACTTTTGTCGCCAACACGCAACGTTATAGCTGCAACGCAAGACGATTTAAGCAAATTGTGGATAGTGTAGAAGCAAAAGCGATATCCACAAAAAAGCTTGCCCAAAAAGCCGTTAAGGTAGTTACTCGTCGCAAGCCGCGCTTTTGTTATGAAATTAACAGAAATCCGCTTTTGAGGTTACTGAGTATTTTGCCTAAAAGCTTGCAGTTGTGGATTATCAAACAAGTACTTAAATGACGATTTTTTTTGCCGTTTCGGCAAAAAGTGTGCTATGCACGGGGCGCAAGAGGGGATTAAGCGTACTGTAAAGGCAGATTAAAGGGCTTTTTGTGTGCAATTTTTGCAAAAAGTATTGCAGTTTGGCAAAATTTGTTGTATATTATTATCAACAGCTTGTATATCGCAAATGTGGCGGAGTTTGCGCAAATGTCGCAGGCGAAGTCGCTATTATGTTTTTGCGAGAGGAGGTCCGTGTGAAAAACAATATTGTTGCGCTTATTTACGACTTCGACAATACTTTGTCTACAAAGGACATGCAGGAGTTTACCTTTATCCCGTCGTTGGGCATGACGCCGGAGGAGTTTTGGCGTATGAGTGACGAGGTGAGTCACCGTTACCAGATGGATCACATTTTGGCGTATATGTACTTAATGGCAACACAGGCTCGTCAAAAGAATGTGCACCTAACCTACGACACTTTGCGTCAGATGGGTAACGATGTTCAGTTCTTTGACGGTGTGCGAGAGTGGTTTGGCAGAATTAACGACTATGGCAAAAAGCTTGGATTAGAGGTAAGACACTATATTATTTCGTGCGGATTAAAGCCGATGATTGAGGGGTGTCCTATCGGAAACGAATTTTACAATGTTTTTGCCTGTGATTATGTTTATGATGAAAAGGGTGAGCCTGTGTGGCCGTCCGTTGCAATAAACTATACAAGTAAAACGCAGTTTTTGTACCGTATCAATAAGGGCGTTGAGGATGTTGGCGAGCACAAACGACTAAATATGTCCATGCCCACCAACGAGCGTGCCGTTCCATTTACGCATATGATATATATTGGCGACGGTCTTACCGATGTGCCCAGTATGAAGCTTGCTCGTTCTCGTGGTGGATATGCAGTGGGTGTGTATCGTAAGCCGTCGGATGCGAGCTATCTTGTTGCGGACGATAGAGTTGATTTTTACGTTAAGTGTGATTACACGCCGAATAGTGAAATGGACAAAGCAATGAAGTCCATTCTGGAAAAGATCTGCGCACAGGAAAAATTCGAAGAGCTTTCCGATAAGTCGTTCCAAGCGGTTGGCAAGCAATAAATCGTCTTTATGGTGTAGTTTTCGACAATTTAACAGATATTATTCGTACGCTTGTGGTGTATATTGTATTCGCAATGCGTAGGCGTGCTTTGCCGTTTATACAATGGTTGAGTGCCTTGGCATGCGGAGGACGATATGTACTGTAAGCGTATTTTAATTTTACAGCAAACTGACAGGCGCTTTGCCGAGCGTGGCAAGGAGTTGTGCGGTATGGTAAAATTGGTAAACGGCGTGCCTGAGCAAACCACGGTGACGACGTTTGTCGCCAATGCCGATACTGCAGCGGCAGGCGAGTGGTGGTTGTTGATTTCCTTTTGCCGCAATATTTTTGTAAAAAGGCTGGATACGCTTAACAATCAGGTGTTTTCCGTGGACAGGCAGGTGCTGGAAAATATCGGCTGTGTGCTTGTTAAGCGGGAACAGCGGTGTTTTGAGGTCGCGCGATCCTATTTGGGCGATGCATGTTTGTGCGACGATTTGATTAGACAAGCCGAGGGGCTTATTGGTGAGGCGGTGGCGGCAACGTCGGCACGGTCGGAGGAGCAACCGCCGCTTACGCAGTATGAAAAATTTGTTGCAAGCACGTCGGATTATTACGACGGAATAGATTGCAAAAATCTTAAGGTGCAGGCGAGCAATCGATATAAAAGCGTCAGCGACTATAGCGACGCGTTCGAAAAGTTTTACGCTGCAGGCACTCAAACGGAATATTATCAGCGCGTCAAAAAGGAAATCGGTAGGCTTTTTGTTGAGTTTCCGCCCTATTATCCGTTGGTTAAAAAGTATTCGGAATCATTTTTTGTCCGCATAGATTTTCCTTCAACAGAAAAATATTTTGTTTTTGGCGTTTTGCAAAAGGACGGCAAGGCTCGATATATATGCTATGGATTGCCTGCCGAAAGGGATGGCTTTTTCGATAAGGACTTTACTTATGTGGAAAGTTCCCCAGTATCGTTTTGGATGCTTTTTCAAGATGCGGATACTGGGCAAATTACAACCTTGCAAAAGCCCGTGTGATTGGTTGCCGTCGATGCCATTGCGCTTCGACGGTATTTTTTATCGAGTGTGCATATGGTGAGTTTTTGCGTTTGGTTGAGTTTTTTTGTTTGACAAAGCGTGCTTGCTCTGGGGGAATGTTTGAGAGTCATAAAAATGCGCGTTTGAGTAGTTGTGCCCATAAAAACAATTTAATAGCATATTAACTGTACTTTAATTGCTTTTAATGGCACTGACGTGAATAAATAAATCTTTTTTAATTTGACCGTTCTGCTGCTCCGTTGCGCGTTTTGCGGTAGATTTGATGGCAAAACGCACTCTTGTGATGGCGGAATCGATTCAAAAAGATATCGGGCAAAATATGGTAAAATTGTTGCATTTTTGTTGAATATGAAGTATAATAAAAGCCGTATGTAGTATCTACATAAGGAGTTTAGTAAAAATGTTCAATAACAAATCGACAAAAAAAGCAATTATTGTTCTTGTGGCTTTGTGCCTTGCGCTTGGCGTGGTTCTTTCCGCGTGTAGCTCCGCAAAGACCTTTGAACCCGTTGCAACCGAAGGTATCGGCGGCAACAGTGTTGAGAGTAACGGCGGCGTTGCGGTTAAGTACGGCGACTATATTTATTACGTTAACGGCTACCAAAGCGATTCGACGGCGGCAAACACCTACACCAACGTGTACAGAATTGGCGAAGTTGTTCGCATCAAGATAGCTGAGTTGGATAAGCTTATCGATATCACCAAGGCGGAGGATAAAAAATCCACGCAAATCGCCGAGGAAATTTCCAATGGTATTCGCGAGCATGCGGAGGTTATCGTTCCTAACTTCTACTATTCCGCAAACACAAGCACAACCAGCTTGAACGGTATCTATATCTTTAACGACAGGTTGTATATGCTCACTCCCAACGATGCGCTTACCGCAGGCGGTGCGTCTCTTGCAAGCCAGCTGTGCCTTAACAGTTACAAGCTTGATGGTAGCGACAAGCAAACGCACGCCATCATCGAAAGCAACTCCGCACAGGTAATGCTGTCGCAAGTTAATTCCGCTGTATACGCAACGGTTGTTGCCAATAGCGCATTGTACAGCATTAAATTAGGTGCTAAGGTTGAGCTTACCGCTGCGTTGGCATCTGCTGAAACGGTTCCCACTGGCATTGTACGCGTTAACAAAAGCGTATCTAATGTCAAATTTGACCTTGTAGATGACGGCACAAGCGTTATCGGCACGGGCGTGTTCTACAATGACGAGGACGGCTCAATCTGCCACTTTGTTGCAGGCGCCGATGCAGAAAAGGTGCTTGTTGAAAATGTCGAGGAAGGTGGTCACGAAGGACATAACCACAAAACCAAGACTATCACCTCTGTTAACAACGGCTACGTTTACTATACGCAAGCGGATAGCAATAGCAGCTATACCGATAACAACGTTTATTACGCAACCGATAGCGAAAGCGGCAAGCTTTTGATGCCCCTTGCTCCTGCAGATACATATTATTGCAGAAAGAACGAAGCGTATTACGTCGGTACCGATACAATGTCCGGCAAGACTGTGTACACAATCCGTCGCGTAACGTGGGATAGTAGCAAAAACGAGCCTAAAATTGAAAACTTACTCAACCTTGAGCAAAACGACCAATCCATTACGCTTAACAGTATCCAAGGTGACATCCTCACCTATACGTCCAACGGCTTTACTTATCACATCAAACTTGCCGATTGGACAACCGGCGATAGCGGCACAATCGTAGCAAGCGGCTTGTCCACATCTACGGCTGGTTGGTCTGTAGCTAAGATTGTGGGCAACTATGTGTTCACGCCTGCAAGCGGCTCGATTTCTGTGGTAAGGCTGGATGGCAAAACAAATACGACCTCTGCGGATATCACGCTCAAGGATGCCGCAACTGAGGAGTAATTGTATTAACAAAATATGTCAAATTAAGGGCTCTGCAACTAAGCTTGTTGCAGAGCTTTTTTTACTTTTATCGCAGGTATTGTTGCCAAAAAACATGCAAGGGTGTACAATACTAACACAATCAAATAAAGCGAGCTGACGTTGCACGCACTGCGGAGCGACGAATAGCAACCATATGGTTGTTGTTTGGGGGAACAATGTGAAAGCCATTGACAGTCCCGCTACGGTAAGAGTGTACGATTTAATTGCGTAACGCTACAAGCCCGAATGCCCACTTCTCGTCTTATTTCCGAGCGTATCTTCGATGTAAAGACATGCTCCTTTTTGTCGTGCGGTGTGCTTTGTGGCGACGGTGCAGGCGTGCGGACAAGGGCGGAGCGGTTTTACAGAATATAACGCAAGGGCGATTGAAAATATTATAGGAGAAATGGACTTATGAAAAACAGAAGACTATTTGCTCTGCTGTTGACCGTCTGCCTGATGGTGTGCGCTGTGTCCGTTTTGGTTGCATGCGAGGACATGCCCTTAACCGGAACCGTTACGCTCACCGTTGGCGATAAAGCTTACACGGTCGATTTGCAGACTGCAAAAATGTACACAAACAACAACGTGCTGGACGCAATGGAGTATCTGGCATCACAAAACTCGGATTTTACCTATACGGGTACGTTTAGCGGCTACGGCGCGTTTATTTCCACGATGGGTGGATTGGAGCTTGGCGAAAGGCAGTATGTTGCGCTGTTCGTGTCGGACGCGCAATACAAGGATACTTCGGCTTACTGTCTGGCGGATAAAACCATAGACGGCACAACCTATTATTATAGCGGCGTGGGCGTTTCCGGCTTGAAGCTTGTGGACGGGCTCAAGGTGCTGTTTGTAGTGGAGTCGTATTGAGTTGAAAGCGCATTTGGCAAAAAACACGACAGGATACATTGCTTTGGCGGCGATGTTTTCTGCTGTTATTGTTGGCGGAAAAATGGCATTGGCGGCAATTCCTAACGTAGAGGTGGTAACCGTTCTTACGGCGGTGATTGCTTATACTTGGGGGCTTGGCATGGCTTTGCCTGTCACAGTCGTCACAATTTTGGTGCAAATACCCATTTTTGGATTTAACACTTGGGTGATAGAATATTTTATACACTTTCCGCTGATTGCCGTCGTGTATTCGCTTTTGGGCAAAATCAGTTTTTCTCGCGTACGAGTGGAGGTGTTTGTCGCTACGCTTACCGCCGTCGTATTTACCGCTTTATTCGGGGTTATGACGTCGATAGTGGACACCGTTTTGGCTTTTTCGTCAACGCAGGGCTTTAAGTGGGTTATCTCCGATTTTTGGTATCGCTTTGCCGTACTCTACGCAAGGGGAATAGTCTTTTATGTTGTGCACGTTGTGTGCAATTTGGTGATGTTTAGCGTCGCGTTTGTTCCGCTGTGTAAGGTCAATCGTAGCGCAAGGGTACGTTTTGAGGCAAAGTGTTTATCTCAAGCGACCACGGACTGACGGTTGTCGAAAGTGGATTGCGGTGTGTCTGCGCAGTGCGTCGGCGCAAACGATTTTCGTTTTGCAAGGCTTATTTGTTGACAAAATATTGCATTTGCATTATACTTAAAAACGCAGATGGGCGCAAATGGTGCTTTCTGCGTTTTTATTTGTGAATTTTTATTTTGCCAACGGAGGATAATATGGCAGAAAAACAGTTTGTTAAGGAAATTGCCGATATCGAAACGGATTTTACTCAATGGTATACCGATGTGGTTATCAAAACGCAGCTTGTGGATTACGGTCCTATCAAGGGCACAATGGTTATTCGTCCGTACGGCTATGCAATTTGGGAAAATATTCAAAAGGAGCTGGACGCTCGCTTTAAGGCTACGGGACATCAAAATGCGTATTTTCCGGTGCTTATTCCTGAAAGTCTGCTAAAAAAGGAAGCGGAGCACGTTGAGGGGTTTGCGCCCGAGGTTGCAATCGTTACCGTTGCCGGCGGCGAAAAGCTTGCCGAACCGTGCGTTATTCGCCCTACGAGCGAAACTATATTCAGTACGATGTACAGCAAATGGATAAACAGCTATCGTGATTTGCCCCTCAAAATAAATCAATGGGCAAACGTTGTGCGTTGGGAAAAAACAACTCGTCCGTTTTTGCGTACTTCGGAGTTTTTGTGGCAGGAAGGGCACACTATCCATGCCACTCGTGAAGAGTCCGTCAAGGAAACGGTCGATATGCTGCACCTTTATCACGATTTTGCTCGCGACGTTTTGGCAATGCCTACATTTATCGGACAAAAGAGCGAAAAGGAAAAGTTTGCCGGTGCGGAGGAAACTTACGGCATGGAGGCCATGATGCTGGATGGCAAATCGCTGCAGGCAGGCACAAGCCATCACTTTGGTCAAAAGTTTTCCAAGGCGTACGATATACAATATTTGGATAAGGACGGAACGCACAAATACGTTTGGCAAACAAGCTGGGGTGTGTCCACAAGGCTTATCGGTGGCTTGATTATGGCGCATGGCGATCAACGCGGCTTGGTGTTGCCTCCCAGAGTTGCGCCGGTGCAATGCGTGGTAATTCCCGTTGCTGCCCACAAGGCAGGCGTTACGGAAAAAGCTACTGAGGTTGCAGAAGCGCTGCGCAAGGTTGGTGTAAGAGTGGAGCTTGACGTTAGGGATCAATCGCCCGGTTGGAAGTTTAACGAGTGGGAAATGAAAGGCGTGCCTGTTCGCTTGGAGATTGGCCCGCGCGATATCGAAAATGGCGTGGCAACCTACTCTCGCAGGGATACTTTGGAAAAGCAAACGATGCCGCTTGATTCCGTTGCAGATTCCGTTTTGGCATTGCTGGACGAAATTCAAACGCACATGTATCAAAAGGCGCTTGCCTTCCGCGATTCGCATGTAAAGCTTGCGCATAATATGGACGAGCTGCGTGAAGCATTGGATAGTGGATGCTTTGCCAAGATTATGTGGGACCAAAATCCTGAGGATGAAGCGCTTATCAAAGAAAAATATCAGGCGACTGTTCGTGTGATGTTGGATGAGCCTGCTTTTGCGGATGTATGCTCGATTTGTGGCAAAAGGTCGGATAACCTGAAAGTTACACTTGTTGCCCGTGCATACTAAGTCGATGCGTCCTTGGGCGTATACAATTCAATAAACCAATAACGTGAGCGTTTTGTTACAAACGCTCGCGTTTTTTTTGTTGTGTGTACGCATTGAACGTCCGGCTACTTTGCATGGTGCGACTTAAACATTTTGATAGTAAGTAAGAATATTGCGTGTCAATATTGCATATTTAAGCGATTAAAGTGGGTATTTTAGCGGCTATAATTGGCACAATGCGGAGTGTTAGATGACATTTTGATTTTTTCGAGTACGGTGTTCGTGTCGTAAAAACCGCTACGGTTTATTCTTTTTAGTAACGTTAGTGATTGTGGCTTGCCGCGCACTATAGTGTTAACCCCCTCGTTGCAAGTGAACGTTAGCTTAAAGCCCATTTTTATGATAATTTTTTCGGAAATGGCGTTGTATTTGCCGAAAGGATAAGCAAAGGCAATGCAGTTGATGCCCGAGCGTTCCAGTAAAATGCGCTGCAGTTTGCCTATATCGGCAGTAAGTGCTTGTTCGTATTGCTCGTCGGGTTCGTTGTTCAAACGAGCCACTCCGTAACGCGGCGTAAATGCGTGCATTGCATAGGTGTGGTTTCCTATTTCGATATTACCGCTTTGTGCAAGCTCGGCTATATCATCCCATGTCAGGTGGGAGTAGTTCGGGTTGTGCGCATCGCCAGATTGTGTGCTGTGTTGCGAAAATTGACCAACAATATTAATTATTGCATGGGCGTTGTGCTTTTTGAGAATTGGCACGGCGTAGTAAGCGTTGTTGTAGTGTCCGTCGTCCAGTGTTATTAAAATGGGTTTTTGTGGTAGATCGCCGTCGCCGTACACAAAATCAACAAGCTGTTGGCAAGTCACAGTGACATATCCCTCTTTTTGCAGAGCAACAAGGTCATTTTCAAATTGTGTTGGAGAAACAATATATTTGCCTTGCTTGCTTTTTAGCATACTGTGGTACATTATTACGGGCAATGCAACCTCCGTTTGTGCGGATGGTATCATTGTTTGGACGCACTCGCCGCTGGCAGTTCGCTTGAATGCAGTTGTGGTCTGCGGCGGAACCGTGTGCAAAATTCCAAGCAATGCGGCGGCAAACAGTATTACCAAAAGTACAACGGAGTAGGCGGCGGATGGCTTTTTCATATATAAAGTATGCCACAAAAAACGAATGCATATGCGTAGGATGGTATTGTGTGGGAGTGGTGTGTTGTGATTATGTGCTATGTCGTTGCTGGGGATTGATAGCGTTGGGGCGCGTTAAAGCACGTTGACGTGTAATATGGTTGCCAAAAGTGAAGCTTAGTGATAAAATATTATAGTAAGAATTCTATTAACCGTGTTTTTTGTCTCGGGGTAGAGCGGCGTTCTGATAAACGAGCTTGTTGTGCAAGAACAACATTTGGGGGCAAGTTGGTGGCTGTGATGAAAAAAAACGTCATTTTAATATGCATAGCCGTTTGCATGCTGTTTGCATGTTGGTGTAACCCAATTCCGCACGAGGCATTCGCTGAAGAGTTTGACGGGTACGAAATTGTTCCCATACGGTTGGATTCAAACATTGTCGGCGCAAGAATGTACGGGACGTTTTTCGGCGAGAGCAATATTGCGGTGTACGTTGATGTGTATTTTTCCGAGGACATCAAATGCGATTTTGCCAATAATGACGTCTTAAATCCGCAAAATGCCCGCTTAAACAGCCTTTTTGGTCACATAAGCGATGTGCTTGGCGAAATCGAACGTGCGGCGGACGTGCTGCTTGCGGGCTCAGATGTGGCAAACTTTAACGAACTTTTGTGCGGGCAGTCCACGGAGATTTCTCGTTGCGGTTATCAAATGTTGACCATTGCAAAGCAGCTGTATTTTGCAACTGATGGTAACTATAATCCGTTGCTTTTTCGTGCGGTGGATTTGTGGGGCTTTTCATCGAGGTTCACAAACGGCACATATTTGCAGCATCCGCAGCTCTACGATAGAGTCTTTGATTACCAAGCCTCATCGTATCCGTTACCAAGTGATGAGTTGGTAGAGGCATTTTGCAATCAAGATTTTACAAATTTCGATAGCGGAGTTGTGCTAAATCAAGATGGCGATAGGTACTACGTTACTAAAAACGTACCGTCTGTAACGGTGGGCGGCACGGAGTATCAGGTGTGGCTCGATTTGGGTGGTGTTGCCAAGGGATATGCGTGTGATTGTATTGCGCAGCTAATCGAGGGCGAGGGTATAACCGATTATATAGTCAATGTTGGCGGCAGTAGCGTAGCTTGTGGTAATGGCTTTAACGGGACGACGCATAATATTTCCGTTACCGATCCGTTTGACCAAACGGCTGTGCTTGGCAAAGTGGAGCTGTCGTGCAAAACGCTTGCCACAAGCGGAACGTATCAGCGCAGATATGTTACAGACGGGCAGGAGTTTTCTCACATTATAAGCACGGATGGCAGACCGATAAATAACGGCATAAAAAGCGTAACTGTAATTTGTGATGGTCGTTTGGCTGCATATGCGGATTGTTTAGCAACGGCACTTGCGGTTGGCGGCAAGGATTACATAGTGGATTTTGTTAACGGTGATGCTGCCTTGTCTAACGGAGTACAGGTTGTTGCGGTTTATCAAACGCTCGACGGCACAAAACAGCTTCTTTCGACGGTAAATGTCATGCGCGAATGCGATGGTTGCACGCTCAACGAGTACGCGGTGTCGCTTGTAAAAGCCGATGGTAAATATGAGTACGTTAATGCGAAAGCTCCGACGTCTGCAAATGTGTCAACGATAGTTTTTGTGATTATATGTGCCGCTGTTGTGGTTTTAATCGCTGTTAATGTCGCTTTTAAGGCAAAAATGCGTGACGTCAATAAAAAAATCGACATTATTGTGCTTAAAGCGGATAAACCATTTAAGCGTGCTGATGCCGTATTATATCTTATTATTTGTGTGCTTATTTGTGCGTTGCTTGTTGTGCCGTTCGACTCAGAAGAAATTACTTCCGTAGTGGCAACTGACGAGGTGAGTGGGCAGGACATTTTTGTGTATAATGTGTCGCAGAACAAGTGGAAAACGTATCCTTTGGAGGATTGGACTGTATCTGTGCAGGAAAACGGGTTGATCTTGGTTGTAACGTTTACTGCGGCAGATGGTGCGTTTAACGTTTTGGAAATTTGTCGCGACGGAGACGTAACTGTAAAAATGGTAGACTCTCGCTGCGGTTTCGGTCAGGACTGCGTTCGTGCATTTTCGCCCTTAACCAAAATCGGGCGTGCTATTGTGTGTGTGCCCAACGGACTTAAAATTGTAACCAAATAACAATATGTGGTGCGAGGTTTGCTTTAACTAATGCGGTGGTGACGGTAGTGGGTAAGCGTTTTTCAATCAAAAAAATAACTGTGCTTGCCGTGCTTGCAGCAATGGCTACCCTAATGTTTATGATCGAGGGGCTTTTTCCGCCGCTGTTTTTGCCCGGAGCAAAAATGGGACTATCAAATGTTTTTTCGATGCTGGCGCTGTTTTGGCTTGGCACGGCAGAAGGCATTGTGGTTGCTGTGGCGCGAATTGTCGTTGGCAGCCTTGTTGCGGGCAACTTTTCTTCGTTTGTGTACAGCCTTACGGCGGGGCTAATGTCCGTGCTGGTTGCAGCTTGTTTGAAAGGACTTGCGTATCCAAGGGTGAGCCTTGTGGCTATTTCGGTGGCGAGCGCGGTTGTGCACAACGTGACTCAATGCATTGTGTATTGCGCTATCAGCAGCACGCCGCAAATGCTTGTGTATTTGCCTTATTTGGGGTTGCTTGGTGTTGTTGCCGGTGTGGTTGTTGGGTTATCTGTTTTGGGAACATTCAAGTTGTTGCCGATATCGCTGCTCACCTCGTTGCGAGAAGAGATTGCATAAGCGGCGTTGCGCACTGTTTGTTGCGCGGTAGGCGTTTTGTGATTTAATATGAAAAATATACTTATTTTTAACGATATATCTGGTGCGGGCAACTGCTCACTTGCGGCAAATCTGCCCGTGCTTACAATGCTCGGGCATTATTGCATGCCTGTGCCGACGGCGGTGTATTCGCGCCAAACAGGCTTTGAAAGTTACACAGTTGTTGCAAACAATGTTGTTCGCACTTTTGCTGCGGATATCGTGCGTGGACGAATGCCGCAAGCGGTTCTGGTGGGTTTTTGCAACACAAAAAGCGTTGTGGATGACATTTTTGACTTTTTAACTTGCTTTATTGGCACAAAGCCTTTTGTGTTGGTGGATCCTATACTCGGCGATAACGGCAAGTTGTATCCGGTTTTTGATATGGAGTATGTCGGCTCCGTTAAAAGATTGGCATCCTGTGCGGACGTTATTACGCCCAATCTTACCGAGGCTTGTCTGCTGTGCGACGTTAGCTACGAAAGTGTGGTATCGTTATCCGAGCATGACGATTATATCGAGCAATGCTGCAACTTGTTGGGCAATATTTTGCAATCAAGTTGTGCTAAATCGGCGGTTGTCACGGGCGTTGTGTGGCGCAATAAAATTTACAATTTAGTCTATGATGGCAAAAGTGTGCATACGGTTGTTAACGACCGTGTGGAAATTGGCTATTCCGGAACGGGCGACGTGTTTAGCTCCGTGTTGCTCGGGCAGCTGTTGAATGGCAAAACGCTTGAGTACGCAACGCGTTCTGCTGCCGATTTCGTTGCTTCAGCGGCTTTTGCTACCGAGTGTGCCGACCGTCGTTTTGGCATAGAATTTTGCCGCGTAATGGATAAATTGAAATAAGCCACACCTAAAAACAAACAAGCTGTGTTCGTGTTGTAGTGGCTTTGTACAGACGAAACGTTGCCCGTATGTTGAGTTTTTTTTGTATTGGTTGCTTCGATTTTTGACGGTAGTAACTAATTGATGCGGATTTTTTTTTGATAAATAGCCTGTAAACGATATTACTCGCAAAAAGTACCGCTTTACGTTGTTAAAACAATGTTATTGTCACTTTGGAGGAAACTAATGAAACGCAAATATTTTATTTTGGCTTTATTATTGCTGTTTGCGGCATGCCTTTCGACTTTGCTTGCGTGCGAATCCGAGCATATTCACAAGTATTCGTCGTCGTATAGCTACGACGAACAAAATCACTGGCGCGCTTGCTATTGCGGAGAAAGAAATCTTGAGTCGCACACTTTGCAAGAGGAGGTTGTTTTTGCCCCAAGCGATTTGCAGGTCGGAGTAAAGCGTGTTTATTGCGAGTGTGGTTATTCGCAATATCAATCAATTCCTGCCTTAGGGCACGAGCAACATTCCTTTGAAGGCGAGTATTTGTTCGATAATGTTAGTCACTGGAAAACATGTGTTTGCGGTGAAATCAAAAAGGAAGCTCATAGTCTTGGGCAGTGGGTGGAGATAATTCCCGCAACCGAGTTTGCGGAGGGCTTGAGACAAGCTGTTTGTGAGGTTTGCGGAAATACTATTCAAGAAAAAACAAGTAAGCTTGAGCACTCCCACGCATATACGGGCGAGTATTCTTTTGATAACGATAACCATTGGCTGACTTGTTCTTGCGGTAAAACATTTGCCGAAATACACACGGCTACGCAGTGGACTATAGTAACGCCAGCTACAGAAACGGCTACGGGCTTACAGGAAACCGTTTGCGCGGTATGCAACAATAAATACACTCAAATAATACCTTGCGTCAAGCATGTGCATGCTTTTAATGAAACGGAGAAATTTGACAATCAGTATCATTGGCTTGCGTGCGCTTGCGGAGAAACGACAAAGGCCAAACATCAATTCGGCGAGTGGGCAGTGATAACGCCTGCTACAACAAGCTCGCAGGGGGAAAAGAAAGCAATTTGCTCCTGTGGGTACACAAAAACGGCAAAAATACCTACTATTATAGAGAACGCACAGGTTAATTTGTATGCCATAAACGATTTTCACGGCAAAGTGGAGCGTATTGCACAGACGGCAAATTATCTAAAGGGGTTGAAGCAAAATAACGCAAATACTGTGCTTATCAATTCCGGCGATATGTTCCAAGGTTCGTTGGCTTCAAACTATAATTACGGTAATTTGCTCAGCGATTGCATGGACGAAATCGGCTTTGATAGTTTTACTTACGGTAATCACGAGTTCGATTGGGGCTTGGATGCAATGCGTGAGCTATCGGCAAACTCGACCACGCCGTTTTTGGGCGCAAACATATATAACTGGAATGCACAAACAAGAGAATGGGGCGATTTTGCCTCGGACCTTGCCAAAGAGTATGTAACAGTAACTTTGCCGAACGGTGTAAAGGTGGGCATTATCGGTGTTATCGGTAAAGATCAAATCACGTCGATATCCTCCAACCTCGTGCAAACAATAGGTTTCAAGGATCCCAAGGAAATAATTCCCCCCTTGGCGGAAAAGCTTCGTGACGAGGAGGGCTGCCATGTTGTCGTGGTGAGCCTTCACGCACCTCAGTCCGTGCTTGTCGGTAGTGATGTTGAAAATTACGTCGATGCTGTTTTTTGTGCGCATACGCACCAAACGGAGGATACACTTAGCAACGGTGTGCCTTATGTTCAAGGTGGAAGTTACGGCTCCAATATTTCATATATTAAGTTGACGATAAAGAACGGTACCGTTGGCACAAGCGATTACGGTGTTATAAGCTACAAGTCCTCTTGGCAAAGCGATGCCGCAGTTGCCAATATCGTTGCCGAGTATGCAAAGGAAACGGATGCGCTTGCTCAAACGCAGTTGGCTACTGTAAATGGGACGCTCGGCAAAACAAACTCGATGCCTACATTGGTATGTTGCGCTATAGCGGAATACGCAATGGATTGTGGCTACGAGGTGGATATTGCCATTTGCAATCAGACGCGCAGCGATATTTATTCCGGTACAATAACTTATGAAAAGTTGTATCAAGCTATCCCGTTTGATAACATTATTTATGTTGCAGAGGTTACTGGAAGCGAATTAATCAAAGTCGGCAGAGACAACTATGTTTGGCGTGTAAATGGTGAGGCGTTTAAGCCTAACGAGATATATAAAGTTGCCGTTATCGATTATGTATTGTTCCATCAAAATAACTATCGTGAGTACGATAAATTGCCCTCGGCGTTCAAAAACGGTCGGCAGCCCATTGCTTTGGCAAAAAACGGAGTGTCATTTTACAATTATCGGGAGATTACTCGCGACTTTTTGACTAAAGTGCAAACGATTGACGTGAGCGAGTATGAACTGTCGAACCCTCGTGGAGCGCGTGATCAACTTGGGAATAATGTGACTTTTAACGACGATTACTACACATCGTCCGCACAAGCGGTGTGGGCATTGCTTCCGTCGGAACTTGTTGCAGATAAGTATCGTTTTGCGGCATAGAATACCGATGGACACGGTTTTATGATGAATTAAGTCAAGTCTTGCGCGTAATGCAGGGCTTGACTTTTTTGCGAACGAATATGTTGTATAATAAAAAAGCTCGCAAATGTTTTTGCGCTTGACGGTATAAAAGCGGTTTTGCGGGCTTATAGAAATAAATTTTGCTTTTTTTCGGCATAAATCTTGTCAAAATATGTTGAAAGAATTTTTGAAATATGGTATGATACAGTAGGTATGAGAATGCCGAGCGATAGGTTTTAGTAATATATATTATATTCGCTAATATTCTCAATTAAAATGTGTCGGCAAGTGAGGTGTACAAGCGGTGATTTATGATATTCAAAAGGCAAGCTTATTAAAACGCTTTTCCGCTTTCCTGTTGGATTTCATTTTGGCGGTCATCGTTACTGTCGGCGTGGCGTATTTGGTATCTGTTATTACCGACTATGACAAGTACTATAACGAGGTGCAGGACACAATCGAGGTCGTTTCCAAGGAATACAGCGTAGATCTTTCGCTTTCACAAACCGAGGCGGAAGAAAAGTACAGCCAAGCGGATTACAGTCGATATATAGATGCGTATAACGAGGTTATGAAGCGTTGTGGCGATTCGTACGTTATGATGTGGTCGTTGTCGATAATGATGATTTCCGTTGGTTTGTTCGTGGCTTTTTTGCTGTTAGAGTTTATCGTTCCGCTTATTTTTAAAAACGGACAGACCGTTGGCAAAAAGATATTCAAAATAGGTGTGGTGCAGCTTAACTGCGTGCGTTTGGCGCCTCAGTCGCTGTTTGTGCTTTCTATTTTGGGCAAGTTTGCTGTCGAAACGATGTTGCCTGTGTTGGGGTTGTTTTTGATAATGTTCAACATTGCGCCGTTTTTGGGCTTGGTGCTTATTCTCGGTGTGTTGGTTGCGCAGCTTACGTTGCTTATAGTTAATAAAAATCGCTGTCTTATCCACGACCTTCTTGCAAGTGCGGTGCCGGTGGATTTATCAACGCAAATGGTGTTTGAATCGGAGCGTGCGCTGGTGGAATACAAGGAGCGTATCGCGCAGGAAAAGGCATCTAATGCAAAGTATTGATTGCTTTATCGGCTCGGTAGGGCGTTATAGGGTGCGTTAGTGCGCCTTAAATAAAATTACCTCAGCGGGAGGCGTATCATGGATCAAAAACTGCTAAAATTGCTCAAGACAATTTTCTTTTATGTGGGCAACCTTGCCGTTATCGTGGCAGGCTTGCTTTATCTTGTTTTGACCGACCTAAAGTTTGGCAACACCGCAACGTGGCTGTTACTTGTAAGCATTTTGGCTTTCGGTAGCGGAATTTGCGGTTTGTTTTCTGCAAGCTTTAAGGAAAAAAAGCTTATCATGCTTATTCTTAAGGGCGTGGCAGTCGCTCTTTGTATAGGACTTATTGCTATCATATTTATATCTAAGGGTTGTTCTCCTTATATTGAGGTTGAGCCCGCCAAGCAGGCAGCTGCAAGCGCAGCGGTGACTATTCCGCTTGTCGTTGCATTTGTATCGGTTCCGTTTTTGGGACTGGATTTGGCGGCGAATATCGCCTTTCCGGAAGAGGACGAGTAACCCTGACTACTTAAAAGTCAAGGCTCGCTTTGACTTTTTTGTTTTTTGCGCAGCTTTTGCGTAACATGTTTTATTACGAAAATTATTTAAGGAAGGACATACGGTTATGAAAGTTATCTTAAAGGATTTGACCAAAATCTTTCAAGGCAGGCAGGACAAAAGTCAAGAGGTAATTGCTGTCAACAAATTCAATTTTGAAATTCCCGATGGCAAGCTTATCGGTCTGCTCGGTCCGTCAGGCTGTGGTAAAAGTACCACACTGTACATGATTTGCGGTCTGCAAAAGCCCACGAGCGGGCAGATCTTTTTCGGCGATGAGGATGTTACCGAGCTCACTCCGGAAAACAGAGGCGTAGGTCTTGTGTTCCAAAACTATGCGCTGTATCCGCACATGACGGTAAAGCAAAACATCATGTTCCCGCTG
>CAZSIF010000025.1:0-18459 GCA_964607155.1 uncultured Oscillospiraceae bacterium
GTTGATGAATCCAAAGAAAGATATTAAATTAGTTTTTTCACATCCAGAAACCTTAGTAAATTTATAGAGGGAAGTATTATGGTAAATCAAGAAAAGTTAAATGCAATTTATGAAAAGCTAAAAACGCCGTATAAGTACGGTGCAGTGCTAAAAAACGAAGGATATTACTACGACAGTCCGGTTGTGTTTCGGCATGACGATTTGTTTTATATGACTTGTGTGGAAATTGACGACAAGTGCCTTACTGGCTACAAAACAAGATTGCTTTGTTCGCATAATCTTTTGGACTGGAATGATGTTGGGTATATTCTTACCGAACACAACGGTTGGGATTCGGCTCAGACGGGCGGCTATGCGCAACTTATTGATAATGAATTTGGCGGCAGCAACGAAATACGCGCTGTTGATGGAAAGTATTTGTTTGCGTACTTGGGTGGTTCTCGCACGGGGTACGAAACAGATCCGTTGTGGATGGGGCTTGCCACTTGCACAAACATAAAAGATTTAAGTAGCTATCACAAACAAAAAGAGCCTATTTTCACAACGTTGGATGCCGATTGTCGGACGGAGGAATCTGCAACTTTGTACAAGGCAGATATGTTTGTTGACGAAAAACAGACATTGGGGCACAAGTACGTTTGCGCTTATAACGCAAAACGTGCCGATGGTCGTGAAAGTATTTTTTTGGCTGTTTCGGACGATGGATTTGTTTGGAGTCGTTATTTGGATAGAGCGATAATATCTGTAGGCGAGTGCGAGCCGAGCATACGCATAAACGGCGATCCGCAAATAATAGTGATGGATGACTTATACGTCATGCTGTATTTTATCTACGACGGAGCGTCAAACAAAGCATGGAATACATTTGCCGTTTCGGACGACCTTGTTCACTGGACAAAATGGGGCGGTGCGCCGTTGGTTCAAAGTGAGTATGATTGGGAAAATGTCTATGCGCATAAGCAATGGGTTTTGTCGCACCAAGGCACGGTGTATCATTTTTATTGTGCGGTTAACAACCGTAACGAACGTTTTGTTGCCCTTGCTACTTCACAAGAGATAAAATAATAAGCGACAATTACGCACATTAAATGCCATTATGTGGTACATTAGGTCGTCAAAAGTGTTCTTTGTGACAACACAATCTTTATAATTCGTAAGTTGTTTGAGCTGGAATATATTTTGTGGGCAACGCCGATTATGGCAGTGATTGTGCTCGCCATTGGCATTATACTAATTTTGCGGTGTTTTGGGCGTACGCTTCTTAAAGATGGAGTATAAGTATTTGTAGAAAACAGTTCTTTTTGGGAACTGTTTTTTATTACAACAAAAAACGTCCCGAACTGTTGTGTGTTCAGGACGTTTTGATTTACTTATAAAATACTTTTCGAATTATCTTTTTTGTGGCAACAAAACAACCGCGTAACAGCATGTCGTAGGGGATTGGTAAAAGTTGCAGTGCCGCAAGCAAGCCCCAAAACAGGGTGTCGCCCGTTATTTGGTCGAAAACGGCAGGCATAAGCAGGTTTGTAAAAAGTAGTGTCAAACAAATGCCCACTTCCAACCAAACGTAGTAGAGTATCCATTTTACAAACATCGGTAATCGTGTTTTTCCGCTAAGCTCCACTTCGACTATTTTTTTTGCCGGCTTGTCGCTAAACGGATCGTCAAGCGTTTGCTCGCGTTGTACTTCTGCATTTAACTTTATCGATTCGCCATACGCTTTTACTATTGCACAGGGCATAAAAAACAGTGCAATCGGCGCGGTATAAACAATGTTTGCCGAGCCCGTCAACAAACCGATAATCGAGCTAACAAACCATGTCAGTAGCGAAAATACAAGACTATCGGCAATAAAAATCGGTATGCACACGGCAATGGCGGCAATAACGGCAAATATCAGCATAAACCAATTCATTCCGGGCAAGCCGCTTGCCAGCAGTGCCAACGTTGCCGCGGCGGCGCACATGCCGCTTATGGCTATCAGCTTGGTGCGGTTCATTAACAACCACCGCCCATACATTGCATGCAATTACAGCAGGTGTTGCACAACATGCAATCTACGCAGCTGCTACCTGTGCATGTTCCGTTTCCGGCGCCGATTTGCGGTCCTTGGTCGATTGGACGGGAAGTGGTGCGCATTTGATCGGGGCTTATCGTGTTAGATGCAAGTATTTTGGTAAGCTTATCCAAGCTTTGGCGATAGCGTTGGTTGCTCGGTTCCATTTCGCATGCAAGCTCCAGCTGTTTTTTGCTTTCCAAAAACCAATTACGTTTGTAGAACAGTATGGATTGCAGATAGTGCCACTCGGCATCTCGCTGTACTCGTTCGTCCAGCTTTTTTTGCGCGTCGTCCAAACTGCCGTTTTTTAACAGTTCTTGGATATCCGCGTAGCTGGAATCCTCTTGCGTGGAAGTAGCTTGAGTGCTTTCTGCACGTTCGGCAAGTATATCTCGGTAGGCAACGTCAAGTTGTTGAAGTTTTTCGGCGGCAAGTTCGCCCTCTTCTCCAGGGAGAAAACGGTCTTTTAGGTATTGTTGACGTAGCTTGTTGTAGTGTTCGGTTATTTCGTCTTGTGTTGCGGAGGATGCAACCCCCAATATTTCGTAAGCGTTGTAGTTCATTGATTACTCCGTTTTATATTGCTTTAGCTCGTTTAGTAGCATTGTCGTTTTATCTCGTATGCTGTCAAAAAGAATGTTGGTAAGCACGCAGTGATATTTTGTGAGATTTAGGTCGTTAAAGCTTTGCGCAATGCGGTTAAGGGTTGCATATAACGTAAACTGTATTTCGTCGGCGTTGCGCACAAGCTCAGCCATGTTTTTGGCATTATAGCAGCTCACAAAAGGATTGTAGTCGGCGTTGCGTAAATCGTCTGCGGCGTCGTCTACGGCATCGATAAGGTAAATCCACTTACCCAAATTGTAACACAGCGTTTCTATATGATCGTTAGTGTGCTCCCCTAACGAAAGTTTGCAAAAATCTTGCGTTAAACAAGCGAAAGGGTGCGCCACAAGGTCAATTACTGCACATTTTTCCTTTTCCAGCTTGCGCAACTCGGCGTAGCGCAATTCGATGGCTTTGTCCATGTCAGCAAGCTTGTTTTTACATTTTTGGTATGCAGACGAGATAAATCGCAAAGCAATTTTTTTGCTGATTTTTTTATCGTCCACAACGTCGTCGTACAAACTCCAACGCATAAGCAGCAGGTTGGATAGCGCAAGGTTGTCGCTAATCTCGTCCGTTTGCAGTATCGAACGCTTTTTTATCGGGTGCGAAGCACAGCGAGATTGCAGCACGACAACATCTTTTTGCAGTACGCTGTGGAAAAGCACGTTAAAGGCGTTTAGATCGTTGCTCACAAACATACGCGGCAAGTTGCCGATAAGCCTTTTGGTGGATATGCATAATTGACACATAAAGCTTTGCCACAAGCCTTGTTGCCCGTCGTTTAGCTTTTGTTTGTTTATGTTAAGGTATCCGAACATTATCTTATTTTTGGCACAAAGCCCAGCTTGCGGTATACCTTGGATAGGGTTTTATCGGCAATTCTTTCGGCTTTTTCTGCGCCGTCCTTTAGTATGCCCTCTAAGTACGCTTTATCCGCAAGCAACTGTTTTTGCTTTTTTTGGATGGGTTCAACGGTGGCGATTACGGCGTCGGCAACGGCTTGCTTAAATACGCCGTAGCCCTGCCCTGCAAAGCGTTGTTCTGCTTGCTCGATGCTTTCACCGCTGGTTAGGCTGTATATGGTAAGCAAATTGGATATTGCCGGCTTGCTTTCGGCAAAGCGAACCTCCGTTTCGCTGTCGGTAACGGCGCGCTTTAGCTTTCTTGTAATTGCGTCCGCGTCGTCCAGCAAAGTGATAACTGCGTTTTCGTTGGGATCGCTTTTGGACATTTTTGCCGTGGGATCCTGCAACGATTTGATACTTCCGCCCTGTTTTAGCACAAGCCCGTCCGGCACGATAAACGTCGGAGAGTAGCGGCTGTTAAAGCGTTCTGCAAGGTTTCGTGCCAGTTCAAGATGTTGAGTTTGGTCTTTGCCCACGGGTACAAGGTCGGTTTGATACAAAAGTATGTCCGCTGCCATAAGCACGGGGTAGTTCATAAGCCCCATATTTATATTATCGGCGTGCTTCCTTGATTTATCCTTGAATTGCGTCATTCTGTTCAATTCGCCGATGTAGGAAATTGTATCCAGCGCCCAACAAAGCTCCGCATGTGCGTGGACGTGCGATTGAATAAACAAAATACTTTTTTGCGGATCTATTCCGCACGCAATATATAGGGCAAGCAAATCCATTGTGTTTTTGCGTAGCTCGGCAGGCACCTGCGTTACTGTTATGGAGTGCATATCCACAACACTGTAGATGCAGTTGTAGTCATCTTGTAACGGCCCCCAGTTGCGTATTGCACCGAGATAATTGCCCAGCGTTATTTTGCCCGTCGGCTGCACGCCGGAAAACACCGTTTTTTTGCGTATTTCGTTTACTGTCGTTTGCTCGTTCATAGCAGTATCCTTATGTTAAAGGTTTATTTTTAATTATATAATATATTATTTTATAAGATTTTCGTTATCGTGTCAACAATAAACGATTGCTTACAAAAGTCTGTGATGTATTATCGTTCGCTTTGCCTTATAATACGTTAAATTTTTGATATGATGGCAAAAGTCAACAAACATATAAAGGACGCGTCAAAAGGTTTGAACCTTATAAAAGTAAAGGCTTGTCGCTTGAATTGTAATATTCAGCGACAAAGCCGTGCTTAATTGTTATTGTCGACGTTGCAAAAAATCATCAGTCAAAAAGTCCAACTATGGTGCGACATACAAGCAGCTTCATTGCTTCGTAGTTGAGGTATTCGTGCTTGTCAAAAACAAATTCGTGCGCAAAGCTTTGCACAAGGTTTATTGCAAGGTGCACTCGTTCGGATAAATTGCTTGGCGTAACCCCAAGTTCCGTAAGCTGTTTTGTCAGTCCGCTCGTTATGGTATCTTCCAAGGCAATAAAGCGTCGCTCGACCGTTTCGTCCGTGGCGGAAAGCGAGTGTAGCGTGTTGTGCAAATTTGCGTGATTGCTGTGCAGTTCGATGGTTTTTTCAATAACATCGCTCGCAAGCGTATTTAAGTTAAGCGGTTGCGCAAGATTGCGGAATAGTGAGTAAATAGGCTCGGTAACCTCTTGCAGATAAATATCCAGCACACACAGCAAAATATCACGCTTGTCCTGAAAATACCCGTACACAATGCCGGTCGATACTCCCGCACGTTTGGCAATTTCCACTGTGTTGGTGCCGTAGTAGCCGATTTCGCTAAAAAGCTCGTAGCCGGCTTGTATTATGCGATTTTTTTTGTCGATAGCCCGCTCCTGTCGGGGCTGACGTATTTCGTTTTTCATTTTTTTCTCCGTGCGGCAAGTATTCGGCGTGAACAGTTTGCTAAAACCGTCTGTGTCGTAAGCCGTGCGCTTGCAATAGGTTAGTTCTATTATACAACATTTTTGAAAAAAATCAACAAAAAGCTGAAATTTGTTTCGTATTTTGTTTGACAAAACGCACAACAGGTGGTAAAATTAATCCGAAATTGAAATTAGTTTCACATTTTTTGTCAAACAGGAGGGCATTATGCCGTTAGTATTTGCTCCAACCAATACGGATTTGAGAATTATCAGGGTTGTTGCCGACGAAAAACTTAAAAAGCATCTGGAAAGCTTGGGTATAGTCGTAAACGGAAACATCACCGTACTAAACGCTTCGGGCGGTAGCGTCGTATGCAAGGTCAAGGACGGCCGCGTTGCCTTGGATAGCAATTTGTCCACAAAGATTTTTGTTGCTGCGTAGTCGCTGCGTAGCTAAAATCAGGTTAAGATTTTCTTTGCGATGCTGTCATTGCCAAGCAGGCAAGGGCAGCTTTCTTGCGGAGAAAGTGTTGATACAAAATACATAACAACGGTAAGTCGACGTGGTGTGTCGGCTGACCAAAAAAGGAGGAAGAATGAAAACACTCGATACGTTTGAAATCGGCGAAACGGGCATTGTAAAATCCGTTGTCGGCGAAGGCAAAATCAAAAGACGTCTGTTCGATATGGGTATTACTCCCGGGGCGGAAATTTACATGCGTAAACGCGCGCCGCTCGGTGATCCCATCGAAGTAACTTTGCGTGGGTACGAATTGACCTTGCGTAAAACAGAGGCAGTTTGTGTAAATATGGAGGTTACAAAGTAATATGAAAAAATTTGCTCTTGCAGGTAACCCCAATTGCGGTAAAACAACGCTGTTCAACAGCCTTACCGGATCTACCGCTCACGTTGGCAACTGGCCGGGCGTAACGGTGGATAAGCGCGAGGGAACGTACAAAAAGTGCGCCGAGCCGATTGCGATAATCGACTTGCCCGGTATATATTCTCTTTCGCCGTACACTCCCGAAGAGGTTATTGCCCGTAATTACATTTTGGACGAAAAGCCGGATTGCGTTATCAACATTGTGGACGCAACCAACCTTGAGCGCAACCTATATCTTACCACGCAGATTTTGGAAATCGACGTGCCGATGGTAATTGCACTTAATATGATGGACGCCGTTGCCGAACAGGGTGACGAAATAAACGAGCGTGAATTGGAAAAGCGTTTGGGCGTGCCCGTTGTTAAAATTTCTGCCTTGAAGGAAACCGGACTTAAAGAGTTGATGGACAAGGCGTACAACGAAAGCAAAAAAATACGTCAGGGCTCAACCGTGCTTGCAGAAACGTCCATTTCGCATCTTATCAACGACGTTTCCATTGCGCTTAAAGGTCAGGGGGTATCAAATCCGCTGTTCCACGCCGTCAAGTTGGTTGAAGGCGACGAGCTGGAAGTCAACATGCACCGTGAAACGCTTTCGATGGTGGATGAGTTCAAACAGTCCCACAACGACGAGGTTTTTGGTAACGACTACGAAGCACTGGTTGCCGATGGCAGATACAAATACATATCCAAGCATTTTTCGGTTGTTGTAAAACGCAAAAATAACGACCGCACCAAGATGAGCAAGTCGGATAAGGTGGACAAAGTTCTTACGCACAAGATTTGGGGTATTCCCATTTTCTTGGTGATATTGTTCTTTATTTTCCACGTCACCTTTTCGGAAAACTTTTTGTATCTCAACGGTTTTGGCGATGGTTGGATGCCGTCGCTTAGCGAAAACGAGGCGTTTTTGGTAAAAGACGAAAACGGCAACTTGTTGCAATCGGTTGATGACGATGGAAATCTCGTGTACGAAGTGGACGAGGACGGCGACTACATCAACGCCGACGGCGAAAAGCTTGAAGGGGAAATTACTGAGGAAAGGCTTGCCGCAGAGGGCGTTCCGTCGTATGACTTAACTTATGGTGCTCGTTGGCTTGCAACGATTTACGACGGAACATTGTACAGCCCCGGCGTTATTATCAACAATATTTGGAACGATATGATTGTTGGCGACCTGTTCGGTTTGGTTACGGACGCAATCGACGGATCGGATATGGCAGATTGGGCAAAAGGCTTGCTTTCGGACGGTATCATCGAGGGCTTGATTGCCGTTATGTCCTTCTTGCCGCAGATACTTGTGTTGTTCTTGTGCTTCTCAATTTTGGAAGATAGCGGTTATATGGCGCGTATTGCCTTTATTCTTGATAGAATGTTCCGCCGCTTTGGTCTTTCCGGCAGAGCGTTTATGCCTATGATTATGGGCTTTGGTTGCTCCGTGCCCGCAATGATAAACACTCGTACCCTTGCTGACGACAAGGAGCGTACCGCAACCATAAGGGTTATTCCGTTTTTCAGTTGTGGTGCAAAGCTGCCCATTCTTACAGCTGTTGCGGGCGCAATAGTAAGTCGTTTTTGGGTAAACGGCAATGCCGACCTTATCACCTACGGAATGTATTTGCTCGGCATAGTTGCAGCAATTTTGAGCGTTTTGATTATGCGTAGCACATCGCTTAAAGGCGAAACTCCCCCGTTTATCATGGAGTTGCCTGCGTACCACGCTCCGCAGTTCAAAAACCTTATGCTCCACTTGTGGGATAAAGCAAAGCACTTTGTTAAAAAGGCATTTACTATTATCGTTGCTTCTACAATAGTAATTTGGGTGCTCACTCACTTCTCGTTTGGTTGGGAGTTCCTTGCGGACGAAGCTATCGACCAAAGCATTCTTGCAGGAATCAGCAAGCTTGTTCAGCCCTTGTTCACTCCGTTGGGCTTTGGCAGTCAGCTTGGCTCGGCAGGTTGGGTGTTCGTTCTTGCGGCAGTAAGCGGACTTATCGCAAAGGAAAACGTTATTGCAACTTTCGCAACGTTGGCAACATGCCTTATCGCGTCCGGCAATTTGTCGTTTGCAGGCAGCGTCGGTGGCGAAAACGGCATCAATGCGGTTGTGGCTATGATTCAGGCTACGGGCATCACCGTCCCCGGACTGTTGGCGTTTATCGCATTTAATATGACAACAATTCCGTGCTTTGCTGCAGTGGGAACGGCAAAGGCGGAGCTTCAAAGCAAAAAAGGTTTTAATAGCACGCTGTTGTTCTGGATTGTGTCCAGTTACACGGTGGCGGCGATTGTCTACACAATCGGCTCAGCTTGGTGGACACTGTTCATTTGGGCGGCGGTTGCAGTTGTTGTTGGCTTTGCAATCAACTACTACAACAAAAACAGCGCAAAAAAGCTTAGCACGGCAACCAAGCTCGGCTAATTCGATTTGATGTGCGCAGCGGCGTAGGGCATTGCCTTGTAACCGTTGCGTGCCGATAATCTCAGCAAAGGATGGATATATATGGGATTTTGGGAAATATTTTTGATTGTCGCATGCGTGGCGATTGTTGGCGGCGTTGTGCTTGCACGAGTGTTCCGCAAAAAGAACTCGTCCGATTGCGGCGGTAGCTGCGGATGCTGTCCGTATTGCTCGTCCTGTTCATCTCATACCGAAAAGGACGACTGAAAGATAACGTGCGATAATTAGCCTATCGCAACGGCAATAGCGGTGTTGCATTATTGGTTTGTTGAGTAATATCGCTTGACAGAATGCGGCGCACGAGGGAGCTTTGCTTAGGTAAATTTGGGCGGTTTATCGCAAATTATCGGATGTTACTTGTTTAGTATTTCATAGTGATTCAGTTCATTACCGTAATAGTTACTTCTACCAACAAAAGGGATGGCTGCGTTTTGCAGCTGTCCTTTTTGCTTGCTGTTTAGAGCATTAAAATGCCGTTAAAGAGCACTGCTGTCGGCGTAAGTGGCACGCTTGCTATATTGATGCGGTGATAAAACAGAAAAGAATTTATTCACTGTGGTGGCTTTTTGCAATATACGATATGCGGCTATCCGATTTTTGTTTGGCAATGGTTTTGTTACTGCATAGCTCGGCATTTGTTTCGATGGCATTGTTTTGCCCTAACGATTTTTCACCGTATTATTGCACAGCCCTCTTGTTATTTGTCCAGTGTTATGATATAATAAAAAAAGTTTTAAGGCGGTTTGAATGAAAAGGTTACAATATTTTTGGTGATAGCCGTGTTTTTGTTAACGGCACGCACAACGCGTACAATATTGGCAACACCTTAGCAACCGAGTGATTATTCGATGATAAATCAGTAGAAACTTTAAGGTTTGGCGGAATAAAGCATACAAGAACTGCCGTTTCAACAGAAAAATTAAATTTGACGTCGGATCGATTGATACCGTTCGCTTTTTTATAAATTATGAGAATTGATAGGAATATCGGCATATGAAGCAAAAAGATTTTTTCGGTGAAGCAAAATGGATAGGCAAAAGAAATGCGTCGGCAAAGGAATTTTATGCCATACGCGATAAGTTTATTGTAAAAGATGTGCAAAAGGCTGTATTATATGCGTTAGGGTTGGGATTTTTTAAGGCATATATTAATGGGATTTGTGTTAATCCCGATACTTTTTTGCCGCTTTCGTCCGAGTATGAAAAAAAATCCGAACCGATAGGCGAGAGTTTTTCGGCTCAACGCGTATATGTGCCGTCCTTTGATGTAACGCCATATTTGAAAGACGGTGAAAATATCATTGTGATTGCTTACGGCGGCGGTTGGTATACTGCTCCGGAACGTTGTTTTGGCGTGCCCAAAGCGATTTATCGTTTGAGGGTACAAACAAAAGATAGAAACGTGGATTTTGTTTCAAACGAAAATTGTCGTATAGGCAGTACATTTATTGAAAATTATGATTTCCATGGAATGGAACGGCACAACTATAACTTAGTCGGCGATTTTTGCAGTTTGAGTTTCGATGATTCGTCGTGGGAATATGCTGATTCGGTTGAACCGTTAATAACCGAATATTGTAAAACTAATTGCCCCAAAGATAAATTGATAGAAACGATATCGCCGAAAAAGCTTTGCGATACCACAGCGGGCGTTCTTTTTGATTGCGGAGAAAACACGGTGGGCTATCCTGTGCTAAAAATAAAGGCAAAAAAAGGCGAAGTCGTAAAGGTTCGTTTTTCCGAAGAAATTGCCGATGGCAGGTTAGACGAAAGGTATACGCATTGGATGGATTTTTCAGTGGTATCGGATGGAAAAGAAAGAGTTGTTCAGCCGGAATTTACATGGTTCGGCTTTAGATATTTTGAAATTCAAGGCGACGCGCTGCCGATATCGGTAAAAGTCGTGCATGCGGATATCCGCGTTACGGGAGAATTTGAGTGCGACAACGAAATATTAAATTGGATATATCAAACGTTTGTCCACACAATGCTATGCAATATGCATACTGGGCATCCGTCCGATTGTCCGCATTTGGAACGCAGGGGGTATACGGGCGACGGTCAGTTGACGTTATCTGCCGTGTTAAAGATTTTTGACGCAAAGGATTTTTATGAAAAGTGGTTGCAAGATATCGCCGACGGACAAGATGTTGTAAGCGGACACATTCAGTATACTGCGCCCTATATTCGTAGCGGTGGCGGACCGGGTGGTTGGGGTTGCGCCATAGTCGAAGTGCCCTATTTATTATATGAACATTTTGGCGACAAGACTTTGCTTGAAAAATATTATGGCAATATGTGTCGTTACATAGATTATTTGGACGAGCATTCGGAATTCGGTTTAGTTACAAGCGACAAAAAGGGCGAATGGTGTTTGGGCGATTGGTGTGCGCCGAATGTGTTGTATCCGGATAAGGATTTGACCTTTTTCGATCAACAAATGTTTATGCCCGCGGCATATGTAAATACTTATTTTGCAATAAAATCTTTGGAAAAGATGGTAAAAATTGCTTTGGCTATCGGTAAAAATGAGGATATTGCAGAATTTGAAAGAAAAATTTCGGAAAGAAAGAGAGTCGTAAAAGCCGCTTATTACAATGCTTTTGACGGTAATTATTTTATGAACGCTCAAGGTTCGAATGCATATGCCGTAGACCTCGAGTTGGACGAAACAACCGATATTAGAAAAAGTAGTACATATCTAAATTTAGTCAACTATTATAAAAAAGTCGGTTGTTTTGATACGGGAATTTTTGCGACTAAAATATTAACAAAGATTCTCTTTGAACGCGGCGATGGTGACTTGGCTATAGATTTATTGACGAGTAAAGGAACGCAGGGGTTTGCTCATTGGAAGGAAAACGGCGCAACAACTTTCCACGAGTATTGGGATAGCCAACGCAGTCGGTCGCATAACCATCCTATGTTCGGCGGAGTAGTAACGTATTTCTTTGAGTATTTGCTCGGAATAAGGCAAAAAGACAATAGCGTTGGATATAAGAATTTGGTGATAGCACCTTGCTGTGCAAATAGGTTTAAGTTTATGCGCGGTAGCGAGCAGTTGCCTTGCGGTAAAGTGTCGGTTGCCTATAAAAATAATGGCAAGACGATTGATTTTACGATAGAAGTTCCCAATGGCGTTTCGGTTATGTTTGAATATGCAAACGTAAAACAGTTGCTACAAGCAGGGAAAAATTCGATAACGGTTGATGTGTGAAAATGAAAGAACACAGTCAGCGGACATCGGCAGGGGGATATGAATTTACCTATAATGGCTTGCAAACAATAATTTGTAACGGAGCAGTGGCGTAATGAAAAGATGTTTAAAGGCTTATGATGGGGGGGGGTACTATTGTACTTCGCAATTCATTGCACCGAGCGTGTTGTTGATAAAAACAGCACAGAAATTGTGGAATAACATCGAATAATAAGCGAGGGCGGATAGTTGCGGCAAATGCGGCTATCCGTTTTTTTTTGTTTGGCAATGGCTTTGTGGTTTTGTTACTGCATAGCTCGGCACTTGTTTAGGTGGTATTTATTTTGTACTGGCGATTTTTTGCGATATTATTGCGTGCCCCTCTTGTTATTTGTCAAGTGTTATGGTATAATATTAAAAAAAGTTTAAGGGAGCTTGAATGAAAAAGGTTACAATTTTTTTGCTGATAGCCGTATTATTTTTATTGACGGCATGTGCAATACAGGAAACGCCGTCGCAACCGAGCGATACGGACGGCGATAATATTTCGACGGACGATCCGATAGGCGGAACGGGCGATTCCGACGAGGAACAGTACGAGTTCGGCGATGCCGTTACAATGAAAAACGACAGCTTTTACAAAAACTTTACCGCAGAGGAAAAGCAGCTGTACTACGATTTGTGGAATGAAAACACCACGGTTGCCGTAAAGATGGATATTTCCGGTTACGAGCTGGATAAAATCAACGAGGCGTATGTTGATTATCGCAACACTGGCAACAGCACCAAAGCGGATACATACCGCAAGTGCAACCTAACAATTGTGGTTAACGGCACAAGCTATTATTACGAGGATGTTGGAGTGCGCATGCGTGGCAACACATCTCGCAGAGAGTTTTGCACCAACGGCAACATTTATGCACCTGTGCATTTTAGGTTTTCGTTTAACGAAACGTTTGACGGCGAGGAATATGCCGACGGCGCATGGGGAGCGGATATTCGCACCGATTGGACGGACGAGGATGCTCGTGATGCGCGCGACGACCGCACGTTTGCCACGATGAAAAAGATATACTACAAGTGGAACAAAAACTACGACCAAACATATATCAGAGAGTTGTATGCGAACCGTATGTTTTTGGCAAACGGAGTGCTTGCGCCGCACATTACGCTAACGCAGATTGCAATCAAGCAGGACGGAAAAATGCAAAATTTTGGTGTGGGCAACCTGTATGAAACCATAGATAAGGCGTTTATCAAGCGTAATTTTGATAAGCAAACTCGTGGTGGCGACCTGTATAAATGCTCTTGGGCAGTTTCTCCGGCGAATCTAAATGCTAAAGAAAGCTACGGTGTAGAAACGCCCACACAACGCTTTAACTACTCGCTAAAGACCAACGACGACCGCACGGCGGCGGATTACAATCACCACAAAGATTTGCTTGCCTTCTTGGACATATTGCAAAAGGACAAAAATGCGTCAGATTTTTGCACTGCGTTGGAAAGTGTTTTGGATATGGATTATTTTACGCGTTATGAGGCGGTCAACTATTTGTTGGGTAATCCGGATTGCATTCGTAATAACTCGAACAACTACTATTTGTATTTTACGCCGCAAGGGAAGGCATATTTTATCCCGTACGATTACGACCGCTGTTTGGGCGCAAACATGGATTGGAACCCGTCCGGCAACAGCATGACGCAATACACGCCTTTTCAAACTACTGGATCGCAGGGTGATATTACAAATCCGTTGTACACCAAAACCGTTCTCGATGGCGGCATAACAAAGTATCAGGACATGCTTGCCGCTGCAATCAACAAGGTGCTGGACGGCAAATGGTTCACGATGGATAACTATACTAAGCTGTTTGATGCTTACTGCGCTAACTATGCAGACGTGGCTATGCCGTCGGACTCTGTTCTTGTGCGCTTTGGCGGCAGGGTGCAAACGCACAGATTTGTGTTTAGCCTTGTGGAATCGTCGGATATTGAAACCTCGGCAAAGAATCTTAGCGTGCAAAAATACTTGGAATTCAAGCGTGCCACTGCGGAGAATGCCCTGCACTTGTCGACAGACGAATAATAGATAAGCTTGCACAAGTGCGCCAATTTTGATTGTTAAAGCGCGCAAAGTGGTGCGTTTGACTGCGCTTAATGCGTGCTTACAAACACTTTGTGACATTTGAAACGTGCGTTGATTGCATTTGGCTATGCACTTGGTGCCATTGTCGTTGCGTTTAAGCGAGCGGATAGCGTGTTTGTTTTGAAATCTTATTTGAACGTCGTTGGCAGGGGCAACAACGGCATAAAACGGAACCTGTCAAAAGTCGTGCTCAGCTTGCAAAATTGTGCAAAAAATGTGCCAATAATGATAAAAATAGGTATTGACATTCACTATTGAGAATGCTATACTATGTATGGTTTATATAGGTTTGTAAAAATGGTAACAAACGTTTCTACCAACTACCTTACAGTTGACTATAAACCCCCTCCATGTAAAACTTGGTTTCATACCGATTCAAACTCCATAAAAAAAGGAAGAAGGCACTCCATCGGCCTTCTTTCTTTTTTTTTGTGCACCGCCACGCTGCAATGTGGCAATGGTTGTTAATGGTTTACTTGGCAGTATAGTTCACACAAGAGAATATTATTGCAAAGTATCGAAAACCATTTTTATCGTACTTAGTAAGATGATCCGTGATAGTATTGACCATCACTAAATCGAATGGATAATATCTCATACGAGAAAGTTAATTCACTATATTTAGAATTATACAAGCTAGTGAATAACGAATCATTTTTCAACTGTGTCTCATTTAAATACGTTTCATAAACTTTTTCACTACCTGCATCTAAATTCATACTATCCAAAGAGGTTGTAATATAACCCAATTCTTTACCATTCTTATCTGTTACAGTGGTTTTAAATTGCATGTAATCGACACCAATTTCGTCAGTCTCAATTTTGAACTTAGTATATATATAGTAACAACCATAGGTATACCGAGAATCGTCGTCTTTAAATTCTTGCGTTTTAGAAATAAGTGTAATCGTCACTTGCTCCGGCGAATGCAATCGCTTATTATTAGCAACGTTACCGCCCACCAAAGAAGTGATAATTAAAACGACAGACAAAATAGCCCCAAGAACTGTCCAACCCGTTGGACGTTTTTTCTTATGACCTTCCGCATAAGATTTGCTGCCTTTTTCCGCATTAAAATATTCATTTTCATTTGCAGTCAAAGGAGAATATCCGACTTTTGACAAAGCATTTTTTAATTCTGCCTGCTTTAATTTCAGATTGTCTTCTTTTAAACTTCTAACTCGCTTACTATACTTTTTATTATATACTATGTGAAGAACCGTCGCCGCAACAAGCGCAATCGTTGGAATAAACCATGTCCAATATACACCGCTAGCGAACATTATCCAAGAAAAAACATAAGTTCCTGCAAAGGCTATCCATCCGACGATTTTACCTATCTTATATTTTTTTGTATCATTTTCCGCTACAGTTTCAATATCAATATCATTAGGCGGCGTTTGTGCGGAGACTATTAATTTACCGCAAGCAAAAGCTTCCACCTTATATTTTTTTTCGTTATAGGTATACTCGACCTCATAAAAAGGCATTTTATAACATGTAAGCTCTCCCACCGTAATAGTAGCCGAGCTGCTTACATCCTTATGGTGATCCCCGGGATAGTTAATTCCAGCCTCAACACGATGTCTACAACCTTGTTTAGCAGACTCTAAACTATCGGCATCAACGTCCGCTTCACCTTTTTCGATAATGTTCTCGTCTTTAACACCTTGTAAAACCTTAGCAAAATTAATCTCTGTATATTCACCCGCATTTATTTCTGCATATACCGCATCGCCCGAGATATGTCCGCTATGCGGTTGCCAATCTGTTACAGTTCTTTCTTTTATACAATCAACTTGATAACTCCCTGAAGAAGTGGTTCTTTTTGTTACACCACGACAAGTATACAGAGTACCTTCAGTAAGCCATTTGCTTTCGGTGGTTTGATATTGCTCTTTCCTATCATAACCAATAGATGCTGTATAATCCGATTCAACATGAGCGGAACACAACATAACTTCTTTTACACTTTCACGCACTTCGCCAAATTTTGAATTTACAACATCAATCGGTGTTTCCGAATATTTTGCTATTTCAATTAAAGCTTCTCGTAAAAATGTTTCTTTAGTGATTTCTTTCTCGACTGTAAATACACTATCAAATCTCATAAATCCAATCTCCCTACAATATTTTTTATATTTCCATATCACCTTACGATACTTAAAATCGCTTTTATAGATGATAATTAGAAAACTTTTTAGTTCGCCTAATATAGTAATAGGTGAACTAAAATCAATTTACAGTGCACCTAAAGATAAAAAATAAACTTTGGAGAAGAATTTACTATGCAGAAAAGTTTTGCGCAAAATCATTACAGACCGTTGACAAAAGTCGATTAAAGTCGTATAATTTTGCATATAAAGTTTAATTGGAACACCTATTACTATATTCTGTGTATAAACGGCAACAAGGCAGATCCTTGTTGTTTTTTTATAACAATTTACCCACTTTATCCATCATTGCTTTTTTGTGTTCCATCATAGAATGAACATATCTGTTTAGCGTTACATTAGGACTTTTATGTCCTAAGATTTCTGACAATGTTTTTACGTCCATTCCACACTCTAATGCACGCGTAGCGAATGTATGTCTTAATGAATGAAACCCCTTGTGGTCTATATTCAACTGTTTTAAAAGACAAGAAAATGTTTTTTGATAAGAACGTACAGACAAGCATTCACTTTTACCCTCTATAACATATTTTCCGGAATTTTCTTTTTTTAAGACCTTTAAATAAGGAATAATTTGTTTGGGAATCGGGATTATTCGTGTAGAAGATATTGTTTTCGGTTTATCTACTATATGGCAAAATTTTCCGTCGCTATTTTTTCCGTCATGACAAGTTTTATTTACTGAAACTTCTTCACTCTTAAAATCTATATCATTCCATTCCAATGCAAGCAGTTCTCCAATACGTAAACCTGTATATAAACACAATAAAACCCCATATAATTTTATTTTTTTGCCGGTCAAAATGGCTTGTTCAATTTTATGTTGTTCCATCTGATTAAAACACATCACCTTTGTTTCAGTCAATTTTGGTCGTTTTATTGATTTCCCTATATATATTTTTGCAACACCGACATTAAATGCCGTTTCAAGTGAACCCTGAAGAACTGTAATAATAGCGTTTACCGTATTCGACGAAAGTCCTTTCCCGTTTTTTTTATTACCATTTGCTAATAAATCCGTTATAAATTTTTGAATTTCAATGACTTCTAAATTTTCTATCTCATATTCGCCAAATCTTGGCAACAAATGTTGACGAACTATTTCGTCATATCTAACAAATGTTTTTAGCTTTGAAGATGGTTTTATGTAATTTTCAAGCCAAATTATTGTCCATTCCTTGTATTTCATTTTTTTATTCTCCTATGTATTTGGATTTTTTGTCAATAATATTTTAGTCAAAGCAAAGCCTTAAAAAAAGCGATTTGCAACCGTGACGTGTGCTTGTTGGGACACGTTTTTATGAACGCTTTTATTGTTATGTAATGCTCCGATGGAGTTGCCTTTTCGGTGGTCGGAAGTAGCATAAAGAAAAGCTTAAGTCAACGGAAAAAATTTTTACCCAAAATTCGAATATAAAAAAACGTTTAGCGAAACAAAATCGTTAACGGAGCTTTAAGCAAATGAGGACATGGCTTATCAGTTTTTGTATATCCGTTGCTGTGCGTTCGGATATGTTGTTTTACCTCTCGTGAAATTGTGGTAGCGCTTTTTCCAATTCTTTTGCCAATGTTTTTGAATGAAATTCCTTTTGTCAAGCATTCTTGAATTTCAATTCTGTCGTCTAAGGCCATGTGTTTGTTTTTCATATCTGAGTTCTTTCTCAGAATAATTTTAACACAAAATTTCCCAGAGTAAGTGCAATACCCATTTTTTCAGACTAAATGCAACTCTAAATTGCACTGTTGCATTTACTTTGAGAATTTACTCTCAAAAACATTTATGTGCCAATGCATTGACAGCGACGGACGTTTGTGGTATAGTATAGCTGTTCTGTTGCGTGTTATGCTTGCAATCATACTGTGCTCAAACGCGATTTTGGGCGGGGCAAAACGAGATTGTCGGCTTAAGTAT
Organism: uncultured Oscillospiraceae bacterium; assembly: GCA_964607155.1. Taxonomy (GTDB): domain Bacteria; phylum Bacillota; class Clostridia; order Christensenellales; family CAG-314; genus Fimimonas. The sequence continues at coordinate 18,173 of CAZSIF010000025.1, forward strand.
GGACGTAGTGGCGCGAGCAAAAGTCAAACGTGCAAGTCGATATTTTGCTATGCGATTTTTTTGATGATGCAAAGCGGGGCAGTGGTAGCCATAAGCCTTTAGATTGGCAAAATTCGGCAGCTTGTTACAATTTTATAATTACGGAGGATTATCGAAGCGGTCACAACGAGGCGGTCTTGAAAACCGTTTGGGTGCAAGCCCACGGGGGTTCGAATCCCTCAGCCTCCGCCATTCAAAACCTAAATCGAACCCATAAAGTTTGGTTTAGGTTTTTTGTTTGCAAAAAG
>CAZSIF010000026.1:0-18225 GCA_964607155.1 uncultured Oscillospiraceae bacterium
CTTGAATAAATTTTCTCTTATTAACTCTGCGTCATTGCAGCAAAAATCGTTTTTGATTTTGCATATTAACACTCGATTAATATTTTTTACTCTAAACTTTATATTGTTTTATGCAGTTGTCAATGTTCCTTTCGACCGCATCAGCGGCACTGTTTCTCAACAGCCTACTTATAATATCACAACGCTTAATTGCTGTCAACTGTTTTTCACAACTTTTTTCAAAGTTTTTTTTGTCGTTTTTTGGAGAAGCATTTTCTCCAAAATCAGACTTTACAGTCAGCCGCTTTATTTGGCGTTGAAATATCTTGTTTTTATCAAACAAAGGCTCTGTTGAAAAGCGAGCTTACATATAATACTATGCAGGTCGAAAAATGTCAAACGTTTTTAACAAAAAAAATCAAACTTTTTTCAGAAATTTTTTTACCCTAAAAAATGCCGTTTTGGGCACGGATTACGTCATTGCCAGAGTGCGTCTGCCAAACGACAAATTATTGCGCCCCACCGAGCTCGGCTTAACAGTCGGCGCCATAGTGCGTGTTGTTCGCTCCGCTCCGTTAGGCAGCCCCATGCAGCTTTCCGTAAACGGTTGTTCCGTTTGCCTGCGCTCCGATCGCGCCGCCTGCATAGACGTTGTGCCTCTCACGTCCGTTCAGCCGCTGCCACCGCCTGTTCCAATCCAACGAGCAACACTTTGCAACAACAGTCCGCCCAAACCGACCCTTGCACTTTTCGGCAATCCCAACAGCGGCAAGACCACACTGTTCAATAAACTGACAGGCTTACACGCTCAGGTGGGCAACCGCCCAGGAGTAACGGTCGAAAGCCGTCGCTACACCGCCGACGACATAACCGTTATAGATACACCGGGGATTTATTCGCTACAGCCCAATTCGCCCGACGAGCAAGCCGCGTTGCATTGCCTCGACGAGCCTCCAAGTATCATTGTGAACGTAGTCGATTGTACCGCGCTGCGGAGAAGTCTTTTTCTCACTCTTTCACTTGCGAGGACAAATCTGCCGCTGATTGTTGCGCTAAATTTGCAGGACGAGGCCATCAAGCAGGGCATTATTATAGATAAGGATAAATTATCGCGCTTTTTCGGTTGCCCGTTTGTGTTCATTTCGGCGAAAAGTGGCGGCGGCGTCCTTGAGCTGTTAGAACTATGCAAAAAAATGTGCATTGCGCCAAGCTCACCATCGGCACGCACGAACCTAACGCCCGTCCAAACGCAGTACGAAACGAAATGCCACGGCTGCTCCCGCACAGAGTGCGCCGCAGAAAAAATCGCTGCCGATTACGCCGCCATCGACGCTCTGCTCGCCACTGCCGTATCAGGCACAAGCAAGCCCACCGCCACAAATAATATAGATAGGTTTGTGCTAAGCAAGTGGTTTGCACTTCCGACGCTATTGCTAACGCTATTTGCAATATTCGGAATAGCCGCACTTGCGCCCGTTATAGCCACGCCACTCACCAATGCCGTCACATGTCTGTTAGGCGCATTGACGAGTGCACTGTTGCCGCCCGATAGCTTTTGGCTACGATTTGCAAACGAAGGGATAATCCAAGGCGTAGTCAGCGTGTTAGGGTTTGCGCCGCAGATAATGTTGCTGCACGGCTGTATTGCCGCATTGGAGCTTTGCGGATACATGGCACGCATTGCCTTTGTAACCGATAGGCTTTTAAGCAAAATCGGACTGAGCGGCAGAAGCTTTGTTTCGATAGTGCTTGGCTTTGGATGCAGCGTGCCTGCAATAGCTTCCGCCCGAACCATGCGCCAAGCAAACGAACGCAAGCAAACAATAACGTTAACGCCATTTGCCCCCTGTTCGGCAAAGTTAACAATCATCGCATTTTTCACGGCACATTTTTTTGACGGCAATCCACTAGTCGCCGTAAGCCTTTACCTGCTTTCCGTCGCCACCATAATCACGGCGGGACTTGCAATAAGGCTGCTGCGCACAAACGACGAGGAAGAACTGTTTTTGATGGAGCTGCCATCTTACCGCATTCCGCCCCTCAATGACGTGCTGTTTGCAATGTGGCAACGCGGCAAAGATTTTGTTGCCAAAACGGGCACGGGCGTACTTGCCGCAACGCTGGTGCTGTGGCTGCTAAAAAGTTTGGATTTTACCCTGCACCCAATAGACGACGCTTCGAACAGCATTTTGGCTACAATAGGCAAGCTACTGACGCCCGTGTTTGTACCTATCGGCTTTAACGACGGTGGCTATGGTTGGCAATTTACGGTTGCCACCCTAAGCGGAATTTCCGCCAAGGAAACAGTAGTCAGTACGCTACGTCTGCTAATAGATGCGCCTAACAGCATTTCGCGATTGGGCGCATACGCCTTTGTCGCCTACAACCTACTAACTGTCCCCTGTGCGGCGGCGATATCTGCAAGCTTTGCCGAGCAAGGCTTTAAGGACGGACTGAAATCCCTGCTAACTCAGCTGATAACTGCTTACTGCGTGGCACTCGTCATTTACAGAGGCGGACGATTTGCTACACAAAGACCAATTGTATTTGCCATATGTTCCGCAGTAACCGTTGCCGTTGCCGGAGTTGTGGCAAGCGCAATACTCAAAAGACAAAACGCAAAACGCCCCGCACCGTGCAAGGACTGCAATTAGCAACACTAACGCCCCATCTCACGACGACAACGAACAACCCAAAGACCACTCCGCCGTAGTGACACAGCTTTTCTATCACCAATCCGAGCACTTAAAAAGGCGATGCCGAAAACTCAATCGACATCGCCCTTTAATAAAGGTTTTTATTATATTATATAATATATCTTTTAATATTACGGTATCTCACCGCACCCAAAAACTGCGTGCAGATTATTTTACCATGAAATCGGCAGCAAGCACGTCGTGGTCGACCAACGAGATTGCATGCGCCTTGGCAAAGCCCACTGCGGATGCATCAAAGCAGGCGTTGGTAAGCGCAATCGTGTTGGAAACAGGATAGAAACGTGCGCCCTCTGCAATAACAGCAACGTCATCGGAGGTAAGCAATCTGTCCGTAAGCACGCAACCCACTGCGATGTATCTGCCGGATTTTTCAATAACCATATCAACGCCCTTGTTGTCCATAACAGGCGTAAGCTTTACCTGATAACCCTGCATGCTAAACAGTCTGGCAACATATACCACAAATTGCGTTTTGTCCATTTTGGCAATTTCCGCAAATTTGTCCTCGATGGATTGCACCTTGCCCATATCGATGCCTTCAAACGCCTCCTGTACGGGGATAAAGCGAATAACTTCGCCGTCCGCCGTGACCGTTTCGCCATAGGCAGGCATTTGACCGTCATCTACCGCAGGCTGACCTGCAGGAGCTGTTGCCGGCTTAACGTTTTTGGCAAGTTGATAGTTACGCTTGAGATTTTTGACATCGTTTTGACGATTTTTGCGCGCCTTTCCGCTAAGTTCGGTATCCTCGCCCACTGCAAGCATTGCCGTAGCTTGCGGAGCATTGATACGCTCTGCCAAAGTTGCAGCGTCGTTTTCGATTGCGCCAACTGTCTTGGGTTTGTTGTTGGTAAGTGCAAACACCAAGCCGACAACAAAAATGCCAAAACCGATAACGCCCTCGGTGATAGCCATAAGGTTAAGCTTTGCCACAGGCATATCGAAATTTTCCTTGAACCAGCCGTTCAAATTAGAAAACGCACCGTTACCGCTTGCGTACATCAAAGCCGCGGCGGCAAACGCAACTGCGCAAATGCCAAACAGGATCAAAACGATTCCAAAGGCGTGTCTTACGCCGGAACCCTTAGTTTTTTTACTCATAGTATTGTGATCTCCTAATCTAAAATAGATTGTTCATCGCATATTATAGCACATTTTTTTTTGCGTGTAAATAGTTAAGCCCCACTGTTTTGTAAAAAAAGCGCAAAAAATGCTGCTTTTTGCCACCACTATCGCCTATTGACGGGGGACAATGCACAAAATAAAAGCATGTGGAGGCTTCGATTCGTTTTATTTTACAAGCTTTCCAACAGCAAAAAGTCCTTCAGTTTTATATGTCTTACAGTGCCTGTCGAATAATCGATATCGTCGTTTGTGATAATAATCTTTTGAGAAAGGTTATCTATACTGCGAAACGCATTAAGCTCCCTATTGTACGCTTTTTCCTCAGCAATGCTGTATGCGACCTGAACGTAATATTGTTTTGTGCCTTTTGTAACCAAAAAATCTATTTCTTTGCCATGATTATCATACACATAAACCTCGTAGCCCATATAAATCAATTCGTTGTAAACGATATTTTCCAGATTATGTGTTAGGTCAAAACGATTGTTCATGCAACGCAACGAATTGAAGCACACGTCCGCATCGTATATTTTAGAATAATACAATAGCTCCTTTTTGGTCTTTGTTGAATACTGCTTGACCGTTTCGATAATATATGCCTCTCGCAGATAGTCGAGGTATTTCATTATCGTGTTCACCGAACACGACTCATGTTCCTGCTTGATATAATCGCGGATAGAACTTGCCGAAACGATTCGTCCATTGCTACGCAAAACAAAATTGACAAGACTTTTAAATAAGCTTTCTTTGCGTATCCTGTACCGACGCATCAGGTCGTTGAGAACAATAGTTTCATCCAAGTCGTTCAGATATCTGTTTTGCGCCTCGACAGAATCAAATTCAAAACGCTTTGGAAAACCACCCCACACCAAATAATCCGTAACAGAAGGTTCCCTGTTAAGCTCTCTGCAATACTCTGCAATTTCTTTATAAACAAACGGTCTGATACGGAACGCAACGTATCTGCCCGATAGTTCCTTAACAAACTCTCCCGATAACAACTTGGAATTTGAACCGGTAATAAATACAGAGTAGTCGCCTAACCTGAGCGTTTTGCATGCAATTTGCCAACCATCCAACGTTTGAATTTCGTCAAAAAATAAATAGCATTTTCCGTCTTTTTTGTTTGCCTCAACATAAGCAATCAGTTGGTCGGCGTTACTGATATTGGCAGCAACCCTTCTATCCTCAAAGTTCAACGCAATAATGTTATCAGTCCACTCCGAAACCTCGGCAATTATCTGTTCCATAATTACCGACTTTCCGCACCTGCGTATGCCCGTGATTATTTTGATTAAATCTGATTCGTAAAACGGACGTACCTGCTCTATGTAATGATTTCTTTTAATCATGCTTGCCACCTCTGTTTGTCTATATAAAAACAACACCGCAATGCTTCACGATGTTGGTCCGCCTATTCCCAAAATTCCTTAGACGAGCCTCACGTTTATATTATAGCTCAATTATCCGCTTTTTGCAACACTTTTTTTCACTACTACTGAAAGATTTTTGTTATAGTTGTCAAATCGTTCAGTACTATTGAACGATTTGTGTTATATCTGGCAAAACTTTCACTACTACTGAAAGATTTTGCACACCACTGCCGAGTCTTTCACTACCACTAAAAATCTTTTGTTGCGCCTACTGAAATTTTGCCGTTCGCCAAAGCTTTCGCACCTATACATCGGCAAATTCAGCACAATCGCCACGTCAATACACCGTCCCACAAAAAACACATCAACCGCTGCCACCACAGCGCACCCCATAAATGCAACGCCTGCCACACTCGCACGCCCACGCCGCAAAAAAACAATGCCTATTTCCCAAAATCAAATATTTTTCAATTTTGGGAAATAGAATTTTTGCGACGGCGAATTATACTATAAAGTGTAACAGGCGGTGAATTACACCATCAAGTGCAACAGGCAAATAAAAAAACACGAGCGGTTAACGTTCGTGCTTTTGTGCCGCCATCGGCTGTTTAACTATTGACGGGCAGCAATAAACATATCTATATCCTCAATCAAATAATCTCTGCCAAGCGTATGCAACACGTTGTAGCACTTGCCCAAATAATCCAGTACGCCGTATTGCTTAAATAGCTCCATCGCCTCTTTTCCGCTAAGCCCCTTTGCCGCGCGGTAGGCTTCAAAACAAAAAGCCTTGAACTCCAACGTTTTAGTCATCTCACACCTCCGGCAAAACCAACTGCCCTGCTTGCTCCTCGTTAAAAAGCAATGATAACATATGCGCACTGTATTGCCACACCTTTGTTTGTTCTCGCTCCAAATAACTATACAATTTGGATTGCGTAAAGCGTTCCATTGCCTCATCCTCACACAAACCGTTTTGCTCTACTATTTTAGCCACAACATTAGCTGTGATGCTATACAATAAAATTTCATAACTCCGCTCACTCATCAAACAACCTCTGCATCCACATATTTTATATATTCCAACGCCTTTTCCGTATTATACAACATAATTGAGATTTTATCAATAGTGCAAAGCAATTTTTTGAGCTTATTTGAGTACAAAAAAACGGGCAAGACAAAAAGAAAAGGCACTTGGAAAATCCAAATGCCTGCCGATAGACATAAAAGAAGCAAGCCTTTCGACTTGCTTCCTTGTTTGTGATTTTACAATATAAAACGTTTACTTGATTGGTTAATAACACCGCAAGTTACAACATTTTACATTCTAACAATAGAGTTTGACCGTGAATTTATTCCTCGGTGGTTGCAGGCAAAGCATAATACTCAACCTTACTTACCTGTACAGAGCCATTACTGCCTGTCTTACAATCAAACACTACCTTATAGTATTGATTTGCAGCAACATTTGTAATACTAAACGTCAACTTGCCTTGCGCAACGGTTCCGTCTATCGTTTCCACGACATTGGCAAAATCCGCATCGGAAGCTACTATCAACTTAATACTATTAACATTGCTTGTCGTTACTTTATCAATCGTAACAACAACTTTTGTAATTGCATCAGTTAAGTTTATGGTCGCAATGTATGCCACACTTACATAATCTTTTCTGCCGCATTTAATATACGCCCATTGGTTTTGATTGTTATTAAAATTAGCAATAGACCAATTAGTATTACCACACATTGCAGTCCATGTAGTTGTATAGCCACTTACAGACTTTCCGTTTGTCTCTGAACTAAACGTCAATGTAGCTACGACAACAGGCTCTGCGGCCCCCTTTTCCTTAGTTTCAACAAAGATTGTGGTTGCACCAAGGATAGTGCCAGTATATAAGCCATCGTCATCTGCAGTTACATCGTTTCCTCCAACAGTAACAGATACAATCTCGTAATCATCATCAACCGTTACCTTGAAGGTGAAAGTTGTGTGGTTGGTGCCTTCGGTTTGGTTATCGGTAACGGCAACCGTTGCATGTTCACTGCTACCAGAAGCAACGGCAATCGTGCCTTGACCTGCAGAAACTAACGCAACGATAGTGGGATAGCCATGAACGGTTGTGTCGCCATTATATACATTTGTCATTTCAAGAGTTGTACCTTTATAATTCTTAACAGCACCCTTAACAACGATTGTATCGCCTACTGCGATAGACTTAACATCATCGGTAAAGTTAGCAGAGTATACAAGGAACGTTTCCGTATTGCCGGCTGCATCTGCAAGGTACAGATTTTGAACGAAGTTTCCAGAGCTAAACGACACAACAATGCCTTTTACGAACAGCATGCTTTCCGTATATTCATTTTTTCCAAGACTGCTTGTTGCGGAAATAATTTCTGCAACCGAGTATGCCTTTTCGATAGAAGTTCCGTCATTGCCCTCTACAACCGTATGTCCTTGGCACTTATCGGCGCAGGCAGCATCATCGCAGTCGCTTGTGCATTTACCACAAGTTGCGCAAACATGACCGCAGGTGTGAACGGGAGGAACCACTGTGCCGCTGGATGTGCAAGAAATAAATGTGGGATAAGGAATATTGTTTGCGGTTACTCTGTTCATTGTGATAGTTCCGCCGGAGTTATATACCCCCCCCTTGATAACCACAGTATCGCCCTCGGCAATGGTCGTGACACCATTTGCCCAATCACAGTTAGAAACAGTGAAAGATGTTTCGCCTCCTACCTCGTCAACAAGCACAAGATTCTTAACGTATTCGCCAGACGCACTTGTCTTAACCTCAAATGACTTAACAATACCCTTCAAGTAATACTCTTTTGCAGTACCACTATTGTTGGCAAGGTTTTTTGTTGCTTCGATAATTTGTGCAACTGTGTAGGGGTTATCAGCCGTTTGTCCGGTGGTATCCACTACAGTGGGAAGTTCCACCTTGGTAACTTGGATAGTAAGATATTTGCCGGTATAGCAACCACGAACGTAACCGTAAACAACAACTTCTTGGTTAGCATAGTCTGCATATTCCGTTCTTAAATCCGAATTCATATACAAGCTAAGCAACTGTGCATTATTGTAGTTGCCTTGTACATATTGACCGACAGTATAAATTGTGCCAGTAATTTTGTAGTACTTACCGGCATAATCGCCTATCGTACTGGTTCCAAGTGCGGAAAGGTCGATATCAGCAGCAGCCCATTCCGTTGCTGTGGGTTCAACAAACGTTTCGTCCGTTTCCACAGGAACGACTGTGGTTGTTCCGATTTGAGGAAGTCCGTAGTTAACAGCTCTTTTGCCGTATACAAGGTATTTTTTGCCAACTTCAACATTGCCGTTATTATAACTGAACACCGCGCCGGTGTCATCTGCAAGAACGAACGATCCGGCTTCGCCAACTTTGTTGGCAGCAACGCACCAGCCTTCGACAACATACAGCTCGTCGTCGACTTCCTTGGTAAGGAAATCTGCAATGCTAATAACGCTGAGCGGAGTGATGTTTACCGTAATTTCCTTTGTATCGGTAGCCTCGCCGCAGGTAAGTGTTGCGGTAAGAGTAATTGTGGATTCTTCCACGGGAAGTATTGCAACGGTAAGCTTGTTACCATCAAGAGTTGCAAGTGTGGTTTCTGCAAGCTTCCAAGTGATTGCAACATCGCCACTGGTTGCAGTAAGCTCTACTGAGCCGGCAACGTAGATATCCTTAACCGAAAGCAATGCTTTTGCGTCGGCAACTTTTTCAGCGTCGGTCTTTTCAGGCTCGGGAGCTTTTTCGATAGCGGTAAGCTGAACTGTCAAATAGCTTCCAACACCACGAGTATAACCATAAACAACAACTTCGCTACCAACAAGGTTGTTAGCTACTGTTCTAATGTCGCTGTTCATGTACAGGTTAAGCACTTGCGTGTCGTTGTAGTTACCGATGAGGTAGCCACTATCATTCTTTACAAGAGTTGCGCCGGTAATCTTGAGGAGTTTGCCTGTGTAACCGGGGATATCATCCTTGGGAGGATTGCTCAAAATTGTTGCAGCGGCAAGCTCTGTAGGTACAGGCGTAAAGGTTTCGCCCGGGGCAATGGTAAGTTTTTCAACGCTGGATGTAGCAAGTTGAGGGAAGCCGCTATAATCGTCTCTGGATGCGACAACAGCAACCTTATCGCCAAGAGTAACGTTGGCACTGTCATAGCTGAACACTGAGCCGGTTTCGTCTGCAAGAACAAAGGAGCCGGCTTCGCCAATCTTGTTTACGGCAACAATCCAACCTTCAACTTGGTAAAGCTCATCGCCTTTCTTTTTCTCAACAAACTGCGCCACCGTAAGTTTTTCGATTGCAGGAACTTCAAGCTCGAAACGAACCTCTTGAGAGTTGCCTTCAAGATCGCTAACGGTTGCTACCAATGTGTAGGGGTGGCTTTTTGTATCAAGTGCACCAACCGTAACGGTAACTTTATCCGTACCATTTACAAGAGTGACAGGCTCAGTTACATCAGGTGCAACCTCAACAGCCCATGCAACTGTGAAATCTACGGATTTGCTAAGAAGTTTATCGTAGATTGATACGCTTGTTACAATATCGAAGCTTCCGGAAGTTTTATCCAGACTGCCGTACAACGATTTTACGTTATCAACAGCTTTTGCCAATGTTGCTGCACAATTACACTTTAAGCTACATGCTTCGTCATCACAATCAGCGTTTTGGCAACCTTCGCAAATATCGCAAACGCTTTCGCAAACGTGTTTGGGCGCATTGTGACCGGGGCACTTATCTGCACAGGCAGACTCGGTGCAGTTGGGATCCAAGCACTTGCCGCAGCCTTCTACGGGGCAAACGTGCTGGCACTTGTGGTGACCTTGGCACTTATCTGCGCAAACAGCGTCCGTGCAATCACTTGTGCACTTTCCGCAGATTATGCACTTGTCGTTGCAGGTGTGCACATCAGGCTCCGGAGTTTGGTGACCTTGGCACTTTTCCGCACAGGCAGGGTCGGTGCAATCACTGGTGCATTTGTGGCAAGTTTCGCAAACGTGGCCACAGGTGTGCGGTGTTTCTTCTACGGGATCGTTACAAGCCGCAAAAGCAACCGAAAGCACCATGATAGTTGCAAGCAAAAGCAATACAACAATTTTGTTCTTTCTCATTTTTTTTCTCCTTTTAGATTTTTTGAAATAATGAGCTATTTGGGGTTACATATTTTACAAGCCATATCGGCTTGCAAAGGCTAAATAATATTTGTGCGGCAGTTGGCTTGCAATGCTTGTTTGGGGCACGCAAGCCGCCGCCTTGTTGTGATTGAGTTGCAAATAACGGCAAACTCGGCATAAAGCCGAAACTTTGCGTTATATGTTTTTTGCTTTGCGCATAAGCATTGCCAAGCCGCAAGCGCGTTGTGCACAAATTGCACCGCTTGCATTTGCAGCCGACAAGCCGCAGCAGCCCAAAAGTGCTATTCCACCACTGTGATTTTTGCCGCTTCGTTAACGGCGATTTGGTAGGTGCCGTTGTAGTAATCCACAATGCCCCTAACGTTGATGGTTTTGCCCTTGTAGGCAGACTCGGTAATAAGGTTGCCATCGGCATCGTACAGCCGTGCTGTGCGCACTTTTACGGTTTTGCCGTCCGCGGTTGTGCAAGTAAGCGTCATTGCGCCGTTGCTATCCGTGGTGGACTGAGTTGTGTAAATGCTTGTTACGGTAAGACCGTCCATGCTGATGGTTGCGCCGTTGATAAGCTCGGCAAGGGTAAAGGTTTTTAGTTCCTCAATGTCGTTGCCGTCCTCGTCCTTGCCGGTGACCACCGTCATTTGCACGTTACCGATAAATTGCGTGCCGCTAATTTGCTGATAGGAAGATTCCACTCCGCTTTCAAGCAGCGCGCAGCCAATCTTGCCCGGTTTGGGAGTGACATAATATTTTAAGTCGCTCATTTGCCAACCGTAGTTTTCCGAATAGGTAACCTTGCCGACAAGTCGAATATGGTTGCCCCTTTCAATAAGGGACGTGCCCTTAAAGTTATATCCGGCAAACACGGGCAGACCAAAGTACAAGCCCGTTTCCTCGTCGTAAGCCTCAACATAGAAGCTTGCGCCATCAACATAAGCAATTGTGCACTCGATTGCAATGGTTTTGCCTTGATACACGGAGTTTTCCGCACCGTTAAGGGCAATATCCGCACGCAGTGCCTTGAGCGTTATCGGAGTAACGTCGTTGCCGTAGTAGAAATCCGGATCCTTTTCCGTTCCGTGAACGTACAAACCCTTTGCGCGAGCATAGTTGAGCGCACGCCAGCAGATTGCACTATATTCGCCGTCCGTGCCGATGTTTGACGCAACGGCAAGACCTTCCTGCAACAGCTCGAGGTTGAGGTTGCGATAGTCGGAATCGGCATCGGTTTTGTACCAAATCCAAACCATATAGCGGCTACCGGTAGAGTCGTGGTTCCAAGTTTCGCCGTTAGACTCCACAACGATGGAAACGGCGTTACGAAGCTTGGATTTATTGAAGTCGGATGCTTTTTTGCCCCACGGTTCCAGCGTGCCGGTGGATTCCGGCGTGTTGACCGCACAGTAACGAGCCTTTAACAGACCGTCGGCAAACTCGTTGTAGTATTGGTTGCTTTTATCGATCCTAAAGTGCGTTGTGTCGCCATCGATAAGACCGATAAGCTTTTTGTTGCTACCGCTGCCGGTGTAGTTGATTTGAGCGTTGATAATCTTTGCCGTGCTTGAATTGAGATCCAGCTTTAGCTCGCCTGCGAAGTCGTGACCTTGGCATTTATCTGCACAAACAGTGTCGGTGCAAGTTTCATCTAAGCACTTGCCGCACTCGGGACAAATATGCTTGCATGTGTGCTCCACAGTCGTGTGACCGGGGCACTTATCTGCACAAGCGGGATCGTCGCAATCGCTGGTGCAAAGTCCGCAATCGGGACACTTATCGTTGCAGGTATGGGCAGGCTTGTGACCTTGACATTTCTCTGCGCAGGCAGCGTCATCACAGTCGCTTGTGCAAAGGCCGCAAGTTTCACAAACATGACCGCAGGTGTGGTGTCCTTGACATTTATCCGCACAGACGGGATCCGTGCAATCGGGATCCGTGCATTTACCGCAGCCATCGACCGTGCACTTGTGCTGGCAAACGTGTTCATCAACGGGCGAGCATGTGCAGCGATTATCGGCACAAACAGGGTCTGCGCATTCGCTTGTACAGCCACCACAGGTTTCGCAAACGTGACCGCAACTATGCCCCTGAGTATGTCCTTGGCACTTATCTGCACAAGCAGGATCGGTACATGAGCTTGTGCATTTGTTGCAAACAGGGCACTTATCGTTACAAACGTGCGTGGGAGTTGTGTCGTTGCAGGCGACAAGCGCACAAATAAGCACGCATGCCACCAGCAACAGAATTATCTTTTTGTAATTATTTTTCATTATCAATTCCTAAAGGCTTTTACAAAATTACTGCAATGCCTTGCACTCGGCAACAGCTTTTTCGAATGCCGTTTTGATTTGCGCATCAATGTCGCCACCGTCTTCGGTCAGTGTAAGACATTTCTGCAACAGCTGACCAACCTGATCTCTTGCCGTGGACGAACCGTTGAAGGCGGGGCTTGTGTAGTAAGCGTTAGCCTGCTCCAAAGCTACAAACAACGAAAGCATTGAGATATTGTCGCCGCCATCTTTTTTTCCAAGCTGATCTTGGAATGCCTTGTAAACGTTGGGCACGCCTTTTGTTTCAAGTTCTTCTTCGGTAATTACATATCCGTTAATATCGATGTATTGTCCGTTTTCGTTTTTGTAGTAATCAGCCTTGCTTTCATCGCGAACGGATTGAAGCACGGGGATATAACCGCTTGCAAGCGAGAAATCTGCTTGGAACTCCGCATTGGTCGTGAAGTACTTCATAAACAGCCAAGCCGCAAGCTCTTCCGCCTTGTCGCTCTTTGAGAACATGCAAAGGCTGGGACCTTGGGAAATTACCTTGGGGTTGGTTTGATCCATTTGAGGAATGGAAGCAATGCCAACTTCGAAGGGGTATCCTGTATCACCCTTGGTGGGACGTTGGTGAGTTGCGCCTGCGGACGAACCGATGGACATATAGCTCTTGGTTTTATCCGCTGCCGTTTCCGTAAACAAGCCGCTGGTGTACGCACCGTAGATTTCCTGCGTGGTTACCCAGTCGTTTTGACGCCAAGTGTAAAAACGCTTTACGAAAGCACGGTTAGTTTCGTTATCAAAACGGAAGTTTTCTCCACGAACAGCTGTGTACTCGGAACCAAGCTGTTCGCACATGGTGATGAACCAGTTGGATTCGCTATCGTATCCAAGAGGCGTGCTGGTCGGATCGATTTCTCTAATTTTGGCACAAACTGCTTCCATACTGCTTGAGTTGCAGTTGCCGCAGATGTCCGCACTGCACCACCAGTGAGTGGGAACGGGGATATTGTTTGCATCAAAGAACGTTTTGTTATAGTACAAAACTTCGGTAGACTTGCTGAACGGCAGTGTGTACATTTTGGACGTACCAAACTGTTTGCCTTCCTCCCAGTAACCGGGGATAAAGTCTGCAATTTCTTCGTCGGTAAGACCTACTTTGTACTCTTTGCCATCAATCGTTATAGTGTCATTGCTGTAGATATAGCTATCCAAAATGGCAACCGCACCTGCAGTGTTGTAGCTTGCAACGTGGTCGGGATAGCAGTAAGCAACGCTGGGACCTGCTTTTGCTGCAATTTCCGTCTTGATTTGGTCACGAACGTCATCGTAACCGCCAACTTGAGTGTGCGTAACGGTGATGTTGGGATAAAGCTCGTTGAACTCTTCAAGATATTGATCGAAAACGTCTCTCAGATTTTGTCCCATTGAAGAATAGAAAGTAATCGTGATTGGATCTTTCAACAGCGAGGTTAGATCCGTAGGCTCTGCAGCGTCGCAATATTTGCACTTGCCGCTTTCGTAACTGTGATTTTTGCAAACAAAGCCGGAGTACTTTTTGCCGCAATAATTGCACTTTCCGTACAGGTCGCAATCGGAGTGATCCGTGCACTTATCTCTATCCTGATAGGAGCACTTTTCACCGGATGCAAGCGTTCCTGTGCAGCAGCCATGATTATCCAAAGTGTGAACGTGGTTACGTTCGTGACCGCAGTTGGTACACTTGTCGTTTTCGTAAGAGGGGTGCTGACACTTGCTTAGGTCTTTGGGAACACTGCAGTGTTCCTCGTTAGCCCCGTAGGTTTCCTTAGCATTCTTGCAGTTACCAAGTTCGTCGTAATCGTGAACGTGCTGCTTTATGCCACAGTAAATACATACACCATTTGAGAACTCGTGCTCTTCGCATTCGAAATCGGGATTCTCATCTCCACACTTGGTGCATACGCCGTACTTGTTCCAAGTGTGCTCGCACACGAAATCGGGATTCTTGTCGCCGCACTTGGTGCATACGCCCTGATCGTTCCATGTGTGATCGCAAGTTTCGTTACAAGCTGCAACCAAGCATGCCGTCATGCACAATGCAGCGAGAAGCATTACAGCAATGAATTTTTTCATAGTTTCCTCCATAATAATTTATTTCCAAAGTCTTGCTTTGAAACGAGGTTAAAGCGGCTGTTTTGTATATGCCCACAGCTCCGCCGCAAACGAGCTGCGAGCAATACTATTTTGCACAGCTATTTTGTGCCCTGCAAACGCAAATGCAATTATCCCTTGATACCGCTACGGCTAACGCCCTTCATGATGTACTTGCGCAGGAAAATGAACACAAGGAACAACGGGGCGGATACTAACGCAACTGCCGCCATCTGCAGCGGATAGTTGACCGTTCCAAGCGTGGTATCGACAGTAAATGCGTTACGCAAACCGTTTGTTACCAGTTTGTGAGCGTCGTCGTTGGCAACCAAGCGCGGCCAAACGTAACTGTTCCAAGAACCCATCATTTTGAGGATGGTAATGGAAATAAGCGTGGGCAACGCGAGAGGAATCATAACCTTCCACAGATATTTGAGGTCGCTTGTGCCGTCCACCTTGGCTGCGTAGTACAGCTCATCGGGTATTTGCAAAAAGTTTTGCCTCAACAAGTAAATGTAGAATACACTCACAAGGAAGGGAACAATTAGTACGATAAAGGAGTTTTTCCAACCAAAATCCGTAATGGTAACGTAGTTGGTGATGGTGAACAACTCGCCGGGGATCATCATCGTTGCAAGCAAGCCTGCAAACAACACGTTTTTACCCTTGAACTCCAAACGAGCAAAGGCAAATGCCGCAAGCACGGTGATTACCAGTGACAACAGCGTGGATACTATACCGACGTAAACCGTGTTGAGGAACAACGTTCCTAAATTTGCCGTGTTAAACGCGTCGACGTAGTTATGCCATTGTATGCCCTGCGTGGGAAAGAACGTGGGCGTGGACAAAATGTATTCCGAATAGGTTTTGAGCGAAGAAATAATCATCCAGTAAAACGGGAACAGCACGATTATTGCCATGATGCCCAAAAACAGATACAAGCCAACCTGAACAAGCACCTTTGTTACCTTTTGGCGCGCGGTAACGGTTGCCATATCGCGCTCCTTCATGGTGTTTGCGTCCTTGGGAACTGCTTGCTCCGCCACGCTATCCTGCGCGACGCACTCGTCTACAAGTATATCCTCGGTTACCTCGGGGGCAGCATCGACGGTTTCGTCAACGACTTCAAGTTTTTCGTTTTCTGTCATTTTTAGCTACCTCCTTTTAATAGTGAACTTTTTTATTGCTTACGGACAGGTTAATGAGCGTTACGACAAGAATGATACCAAACAGTATCAATGCCGCCGCACTTGCCTTACCCTGAACGTCGTTTGCTATCGCATCGTAAATAAAGCCGACCATTGTGTTAAGCCTGCCTGCATCGCCTACAGGTCCCATCTTGTCGCCGAATACGCCTACGATACTGCTGTATTCCTTAAAGCCGCCGATAAAGCCGGTGATTACAACGTAAGCTATCATCGGTGAAAGCAGGGGCACGGTGATACGCCAAAACGTCCGCGAGCGAGATGTGCCGTCCACCTTGGCTGCGTCGTAGTACTGCTTGTTGACGCTTTGCAAACCGCCCAAAAGAATCAGTATCTTGAAGGGCAATGCATTCCAAACGATGTAAATGGTCATTACCGCAATGTTTGCGGCATACGTCGAACCGTCATTCATCCAGTTGATGCGCGTCCCGCCGAAAAACTCTATAACGCTGTTTACGACGCCTATCGTACCGGTAACGTCACCGGTTGCCGTTTTGCCTACCATGTTGAACATTGTTGCAAACACCATGCCGATTGCAATGCTGTTTGTAACGTAAGGCAAAAAGAATATTGTTTGCAACAAGCGTTGCAAGGGCTTGATTGCGTTAAGGCACACTGCAATGAGCAATGCCAAAAGCGTTGAAAGGGGAACGGTCAAGACGGTTAACAACATCGTGTTGAGCAAGCACTGACCAAATTCGGCGTAGTTTATAACTTGCTTGAAGTTGCTAATGCCCAAAAAGAAGCTGCCAAGTTTAAGCCCCGTGCGCTCCGATGCCTGCAAGCGATCGCATTCGATAAACATGTTGTTTCCTTTGCCATCCTTAAAGTGGCAAACGATTGTAACGTGGTCATCGTCGTGGATTGCTTCGATACTGTAAACGCTAACGGCAAGCGTCATTTCGTTGGCTGTAGCGTCTTGAGCTAAACCGTTGATAACGGCTGCCTGCTGATCTTTTTTGCTACTATCGGAAAATTCATTACGTTTTGAGTTACTTGTGTTAAGGTCGGAAACGTACGTTCCGTTCTCCAAGGTATACAAAGTGTAATTCTTTCCGTTTTCGGTAATAGTTTTTTCTACCTTGACGGGATTATTGCTCTCGTCGAGCACCGCATTACCGTTTTCATCCAGCTTTTGAACGTATTTGTTGGATATCTTGCCCGTGATATAAATTGTGTTTTTATCGCCGGCTTCAAGGTCAAATTCGTAGTTAAGCTCCGTTGCGTTGTTGCAAACTGCCGTGTAGGACTCGCCGTCACTCGACTCGACAAGCAAATTGAACGACCACGACTCCGTATCGGAATTATATTGCGGCGTGCCGGAAACTTCACCGATCAAAGCAACCGTTCCTTCCATATTCGGCTTGGTGAGGAAAATTTCCTTAACAAGCACGTCGTCGTTATCATCGATGCCTTGACCGAACAAAAACTTGGCGCCACTGGCAAAGGTTGCCTGACCGCGACCGTTCTTTTCAAGAGTGCCGTACACTGTAACCTGCGAGTTTTCTTTTAACGTACGCTGATTCTTCATGCTGCTGTACCCGTCGGAAAACGCCATTATCAGTGTGTTGATGATAGGCCAAACGGTAAATATCAGCAACAGGATAATAGCAGGCGACAGATACAACCATGCTTTCCATTGATGTTTGCTGTCTACCATTATTTCACCTCAGAGTAAAGTCTTTCTTCCGTTTCCTTATTGAAAATGAATACTTTGTGCGGTTTTAGTGAGAAGCGAACTTCGCTCGAGGATGTGTCGATTTTGTTATCGGCATCCACTATGGAGCGAATAATCGGGTTTTCGGAAGCGGGGTTTGTGGAAACAATGCTCACGTCCCTACCCATAACCTCTACGTTGGAAAGCTTGCAAGTAAGCGGACCGTTTTGCGGATCGTAGATAAAGCCCTCCGGACGAATGCCAACGTGCACGGGTTGGTCATCGATGCCGTTAACGTCCAAAACTGCCTCATCGCCGATAAACAACTTGCCACCGCGGATTTCACCCTCAAATACGTTGATGGGCGGAGTTCCCAAGAATTTTGCAACAAACAGGTTAACGGGACTATCGTACACATCCTGCGGTGCACCGATTTGCTGTACAACGCCCAACTTCATAACGACAATTTGGTCGGAAATGGACATTGCTTCTTCTTGGTCGTGCGTTACGAACACCGTCGTGATGCCTGTTTCACGCTGAATACGCTTGATTTCTTCACGGGTTTGCAAACGCAAACGAGCGTCCAAGTTGGAAA
>CAZSIF010000027.1:0-14622 GCA_964607155.1 uncultured Oscillospiraceae bacterium
TTTTCGGCGACCATCAGGACGTTATGGCTTGCCGTCAGACGGGCTTTGCAATGCTTGCATCCAACAGCGTTCAGGAAGCTATGGATATGGCACTTGTAGCGCACCTTTCCACATTGGAAGCACGCGTTCCGTTCCTGCACTTCTTTGACGGTTTCCGCACCAGCCACGAAGTTAGCAAAATCGACGTAATTGACTACGAAGATATGGCTAAGCTTTTGGACATGAAGTATGTGGACGAATTCCGTGCACGCGCTTTGAACCCCGAGCATCCTCAGATGCAAGGCACGGCTCAAAATGCCGATATCTACTTCCAAAACAGAGAAGCTGCCAACAAGTACTATCTTGCTACACCTGCCATTGTTGAAAAATACATGCAACAGGTTGGCGAACTTACCGGCAGACACTACCACTTGTTTGACTATGTTGGCGCACCCGATGCAGATAAAGTTATCGTTATTATGGGTAGCGGCGCAGACGCAGTTGAAGAAACGGTTGATTACCTCACAAAGAAAGGAGAAAAAGTCGGCGTACTTAAAGTTCATCTTTACAGACCGTTCTCCGCAAAACACTTTGTGGACGCAATCCCTACAACCGTCAAAAAGGTTGCCGTACTCGACAGAACAAAGGAACCCGGTTCACTTGGCGAACCCTTGTACCTCGACGTTGTTGCAGCCCTTGCAGAGCAAGGACGTAACATGGACGTTGTTGTTGGCGGTCGTTACGGTTTGGGCAGCAAGGAGTTTACTCCCAGCATGATTTTGTCCATCTACAAAAATCTTGATGGCGAACGCAAAAACCACTTCACTATCGGTATCAACGACGACGTTACGGCAACAAGCTTGCCCGTAAACGAAATGATTGACGTTGCTCCGGCTGGCACCACTCGTTGCAAATTCTACGGACTTGGCAGCGACGGTACAGTAGGCGCAAACAAAAACAGCATCAAGATTATCGGCGACCACACCGATTTGTATGCTCAGGGCTATTTTGAGTACGACAGCAAAAAGTCCGGCGGTCTTACCATTTCGCACTTGCGTTTCGGTAAAAACCCCATCAAATCCAGCTACCTTATCGACCAAGCAGAGTTTATCGCTTGCCACAACTCCAGCTATGTAACACGTTACGACATGCTTGCAGACGCTAAGGACGGCGGCACATTCCTGCTTAACTGCAGCTGGTCGGACGACGAGCTTGACAAGGAGCTTCCGGCATTTATGAAGCGTCAAATTGCCAACAAGCACCTCAAGTTCTACACCATCGACGGTTTGCACATCGCAATCAAAGCCGGCAGCGCAAAATCCACCAACATGGTAATGCAAGCTGCATTCTTCAAACTTGCAAACATCATTCCCTACGACCAAGCAGAGGAATATATGAAGCAAGCCGTTGTTAAGTCCTACGGCAAAAAAGGACAAAAGGTTGTTGAAGCTAACTGGGCAGCTATCGACGGAGCTATTGCCGGCTTGCACGAAGTTACAGTTCCTGCAGAGTGGGCAAACGCACAAACAGGCGCAGCTCTCCCCGAAGCAAGCAGCAGCAAATACTACGAAGAGTTTGTTCGCCCCATCGTTGAGCAAAAGGGTAACAACTTGCCCGTATCGGCATTTAACGCCGCAGGTATCGTTCCCACCGCTACCACTCAATACGAAAAACGTGGTATCGCGGTAAACCTTCCTGCTTGGGACGCAACAAAATGTATCCAATGTAACCAATGCGCATTCGTTTGTCCGCACGCGGCAATCCGCCCCATTTTGGTTGACGAAAACGAAACCCTTCCCGAAAGCTTTACCACAAAGGCTGCTATCGGCGTTAAGGGCGCAAAATTCCGTATGCAAGTTAGCCCGTTGGACTGCACAGGTTGCGGAAGCTGCGCAAACATCTGCCCCGCTAAGGAAAAGGCACTTGTTATGGTTCCTGCAGAAGCTCAAACTGCTATCGACGAGCCTAACTACAAGCTTTCGCAAACCGTAAAGCAAGTAGAAAGCACGCTTAACCCTGCCACCGTTAAGGGAAGCCAATTCAAGCAACCCTTGTTCGAGTTCTCCGGCGCATGCGCAGGCTGCGGCGAAACTCCGTATGTAAAACTTGTAACGCAGTTGTTCGGCGACGAAATGATGATTGCAAACGCAACCGGTTGTTCGTCCATCTACGGCGGATCTGCCCCCACATGCCCCTACACCGTCAACAAAGATGGTCACGGTCCTGCTTGGGCAAACAGCTTGTTCGAGGATAACGCAGAGTTCGGCTTCGGCTACAACCTTGCTATCAAACAACGCAGAGCTAAACTTAAAGAAAACGTTGAAAAATTGCTTGCTATCTGGCAAGAAAAAGGCACCAATCCTGAAGGCGTTGCCGCTTGCGAGGAATGGTTAGATGGCTTTAACAGCACACCCAAATCAAAGGCTGCTGCCGCTAAGCTGTTGGCTAACATCGAAGCTCACGGCACTTGCGAGTGCTGCAAGGCTGTTGCAGACGAAATCGTTAAGGACAAGGACGTTCTTGTTAAAAAGTCCATTTGGATTTTCGGTGGCGACGGTTGGGCATACGACATCGGTTACGGCGGACTTGACCACGTTCTTGCTTCCGACGAGGATGTAAACGTACTTGTGCTTGATACCGAAGTGTACTCCAACACCGGCGGACAAGCAAGCAAATCATCTCCCACAGGCGCAGTTGCTAAGTTTGCCGCAGCAGGTAAACGCACAAAGAAAAAGGACCTTGGTATGATGGCAATGAGCTACGGCTATGTTTACGTTGCTCAGGTAGGTATGGGCGCAAACCAAGCTCAACTTGTTAAAGCCTTGACAGAAGCCGAAGCATACAACGGACCTTCGCTTGTAATTGCATACGCACCGTGCATCAACCACGGTATCAACATGGGCAAATCGCAAGAAGAAATCAAGCGTGCGGTTGATTGCGGATATTGGCAACTTTACCGCTACAATCCCGCTCTTGCAGATGAAGGCAAAAACCCCTTCACGCTGGATAGCAAAGAGCCCACAGGCGATTACCAAGAGTTCATCAAGAGCGAAACTCGCTACGCGTCGTTGGCAAAGACCAAGCCGGAAATTGCAGAAGGCTTGTTTGAAAAGAGTGAAGCCGACGCTAAGGCAAGAGTTGCCAAATATAAGGCACTTGCTGAAAAGTAATTGCTGCGCACAAACCGCAACGGCTATCGGTTCGTGATTGTTACTGCAAAAAGTGCTTGTTATTATAAAGCATTGACTGCACAAAAAAGTAATGATTAAAACGATGGTACCTATTACTGCAAAATCAAAAGAGAACCGTTTTGGCGGTTCTCTTTTTTGTTGCAAAAAAGCTCGACATAACGCCGAGCTTTAATGTTTATATTTGGTTGTAACCTTTTAACTTATCAAGGTTTGACTAAAACACAATCACTTTGTGCCAACATAACCCAAAAAACGCTTATAGTCAAATCAATAAATGTTAGTTACCGCTATTAGTAACAGGTTTGCCGTTTTCAAAGTTTACACTTGCGGAGCTTGATGTTCCATTCAAGAAGCACGCTTGTCCCTGATATGTTAATATACCTACTCTATATTCAAGTGTATATTGCTGATTGTCTTTAGTATTCATATACCAAGCCCAATCGTTAGTAATCGAATTGTAGAATTGACCAACTATTTGTGTATATACTGTACCATTAAGCTGATTACCAACCTGATAAATAAATGTGTTACTTTCAAGTCCGTATAACGTCAACGTTTTTCCATTTGTGACCATATTTTCAATATCAGCTTTAACAAAAGTATCATTTCCCGTAGCAGATTTCGTTGTTATACCATCAAAATCACAAGATTCTACAGTCAAATTACCGCTTGTAGTATATCCGGCAATCTTGGCAACTTCTATCTCTCCGCTGACAACACAATTCTCAAGCTTGACATTTTCCATTTCAAGAGAACCATGTAATTGTCCAACAATACCGCCAACTTTTTGGTAGCCGTTAACAACACAATCCTTAAAAATAACGTTTTTAAGAATAACTTTTGCACCCGAATTAATATAACCAGCAACAAGACCGGCTGTATTAGCACCATTTTTGTGCGTTTCATTGGGATTGCCTACTACCAAATTAGTAATTGTAACATCCTCAATAGTCACAGTTCCTTTATCAATCGTACCAAACAAGCCAAAACCATATTTATCTCCGGCATGTTCTCCAGTGGTTGGGCTGACCGTGTTATCATCTGCACGAATTCCACTTAACACAGTGCTATCAACTCCCGCACCTTTTATTGTAATATCTCCACTTGTTTTACCAAAATCAACAGCCGCACCTTGAAGGTCAACATTACCGGAAAGATTAATTGTGAGAGCTCCTGTCGGATTACTCTCAGTGCCCTTCTTTGTTTCAATCAAGTGTGCAAGTTGCGCACCGCTACTAAGCTTATAAGAGCCATCTGTTTCCGGTTCATACTCACTATCAACAGGAACAGCACCGGAAAGGGACATGCGTTGTGCCGACGTCGGAACCGTTACGTTTGTGGGATAAACAATTGTACCTTCCTTATCGGTGTAAATTACCATCGGACGGTTATCTACTACTACAAAATAGAAATAGTGATCCTTTTGCAAAGGCTTGTAATCCTCCAAATTGATATTATATCCGTCAAGAGCCTTTACAGCATCGCTTACATTTTTGATAGAACTGCTAACAGAATCCATTGCAAGAATTTCGTTCATTTGACGAACTGCTGCCGTATCCGCCGATTGATTGGCTTTATTGACCAAACTGCTGATGGTAGGAATGAGCACTGCCGCAAGAATGGCAATAACTACTATGACCACTACCAGCTCAACAATCGTAAAGCCACGCTTGTTTAACTTCTTTGTCATTTTTTGTTTTCTCCTTGTTAAATATTTTTTTTATACACTCACGTTGAACGTGTTTGTACCGTAATTAAGGGGTAAAGTGCCCTTTATAATGTTTTTGCTATTTGTTCAAGAATATCCAATAGATCCCGATGCTTACGCATCGCCCTAACGGGTTCGACTGCGTGCTTTCGCACTCCGCTCAGGATGACACATTACCAAGTGTTATTGCTTTTACAAATGGAATGTATTATAAGTTGATTACGTTTTCATGAATACTTTGCCTTACCGCTTAAAGGGACACATAACAATGTGAATACCTTTGATTGTAACAATCAATTTTAATACCCCTTGCAATACCAATTAACGCAATCCTTGATAAAGCCTGCCTTGTGTAAAGGGAGGTGGCACGGCTTGCCGTGACGGAGGGATTGTTCTATTAAACCAACCATATCGCCACAGCTGCCGCCCTAATGTCATTCTGAGCGGAGCGCAGCGAAGTCGAACTGCGTAGCAGTGCTCGGGTAGCAACCGAGCAGAATCTAAGGGCGGTATAGGTAATAAAATCTTGTGCAGTTCTGCATCGGGACGTTCACATTCCTTGCAAACAAGGTGCATTCTCGGTGTATTATATTCCCTTCCAAGTTTATTATACCCCCCCCCCGTATTGTCGTGTCAAGCACTCATACAAAAAATAACCAAAAATTTAACATTTTTTTTTCAAATACCACAAAAAAAATTACCATGTAGCACCAATTAGGCACAAAATCTGTATTTTAACGCAGTATTTACCACCGCCAATTCTTTTAGAAATGTCATTCAACCCCCTACCAAGGCAACAAAATAGTAATAAATAAAAAAAACAATAGTAATAATTGAAATGCACCCCAAAATTTGATGTGCCCCAAAAGTGTCTAATTTTTTTGTGTGGGGCATATCACCCCCCATCTCAACTATGATATGCACTCCCAAAAATGTCTAACATTTGGGGTTCACATCACTATTCCCATCCGTTTGCACAAAAAAAAGAATGCCTTAAAAAAAGCATTCCTTTTGCAGCTCAAAAATCAATCAAGCGGCTATTCTGTTATTGTTGTGGTTGTTGTGTCATCGATGGGTTCGTCGTTTTGCACAGGCTCGTCCACAATGCGTTTCACAAAGCTGCGACGGCGTTTGTGTTGAATATGGTCAAACGACTTCCACATGTTGTGTATTGCGTAGTTTTCCTCCAAGTTAAGGTTTGTTTCCGCAGCTTCGATGCCGTTGCCCTGCATTTGAGTGGCAAAATTATAAATAAGCGCAGGTGCGATACCCTTGTTTTTGTACTCGTCGATAATGCCGATAAGTGCCATATCCAACGTTTTGGGGTGTTTCAAGCAACGCAAAATACGCAGCAATGTGAGCGGAGTTAACCTTCCGCCGGATTTTTGCACCGCTTCGCCTATGGACGGGAAGCAAATGCCAAAGCCAACAAGCCTATCGTTTTTATCCGCAATAACGGAAATGTACTTGATATCCACAATCATGCGGAAATTGTTTACCAACATCTTGCGCATTTTTGGAGAAAGCGGAACAGTACCGTAAATCTTTTCGTACGTTTCGTCGATAAGCGAAAACAGCGTGTCGGCATATTGCTTGATAAACTTGGCAGTGCTTTTGGAGTTATCAAAATGCAGCTCGTAACGCCTCATCATCAAATCGGTAAGGCGTTTCATTCTGCCGTTATCCTCCTTGAGGCGGAACAAACGGTGCTCTATCCAATCGACGTCCTTGCCGTAACCGCAATTTTCAATAAGCTTTTGATAATATCTGTAATTGTATTGCTCCTCAAAAGTCGAAAGATAATCAAATCCCTCGATAAGCAAGCCTTCACGCTCCAAGTCGGAAAAGCCCAACGGACCAACAACCTCGTGCATGCCCTTTTGTGCAGCCCATTGCTCCACCTTGTTGAACAATGCCGTTGCAACCTCTTGGTCGTCGATGCTATCAAAACGAGTAAAACGCACACGTTTTTGGTTCCACTTTTCGTTAGATGCCTTTTGCAAAATACCGCTGATTCTACCAACCATCACACCGTCCTTATACGCATTGTAATACACGGCTTCGCACTGGTCGTAGTAGGTGTAATTCTTTTTGAACAACGCCATTTCGTCCGAATAAAGCGGCGGCACAAAATACGGATTGTTTTTATACATCTGCAGAGGAAAATTGACAAATTGCTTTTGCTCTTTGCGTGTTGTAACCTCTCTAACTTCTATCATAACGTTCTCCTTAACACAATATTTATCTACAAACGGCGCAACCGCAAAAAGTTTGTGCGCCGAAAAAATCAAGCATACACTTAACGACACACGCCGCCAAGCACTGCCCAAACTACTCGTTCAAAAACCATTACAATCCAGTTTTTTCGCTTAAATTATAACTTTGGAAAACGCAAAACTCCAGTTTTGCCACAACTAAAGTTGCGTTGCGCATTGTTTACGCAAGCCACCGCCGTTGAAATAGCTCGTTCGAAAACCCTTGCAAGCAAGTTTTCTTACTCATATTATACAATATTACACTCCGAAAGTAAATAGAAAGTAAATAAATGTTTACAAAATAACCCATAATTCGCCCCGTAAACTTGCCGCAAAAATAGAAACCGACATCAATAATTGTTATCAACACAACAATAAAAATGTTGTTGCCGCTTTTAACACAAGCATTTTTTTTGCCTTTGCACGATAAAACCCACACCAAACCACAAGCCTTTGCAACAGTTATCGGCAACCAAATTAGCAATAAAAAGCGAAAAAGCACACACCACTTGATTTTATCTGCAAAAAGCGGTATAATGATTGAAAAGACAAGCTTTTGCAACAATAAAGACTTTGCAAACAAGTTTTATCTTGCATTGAAACTCAGCAAATCGCCACCTTGTTTAATACATGCGGCATTGCAACGCGACGTCAATCAAGCGCAAATTTGCCACGATACACGCCGTGGGCGCAACACCGAGTTTCAAGCAAAATCTGTGCGACTGCACAAAAAAAACAGGAGAGTTTTATGATAAAAATTATTGTTGATGCTTTTGGCGGCGACCACAGTCCGCAAGTTAACCTTGACGGAACACTAAAAGCCCTTGCACAAATCGACGACCTTGCCGTTACGCTTGTTGGCGACCAAACCATAATTGAAACATACTTGGCGGACAAAACCTACGACAAATCTCGTTTAAGTTTGGTGCACGCCCCCGATGTCATTTCCTGCAACGACAAGCCCACCGAAGCCATCAAAAACAAAAAAGATAGCTCCATGAGCCGCTCGTTCGAGTTGCTAAAAACCGATCCGGAAGCGCGCGCAATGGTAAGTCTTGGCTCGACAGGCGCACTGCTTGCCGGCGCAGTTTTGCGTATCGGGCGCATTCGCGGAGTAAAACGCCCTGCATTTTGCCCCATACTGCCCACAATGACAGGCAACCTTGTTGGCATTTGCGATAGCGGCGCAAACGTCGATTGCGATCCCTTGCACTTAAAGCAATTTGCAATTATGGCGAGCCTGTACATGAACAAGGCTTACGGTATCGAAAACCCTCGCGTTGCGCTGTTAAACATCGGCGTGGAGGAGGAAAAAGGCGATGCGCTCCGCAAAGAAACCTACCAACAACTGAAACAAACAAACGGCATCAACTTTGTTGGCAATATGGAGGCACGCGAGCTGCTTGGCGGCGACTACGACGTTGTTGTGTGCGACGGCTTTGCCGGCAACGTACTGCTAAAATCCACCGAGGGCGCATGCCTTGAAATGCTAAAAATGCTCAAAAAGACCTTTATGAAAAATCTGCGCACAAAACTTGGCGCGGCAATGCTCAAAAAGGACATCTACGAAATAAAAGATTTGATGGACTACAACAATTACGGCGGCGCAGTTTTGCTCGGTGCGGCAAAAACCATCGTTAAGGGGCACGGCAGCAGCAAAGCCGAAGCCGTTTTCCAAAGCATAAAGCAAGCTTACAATATGGAAAAGAACGATTTGTGCAAATCCATCGGCGAAGCCATTGCCGAAGCTAACTCCGCAAACTAATCCATACGCGCCGCGGCTTTAACACACCAAAAGCTTTTGCGCAAACTTTTTTTGTTTGATTTCAAAGCTTGCGCCACCACTGTTTTACATGCAAAAAGACCTTCGTTTCAAAGCGAAGGTCTTTTTTAGTAAAAACGGCAAAATATACTTTTAAGTGCAACGGATAAAAAAAAGTTCATATACATCTTTGGTATATAACGTTGCCAAACAGAATAACTAAAGATAAATGCGAATTATTTGTTTTCAATCATAACAAATAAAAAAAACAAATCACACACAAACTTTATGGAACAACTAAATTATCGCACAACAAACAAGCTCCAAACGTGTTTTTGTGTCATTTTAATGCGACTTACTGTCACATATGCAAAACGATTGAAAATTTTATCAGCACAACTCCGTTCAAAAAACAAACTATTGTTTATCGGCTTTTTTGGGTTGGCAAAGTTAGCTTATAGCTATCCTCCACCAACGCAACAATATCACCGTCCGACATTGTTCCGTCCAGTGTTACCGTTATCCAATGCAACTTATTCATGTGATACGCCGCACTGACGTTGGGATATGTTTGCCGCCAAACTGCTGCAAGCTGTGGCAACGCCTTTAAATTCACGCAAATACAGCCGTTGCGCTCGTAGATGAACGCAAACCCCTTTTTATTTTGATTGTGCCTTATTACCGCCCAATTGTTGTCAAAGGGATAATCTTCATAGCACAACCCCAAAGCCAAACAAGCTTCGGTAATTTGATTTCTTGTAACGATACTCATTTGTAATAATCCGTAAAAAACAACTATTGCTGCAGGTAAGCAATCGAAACTTACGTCGACTAAATATGACGGCGTTTTAGCATAGCAAATAACATTTTACCCATAAAAAACGATAACATTTGCGTTTTAATTGCATCGTCGCAACGCACACACCAAATCATTTGCCGCCCAACGTTTACGGCAAAAAGACGCAAACCATTATGCGCACAATCGTCCGCGTTGCAATGAAACCGCATTACACATTTTTTTACCGCGACAAACGTTTGCATTGCAACTGGCAAGCCGATATGCAACAAGCCTACGTTGCCAAAAAAAAGTTTGCACCGCCACAAAAATCAATCGTCATAATCGTCGCTTTTATATTTGTGCACGACCTTGTTTACGCAGTCGAAATCGTAGCCGCGATACAGCAAATAACGTTGCAAACGTTGTAGCGTTTTGATATCGCAAGGTTTACCGCGCATAAAGCGTTCCGCAAGGCGTTCGGCATTTTGCAAAGCCTCGTCGGCGTCCTGCTTAACTTGCCCTTCCGCCACGTCGGCAGCGATGCCCTTGCTAATAAGCTCCTGCTTGATACGGCGCGCGCCCTTGTTCGCCAAGCTCTGCTCCGCATAGGCGGCGGCATATGCTTTGTCATCAACATAGCCGTAGTACTGCATTTTTTTCAAAACGTACTCCACAATTTGCGGCTCGTACCCTTTTTTTTGCAAATACTCCTGCATTTGATGTGCCGTACGGCGGCAACGTCCAATGTAGTTCATTGCCTTTTCCAACGCGACGGATTTTTCGCTGTCCAAAACGGCTTCACGCAGGCGTTCCTCGGTAACTTCCTGACCGATTTTTAGCCCCAACTTCATTACCGTTAGCAGCTCCAAACCAAAGGCAAATTCCCCGTCGATGCTCAAATTCGCACGATTTTTGTTATTCTTTTGTATACTTATATCGGTTATTTTTGGCATGGTTCGTGTTTAATATATCGCGCGCCCGCACGAAAAAAAACAATTCGTATCACCGCGCACTACCTACCAATAGCTTACACCACTATCGCAAAAAAGTCAACCGATACGCAAGCGGCACAACAGCTCACTGCCTTAGTCCGTTGTACTTTTCCACGGCGGCGCGATAGCGAGCGGCAAGCTTGGATATGTAGGTTTGCTTTTCCTGCGGCGAAAGCGTTTGCATATATTTGCTGTCCGCAAGGCGCATTATCGGGTTGGATACCACCTCGTTTTGCGATAGCAAATCAACCACCTTGGCGTAGAATTCCTCCTCCTCGCAAAAGCCGTCGTAATCGTATATCTTGCGTTGCAGCTTGCGCCTGTGCTCCTCGCTGATTTTTGTTTGATTTAATCCCAAGGTTGCCGCAACCTCACGCTCATGTTGCATTTCCTGCTTGGCTTGTAACCAAAAGCCGTTTTTCATACGCTCCTTTGCTTGGCGTGCATAGTCCTTAAATGATGACATTTTGTTCCTCCGTATTCTTGACAAAATTTGTCCGTATTTGTCGAAAAAAGTCGTAAAAACAAACAAACTGCCTACCGAAAATTCGATAAGCAGTTTTTTGTCATTTGTGTGCTCGGCATAAGCCGAAAGCTATTTTGTCGTTTACAAACAAAACGACTTTTGTTCACCCAAAGGCATTACATCTTGCTACGTTTACGAGCAGCTTCAGCCTTCTTCTTGCGTCTTACGCTGGGTTTCTCGTACTGTTCCTTCTTGCGAAGGTCGCCGATGATACCATCACGGGCGCAACGTCTTTTGAAACGACGCAATGCGCTGTCCAACGACTCATTGTCACCAACTTTGATTGTTGCCATTCCTTTTTCGCCCCCTTTCCTGTACCATAGGTTAATTTCAAGCTTAGTAATTATCTCATACACAAAGAAAATTGTCAATAACTTCAGCATAATTTTTCGATATTTTTTGTGACAATTATTCAAAGCAAAATATCGACGTAAATTGAAAATATACTTATCTCACCAATTGCCATTATTGAAGCGGACGGTGGCATCAAATAAAGTAATGTTGAGCTTGTTTTGGTGGCTGGCGCAAATGCCATTGTTGTCGGAAGCTCTGTTATAGACGCAAACGACCAAACGGCAATTAAAAAAATGAGTATGCTGTAGCATTTTGTGAAAAGCACACAAAAAACAAGCGCATTTGCTTCGGTTAATTTCAAGCTTGCCACTCAACAACCAACCATTTTTAATATAACGAAGCACCCTACCGCATGAGCAGGGTGCTGGATAAACTCGATGTGTCACAAAAGACAATTTAATGCTCCGCAATGTCTAACAATTTATTAAATCAATTTATTATATGAAAACCTTTTGGGGCAATTTTCACATTCCCCTTGTTCGAATTTTACACCGATTATTACTACATCATAACGCACATATAAAAATAATCAGACGGCTGCAAGCAACCGCCTGCTTTTTTATAATTAAATTATATGTTGTTTTTTTTAGTCTGAAGCTTTTGTATACTCTGTTTTTTCTTCGTTTACTGTACCATTATAGCTTCCCACATCGTCGGTTTTGGTACCTGTATTCGAAGAATTTATCACTCCGTTATTAATAAACCCAACAATCTCCACTTTTTCACCAAAGCGAGTCATACATCCCACAGCGGCACCTGCATAGTATCCGTTTATTTTACCCGTATTCTTACAGTTTTTAATAGTTATACTATAACCTTGTTTCCACACATCAGCACTACCGTCAACGCCATACTGTATACATCCAACAAGACCTCCGGCAGTTTCGTTGTTGTGTAAGATATCTCCGTTGTTAACGCACCCATCAAGCGTAAGTGAACCCCAAGAATGGTAACCAACAAATCCACCTACCGGCTCACTATGATATGTAGTTTGAGATGAACCGCTTACATCACCGTTATTGGTACAATTTTTAATTGTCAGGCTTGTTCCTTTGGGACAGCAAACAAAGCCTGCTACTTTACCACGAACAGAGTTTTCCTCGTTTGTTCCGTTTTTACCGGTCAAATCAACGTTAGAAATTACATTTTCGATATTGCAAACTCCACCAGTAATACCAACAACGCCGGCAACGTCAACACCAACAACACTACCGCTTACAGTAAAGTTTTTCAGCGTTGCGTCCGATACATAACCGAACAATGCCGCATATGAGGATTTGTTAGGATCCCCTGTGTTATCGGCACGAAGTCCCTGATAATTGCTTGATAGTGAGTTAATGTTCATTCCGCTAATTGTGTGGTTTTGCCCATCAAACGTGCCTTTGAATATACGACGAACTGCGTTTTGATTTTCTTTATCCCAATCAACAACCGTGTTCCCGTCAAGCGTGTATCTGTTGCCGATAGGATTCCAGTTTGCATAAACGCTCAAATCGATATCCGCCGTAAGTTTAACCGTCAATCCCTCGTACGAAATGCCTGCGTTTACGCTATCACGGAAAGATGCAAGCTCTGCCGCAGTGGAGATTTCAAGTGAAAATGCTCCCTTTTGTTCATCGGTCGCCTTGACGCCGCTTGCAGGGCTTTCACCATCGGGAACGCTCAAAACCAAGCCGCCGTTAGACGTAAACGTTGCGCCGCTTTCCGCTTTGGTAATAGAGTTTACAATTGCGCCGCTTTCAATAACAACGTGTCCCTTGGTAACTTCCATTTCCGTAACTAAGCCGTGCTCGTGATACGATTGCATTGCAGCCTCGGTAATGATTACTTTTTCCGACGAACCATAGTGCTCAACATCTGCTTGCGCACTATTTACCGTTAACGTTCCGCCATTGGTGCGAATAACAACACCCTTTTCTGAACCCGTGTAAGTGATATTAATGCCGTTATTGTTACCCACGTCAACACAGGTTGTTGCGTTAACCTCGCCGGTAAAACCATCGGCAAGATAGTTGCTATAGGTGCTGCTAAGCGAATTGCTATCTGCGGCAATTTTCCAAAGAACAACGCCGCTTTGTGCCGTTGTTACGGAATCGGGAATGTATGTTACTTTGTTTTCATCAAGGTAGCAGAACACGTCGTTAACGCTATCCCACAGGATTTCGTTGTCCTTTTCCGATGCATTAATCTTAGCCACGTCGTAGCCGAACTCTGCCGCTGCGGCAAGGGCTTCCGACATGGTATTATGCTTGTTAACGTCGGCTGCCAACGCAGTGTTAAGATTCCTTACCAACTGCGTGTCCTTGTTCTTGTTGGCTTTGCTTACCAAGTTGCTGATGGTCGGAATGAGCACTGCCGCAAGAATGGCAATAACCACTATGACCACTACCAGCTCAACAATCGTAAAGCCACGCTTGTTTAACTTCTTTGTCATTTTTTGTTTTCTCCTTGTTAAATTTTATTTATACACTCACGCTATGCGTGTTTGTACCATAATGATTGTTAAGATGTAAGCTGCCGCCCGAATGTCATTCTTATGCTCGGTATGCAGAGTTAGCAGCTACGTTAAGTTGTTAATATATAAATCCACTTTTTTGCACTAACCGCCCGAATGTCATTCTGAGCGGAGCGCAGCGAAGTCGAACTGCGTAGCAGTGCGAGGGTTCACCCCGAGCAGAATCTAAGGGCGGCACATGAACGTAGGGACACTTTTATTTATAACACTCCCTCAGTCAGCATAGCTGCCAGCTCCCTTTACACAAGGGAGCCTTTTGAGCGATTCATCAGCTTTACGAAAAGAATATAGCAGATCCCGATGCTACCGCATCGCCCTACGGGTTCGACTGCGTGCTGTCGCACTCCGCTCAGGATGACATGAATAATAAGCAACTACTTAATATTTATTATTGCAATCCATGTTATGCGGCGGGAGCAAGCCCCCGCCCTACGGATTTGGTTACGCTCATGATGATAAAAAATCTTATCCATTCCATCCATCGGGGCAGTCGCAATCCTTGCAAACAAGGTGCATTCTCGGTGTATTATATTCCCATCCAAGTTTATTATACCCCCCCCCC
>CAZSIF010000028.1:0-13615 GCA_964607155.1 uncultured Oscillospiraceae bacterium
CGCAAAAGCACCTAATGGTACTCTTACAAGGCTAACTTCTTACATTACAGATAGGGAACTAACTCCTTTATGTAAAGAAAAAAGGTCTGACACTTTTGGTGTTAAACCTATGTTTTTTTTATGGTGGAGGTGACGGGACTTGCACCCGCGTATCGACGTAAGGCAATCGGACTTTCTTCGCGTGTAGCTTGCTTTTAAGCGTCGCAACCTTGGGGAAAGTAAGCCAACCCAAGTTTGCCAAGACAAATAATTTTCAGATTAAATCGCTTTGCCGAACGCTTTAATCCTATTTGCGTGGTATAACACAGAACTCTCTGTTACGCAACGGAGCAGAGGTCTGCGTGCCGAGTTAAATTAAGCGGCAAGTGCCATTCCGTAAGAACGGCTGTAAGTGCTGTTATCAGCGTTTAATTTAAGTTTTGCCCTTTTTACGCAGATGACGCTGCGACGCGCTTATCAGACCTCCTTTGCCGCCGAGCGAATCTAAAAACACCCCCATATTTTGGCAAAAGACGTTGTGGCGTGGCAATCGCTTGTGTGCGGTTGCTTTGCCTACCTTATTATTATATCACAAAATATCGTTGTTGAAAACTGTTTTTGTATTTATTTGTTTATATTGCGTTTTTGGGTGGGATTGGCTGTGTAATCGTTGCGGTTTTTTATGCACTCGGCGGTGCGGGGTTATGGATGGAATAAACCATTGTTTTGGTGGCTGCGGTCACGCTTTGACTTTGCTGTGTTCGGCGGTGTGATGTAACGTGCGGTTGAATGTCGTTATAAAATCCGATAAGTGGGATTATATTCTTGCTTTATCGTTGCCGCAGCAATACGCGACTTTTTTAATGTGGTAGGTTTTCGTGCGCGTTGTGTGACTTTGCTGTTTTGAATCGGTGGATTTCCCGAGCTGTTTGAAATACTGTTTGGCAGACTTGGTATTGGATTGCAAGTTATCAAACGGGAGTTTGGTATATTTTGCAAAAGCGACTTGCGGTGGAGTGAATTTGCCGTTCGAGCGAGTTAAATGTCGGTGTAGGTAAAAAACGTTCGTTCTCCCTAAAAACTGTCAAAATGCGTTTGACAATGCCAGAAAATGTAGTTTTAGATAATACTATTACAAACATAGTATTTCAAAACATATGCTAAAAAAGTCTAAAAATTCGCCAGAAGTCTTAAAATAACCCGTTGCAGGCTTTTTGCGGGAAAATGGAGTGTGTCCCCCTCTAATATGCATATATCGAAGCTCGTTTTGGCGGTTTTCGATTTTTATTGCGCCAAGGGGTGCAGTGTTGTGTAGTCGAATAGATTGATGGCAATATATAGTAGATCCCGATGCTTACGCATCGCCCTGCGGGTTCGACTGCGTGTTTGCGCACTCCGCTCAGGATGACGCGGGAACATATGGATATGTTTAATAGAACAATCCCTATCGGTCGAAATTATTTGCGGTGATTATAGTGGCAATCGCAATTATTTGCGCCCTCTGCAATGGTGTGGTCGCGCGTGAACACGGTGTTGTTGATTGCCGCAAGGTCGTAATCCAAGCTGCACATTGCCGGGACGTACTCGAACAAATCCAGCTTTTTCATCAAATGGCAAATTCCGCACGAATAAAAAGTTGCGGTGTATTTGTTGATGTTGTCGCCGTCGGATACGGTAAACACCCAACTGTACGGATTGGTATTTTTCAAGCTTTGGGCGGCTTGATTTTTTAGTTTGGCTCTGCCTTGCTCAGTGTAAACTTTGCTGCGTTTTGCCGCCGATTTTACAAATCGGTTGGTTATCATTGCCGTACGATAAAAAACCGTGACTTGCTCCACGGTGTATTTTTGTTCGCTTGCCAGTAGTACCGAGCACAGCATGGCGCAACTAAGAATGTTGTAAATAAAGCGGTCGCCTCGCTTGAACTCGTCGATATCGGCAAGAATTTCGTAGTATTTTTGCTTTGCGCTTTCCATAAGCGGCGTGGGGTTTTCGACGCCAAGCCTACTTGCTGCGGCTTTTGCAAACGAGCCTTGGAATGCATTCCACATGAGCTTTTGCGTTAGTCCGATTTTCATTTTGGTATCTCCGTTTTTGATTTTGGTTGTGTGGGGGGGTGAAGCAATTTGGTGTCAGTATATGGTAGATCCCGATGCTACCGCATCGCCCTGCGGGTTCGACTGCG
The DNA here is from genome assembly GCA_964607155.1 of uncultured Oscillospiraceae bacterium. Lineage (GTDB taxonomy): Bacteria > Bacillota > Clostridia > Christensenellales > CAG-314 > Fimimonas. The sequence goes on from CAZSIF010000028.1 coordinate 2,165, forward strand.
TGCTTGCGCACTCCGCTCAGGATGACACTGTATATAGCTTTCTGCTCTTTCGGAATGGCGATATAATTGGGGGGGGGGCGGTATGTGGTAGTCAGCGGCGGGAGCAAGCCCCCGCCCTACAATGCTATCGCACTCCGCTCAGGATGACACAAAAAAGTATCGATTTCTCCCTATGTTATTCTACCGTTCTGCCTAAAACCTTGCAAAACGACATTAACTGTATTTACATAAATCGATATTTTTGTATTAACCGCCCCTATGTCATTCTGGGCGGAGCGTAAGCGAAGTCGAACTGCGTAGCAGTGCGAGGGTTAACCCGAGCAGAATCTGGGGGGCGATAATGGATCAATCCCACGCTTTACGAATTATAGTCTAATTATATCACACCTATGAGCAAAATGCAACCCTTGCGTTGTGGGCATGCAAAATGCCCATGTTTGCCTATACGCAGTCTTGCTGTGCCGTGCGGAGTGGCGGTTTTGAACGAATAATTATTCGCAAATTGTGCATAAAAATACAAAACGGTGCATAAAAATGCATATAATTAAGTTTCAACTTTTTTTACAGCCAAAATAACAAAATTTCAGTGAATAAATATAAAAATTATTGTTGCAATATACAAAATTATGTGTTATAATAAATCGGAATGTGCGTCGAAATGCGACGTTTTTCGTCGAAATTCGACAGTCCGCACGGTTTGTTTGGGGCGTGTCGCTTGGCACACTCGGCTTGCATTGTTTGTGCGATGGGGACGTTATCGGCAAGATGTTGCTTTCGAGCGTGCACACGTTGTCAAGGCGGCACACTTGCTGTATAAATGTTGACTGATTTAATCGCAACACAGAACAAGCTTTTGTCGTCGCTGCGTATGCTCGGAATTCCAAGTGTATTGGCGTTTGCGGCAGTATTCGGTTCTTACGTTGTTCGGGTGTGCTTGAGTTACCATAACGTACTGTGCTTGTAATTTTGTCCGACATTTGCGTTATCCGTAACAAGTCGCATTTGCTTGCATGGCGGTGCGCTTTGAGTGCGCTTGCAATACGGCGTATATTTTAGCGGCGTGCTCGGCTTGCATTGTATCTAACGTCAAAAGGACTAACGTCAAAAATCGGTCATTACATTGTTTTGACTTACTGTGTCGAGCGATTGTCGGCGCAAATAGCAAATTTAATACCAAAGTTATTTTGGAGGAAACTACATTGAGCGAAAGAACTTACGAAGCAAAAGATATACAGGTGCTTGAAGGCTTGGACGCGGTGCGTATGCGTCCCGGTATGTATATCGGCACAACGGGAACAAAGGGATTGCATCACCTGCTGTGGGAAATTGTCGATAACGCCGTGGACGAGGCTACCAACGGTTTTGCCGACAGGGTGGAAATTACCTTGCACAAAGACGGCAGCGTTACCGTTGCCGATAACGGCAGAGGTATCCCCGTGGATATTCATCCGCAGTTGGGCGTATCCGGCGTAGAGGTTGTATTTACGCAGTTGCACGCCGGCGGAAAGTTCGATCACTCCAACTATACTTTTAGTGGCGGTTTGCACGGCGTTGGCGCAAGCGTTACAAATGCGCTTTCGGAGTGGCTTACCGTTACCGTTAAAAAGAACGGGCATATCTATCAACAGCACTTCCACAGTCCGCAGACGGAATCCGGCAAGGTGGAAAGCGGCATTCCCATGGACAGCCTTACTCAAATTGGCGAAACGGACGAGCACGGATCAACAATCACATTCCTTGCCGACGCGCGCGTATTCAAAACGGTGCAGATGGATTACGACGTTATCTGTAAGCGCGTTAAGGAATTGGCATTCCTAAACGAGGGCATAAAGTTTGTGCTTACCGACGAGCGTACCGATGACGACGACGGCAACGAGATGCACGAGGAGTTTTGCTACGAAGGCGGTTTGAAAGACTTTGTGCTGTACCTTAACGAAAACAAAGCGCCGTTGCATCTTTCGCCCATGTATTGGAGCGGCAAAAACGACACGCTTCAACTGGAGTTTGCTTTCCAGTACACGTCTAACTACACCGAAAACTTTATTTCGTACGTCAACAACATTCCCACTGGCGAAGGCGGTATGCACGAAACGGGCGTAAAGACGGCAATGACCAAAGTCTTTAACGACTATGCGCGTGCAAACGGCTTCCTTAAACCCAAGGAAGATAACCTTATCGGCGAGGATTTCCGTGAGGGTATCACGCTGGTTATGTCCGTCAAAATGGCAAACGTGCAGTTTGAAGGACAGACCAAAACCAAACTGGGCAACACCGAGGCGCGTATTGCCTGCGAGGCATTGGCTACCGAGGGGCTAACTCAGCTGTTGGCGGGCGACCCTGCCACGGCGGAAGTGATTATCAAAAAGTCCATTGCGTCGGCAAAGGTGCGTGAAGCGGCTCGCAAAGCCAAAGAAGTTACTCGCCAAAAGAACAGCATTTTTAACAGCACGCTTATCGGCAAGTTGGCAAGCTGTACCGGTAGGGACGCAAGCAAAAACGAATTGTTTATCGTTGAGGGCGACTCGGCAGGGGGCAGCGCAAAGCAAGCGCGTAACAGACGTTTCCAAGCAATATTGCCGCTTAGGGGCAAACCGCTTAATGCCGAGCGTAAACGTATTGACCAAGTGCTTGCCAACGAGGAAATTCGCTCGCTTATTTCCGCACTGGATACGGGTATCGGCGAAGAGGACTTTAACATAAACGACCTTAAATACGATAAAATTATTATTCTATCCGATGCCGACCAAGACGGTGCGCACATCAGAGCCATTTTGTTGACCTTCTTTTTCCGCTACATGCGTGAGCTTATTACCGAAGGGCACGTTTATATCGGTATGCCGCCGCTATACAAGCTTTCCAAAAAGGATAAAGTTGTGTACGCTTACGACGACTACGAATTGCAAGAGGCGGCTCGTGATTTTGGTAAAGGGTACGACTTGCAACGTTATAAGGGCTTGGGCGAAATGAATGCCGAGCAGCTTTGGGAAACGACAATGAATCCGGAAACGCGTACTCTTATGCGCGTATCTATTGAAAATATTTCCGAGGCGGAGCGTATGGTTACCACCCTTATGGGCGACCAGATTGACGCACGCAAAGCGTATATTACCGAAAATGCCGATTTCAACAAGGATAAGGACGCTATCTTTGAGGAGTTAGTGTAGGAGATAAACAATGAAACAAGTTGACATATTCGATTTGGAGCACAGTGAAATAGAAAAAATGGACGACGGCAGTAAGCTTTTGACCAAGCCCATGGAAGTGGTTATGCACGAATCCATGATGCCGTACGCCGAGCACGTTATTTTGGATAGAGCGTTGCCGCGCGTTGAGGACGGCTTGAAGCCCGTACAACGCCGCATTTTGTACTCTATGTATGAACAAGGCAACACGCCGGATAAGCCCACGCGCAAATCGGCGCGTATCGTCGGCGACTGCATGGGACGTTATCACCCACACGGCGATAGCAGTATCTACGACGCAATGGTGCGTATGGCGCAACCTTTTGCAATGAACGTTCCGCTTATCACGGGGCAGGGTAACTTTGGTAACATCGACGGCGACTCCGCAGCGGCAATGCGTTACACCGAGGCTAAGCTTTCGCCCGTGGCATTGGAGCTATTGAGGGATATCGAAAAGGACACCGTGCGTTGGTCACGCAACTTTGACGATACTACCAGAGAACCGGATATGCTTCCGGGGCGTTTCCCCAACCTGTTGGTTAACGGCGCGACCGGTATTGCGGTCGGTCTTGCCACAAACATTCCGCCGCACAACTTTAACGAGGTTATCGAGGGCGTTATTGCACTTATCGAAAACAAAAATATTTCCCTTGCGCAAATGATGAAAATCATCAAGGGACCGGACTTTCCCACCGGCGGATACATTATCCCCGGCGAAGGCTTAAAGCAAGCCTACGAAACGGGCAAGGGTAAAATTACCATTCGTGCCAAAATGCACATCGAAGTTACTTCTGGCGATAAGCGCAACATCGTTATTACGGAAATTCCGTACGGACTTAACAAGGCGGATTTGCTGATGAAAATTGCCGCCCTTAAGGACGAAAAAAAGGAAATGTTCCAAGGCATATCGGAAATTGTCGATGAAAGCGACAAAGAGGGTATGCGCGCGGTTATCAAGCTGCGTAAGGATTGCGATGTGAACAAAACCATTGCAATGCTGTATAAGTATTCACAGCTGGAAATGACCTACGGCATCAACATGGTTGCCATTGCAGACGGCAAACCGCAGCTCATGGGCTTGTTGGATATTTTGGCGTACTACGTTTCCTACCAGAGAGAAGTTATTCTCCGTAGGAGCAAGTTCGAGTTAGATGAGGCAAAGGCTCGTCAGCACATTTTGCAAGGCTTGGTTATCGCCGTACAGAATATTGACGAAGTAATCAAAATTATCAAAAACGCGGCGTCCACGTCGGACGCGCGTGCAAAGTTGCGTGCCGCATTTGACCTATCGGAAAAGCAAGCGCAGGCAATTTTGGATTTGCGTCTTGCTCGTATTACCAAGCTGGAAGTTACAAAACTTATCACCGAGTTGCAGGAATTGGAGCGTACCATTGCACGTTTGCAAGTTATCATCAACAGCAAGCGTGAACAGATGGAAGTTATAAAGAGTGAACTTTCGGTGCTTAAACGTACCTATAAGGCGGCTCGTAGGTCGGAAATGTGCAAGGATATTTCCGACGCCGTTATTCCGAGCGAAACGGACGAAAAGCCTGTGGAAACGGTTGTTGTGGGTATCACCGCAGATTATACGATAAAGCGCATACCGCTTAAAAACTTTAATATGTCCAACAAGGACGCTATCGGCGCAACCTCGGCGGAAATTCTTACGCACGCACTGGAAACGCAAACGGATAGCAAGGTGATGTTCTTTAGCAATTTGGGTAACTGCTACAAGTCGGAGGCAGGGCAGCTTGCGGAGGTTCGCTTCCGCGACGCGGGGCTTACCCTGTCGCAAAGCTTTGCCGACGCGCAAAAGGGCGAAGTGCCCGTTGCGGTGTTCTCCATGCCCAAGGACGCAGAGGCACAGGGCGAGTTGCTTATTTACACTCGTCAGGGACTTATCAAGCGTTCGCCTTGGTCGGAGTATCAGCTGCTTAAAAACGCATTTCAAGGCTACAAGGGCAAGGATACCGACGAAGTGTTCAAGGTGGAAGTTGTTCGCCCGAATACGGAAATATTCTTTGTCACCAACCGTGGCGGCTGCGTGCGCTTTGACGTGGACGAAATACCCATTCAAGGCAGAGTTGCCGGCGGCGTACATTGCATAAACCTTGTTGACGGCGAGTACGTTGTGTTTGCAGGTCAAGTGGAGCGGGATAAGGGCGAAATTTTGATGGTTACTGATAAGGGCTTTGTAAAACGCTTGTCCGTTACCGAAATTACCAAGCACGCTCGTAACTGCAAGGGCGCAAAGGGCACCGAGTTCGGCTACAACGGAACGTGTATCGTTTACGCTTCGTACGTTTGCAATAAACACTACAAAATTGCCATTTTCGACCGCGCCAATATCTACACAGTGGATACTTCCGAAGTATCGGTTGAAAGCAAAAATCACAAGGGCAAGTTGCCTCTCGGTAAAAAAGGCGGCATAGTGGTGGAAAAGGTTATCCGCTTCCGTACCGAATCGGATAAGGAACAAATCCCTACGCCTGCCGATAAATAACGATACGGGGGTTTTTAATAGCAAACAAATTATTAGGCGAGAAGTGCGTTCGTGTTCGGACGACCTCTCGCCTTTTTGTTGCGCCCAAAAAGTGCGGAGGCGCACACGGTATAGATTTTTTCTATGTTTAACCGAAGCTTGGATTATTTTTTTATAGGTTTTACGGCAAAAACCGCAAGGTTTGGTATTTACTTTTATTAGCTAATATGATAAAATATCTAAATAAGACTTGCTCGCGACGTGTTTTTTGCGCCGAGCAGGGCTAATCGTTGCATTGCTCGGTTAGCAAAAAGGAGGTTTGATTTTGCTAAGAACGTTTAAGGGCGGAAAGCACATTGCCGATAAAAAGCAAGCCGCCGTCGGTGCTCACATCGACCAAATGCCTATAATGTTCGATTACTTTGTGGCGTTATCGCAGCATATCGGCAAGGAGGCAGTCCCCGTTGTGGAAAAGGGGGATGTCGTTAAGGAAGGGCAGCTTATCGCCCGTGCCGACGGAGCCGTTTCTGCCGCGGTGCACTCTCCCGTGTGCGGCGAAGTTGTGGATATCCTGTCCAAAAAGGACGCTATGGGCGTAAACAGACGGTATATTCATTTGCACTCCAACGGTAGCAGAGAGGTGGAACGGCTGCCTGTGCTTACAAATCCAACTCGTGAGCAGCTGTTGACGCGCATTGCAGACGCAGGAATTGTCGGCTTGGGCGGCGCAGGGTTTCCCGCTGCCGTCAAGTACGCTTCCACTTTGCCCGTCGATACGCTTATAGTAAATGCCGCCGAGTGCGAGCCGTATCTTAACTGCGATAATAGGCTGATTATCGAGCGCACGCAAAAGGTGGTGGACGGAATTCGTTTTGTCGCCAAGGCTTGCGGCGCAACAAATATTTATATCGGCATCGAGGCTAACAAACCGAATGCCATAAAGGCGTTGCTTGCCTGCGAGGGCGTTGTTGCCGAAGGGCAGCGTAAAAGCGAAGAGGACATCGCCGTTGTGCAGCTTGTGCCCAAGTATCCGCAAGGGGCGGAAAAAATGCTTGTGTACGCTTGCACGCGACGTAAAATTCCCGTCGGGGGGTTGCCCTCTGCCGTGGGGTGCGCGGTTGCAAACGTTGCCACCTGCTATGCCGTAAACGAGGCGGTGAATGGCACTCCGTTGTACAAGCGTGTGATAACTCTTTCCGGCGACGGAATTGGCAGAGCTAAAAACGTTGAAGTGCGTATCGGCACACAGCTATCCGATTTGGTGGAGTTTTGCGACGGCTTGAAGGACGACACCGTAAAGCTTGTTATGGGCGGTCCTATGATGGGCAAAACGCTTGTTTCGTTGGACTATGCCGTTACTAAAACCGACGGCGGCTTTTTGGCGTTGAACAACCGTGAGGCAACAACGTTGTTGCCTACTGCGTGCATACGTTGCGGTCGGTGCGTTAGGGCGTGCCCGATGAACCTATCGCCGTTGTACATCGATTTTTACGCTACCGCAGGCGATACGCAAAATGCTGTGAAATACGGTGCGCTTAACTGTTTTGAATGCGGAACGTGCGCGTATGTGTGTCCGGCAAAACGTCCGATTGTGCAAAGCGTGCGCTTGACTAAAATAAAGGCAAGGGAGAGTGCAAAATGAAATATGTTTTTAGCGGTTCGCCGCAAATAAAAACCTCCTTGTCCACACGAGCCATAATGCTCCACGTTTGCGTGGCGTTGTTGCCGTCTTGCGTGGTGGGCTGCGTGCTATTTGGCTGGGGCGCATTGCTCGTGCTTGCTATTGCAACCTTTTCGGCTGTGGCGGCAGAGGTGGTTTACCGTCTGTGCCAAAAAGTGCCGTTTGCAACCATCATGCGTGAAATGGACTTTACGTCGGCGGTGACCGGCTTGCTTGTGGGCATGAATATGTATGCCGATTCTAAGTGGTACGCCGTAATGCTATCATCTGTGTTTGCCGTTGTGGTAGTCAAAATGCTGTTTGGCGGCACGGGCAAAAACGTCGTTAACCCTGCCGTTGCCGGTAGAATTTTCGGTTTTATGTCCTTTGGCGCAGCTTTTGGCGGCACTGTTGCCGGCGAGGTGTGGAGTTCCAGTCTATCCGGCGGAAGTTGCGTTTCGGTAACGGACGGCGTAACGGTGGGCGCAACGCCCATGCAAGCACTGTTTGGCAATGCCGCCAACACCACAAGCACGTTAACTAACCTTGACTTGTTTATCGGCACCGGCGTGTACGGTTGCATAGGCGAGGTGTGCAAGCTTGCGCTAATCGTGGGTGGCGTGTATCTGGTGGTGATGCAAGTTATCGATTTTAGATGGAGTATTTTATTTATTGGCGTTGCAGGCTTGACGGCAGTTGCGCTTGAAGGCTTTGATTTTTCCGTATTTTTGCCCTCGATACTTAGCGGCGGACTTATGCTTGGCGCAATCTTTATGGCGACGGACTACGTTACCAGTCCGACCACTAAGGCAGGTAACTATATCTACTACGTCTGCTTGGGCGTGTTGACATCGGTTTTGAGGAAGGCTGTCGGCGGCGAAGCTGTATCCTTTGCAATATTGCTAATGAATCTTGTTGTGCCGCTTATCGATTTGTATGTTTTGCGCAAGCCCTTTGGCTTCGTCAAGAAAAAGGGGGTAAACAATGGCTGATAGATACCTTCAAGCTGTACAGGAAAAGGCAGAGCGCAACAAAGCTATGCTTGTTCAGTCGATAAAAATCGTTGCCGTTTTGGTGGCAATCTGCTTGGTTTGCACGCTGCTTTTGGCAATAGCCAAGGATTTGTTTTACGTTTCCGACGATGAGCGTTTTAATAGGTCGCTGGCAAAAATTTACAGCGGATTTGAGCTTGCCGAAACGCTTACCGTGCAAAATGACGCATGTGCGCCCGCATACGGTAAGGTGTTAAGCGTTGTGCGTGCAACCGACGGCGGCTACGTTGTGGAGGCTATCGGTAACGGCGGCTTTAACGACGGCAGTGTGACGTTATACGTTGCAATGCAAGCCGACGGGCGCATTAAGGGCTGGGCAATCAAGGAAAGCGTCGGTCAGTCCTTTATATCCAAAATAACGCAAAAGCATCAGGAAACTTGGTATATTCCTGCAAACGACGACGTTGACGTTTCTGCCGTGGAGGAGTTTGATTTGAGCAAGGCTACCGGCGCAACTTACACAAGTACGGCAATAAACCACGCCGTAAACGTTGCGTTGCACTATGTTAAACATCATCTTGCAAACAGCGACACACAAGCCTGCACATCTACGGTTTGCGATATGGTTGCCGCTTGCAACGGGCTTGTATTCGACGGAGGGCATAGGGTATGAAAAATAGAATAAAAGATATCGCTCTCGACGGAGTTTTGCGGCAAAACCCGACCTTAAAGCTTGTGTTAGGCACTTGCCCGACGCTCGCGCTTACAACGGCTGCCGCTTCTTGCCTTGGTATGGGGCTTGCTGTAACCTTTGTACTTATTTGCAGCAACGTGATTATTTCGCTGCTGCGCAACGTGATTCCGGACAAGGTGCGCATTCCGTGCTTTATTGTGATTATCGCAACGTTTGTTACCATCGTGCGCATGTTTATGGAAGCGTATATTCCCGACTTGTACGAAAGTCTGGGCGTGTACTTGCCGTTGATTGTTGTTAACTGCATTATCTTGGGGCGTGCGGAAAGCTTTGCTTCGCACAATCCCGTGGGCGAATCTGCATTGGACGGTCTGTTTATGGGCATCGGCTTTACGCTGGCACTCACCTTGATGGGCATTTTCCGCGAGGTGCTTGCGTTTGGCAGCATTTTTGGCGCGGACGTTTGGTCTGCGCCGGTGGTGGGCATCGATCCGCAAACCGGACGTGAAATTCTCGGTGAAAAGTTTGGCATTGCCTTTTTCGGCACATCGGCAGGTGCGTTTTTGACATTTGGACTGTTTATCGCCGTATTTACGGCAATAAGCGGCAGTGTGGAGCGCAAACTAAAAACCAAGGCGGCAAGGCTTGCGGCAGAGCAGGCTGCCGATAATAACGTGAAGGAGGGCAGTGTACATGTCAACGCTTAGCGGAATTGTTGTAACGTTTCCTCAAACTGTGGATATTGTTGCGATACTTGTTGCGGCACTGTTTTCCAACAACTTTATCCTCGTGCAATTTTTGGGAATCTGCCCGTTTTTGGGCGTATCCAAAAAAATCGACTCCGCACTTGGCATGGGCATTGCCGTAACGGCGGTTATGGTGCTTACTTGCGTGGTAACCTATCCGTTGTTCGTGTACGTTTTGGTGCCATTGCAACTGGAATACTTGGAAATTATCCTGTTCATTTTGGTTATCGCCGCACTTGTGCAGATGTTGGAAATGGCTTTGAAAAAGCTTTCGCCGGGGCTGTACTCCGCATTGGGTATTTATTTGCCCTTGGTAACAACCAATTGCGCTATTTTGGGTATTGCCGAAAAGATGATTGCTTACACAACCACATCGGTAGGCGGCAACACCGTGTACGCAATGAGCATAGGCTTGGGCGGCGCGGTACTATCCGGCTTGCTGTACGGTTTGGGCTTTACGCTGGCAATAGTGTTGCTTGCAGGACTTAGGCAAAAAGTGGATAAGCTCAACGTGGCAAAGCCCTTGCGCGGATTTCCCATTACTATGATTACGGCTTGCTTTATGGCAATGGCGTTTTATGTATTTACGCTTATTTAGGGGGTAATATGTTAATTGGCTTGTGTGCTGCGGTCAACTGGACAAGTTTGCTTATTGCCGTGGCAATCATGGTGGTTATAGCCCTGCTTTTGGGCGCGTGTATTTTACTTATATCCAAAGTGTGCGAGGTCAAGGAAGATCCGCGCATAGAGGAGGTTAGCAGCCGTCTTGCAGGCGCAAATTGCGGTGCGTGCGGATACGCCGGTTGCAGCGGCTTTGCAAAAGCGTTGGTGGATGGCACTGCAAGTTTGGACGCGTGCGGTCAAACAACAACGGAAAACAGAATAGAAATATCCAACATTTTGGGTTTGGCGGTGGACGGCAACGCTCAACCGACGATTGCGGTGGTTGCCTGCTGCGGCGGCAATAAATGCAAGGATAAATACGAGTATCAGGGGTACGGAAATTGCGTTAACCAAAATATGCTTGCCGATGGGCGCAAAGCATGCGCCGCAGGTTGCATGGGTAGCGGAAGTTGCGTTGACGCTTGCCCATATCTGTGCGTGGAGTGTCACGACGGCTATGCTCATATCGATCCGGATTTGTGCCGCTCATGCGGATTGTGTATCAACACCTGCCCCAAAAAACTTATCAAACGTGTGCCAAAAACGGCAAAAGTGTACGTTGCGTGCAGCACGGAGTGCAGGGGTAAGGACGTTATGAACGCTTGCTCGGCAGGGTGTATCGCTTGCGGTAAGTGCGAGCGTAACTGCCCCGAAGGCGCAATTCATTTGGTAAACAACGTGCCCATTATAGATTACAGCAAATGCATCGGTTGCGAAAAGTGCCTTGAGGGTTGCCCACGGCATTGCATAAAGCATTTGGGGGAGTAGGCGTTCGATATTTTTTTTGGCATTAACCGCCCCTATGTCATTCTGAGCGGAGCGTAAGCGAAGTCGAACTGCGAAGCAGTGCGAGGCGTGTGCCGAGCAGAATCTAAGGGGCGGGCGGTGTTGGTAAGGCGTGATGTTTGGTGGCAATATAAAGTAGATCCCGATGCTTGCGCATCGCCCTGACGGGTTCGACTACGGGCTATCGCCCTCCGCTCAGGATGACACAGTGTAATGTATTGTGCTTATTTTGCGTGGAACGATGTT
>CAZSIF010000029.1:0-12833 GCA_964607155.1 uncultured Oscillospiraceae bacterium
CCTGTTCTCATACCGAACACAGAAGTTAAGCCCTGCAACGCCTAGAGTACTTGGCTGGACACGGCCCGGGAGCGTAAGGTTTTGCCGCATCCACTAAAAGACCTTTGATTGACATTCAGTCAGTTGAAGGTCTTTTTTTGCTGTATCGGGGATTGGGATAGAACATATCTTTTTTTGTCAACGTCTAGATCTGTAAGTAAATGCAAAATATGGTTCTATAATCTTGCAATAATGCACGCCAAACCACTTGAAATTTCCGTATAATAATGCTATAATTATCTGGTACTTAAATTGCATGTACAGTGTGTACGATTGAAAAACAGGAGATAACTATGGAACTACTTAAGAAATTGACGTGTTTAAATTGTGGCGAGCCGGTTGACGTTTCAGCAGACGGCAGAAGTGCCTCATGTAAATACTGTGGACGTATATACAAAATAGGCACAACACTGTCGGAAAGTGGCGTATTGGCATTTTCACAGGGTAACGAGTATTGGAAAACATTCCGTTTTACAGACGCTAAGCGTAGTTTTTTAGAAGTTACCAAATCTGCACCGGAGTTTTCCGATGCTTGGTGGGGCGCATTTATTTCGGAATACGGTATTGAGTTTGGACATAATCGTTTTGGCGAACTCGTGCCAACTTGCCACAGAGTACACACTGTTCCTGTTAGTGAGGACAACAATTACATTAAGGCACTTGAAGCGGCAGATGCTGAAACAAAAGCAGAATACCAACGCATAGGTGCAAGAATTGAACTTGCCCGACAAGGAATATTGACAAAAGCACAAAGTGGTGAAACGTACGATATTTTCATATGCTTCAAAGCAACAGAAATGAACGACGAAAGACGCCGTACAATAGATTTCTACTTGGGCGAAGAACTGCACAAGGAATTGACAAATCAGGGGTATAAGGTTTTCTTTTCTCCGGAAACTCTTATGCGTGTTGTTGAACAAGAGTATGAGCCATATATATACAGAGCGTTGTCCACAGCCAAAGTGATGCTATTGCTATGCTCAGATATTCGAGAGATAGAATCTGCCTGGGTGAAAAACGAATGGGGACGTTACTTGGATATGCGTAACGGACAAGGTTTAATTCCCATTTGCGGAAACAAATATGAGCCATTTTCGCCATCGCAATTACCCGGTGAATTGCAAAAATTAAACGCTATAGAATACAACGAACGACTATTTGAAACACTCAACAAAAAACTTGACGCATATTTCCCAGAACGAGTGAAAGAGCGTGAACAACAAGCTCAACGCCAACGTGATGAGGAATACAATGCCCGTTACGCTCAACAACTAAAAGAACAGGAAGAGCGTAACGCCCGACTATTAGAACAACAACAGAAACAAATTGAGCAAATGAAGGATGCTATCGAGTGTCGAGAAACAGCCCTTACTCAAAATGATGCCAGATTAAGTTTGGATGCACTTGAATGGTTTCAGAAGGGTGAAAACTATTTTTACGGCATAAACGGTGTGCGTAAAAACCACAAAAAAGCTGAAGAATGCTATAGCAGAGCTGCTTTGAATGGACATTCGAATGCACCTCGTATGGTTGGAAGTTGTTCTGAAATTATTAGATTAAAGAAAAAACGTCGTAGACAGCTTATTGCTGGTTGGATACTTGTGTTTGAAGTTGCGACCGCAATATCTTCAGATGAGATTTTAGCCGCATTATTATTTGCATTACCTGCGATAGCTTTATTGTTTTTTGCACATAAAAATAAGAAGAAAATTGAGAAAATCATGGCAGGAGAAATGGGTTTAACAAAATAGGTTCAAATGCATTTGAAAAGACTGGGCTTACAAGTGTGGTAATTCAGAGCAGTGTAAGGGCAATAGGCAGTTGTGCCTTTACAGACTGTAAAGATTTGAAGACGGCTACAGTTCTAAAGACAATAAAAGGTTTATAGTTAGTATTTGACATTAAAGTGGAAATCACTAAATATTAGTAAAACAACTGCCAATTATACCACTAAAAGATTAACAGTAAGAGTTCGGCAAACAACCGAACTCTTTTTGTATGTTGCAATTCTTTTTGTTGTGCGAGAATGTAATATTTAACACTTAACGTTTGTCGAATTTTTGTTTGCTAAATAATCGGAAGTGTGATAGTATGTATTTCGTTGATTTTATCACATCAAAAACGGTTAAGTGAGTTATACAAATGCAAAAGGGTATAAAAAGGTTTATTGGAGATAAGGCGTTTTACGCAATGGTGTTTGCCGTTGCAGTGCCCATCATGATTCAAAACGGCATAACCAACTTTGTGTCGTTGTTAGATAACATAATGGTAGGGCAAATCGGCACGGAGCAGATGTCCGGCGTGTCCATTGTCAACCAGCTGATTTTTGTTTTCAATCTTGCCACCTTTGGGGCTGTTTCCGGTGCGGGCATTTTTACGGCGCAATTTCACGGAAAAAAAGACAACGACGGCGTGGTGCAAACATTCCGCTTCAAGCTGATGACGGTTGTGCTACTTGCGCTGGCGGCTATCGGTATTTTTGTGGCATTATCTGACGAGCTAATTGGACTATATCTTAACGATGGCTCCGTCGAGGGCGACCTTGAGCTTACGTTGGCATTCGGAAAACAATACATCGCCATTATGCTATGGGGATTGGTGCCATTTGCAATATCACAGGCATATGGTGGCACACTGCGTGAAACGGGACACACAGTTTTGCCAATGATTGCCGGCTTTGCTGCGGTTGGCGTTAACGGAATAGGCAACTATCTGCTTATCTACGGCAAGTTGGGCTGTCCCGAGTTGGGCGTTGAGGGGGCAGCTATTGCCAGCGTTATATCGCGCTTTGTGGAGCTTGCAATTTTGGTAATTGTCACGCACACGGATAAAAGAATCACTTGCAAAAACGGGCTGTATCGGCGGTTTTTCTTTATTGATAGGAAGCTTGCTAAAAACATATTAGTAAAAGGCTCGCCGTTGTTTATCAACGAGCTGTTTTGGTCGCTCGGTTCCAGTGCGTTGGCGTATTGTTACAGCCTGCGCGGCTTGGATGTGGTTGCAGGCTACAGCATATCCTCTACCGTGATAAACTGCTTTAGCATTGCTTACATAGCGATGGGCAACAGCGTGGGAATAATCGTGGGCAAGTACTTGGGTGCAGGGCAAACGGAACTTGCGGAGGAATACGACACCAAGCTTATCGCATTTGCCGTGGTTATGGGCGGTTTTATGGGGGCAATCCTCGCCGCAACATCGTGGCTTTTTCCACAGCTATACAAAACCACAGCCGAAGCTAAGCAAATCGCGGCAACCTTTTTGCTGATTACGGGCTGCATAATGCCCATGCACGGCTTTTTGCATTCGTGTTATTTTACGCTACGTTCCGGCGGCAAAACCCTTATAACTTTGCTGTACGATAGCGGCTTCGTGTGTCTTGTAAACGTGCCGGTGGCTTTTTGTTTGGCGCGTTTTACCGAGATTGACGTGCGTTGGATATATCTCGCGGCAAACGGTGTGGAGGCGTTCAAGGCACTATTGGGATATTTTATGCTAAAACGGAAAATATGGGTTAATAAAATAGTGTAGCAACGTTTGCATGCAAGCTTTGCTCCGATAGCATTTGTGTGTGGTGCGTGCGCAACTGTGAGCATCGGGCTGATTGTGCGGCTTTTGCTTGTGGCAGGCGTCGTTTTGTGAGTGCGCTTGTGTAGGCGGCGTTTGTATGGCAATATATGATTAGTAAGGAGATTTTTATGGCGAACATCGAGCTGATACGAGTAAATACAACGGACATTTTGGATAAACGTTTTTGCCACGCCATGCAACTGTTGGAAGCGAGCTTTCCCAAGGAAGAGCGGCGTACGGCTGAAAGGCAGCTTTCGGTGCTAAGTCACCCCGATTATCGTTTGTGCTTGGCTACGGATGACGAAAATATTGTTGGAGCGGTGGGATTTTTTGTGACGCCTGACTTTTTGTATTTGGAAAATTTTTGCACTGATCCGTCTGCTCGCAACTGTGGGTATGGCACAGCAATTTTGCAGCGGCTTATTTCCGAGTATGCGGATAGGCTGTTTGTGCTGGAAGTGGAGCTGCCCACCGATGACCTAAAACGTCGTCGCATAGGCTTTTACAAGCGTAACGGAATGTTGCTTAATGAGGGAATAGACCATATTATGCCGCATTACGACCTTGCCGATCCGGATGTGCACCTGCTTGTGATGACGCACCAACGTCCTATCACTGCCAAGGAGTATGCTGTGCTAAAACAGTATCTTGCCGATAACGTGGATATAAAAGGTAGATATACGCGGTAGCGGTGGTATAGTCCTTGATGTGTGAGTTTTCCCATTTTGGGCACAAATAAGTGAAACGTGTAATGATTTGATGGCAATTTGGCAGAGGCTTGTCTTTTGCTTGTTAAAAAGCTTGCATATAATAAGGCTGTTGTTTTGTCATAGGACAAGACCATTAATAATAGAATATAGATTAACTGCAAAAAACAAGCTCGATTTATTTTGAGCTTGTTTTTGTCTGTTGGGTGAATTATACTTTTAAGTGCAATCGGTGAAAAATGGGAATTATATTTTTAATTGATAGAATATTTGAGTGAAGCTTATAAAAAAAGTGCGTAGCCAAAAGTTCGTTTCTTTTGGAACGCACAAGAAAATGCAGCTTTCAAAAATGAAAAAATATTTTAATATTTATTTTTTGAGCTATGCCCGTGATAGTTTTTGACTATTGCGGAGCAAAGTGGTATTATATATCCGTAGATTTTTGCCCTATGGGGGATTTTTGCGCTTTTTTACGGTGATTTTGCGATATTTTTGCTTGTTTTTCGACACGTTTTTGCTGTCGAAACGGCAAGATAAAAAAAAATCAGCAAAAAAGTGTAAAATTGTGTGACGCCGAGTGGGCTTGAAAACAGCGGAGCTATTGCTCTGTATGCCACAATGTTAAGATGTGTTTTCACAATACCACATTGTTGGTGTATTTGCAACTTTTTTGGCTAAATTTTTTGAATTTTTTTTGAGGAGCTGTGTAAATGGCACAAGAAATCAAAACCCGTAAATACGGGAATCACGAGAGAAAAACCTTTTCCAAGGTAAAGGAAGTACTGCCTTTGCCCGACCTTATCGAGGTGCAAAAGACCAGTTACAAAACCTTTTTGGAGCAGGGCATCAAGGAAGTTTTTGAGGACTTTTCGCCCATCGAGGACTTTGCGGGACATTTTCGGTTGGATTTTCTCGATCACAAAATCGAAGCTACGCCAAAGTATTCCGAGGCGGAGTGTCATCTTAGGGACGCCACCTATGCAAGTCCGTTGCGCCTTACCGTTCGTTTGACAAACAAAGGCACGGGTGAATTCCTTGATCAAGAGGTATTTATGGGCGATTTCCCGCTCATGACGGATACCGGCAGTTTTATTATCAACGGTGCGGAGCGCGTAATCGTTTCGCAGTTGGTGCGTTCTCCCGGCGTATATTGCGATATTTTGCGCGATAAAAACGGCAAGCCTGTGTACAATACTACGGCGATGCCCACTCGCGGAGCATGGCTGGAGCTTGAGCACGACACTAACAACAATATACTTAACGTACACATCGACCGTAACCGCAAATTGCCCATTACGGTGCTTTTGCGCGGCATTTTGCATGATGCAAGCGGTAACAGTAGCAACCGTATAGCCAAGTTGCTGGAGTACGATCCTGTGCTGTCGACGACTTTCGCAAAGGACGATACCGCAACGGATAGAGAATCGCTGATTGAGATTTACAAGCGTTTGCGTCCGGGCGAAGTTCCCACGGAAGAATCTGTTCAAAAAACCCTTAACGACCTGTTGTTCGATGCCAAACGTTACGATTTGGCAAAAGTCGGTCGTTACAAATACAACAAAAAACTTGCTCTTGCAACTCGTATTGCAGGACTCACGTTGGGTGCAGACGTAACTGTTGCATTGCTCACTTTGCCGCAATACACCTGTCTTACGGAGGAGCAAGCCAAGCTTATTGCGCAAAGCGGCGTAGTAAAGCAAATCAAGCTGCTGGATAGTCACGGCGTAACGGTGGACGTACAAGTTGCCGATGACGCCGAGTTTTACGGCAAGGTGGTGGGCGAGTATCTTGACGAGAGCGTTACCGTTCCTCAATCGCGCACTATTGTTAAGGGAACCGTTCTCACGGAGTCGGACGCGTTTGATATCCAACAAAGCGGCGTAAACGAAATTTACACCGCCGACGAGGTGTACACCGAACTGTTTGACGCATCTAAGGCGCACTCTGCTGCCGATTACGAAAAGGCACTTTACGAGCATATAGGTTGCGTGGTCGTATCAGAAGCGGGTACAATCAAGTGCTTTGACGAGGAGCTTGATATAAGCGGTCGCGTGCTTTCCGAGTTGCCCAAGGGTACGGCGGAGGATCAAAAGCCGTTCGTGCTTGTTGCCGATGCGGCAGCTGTTGCTTTTGAAAACGGACTTAACCTGTACAAGAGCAAGGAGTTGGGCGTAATTGCAATGTCAAAACGCTGTCCCGGCGTTAAGGTTATAGGTAACCGCACGGCGGACGCTCGTCTGTTTGCAATGAGCTACGACAAGCGTTTTGCCGATATCGACTTCAAAGCATGCGGTTTGTATGAGGCTGTTGATACCGAGGTTTTGCGCGAGATTTTGTCCAACGAGCTTTCTCTCGAAGATACTGTCGAGCTGTTGCGTGAAAAACGCGATGAGCTTATCGGCAAGCATATTACCCGTCAGGATATTATCGCAACTGTCAACTATAACCTCGATATGAAGTATGGCATTGGCACTGCAGATGACATTGACCACTTGGGCAATCGTCGCGTTCGCTCCGTCGGTGAGTTGCTGCAAAATCAATTCCGTATTGGTATTTCCCGTTTGGAAAGAGTTATTCGCGAAAGAATGGCAATTCAAGAACCCGGCAAGGCTACGCCGCAAACGCTTATTAACGTTCGCCCTGTATCCTCTGCAATCAAGGAGTTCTTTGGTTCCAGCCAACTGTCGCAGTTCATGGATCAAAGTAACCCCATTGCCGAGCTGACACACAAGCGTAAGCTTTCCGCACTCGGTCCCGGAGGTCTAAATAGAGAAAGAGCCACATTCGAGGTTCGTGACGTTCACTACACGCACTACGGCAGAATGTGCCCCATTGAAACTCCCGAAGGTCAAAATATCGGTCTTATCACCTCTCTTGCAGGCTACGCTCGCATCAACGAGTACGGCTTTATCGAAGCTCCGTATCGCAGAGTTGATAAAATCCATAACACCGTTACGGACAGCGTGGAATATCTTTCCGCCGACGAGGAGGATAAGTATATCATCGGTCAGGCAAACGAGCCTTTGGACGAAAACGGCTACTTTGCCAACTCTCGTATCACCTGTCGTCGTAGGGAAGAAATTTTGGAATTCCCGAGAGAAAAGGTCGATTATATCGATGTTTCGCCTCGTCAGCTTATTTCCGTTGCAACAAGCCTTATTCCCTTCTTGGAAAACGACGACACCAACCGTGCGTTGATGGGTTCCAACATGCAACGTCAGGCAGTGCCCCTTATCAATCCCGAAGCTCCCATCGTAGCAACGGGTATAGAGGCGCGCATAGCTTACGATAGCGGCGTTATGCTTATTGCTAAGGAAGCAGGTACGGTAATGCGTGCGTCTGACGATAAGATTATCGTGCAGGCGGATAACGGTACCGTACAGGATTACACCCTTAAAAAGTTCGTTCGTAGCAACCAAGGTACATGTATTAACCAAAAGGTTATTGTAAAGACGGGGGACCGCGTGGAAAAGGGCGACGTGCTTGCCGATGGCCCCAGCACTGAGGGCGGTGAGCTTGCACTCGGCAGAAATATGCTTATCGGCTTTATGACGTGGGAAGGCTACAACTACGAGGACGCAGTACTGCTTTCAGAAAAGCTGGTAAAGGAGGACTACTTTACCTCTATCCACATCGAGGAACATGAAATCGAGTGCCGCGAAACCAAGCTCGGCCCCGAGGAGTTTACTCGTGAAATTCCCAACGTCGGCGACGACGCATTGAAGGATTTGGACGACAACGGCGTTATCCGTATCGGCGCAGAGGTTCGCCCCGGCGACATCTTGGTCGGTAAGGTTACTCCCAAGGGAGAAGCAGATCTTACTCCAGAGGAAAGGTTGCTTAGAGCTATTTTCTCCGAAAAGGCACGCGAGGTTAGGGATACCTCATTGCGCGTTCCCAACGGTGAGGGCGGAATAGTAGTAGACGTAAAAGTGTTTACGAGGGAAAACAAGGACGAATTGGATCCCGGCGTAAGCAAGCTTGTTCGTGTTTATATCGCACAAAAGCGTAAAATTTCCGTCGGCGACAAGATGGCTGGTCGTCACGGTAATAAGGGTGTTGTTTCCCGCATTCTTCCGGAAGCGGACATGCCCTTTATGGAAGATGGCACACCGTTGCAAATCGTCCTTAACCCGTTGGGCGTTCCTTCTCGTATGAACATCGGTCAGGTTTTGGAAGTTCACCTTGGCTTGATTTCCAAGATGCTCGGTTGGAAGATTGCTACGCCCGTATTCGACGGCGCAACGGAGGAGCAAATCCGTCAGCTGTTTGAAGAAAACGGTATGGTAAACCCCGCTACCGGTAAGGTAGACGGCAAGGTGCGCTTGTACGACGGACGTACCGGCGAGCCGTTTGAAAACAGAGTAACTGTCGGCTATATGTATTATCTCAAGTTGATACACTTGGTCGACGATAAGATTCACGCAAGAAGCACAGGTCCCTACAGCCTTGTTACGCAGCAGCCCTTGGGCGGTAAAGCTCAATTCGGCGGACAGCGTTTCGGCGAAATGGAAGTTTGGGCACTTGAGGCTTACGGTGCGGCTAACGTGCTGCAGGAAATTCTTACCGTCAAGTCGGACGACGTGGTTGGACGTGTTAAGACCTACGAGGCAATCGTCAAGGGCAAAAACGTACCCGATCCGGGCATTCCGGAGTCCTTCAAGGTACTCATCAAGGAATTGCAATCGTTGGCACTGGATGTTAAGGTGTTCTCTGCGGATCACGAGGAAATTATCGTTAGAGATTCTACCGATGACGAGTCCGATTACAACGACATCATGCTTGCTGAGCAAGAGCGTCGCAAGGAGGAAATGCACAATCTTGCTTCCGAGGAAGAGGATATCTTTAGCGCAAGCGAAGGCACTGAAGGCTTTACCGATGCGGATGACGACTTCAACCTTGATAGCCTGTTTGATGATGACGAACACGAAGGCGCTTTGTCTGGTCTGTTCGGCGGCGACGATGAAAAGCAGGATAATCTGCCTGAGGATGAGGAAAACCTTGATCTCGATGGCTTGGATAGCTTGCTTGGCGCAATCGATGCTGCGGATGACGAGGACGATGCGGACGACGATTTATTCGGCGACGATGACGACGATACAGAAAACGAATAACGGGAGGTAACGTAACACAATGGTAAACGAAAACAATACTATTACCGGACAAGCGATATCAACGTTGCGTTCCAACTCTCTGGCAAGAACGGGCATCATGAATGATTTCGATTCTATCCAGATTGGAATTGCCTCTCCCGAAAAGATCAGGGAATGGTCCTACGGTGAGGTTAAAAAATCCGAAACTATCAATTACCGCACGCAAAAGCCGGAAAAGGACGGTCTGTTTTGTGAAAAAATCTTTGGACCGGTCAAGGACTGGGAGTGCCACTGCGGTAAATATAAGCGCATTCGCTATAAGGGCGTTGTGTGTGAAAAGTGCGGCGTAAAGGTAACAAAATCCAAGGTTCGTCGTGAGCGTATGGGACACATCGAACTTGCCTGCCCTGTATCTCACATTTGGTATTTTAGGGGAACTCCATCCAGAATGGGTTTGATTTTGGATATGTCCCCCAAGTTTTTGGAACAGCTTATCAACTTCCAAAGCTACGTTGTAATCGACCCCATGGAAAGCTCGCTTGCATACAAGCAGATTCTTTCCATGAATGATTACCGCGAGGCGCAAGCAAAAGCCAAGGAAGATCCTAAGCAGAATTTCCGTGCCGGAACGGGTGCGGAAGCGGTACGCGAGTTGCTGCAAAACGTAGACCTTGAGGCGGAGGCTACCGAGCTTAGAAAAATTCTTGAAAGCACCAATCAGGGCGCAAAAAAGGTAAGAGCTATCAAACGCTTGGATATTGTAGAAGCATTCCGCAAAAGTGGCAATCGTCCGGAATGGATGATTTTGACCGTGTTGCCAGTGCTTCCGCCTGAGCTTAGAGCAATGGTTCCCCTCGATGGTGGCAGATACGCAACCAGCGACCTTAACGATTTGTATCGTAGGGTTATCAATCGCAATAATCGCCTTAAAAAGCTTATTGAAATCAATGCGCCGGAAATTCTTATCAATAACGAAAAGCGTATGCTTCAAGACGCGGTTGACAGTCTGTTGGATAACAGCCGCAGCAAGCGTCCGCAAACCGGTGCAGGCAATAGGGAGCTCAAGTCCCTTTCCGGCTTGCTTAGAGGTAAGCAAGGACGTTTCCGTCAAAACCTGCTTGGTAAGCGTGTAGACTACTCCGGACGTTCCGTTATCGTAGTTGGTCCCGAGCTTAAACTGCATCAGTGCGGTATTCCCAAGGAAATGGCGTTGGAGCTGTTCAAGCCCTTCGTTATGAAAAAGCTTGTGGAATCCAACCAGTGTCATAACGTAAAATCGGCGAAAAAGCGCGTTGAGCGTGCCGATGCAAAAGTGTGGGATATTTTGGAAGGCGTTATCAAGGACCATCCTGTAATGCTCAACCGTGCACCCACATTGCACAGATTGTCCATTCAGGCTTTCGAGCCCATTCTTGTTGAAGGTAGAGCTATCAAATTGCACCCGTTAGCATGTACGGCATTCAACGCCGACTTCGACGGTGACCAAATGGCTGTTCACGTTCCTCTTTCTATCGAGGCTCAAACGGAAGCAAGATTTTTGATGCTTGCCGCCAACAACATACTCAAGCTTTCCGACGGTAAACCGGTAATATCTCCTACGCAGGATATGGTTTTGGGATGCTATTACCTTACCACTGTTAGGGGCAATGCTGCGGAAACGGCACAAATCATCGATTTGTACGATAACGTGCGTCATCAACGCGAGTTGACCGAGGACGAGGTTGCCCTGCTCCGTAAAGCTAAGTATTACAGCAGCTTTGACGAAGCATATGAAGCTTACGTTGCACACGATATTACGCTGCACACAGTGGTTAATATCAAGCTGGATGACGGTAGCAAGATTTGGACAACCGTCGGCAGAATGATTTTCTGTCAGGCAATATACTACGACGGAGTGGATTCCTCTGCGGAAACCAGCCCGTATATCACCGATCCGGAGCTGCTTGCTCAACGTGACTATGAGCGTCGCACGCTTGGTATCCCCATGGCATTGACGCCTGCAATGGTAGGCAATCCCAAGAGCTATCTCGTAGGTAAAAAGCAGCTGTCCAAGATGGTGGAAAAGTGCTTTAAGCTTCGCGGAACTACTCCCACGGCGGTTATGTTGGATAACGTCAAAGCGTTGGGTTACAAGTATTCGACCATCAGCGGACTTACCACAAGCGTGTTCGATATGAATATCCCTGCCGAAAAGAAGGGTATTTTGCACGATGCGGAAATGAAAGTTATCGCAATCGAAGATAACTACAACGAAGGTTTCCTTACCGAAAACGAACGTTACAAGTCGGTTATCGAGGTTTGGAAAGGTGCCGCCGCGCAGGTCGAGGATTTGGTTAAGGACGTAATGGAGGAAGATAACCCCATTTGGATGATGGCAGATTCCGGTGCGCGTGGTTCCATCGACCAGATTAAACAGCTCGCAGGTATGCGTGGTCTAATGGTTAACCCGCAGGGTAAGAAAATCGAGGTTCCCGTTAAGTCGTGTTTCAGAAACGGTTTGTCCGTTCTCGAATACTTCATTTCTTCGCACGGCGGTCGTAAAGGTTTGACCGACACCGCATTGAAAACGGCAGACTCCGGTTACTTGACTCGTCGTCTTGTAGACGTTTCGCACGAGATCATCGTCCGTGAAGAGGATTGCTGTGCAGGCAAAAAGCCTCAGGGAATGGTCGTTAGGGCGATTTACGATACGGTCGGCAAAGAAATCGAAGGCTTGAAATCGAGAGTCCTCGGTAGATTCGCGGCAGAGGACGTATTCGACGCCGACGGAAAACTTTTGGTCGGTATGAATCAGTTTATCGACGAGAAAGAAGCCACGGCGATTTGCGACGCGGGTTTGACGGAAGTTCCTATCCGCAGCGTATTCACCTGTACGTCGAGATACGGCGTTTGCGCGAAGTGTTACGGTAAGAATATGGCGACGACGTTGCCGGTTCAGGTCGGCGAAGCGGTCGGTACGATTGCGGCACAGTCCATCGGTGAACCCGGTACGCAGCTTACGATGCGTACGTTCCATACGGGCGGTATTGCGGCGACGGGCGACATCACGCAAGGTCTTCCCCGTGTCGAAGAATTGTTCGAAGTTCGTAAACCGAAAGGTTGCGCAACGATCTGCGAAGTGGAAGGTACTATTTCCATCGACGATTCCGACGGTGCAAAACATATCAAGATTATGGATGCCGCAACGGGCGAAGTCAAGAAAGAATATAACTTGCCGTTCAATGCGGAAATCAAGGTTAAGAACGGCGAGAAAGTTACGCCCGGTATGCTTTTGAACGCGGGTAGCGTATATCCTCAGGATATTTTGCGCGTACAAGGCGTTAAGGGCGTGCAGGACTATATTCTCGAACAGGTACAGTCGGTATATCGTTCGCAAGGCGTTGAAATCAACGACAAACACGTTGAAATCATCGTTCGTCAGATGTTG
>CAZSIF010000030.1:0-12270 GCA_964607155.1 uncultured Oscillospiraceae bacterium
AGTAAATGCAACACCTGTACCGCAATCGTCGCCCATGTTACCGAAAGCCATCATCTGTACGTTAACGGCAGTACCCCAGCTGTACGGGATATCGTGGTCCATACGATAGATGTTTGCGCGAGGGTTATCCCACGAACGGAATACGGCTTTGATAGCACCAAACAATTGTTCTTTGGGATCGGACGGGAAGTCCTTGCCGATTTTAGCCTTGTATTCTGCTTTGAATTGGTTTGCAAGTTCTTTAAGGTCATCTGCGGAAAGTTCAACGTCAAGCTTAACGCCTTTCTTTTCCTTCATTTCGTCGATAAGAGCCTCGAAGTACTTTTTGCCAACTTCCATAACTACGTCAGAGAACATTTGGATAAATCTTCTGTAGCAGTCGTAAGCCCAACGGGGATTGCCGGACTTTGCAGCAAGTACTTCCACTACTTGATCGTTAAGACCAAGGTTAAGGATTGTGTCCATCATACCGGGCATGGAAGCGCGAGCGCCGGAACGTACGGATACAAGCAACGGATTTTCAAGATCGCCGAACTTTTTGCCGGTGATTTGCTCCATCTTTTCGATGTATTCCATAATTTGCGCCTGAATTTCGTCGTTAATTCTACGACCGTCTTCGTAATACTGCGTGCAAGCCTCTGTGGAGATAGTAAAGCCTTGAGGTACGGGAAGACCGATATTTGTCATTTCCGCAAGGTTTGCGCCCTTACCACCAAGCAAATCGCGCATTTTGGCGTTGCCTTCGCTAAAAAGATAGGTATACTTTTTTGCCACTGTTGTGTTCCTCCTGAAAAATTTTTCATTCTTAATTCTTGACGGACATATCCACCGCAACCGAACGAAACGCAGCGCACCTTCATTATAAATGACGTTAGCCAAGCGTTTTAGCCGCATTACGACCGACAACCGTCCAAACATAGATATTTTACCTTATTTTGACGAAATAGACAAGTGTTTTGACGACAAAATAAAAAAAAGAGAAAGTTCGCCAGACACATCAGAATTATTGACACAAATATATATATGCAAAGCCTACGCCGTTTCGCCAAGGAACAGCCTTACGGGTTGATGTTCGGCAATGCGCGCCAATTACAAATGTGCATTGAGCCAATCCACAACGTCGTTATATGCTTGCATCTTGCACGCCTCGTTAAGAATTTCGTGCCGCGCGCCCTCATACAACTTTTTAGTCACGTCCTTAACGCCCACGTTATACTTGTAAAATTTTTCCAGCTTCGTAACGCCCTTTCCGTATTCGCCGACCGGATCGTCGCCGCCGGCTATAAGCAATAACGGCTTTTCTGCATCGATACAACCGTAATACTCTTTCTTGTACAGTTTTGCAACGCCTTCCATAAACGTGCGATAGAAATTTGCAGAACAAACAAATCCGCAAGCTGCGTCGTTATTATACTTTTCCACCTCGCTTGCAATGGTATTCAGCCAAGCGTTTTTACCAGGGAAACGTTTTTCGTAAGCGGTAAACGACAACTTAACAATAAGATCCGCCGGATACGCGCCTCCCTTGTTGCGGCACATGCTGCGAGCAATCCATTTGCATGCCGTGTAGCTCAAGCCTTTGATATAGTTGGAGCCGCACAGAATAAACCCGTTAACATCGGGATGTTCCTCTATTACCGCTTGGGTGACAAAGCTACCATAGCTGTGTCCCATCATAAAAAGCGGAAAATTGTATTTTTCACGACAATAATTTAACAAGGCAATTTGATCGCGAACGTTGTTCGTCCACATATCACCGTCCTCGTAGCCATAACCGTCTTCGGCAGTAAGTCCGTGTCCGCGATGGTCGTTCATGACCACGATATACCCGTGTGAATTGAGAAAGCGAGCAAAGTCGTCGTACCGAGCAGAATGCTCCGCCATGCCATGCGCTATTTTCACAACAGCTTTGGGGGAATCAACTTCGTCCCAAATATACAGTTGCAAACGTTTACCGTCGTGCGAAACAAAATCCGATTGCTTCATATCCATGCACCGTCCTTTTTTATTTAATTATACACCGAAACGAAAAAACAAGTCAATAGGCAAAATAAAACACTTCAGATTATTGCAAAAACGATAACGAAATCAAATATTTTTCAACAGCAAGCATACACTAACACTATGAAAATTGTTTTTTGCGGAGGCGGCTCTGCGGGGCACGTTACGCCCAACTTAGCATTGATTGATTTACTGCCCGAGGCAGAGTGCTACTACATCGGCGGCAAAACAGATAAACGGTTTGTGCAATCGCATATCGAAAAGGGCAAACTGCGTGAATTCAGCTGCATCGACGCGCCCAAGCTACAACGTAGGCTAACGGCACAAAATCTACTACTCCCGATACGATTTATCAAAAGCGTCCGACAGGCAAAAACAATCTTAAAGAGAATTGCCCCCGACGTTGTATTTTCCAAAGGGGGCTACATTGGCTTACCCGTTGTGATTGCAGCAAAAAGATTAAAAATTCCCGCATTTGCCCACGAAAGCGACACGTCGCTCGGCTTGGCGAACAGACTTTCCGCACGGTGCGTAGTCAAGCTACTATCGGCTTTTCCGCTCAAAAATGCAGAGGAAGTCGGCGCATTAGTACGCGAAGACGCCTTTCGCGGAAATAGGCAGCGAGGGCTTGCCACAATGGGATTTGACGGGAGCAAGCCCGTTTTGCTCGTTATGGGCGGAAGCCTCGGTGCGCAAAGTCTCAACAGGGCGATAGCCGAATGCAGTCCACTGCTAAACGACACATTCGACGTGTTTGTTATCACCGGTGCGGGCAAATCAATACAATGCAACAATGTTCATCAGACAGAATTCATACAAAACATAGGGGACGTTATCGCCGCTGCCGACGTGTGCGTTACTCGCGCAGGCAGCAACACCCTTGCCGAGCTTACTCTTGCGGAAGTGCCGTTTGTTTCGGTTCCATTGGCTAACTGCTCACGCGGAGAACAGCTGCAAAACGCAAGACAACTTGCAGATTGGCAATGCGGCATTATGCTAAACGATGACGACGCTCTGCCGAAAAGACTGCCAGCAGCGATTTTTGCTGCCTACAACAATCGTGCGGCGATAGCAGCAAAGCAACGAGCTCACGCAAACCTTTACGGCTCGCAACGGGTTGCAGATATGCTCAAAGAGTTTTGCGCACAGTCGAAAGGATAACGCATGCACAACAAGCCATCCGCACCGCCGCGCGTGCCAACACTTTATGCCGCCAAAAGATTTGCTGCACATAGGCAAGTGTACTCACAAATCACGTCGTACGCCTAAAACATGCAAAAACGGACGCAAGCCTAAGCTTTCGTCCGCTTTTTTTAGTAGTCAAAAGTGTTTTCCTCGGCAATTATCTTGCATTGCTCCACCACGGCTTGACGGAGCTTTAGAGGCTTTTCCACCCTGACGCCGCTGCCCAAGGACAATATTTTATTGATTAGCAAATCGTCATAAGGCAACACCGCTTTGGCAACGTAGCCATCGCCCACGCGCGCAACGTTGTTTACGCCGAGCCACTCCTCGCAGGGGGATAACGCAGCTGCTGATATGGACAAAATCACGTCGCACATCTCCTTATCACGCAACACGTCGGTTTGAATAACCGAGCTATCGACGTGGAACTCACGCCCGACAAACTTTTCACAAACATCCAATTTAACAATTCTGCTAATTTTGAAGTATCGAAATCCCCTCCGCAGGCGACAATAACAATAAACGTACCAAGTGCCGTCCTTTAGAATAATGCAGTAGGGTTCCACTACGCGCACGGTATCAACGCCATCTTTGGAGTGGTACTCGATGGAGGCAAGCTTTTTTTGTGCAACACATTCCGAAAGCACACTTACCTTGTCGCCGACGGAAATATCAGCCCCATCTACCACAAATTGGTCGGAGCGTAGCACCGTAGCATCGGCATGGGAGCGATTTAGTCCTTCCAGCTTTTGCGTTGCCAGACGTGTAACATCGTCTTGCAACGACGAAGTTTGCAGGCTAAAAACCAGTCGTTCATATTCGGCGGGAGTAAAATAAGTGGCTTTTAGCTTGTATGTATCGATAATGCGCCAGCCTCCGCCCCTGCCGTACACAGACTCGATAGGCACTCCGCCCTCCGAAAGCATGGCAACATATCGATAAATAGAACGACGGCTGACCTCATAGCGCGCGGCAAGCTGCTCCGCGTTAACAAGCTTATCCGAAGCAAGCAGAGTTGAAAGTATTCCAACCAAAACAGGTATTTGCATAATGAGCTCCTCTACACAAACAGGCACTCGATTTTACACGACTGCCCACATTTTACGATAATTATAAAACACTGCCAGACAGTTGTCAAATATAATCAAAAAAAATTTGCAAAAAAAACAAAAAGTGTGCCAGCTTGTTGGCACACTGGTTTGATATAATACAAGTACAGGAGAACGATTTATATGAAACAAACTAACTCACAAGAATTCGATACCGCCGATATCTATCGCAGACTTACCTCCACGGGACGCTCCGCTACGGTAAAGGGATACAGTTTCTTTCAACAAAGCGACGGACAGCTTTGGCAATTCCAGCAGGCAATGAGTAACATTTCAAGCGTCGCGGTACACAGCAAAGTCGCAAATGTTTATTCTGCATATAAGAGCCATTAAAGATGTCTTAACAGCGTATAGTATATCTTACAAAAGACTTTGATCGCACAAAAAGCTATTTCTTTGTAAAATTGCCGTCAAGCACTTGTGATGGAAAGCTTGTAACGAGCGCTTCCGTTTTTGCCGCATCGGCAAGTGCTTGCTCGACAAGTGCGCTGCCAAATTCGGTTCGCGAATACTCGCCTTGCCACAAGCCGTAGGATAATGATCCCGGAGTAGAATTAACTTCGTTGACATACAACTTATCCGTAGTATTATCTAACAGATAATCCACTCGAATAACGCCATTGAAGTGCATTTTTTCGTAGACGGCTTGAGTCAACGCACGCACACGTCTTTGCAAACGCAGCGACGAACAAGTCTCCCCTTGCTTTGCACCTTGCAGATACTTATCAGCAAAACTAAGCAGCTCACCTGAAGCGTGAGGCACTTCCACACGACTGGTGCGCGTCAAGCCCTGAACACGCATTGCGGCACAGTTCAACTCGATAAAATTATCCAGTGCACGTTCGCAAAGTGCGTAAGAATCGTACGTCAAAGCAACTTGTAGCGCGTCGGAAAGTTGTTGCTCGGTATGACACACGGAAACTCCTATACTGGAGCCAAGACGGCATGGCTTTACCACAATCGGCAATTTGAGCTTATGCAAAATATCATCCGTGCGTGTTGCAGCATCTACCGTGACCGACGGCAAAACGGGGAAACGCAGGGTACGAAGGTACTGCTTGCACAAAGCTTTATCCATCGAAATTGCCGCAGAGGCTATATCAGCGCCGACAAGCGGAATGCCGCACATCTTACACAACGCTGCGACACAACCGTCCTCTCCGCACATGCCGTGACAACAATTAACAGCAACGTCAATTTTTATTTTTTGCATTCTCCCATGTCGAACAACTCCTACACCGCCTTCCCCCGTTAGGAACACCACGCTTCGCCGAAGCTTTCCGCTCGTGTGCTGTTTGGGCGAAAGCCCGTTTGCAATAAAACAACGGTTGTTTTTATCCAAGTAAATAGAATATACGTTTTTACCAAAATATCCTCGCGCAAGGCAACCGGTTATAACCGATATTTCGTTTTCGCAGCTTTTTCCGCCATAAATTATGGCAACGTTCACTTTCAATCTCCTATTTGAATATTAGATTTTTTCGTTCCACGGACCGATATTTCACGACAATCCAAGCTTTTTACTACACTGCATTGCGATACAAACAATTCTTAATAAACCACAAGTTTTCGCACTCTTTTTTACAACAGGACAAATCACGGCACGCTGTTGGTTGGCAAAGTCACATTATCCCAACATCCGGCAGATCATTTTGATAGTAAAGCACATCCTTGTATCCAAGCAGTTTAACCGCTCTATCTGTTGCCGATTTCAAGTTCTTTTCCCTAAAACAAACGCACGCTTCATTCCTCGCGCCCCCTATCAGATAGTCGGAATTTTTGCCAAGCACGATTACCACGTCAAAGCATTTGCCGAGCAGACTGCCACATTTAATATTTAGTTCTTTCGCCCGTCCGCCACACTCCACTATTCCTTGACTTATTGCCACTTTCTTACATTTAACAGCTGAAAGTGTTGCGCAAACCGCACCAACGCCAACATTATTTGCGTTATAGCTATCGTCTATCACATAAAAGCTACCGTTAAAAATACACTCGGCTCTGTGCTTAATCTGTCGGATTTTTTTGGCGTTGTTTATCGTAACCGATAGTGCTTGCCCTAAAAGCATGCACAGCTCGGCACACACGGCAAATGTATCGCAGACGTACGAACAAACTTGCGGAACCTTAACCTCAACGCTTTTATCATCAGTCTGTAATCTCATCGTCGTTCCATCTAAACCACATCGGATACAGCTAACAGACACGTCCGCATTGGATAGCCGTTTGCGACACGCACCAACGTTCGCCCAACCTGCCACAATCTTATCGCTGGCGTTTAGTACGCAGAACCCCTGCTCCGGCAGGGCAAGCATAAGCTCTTGCTTTGTCCTGATGATATTATCCAGACAGCCAAAGGTAGATAGGTGTTGGGCGCACACACCCGTTATCACGCCGTGCGAAGGCGGATAAAGTCTGCACAGCTCTGCTATGTCGTTCATTTTTCGTGCGCCAAACTCTAACACAAGATATTTAACGACAGATAAGTCCGTTCCGTTAATGAACGCAGCAATACCAAGCGGGGTATTACAGCTTTCTTTTGGGACAATGGCGCCGTCAAGTAGCGTTGCGAGCATCTGAGTTGCGCCGGTTTTGCCATAGCTACCCGTCACGGCAATTACCGTAACGTTGCTTTTTTGGAGCTTGTAAGATGCGGAACGCAAATAGTGCCTTGCCACAAGGCAATCCATCGGCAGGCACACTGCCCACGCACACAATACGGATATCGGCACACAAGCGGCAAGCGGCATGATTACCATCGACGCCACCACGCATAAAAGCGTGTTCACGACCGCTATCCTACACAACCGTTTTGTTAAGCGCAATGGGCATTTTCGCTTTTTTGCCGCCACCACCAGTGCACCCAAAGCACAAACCGCTGCTGCCCATGCGCCATGTATATCCACCACTTTGCAAACAACGCAAACAGCTTGCATTGCACACAACAGCACAAAATATGGCGTAAAAAGAATTTTGAAATATCCGCGCTGCGGCTTGTAGCCACACAGCTGAAGTCGCCTTAACGCCTCAACCGAGGCAACCGACACAAAAAGTCCCTTCAAAATTTGCCAAATCACACACTATCCTCCGCAAAGATTTCGATTATTTCGGCAAATCGCGCAGGCGTGGAAAAAAGCGAAAAATGGTCGCCACCGATAACTGTCAGCTGCGCGCCCTTTATAAGCCTATGCAGCTTTTTTGCTTGCCAAAGCGGCACTTGTTTATCGCCATCACCGCAAACTATAAGCGTGGGGCACACAACTCTTTTGGCAAAGCGAGATAAATCGTCGTTAATCACTTTAACAAAGGTGTTTTTCATCGCAGCATTGCATGCCTTGTAGTCGTCACTACCGAGTTCCTTTGTACCGCTCAATCCCAAAAACCGTCCGAGCTTAAAGCACAATACCCTTGCCGTGCGTTTTACGGAAAAACGACGCATGCCTGCCGGCGCAAACAATAGCATTTTTTTTACCAGTTGCGGATATTTTGCGGCAAACACAAGCGCAACTCTGCAACCGAAGCTGTGCGCCACGATAACGGCATTTTGCAAATTGTACTGCAAAAAGAACAGGTACAGTTCCGATGCGTAGCGTTCAACAGTCCATCCACTTTCGGGCGGGGGCTGACTTTTGCCAAAGCCGTTAAAATCCACCATGACGTTGTTAAAACAGGGCATTTTTTTTGCAACAGGCA
The DNA here is from genome assembly GCA_964607155.1 of uncultured Oscillospiraceae bacterium. GTDB lineage: Bacteria > Bacillota > Clostridia > Christensenellales > CAG-314 > Fimimonas. The sequence goes on from CAZSIF010000030.1 coordinate 7,989, forward strand.
TAAAAATAGTACCATCACAACCCCAGCCATGCAAATACACTATCGGTGAGCCGCTACCGAAGCTATAACAATGCATACGTTCACCCCTGCGATATTGTATGCGCCCACCGCCCAATGCGTGCAAATAAAAAGCCCACTACCAAACGGTAACAGGCTAAATACATTTTATTATTACTGTCAATCAGGTTGAACTGGGGCAACCAATGGCTTTACCATTGTGTACGCGTCACGCGACTTGAAGCGAGATTTGCCGTAAAAGTTTTTGCGAATCCCCGCAACGGTAAAACCGCATTTTTGATACATCTGATATGCAGGCTCGTTTTCGGTGTTGACTTCCAACTCGGCGTTAAGGCAGCCATGCTCGGCAGAAAAAGCGCACAGCGTATCCACCAACGCGGTTGCATAGCCACGACGGCGATAATCAGGCAAAACGGCAATGTTGCACACCTGCGCTTCCTCGTACATCACTCTCACACATGCATATGCAACAATTTCATCGCCATTATATATGCCAAAAAAATGCGAAAAATCGTGCTGAAACTCTCCCGTTAGATTGGGTATCGACCAAGCGTCCCTTCCGAAGCATGCCTTTTCTATCCTTTGCAGTTGAAAAATATTTTGCATGGAAAACTCAATTTTTTGTACCATTTTATACCTCTTAAAAAATTACACAGCAGGTTGATATGCCCCCAAAAGTCGGACACTTTTGAAGGTGCATTTCAGGTACACCTGCCACTCCATCAACGCATTATTTTGCGCCATTTTTGGACATCAGCGTTAGCTCTGCTTGACTTTTGCGAATATAAACAGCCTGCAATGCCTCGTCAAAACGCCCTTCCGCAAAACGACTGCGTACAATTTGCACAAGTCCGTCCATATATTGCCCTGCAAGCGATGCCTTTGCCGCACCCTCTGCAACAGGGGCGTCGTAAGCAATCAGTTTGGGACAAGCATCACTATTATAATCGGCAAAATAATAGCCGTTGCCGGCATCGATAATAGCCTTGCCTTTGCAGCCCAGCTGTGGCGAACGCGCCGCCGCCTCAAGACAGTTGATTGCAATGAAAGGTTTTGGGCAAGCCATCGCATAGCCCTTTACTGTCGAAATGCCAATTCTTATTCCTGTAAAGCTTCCCGGCCCCACAGCGCAAGCATATGCGTCAAGGTCGACAAACGTAAGTCCGCTTTTTTGCAAAGCTTTTTGCACCGCAAGACACAAACTTTCACTATGTTGAGTTCCCGCCATAGGCGTGGACGCATCTATTACTTCGTTATCAGTAACCACAGCAACAATCATATCTTTTGTTGTAGTATCTATCAATAAAACTTTCATAATATCCCTTTTGCGACGTTAAGCGTGACCTTATCTTGCGTTAAAATGCCGAAAGTGCACATAATGCCGTATACGTTCAAGAATAATCATTCGTCGCTGTTCAATCGAAAAGCGTAATCTTGCGCGTATCGTCATCCACCTTGTCGATGCGAACGGTTATGGCGTTTACAGGCAAAAGCGCTGCAATATTTTGCGCCCACTCGATAACGCATATGCAATCGGGCTGACCAAAAAATTCGTTTAGTCCCAAGATCTCCACTTCTTCGCAATCGTCGACGCGATAAAAATCGAAATGATTTAGCGTAAGTCTGCCGTGATACATATTGTGCAACGCAAAAGTTGGGCTGGTTACAAGCTCGTCAATATCAAGTCCCACTGCAAGTCCCTTTGTAAAATGAGTTTTACCTGCACCGAGCTCGCCATCAAGTAAAATGGTTTCCCCACCGATAAGTGCCCTTGCCAGCTCAGCTGCAATTTTTTCCGTCTGCTCGACAGAAGTTGATATCCATTGTTTCATATTTCTATTTTACCGCAAATACTTAATTTAATCAAGCAAATCCACGCTCAACCGCACGGGGCAACTTGTTGCGTTGTACAGGCAAACTGTTGCCTCAAAAACGGGCAAATAGTTGGCGCGTGCGCTTGTAAACGTAAAATGTAATAACGCTTGTTAGAACGGTTTTTATGACGTTAAACAGCACAGTCCACGCAATAATACCATAAACCGCAGGTTCGGCGTCCATGCCATACATCGGCAACAAAAAATATCTGTTGCACAACGTCATCGTCAAACAGAATACACCACTGCTAATAACAAGTGCGACAATCGCGCCCTTTTTATTGCGATGCAATATGTAAATACTACCGGCAACCAACGCATAAAGTGTTCCGCTAATCAGGTTGGACATTTCACCAACAAAGCCTGTGTTCGTCTGCCACAAAAACAAACTGATGGCAATTTTGACGGCATTAACGATTGCTCCGGATAACGGACCAAACATAAACGAAGCAATTAATGTTGGAAAATCGGAAATATTTAGTTCAAGCCACGGCGTTGCAGGGAACAAAGGAAACTCTATCGCCAACAACACTACTCCTATTGCGGAAAGTATGGCAAGCTTTAGTAAATAAGATAACGCTTTGGGCTTCCGTTTGCTCACATCGCTGTGCTTTTGAGTTACACTTTCAACATTAAAAACCGCATTAGTGTCAGCTTTAACATCGGTTTGCGGCATATTGCCATTAACTTGCAACTCTAAACCGTTTTCAATAGGTTGCGATTTTTCGTTCGTCATAGCCTCTGCCGTCACACTGTCAATCTCATGATTTGACTGTTCTGACGCAGACAATCCTTGCTGCATATCTGTGTGTTGTTCAAGTTGCTCCGTACAATCTGACGGCACTATGTTATCATTTGTTTTGTGCAGGAATTCATTCACCCTTAAAGCCTCCTTTCAACAAAACCCTTGAAAAATGCCCCGAAAAATCGAGGCAAAATTGGAAAAATATCCGATTCTTTTCTCATCCGGACTGTAACCGTCGGCACAGGAATTTCACCTGTTCGGCGCACCAAATTGCGTTCATAGACTATACTATCGGTGTGGAATTACGCCACACCCCAAAGAATTCTGTTGTAAAAAAAGTATACCACTAATCCTTGTATAATGCAAGCATTTGCGTTACATATACTTCGATGGCGTATTGGATAACTGTTACGCACACCTTTTCGACGTCCCTGTTAATGACAATATCTCGCTATATTCAACACATTATATTTACCAATCAACAAGTTTTGTTACGTCTATGACACACGCACAATTTATCCCGATAATATCTGAAAAATAGTTAAAATCGATTGACATATTCTCTACTTTGTCGTATAATATATTCGCTTTATTGGGGTATAGCCAAGCGGTAAGGCAACGGATTCTGACTCCGTCATTTCGCAGGTTCAAATCCTGCTACCCTAGCCAAAAAAACAACCTTTGTCCGTAGACGAAGGTTGTTTTTTTTACCACTTGTGAATTTACAAAACCACCACCAAGCACAAAACGTGCCAACGATTCATGACATTCACTTCCGCACAAGGGGCAAGATTATTTATCTAAATTAAAAGACATTTGTTTATTACCCGTTTTTGCAACAAAAAAGCTCCGCATCAAACTGATACGGAGCCTTTGATTTGCTATTGTTCGCTAAAATTACTTAATGATCTTGGAAACAACGCCAGAACCAACGGTGTGGCCGCCTTCACGAATAGCGAAGCGAAGTCCTTCTTCCATAGCGATAGGAGTGATAAGGGCAACCTTGATGTGAGTGTGGTCACCGGGCATTACCATTTCCACGCCGGGGTCAAGCTCGATGGAGCCTGTAACGTCCGTTGTACGGAAGTAGAATTGGGGACGATATCCCTTGAAGAACGGGCTGTGACGTCCGCCTTCTTCTTTAGTAAGAACGTAAACTTGTCCTTCGAATTCCATGTGAGGAGTAACGCTCTTGGGTTTAGCAACAACTTGTCCTCTTTCGATTTCCTTACGGTCAACGCCACGAAGCAACAAACCAACGTTATCGCCTGCGAAAGCTTCGTCAAGGAGCTTACGGAACATTTCAACGCCTGTAACAACGGACGTCTTGATTTCGTCCTTAAGACCAACGATTTCTACGGGGTCAGAGGGTTTAACAGAACCACGTTCTACTCTACCAGTAGCAACTGTTCCACGTCCGGTGATGGTAAATACGTCCTCAACGGGCATAAGGAAGGGCTTATCGGTATCACGAGCAGGTGTGGGGATGTAAGCGTCAACAGCGTCCATCAAGTCAAGAATGGGCTTGTAAACGGGGTCATTAATGTCGTGGTTACCGGATTGGTAAGCATCCATAGCAACCTTTGCAGAACCCTTAACGATAGGAAGATCGTCGCCGGGGAAGTCGTACTTGGAAAGCAACTCA
>CAZSIF010000031.1:0-11688 GCA_964607155.1 uncultured Oscillospiraceae bacterium
ACAATCCCTCCGTCACGGCAAGCCGTGCCACCTCCCTTTACACAAGGCAGGCTTTTATGCGGAGTGCGTTAATTGTATTACAATGGTAATTGATACTGATTGTTACCATCAAATGTATTCGCATTGTAATGTGTCATTCCATGTGGTAAGGCAAGGTATTCGTGAAAATGCAATCAACATATAAAACATTTCCTTTATAAAAAGCAAAAACACTCGGTAATGTGTCATCCTGAGCGGAGTGCGAAGCACGCAGTCGAACCCGTAGGGCGATGCGTGAGCATCGGGATTTACTATATTCTTTTCGTAAAGCTCTTGAATCGCTCAAAAGGCTCCCTTGTGCAAAGGGAGCTGGCAGCTACGCTGACTGAGGGATTGTTATAAATAAAAGTGTCCCTACGTTCATGTTCCGCCCTTAGATTCTGCTTCGGCTAACGCCTCGCACTGCTACGCAGTTCGACTTCGCTACGCTCCGCTCAGAATGACATCAGGGCGGATAGTGGCGTTTTATTGCAAGCCTTGTATAGGCGCTTTTTGCATAAGGCAGGCTTGGTGCGGATATTCGGTGGGAGCAAGCCCCCGCCATACGAAATGGTTTTTGCTGCACGTCACCTTGAACGTAGAATGACATCAGGGCGGCAGCGATAGCTTACATCTAAACAATCATTACGGTACAAACACGCATAGCGTGAGTGTATAAAAAAAATATTTAACAAGGAGAAAACAAAAAAAATGACAAAGAAGTTAAACAAGCGTGGCTTTACGATTGTTGAGCTGGTAGTGGTCATAGTAGTTATTGCCATTCTTGCGGCAGTGCTTATTCCTACCATCAGCAGCTTGGTCGATAAGGCAAACCGTTCGGCAGATATCCAAGCCGTTCATCAGATGAACACTCAACTGGCTATTAACGAAGTTACCGAAGGTAAAAGTATTGTTGATGTTTATAACGCCTTGGAAGAGGGCGGTATGACTGCAAAGGATTACCATCCGCTTGCAAAAGATACTTATTTCTTTTGGGTACAAGATGACAACAGAATCGTTTACGTTGATGATGACTACAATATTCTGTACCCCAACGAATATGAAGGCAAAAAAATCGATAATCTGAATCAGACTTACTTGGCGCTTGGCGGCGATATCAAGCAAGTAGAAGCACAGCTTAGCGAAGATAAAACAACTGCAACTGTTACTTCGGCGGAGCAACTGTATTGGCTGTCTGAAAATATCGATTCTAAAGCAAGCACTGTTAAGGAAATCAAACTTGCTGTTGATAAAATTGACCTTAAAGGCGCAGAAATTGCAATAGTTGCGGAAAAAGATCGTGAGATTAAAATTACCGGTGTAGAAGATGGTACAACTGTGACAGGCTTGGTTTCGCTAAATAGTAAATGCGTTGATAGCGGTAAAAGATATGCGTCCGGTTTTGTTGCATATGTAAACGAAGGAGCAAGCCTTGATATCAGCAACATAATTATCGACGGTGCAACGATTGGCGGTTATGAAATCGGCGGTGTTGGCGGATTGATCGGTAGAATTGAACAAGGAGCAGGCAAGGTAAAAGTTTCTAATTGTTCTGTTATCAATTCAACAATTAATGGTAAAAATAAGGTTGGCGCATTGATTGGTAGTATCGGTGCAGCAAAGGTTGAGATTGAGAACTGTAAAGTTGATAGTTGTATCGTAAATTGCTCCGAGGGTGAATCCGGAAAGGCGATTGGCTGTGTTTATAATGCTGATTTGAATTTGACCATTAAGGAGAATTTTGAACAATGGTGCACAAACACCACGCTCAATCTTGTTGAAACGGCAAACCGTAATATCGTTGACGTTAGTGTTGGTGATATATTTAAATGTGAGTCTAAAGCTACCGACGTAAAAATTCCTGAAGGCTATCAAAAGCTTGTTCGCAAATTGGATGATAATGGCAAAAAAGAATTTTTAGGTAACTTGGAATGTTATAGAATGTTTGCCAATGACGCATATATGACAATTCTGATGAATAATGATTCGGCACAAGTTGCGATTGGAAATGATACTACTATTTCTGTTGTAAATTTAGCTGGCAATAATGCTGAAAGAAAACTTGAGGGAAAAGATATCGATGTAAATATCCTCTGGTTCGTAAAGTAACGAATATTGCACGCTACTAAAAACTAAAACGATATGCACTTCAAAGGTTAAATTGCTTTTGGGGTGCATATTTTTATTGGCTAAAACGTGCAAGTTATTTACAACAAGCCTGTTTATGTGGTTAGATGATTTTGTGGCAGTATAGATTAGGACACAATGCACAATTCCGCCCCCATGTCATTGTGGCAGTTGGCACATCGTTGCCCAAGCCTCCCTTTACACAAGGGCACCTTTTTTATACACATAGCTACGCCCTACGCTCAGGATGACACGGGAACATATGGTTCGTTTAATAGAACAATCCCTCCGTCACAGCAAGCTGCGACACCTCCCTTTACACAAGGGAGGCTTTTTTTGTGTTAAGTGCTCACCGCCCCGATGTCATTCTGAGCGGAGCGTAAGCGAAGTCGAACTGCGTAGCAGTGCGAGGGGTAGCCGAGCAGAATCTAAGGGGCGGTAGCGAGTGAATATAATTGAGTATAAAGAATAGATCCCGATGCTGGCGCATCGCCCTACGGGTTCGACTGCGTGCTATAGCACTTCGCTCAGGATGACACAGTATCTATTGCTTTTTTACAAAAGTAATGTAGCCTGATTTCTTTGTGTACGCATACAAACAAACCACCTGTGCACTCCGCTCAGGATGACACGGGAACATATGGTTACGTTTAATAGAACAATCCCTCCGTCACAGCAAGCTGCGACACCTCCCTTTACACAAGGGAGGCTTTTTTTGTGTTAAGTGCTCACCGCCCCGATGTCATTCTGAGCGGAGCGTAAGCGAAGTCGAACTGCGTAGCAGTGCGAGGCGTGAGCCGAAGCAGAATCTAACTGTGCAAAACTATTTGCACGCCGCTCAACATATGTTTTTGAAACATAAACATATGGTTATGTTTCGTGAAACCCAAAATGGTTTGCCAAAACACTTAATTTAAGTTATACTATATAAGTAATAATATGGGAAGTCTGTGCCTCGCTTGCAAGTGACAGGAGTTGTACTTTCTTTTGCTACTGTAATGTTGCTTTTCGCAAAAGCCGAGTTGTGATGGCAAGTTTTATTTGTGCGCATTGTGAGTAAAGCGCATTACACTGTTTATATGTGGGCTGATTCGGCCTTGCCTGCGAATGGCGGAAAATTGCGCTTTTTACACACTCGGAGCGTAAAAAAACGCAAGATTTGCGATAAAACTGCAATGTTTTGCAAGTGGTTTTAGTGATAAACATAACCATACTTTACATGGCTTATAATTATGTATCCATTACACTGGAGGAAAATGTGATAGTTAGCGAGATAAATCAAAATATTCGTTTGACGTTGGTTGCCAACAGCGACGTGCAAAAACACCATTTTTGCCCGACGACGGTAGGCGAGCTTGAGCGTTGCGAATTTTTAACCGTTGACGGTTCGATACCGGGCAATTTTGAATTGGATTTGTTGCGTGCGGGCATTATAGACGATCCGTTTTATTCGACCAATCCAATCAAAATGCAGCGGTGGGAAAATACTCATCTGTGGTATCACACACGTTTTGCATACAACGGCGTTGCGGATAATAATACATATCTTGTTTTTGACGGAATAGATACGGTTGCAGACATTTATTTGAACGGTCAAAAAATTGGGCATACTGAAAACATGTTCATTAAACACGAGTTTAATGTGTCGGATTTGCGTGCCGAAAACGAGTTAGTGGTACATATCACGCCTGCAACTATTTTTGCAAGACAGTTTGAGCTGCCTGCCTTGAACAATGCTTTGCCTTATAATGTCGACGCTTTGTCGCTGCGCAAAAGTGCATCGATGTTCGGTTGGGATATTATGCCACGTCTTGTTTCCGGCGGCATTTTCAAGCGTGTTTATATCGAGCAAAAACCTGCAGAGCGCATTGAAAATTTGTATTTGTTTGCATCGGATTTGTCCGACGATGGTATGGCGCAGCTGAACGCAACCTTTTTTGTGCACACCGACGCGGATTATTTGCAAGAGCTTGTTGTGGAAATTAGCGGTGTGTGCAAGGATAGCGCATTCTGTATGGCTCAACGCATGTTTAACGCAAACGGGCGCATGTCGTGCCGACAGCGTTTTAAGCTTTGGTATCCCAAAAATTACGGCGAACAAAATTTGTACGACGTAACGGCTCGCTTGTATCGTGGCAATGCAGTTGTCTATAAGCATAAGTTTGCTTTTGGCGTTCGCACGGTAGAGCTTGATAGAACCTCTACCATTAGCACTGGCTATGGCAAGTTTCAGTTTAAGGTTAACGGCAAGCCCGTGTTTCTGTTGGGAACAAACTGGGTGCCGCTTTCGCCATATCCAAGCCAAAGCTGCCGGCGGCTTGACCAAGCGCTTGCTTTGTTGGACGACATTGGCTGCAATGCCGTGCGTTGTTGGGGCGGCGGTGTTTACGAGGACGATGAGTTTTACGACTTTTGCGACCAAAAAGGCATACTGGTCTGGCAAGATTTTATGATGGCTTGCGGAATTTATCCGAATGACGAAAGGTTTTTGGCGCAGATACGCAATGAAGGCGAGTTTGTTGTTAAAAGATTGCGCAACCACCCATCGTTGTTGGTTTGGGCAGGGGATAACGAATGCGATTGGCAACGTATTGTTGACGGTTTTCGTTCAAACCCAAACGATAACCAAATAACTCGTGGGGTTTTGAGCAAAATTGTTACGCAAAACGATATTATGCGCCCATATTTGCCGTCGTCGCCGTACATAGATTTGCACGCTTACCAAAGCGGTGAGCCAACCAGTGAGGAGCATTTGTGGGGACCTCGCGATTATTTTAAGGGCGATTTCTATCGCAATGCCACGGCGGCTTTTGCGTCTGAAATAGGCTATCACGGTTGTCCGTCGGTGCAATCGTTGCAGCGTTTTATTGCTCCCGATAGGCTGTGGCCAATCATGGCGGATAAAAAACCGAACGACGATTGGGTTGCGCATGCTACTGCAACGGATTTATCGGAAGGCGCGTTTTATCACTATCGCATTGCCTTGATGATGTCGCAAGTAAAAACGCTTTTTGGCTTTATTCCGGATAATTTAAGTCGGTTTTCGCTGTTGAGCCAGATTTCACAGGCGGAGGCGGATAAATATTTTATTGAGCGTTTTCGTATTAACAAGGGCAAAACATCGGGGATAATCTGGTGGAACTTGCTGGACGGTTGGCCGCAGATATCCGACGCCGTTGTGGACTATTATTTTGACAAAAAGCTTGCGTATGGGTATATCAAGCGGTCGCAACAGTCGGTGTGCTTTATGGTGGACGAACCCACGAATGGCATAAGCGCAGTGGTGGGTGTAAACGATACGCAATTTGATTTTGTCGGCACGCTTGTTGTACGCAATGTTGATAATAATCAGATTGTTATAAAGAAAACGGTTAAAGTCGCCGCTAACAATACGCTTGTTGTGGGTGAGTTGCCGTCAGATAAGCAAATTTGCTATCATATACAGTGGCAGTCTGAAAGTTGTCAGGGCGAAAACCACTATTATGCAGGTATGCCCAACATCGATAGTGATAAGTATATTACCGCAATGGAAAAAATCGGTTTTATTTGTTGCAAATAAGTTGCAACGGAATACTAAAAAGCGTTAATTGAAGGGTGAAGTGGATTGAAAAAGTATTATCTTGGCTTGGATATAGGCGGAACAAAATGTGCCGTGTGCGTGGGGCTTGTTGAGTCGGATAAAATTACGATTTTGCAACGACAGCAAACCGCAACGTTGACCAGCCCGACTGAAACGTTGGGAAAGCTATCGTCGTATATTCGTGAGTATTTGCGCCAATATCCTATTGAAAGTTGCGGCATTAGTTGCGGTGGTCCACTGGATAGTCGCAACGGCGTTATACTTAATCCGCCCAATCTTATCGGCTGGGAAAACTTTTGTATTGTCGATTATTTGCGTGAACAGTTTGGGCTGCGTGCAAAATTACAAAACGATGCCAATGCTTGCGCTGTTGCGGAGTGGCGGTTCGGTGCCGGCGTGGGCGTAAACAACATGGTGTTTTTGACATTTGGTACCGGTTTGGGCGCCGGACTTATTCTTGACGGAAAGCTGTATTGCGGTGCAAACGGCAACGCAGGCGAGGTCGGGCACATTCGTCTTGCCGCCGATGGACCTATCGGTTTTGGTAAAAAAGGCTCGTTTGAGGGCTTTTGCAGCGGTGGTGGAATTAGTCGTTTGGCGGCCCAAATGGCACAAAAACAACCAGAGCTGCCGCAATGTGTTCAGAATATGGGCGGTTTGGATTGTATCACCACTAAGGAGCTGAGTAAATATGCTTTTGAGGGCGACAAGTTTGCGCAAAAAGTTTTTGCCAAAAGCGGATATATGCTTGGCAAGGGGCTAAGCGTAATTGTGGATTTGTTCAATCCGGAATTGATAGTGTTAGGCGGAGTGTTTATGCGCTCGTCGCAGCTGCTTGTTCCCTCTATGCGCAAAGTGCTTGCGCGTGAGGCGTTGGGGTGCAGTTTGGATGTGTGCAAAATTGTTCCTGCAAAATTGAGTGAAAACGTTGGAGATATTGCAGCCGTTTCGGTTGCCGTTAATTAGATATGAAAACAACTACTTTGGAAATTCTTGATACTCTTGTGGCTCGTTATCCACAACTGGAGCAATGTCGTGGTCAAATTGAAAAGGCATTTTTACTGTTAAAAGATTGCTTTGAGCGTGGTGGGCGATTGTTTGTTTGCGGTAATGGCGGTAGTGCTGCCGATTGTGAGCATATAGTGGGCGAACTGCTTAAAAGCTTCAAAAAGCGTCGCAAAATAGATTCTGCCGTGTACGATAAGCTTGCAACTTTCGGAAGCGACGGACTGTATTTGCGAGATAAGCTTGAGGGCGCGTTGCCTGCCTATTCGCTGGTGTCGCAATCAAGTATTATTTCGGCTTTTTCTAACGACAAGTCGTGGGATGCAACGTTTGCTCAACAGCTGTACGGTCTGGGTAACGATGGCGATTGTCTTATTGCTATTTCTACATCGGGCAATTCGGTGAACTGTGTTTATGCCGCAATGGTTGCAAAAGCAAAGGGGATAAACGTGGTTTCTCTTACCGGTGTTGGCGGCGGTAAGCTGCAACCGTTATCTGATTGCACAATTAGCGTCCCCGTTACTGAAACCTATGCCGTGCAGGAGTTGCACCTGCCGGTGTACCATTGCCTGTGCGCAATGTTGGAGGAGGAGCTGTTTTGATGTGCGGAAGCCTTGATTGAATATCGTAAAGTTTTTTAAGCTTATCGTTTGTTCGATGTGGTGCGGCGAGTAATATCGTTTGACGCAATCGGCAAACTATATTTTTGTTGCGTGATACATTTGTATTGCGCTTTTTTTCGCTGTTTGCAGCGTAAGTGCCATTAAAGCTTATTAAAATCCGCATAAGTGGAATTTTAAGCAAAGTTAACGTGACATTATGTTGGAACTGATTTCTGTTTGGAATGTACGTCGTTTTGTTGTGCAAAGTGATGCAAAATTAAAGTGATGCAAAATTAATAAAAGTATTGAACTTTAATAGTCTTTATGATATAATAACGATGTGGAATAAATATTTTCGACTATCACAAGCTGGTGCTTGATAGGCTTTGTCGATTTTATTTTTTCAATTTTAATAAGGAGTTTGCCTTTATGGATGTAAAAAAGCTTTCAGTAGAAGATCGTGTTAAGTTGACTATGGGTGCGGACGTTTGGTCAAACTACGACCTTGGCGGCAAAATATATAAATTTCACGTTTCCGATGCAACTGTCGGATTGCGTACTATTCGTAAAGATGTTGACGGTAATGAAAAAACAATCTCGTCTGTTGCGTATCCGTCTTCGCAACTTGTTGCCAATACTTGGAATTTGGCACTTGCACGCAAAATGGGCAATGCTATTGCAAACGACTGTATCGAACGCAACGTGGACGTTGTTCTGGGACCGGGGTTAAACATAAAACGCATTCCGCAAAACGGACGTAATTTTGAGTATTTTAGTGAGGATCCGTATCTTGCCGGAGTTTTTGGCAGAGAGTATATCCGCGGCGTGCAGGAAAAACACGTCGGCACTTGCCTGAAGCATTATTGTTGCAACAATGCGGAGTTTAGCCGCTGGTGGGTAAGCGTGGATGTTGATGAACGCACCCTACGCGAAATTTATTTGGAGGCATTTCGTATTTCGTGCGAGGCAAAGCCGTGGAGCGTAATGTGCAGCTATAACCTTGTTAACGGCAGAAGAATGTCGGAAAACGCCAAGTTGTACAATGTTTTGCGCAAGGAGTTCGGCTTCGACGGCATTGTTGTTTCCGATTGGGATGCCGTCAAAAACCAACAGGCATCTGTTGAGCAAGGGCTTGCGCTTACCATGCCGTATCGCGAGCATTTACAAAAGGCAATGCTAAAAGCCGCCGCAGAAGGGGCGATTGACGAAAATGCCTTGAATAGTTGCGCACAACAGGTTGCGGATTTTGCAGATAAATGTCAGGCGGAAAGTAAACTTCGCAAAATAGATATGTCGATTGACGAACGTCGCCAAGTTGCGCTGGATTTGGCTCGCGAAGGAATGGTGTTGCTCAAAAACGATTGCGTTTTGCCTATTCAAAAGGGTTCAACTTGTTTTGTGTCCGGCGCGCCTTCGTTCCGTTATTATTATGGCGGCGGCTCGTCCGAAGTTACGCCGGAAAGTCCTTTTGTGCCACTCGTAGACGAATTAAATAAATGTGACGTAAATGCAACGTGGGCGGAGTCGATTTGGGAAATTGCCGCCGATAAGGCAAACGTCGGTCACGTTGAAGAGGCATTAAAGGCAGCGGCTGTTGCAGATGTTACCGTTTTGGCTGTGGGCAATCCGTCAAGTACCGAAATGGAAGGCTTTGACCGTCAGGGCATTAAGCTTACCAACGAGGAGGAACAGATTATCCACGATTTTGCGCGGGTATCGGATAGATTGGTTGTGGCGGTGTATGCCGGCGCGGCAGTGGATATGTCCGAGTGGATTGACGAAGTTGACGCCGTTGTGTGGGCAGGATATGGCGGTCAACACGGTAATCGTGCTCTTGCGGAAATTTTAACGGGCAAGGTTAATCCGAGCGGTCGGCTTACCGAAACGTTTCCGATGCATTTCGATGATGTTGCTGCAAGCCAATCCTATTCCGACGGTACGGTTATTGCTTACGAGGAACACTTAAACGTGGGATATCGTTATTTCGATACCTTTGGCAAGTCGGTTCTTTTCCCGTTCGGATACGGTCTTAGTTATTCGCGTTTTTATAGGGATAATTTGACAGTTGCGCCCAACGATAAGGGCGGATACGACGTATCGTTTGACGTTACGAATACGTCAGATGTAGATGGCTACGATGTGCCTCAGGTGTACGTTGGCGAGTTGGTTTCACTCGTGTATCGTCCAAATAAGGAGCTTAAAGGCTTTGCAAAAGTGTTTGTTATGGCTGGCGAAACGGAGCGCGTTACCGTTAGCCTTGACCGTCACGCTTTTGAGTACTATTCCGTTGCCGATGATAAGTGGTTGGTTAACGATACGGTGTTTGAAATTTATGTTTGCGATAACGTTTCAAATGTCGATTTGTCTGCACGGGTAACGCTCAAATAAGTGTAGCGTGATAGCGGTGCAATAAGCGCACAAAACCTGCGCAATAAATGGATAAAAAAGATAGGATTTTCAAAAGGCATTTGATGCGAAATGTGCTTCCAAATTGTAATAATTTGCTACACGCTTTGACTGACTGGCGTATTTGAGAATCCTTTTTTTTGTGTTTTTACTTGTTGAAATAAAGACGACGAGTGTGGTTGCGGCGTGGAATACAATTTGCGCATCAACACATAATAAGCCACCAAATGGATTTTAATTACATTTTGTGGTGCATTAAAACATTGTTATGCTGCACTTTTGCAAGTAGCGTGTTTGTTTTATGATTTTGTATAGTCAACAGCCGTATGGCTTTGCGTATTATACAGTACGTTATATAATCTCATACATGAAGTGCATTTTGCAAATTACGCAGAGGATTTATTCCGTTAAAAAACAACCTTTATCTTGATGTTAAAGGTTGTTTTTTTTTGCGGTTTTTGAAGTATTGTGATACAAAAGGCAGCTTATTTGAAAATTTTGTCACTCTTGTGCTGTCATCGAAAGTGACACTTCCTAAGGGATAGATCGATTATTTTGATATCTCTATTTAATATATTTTTCAAAATATCCGTTACCCCAATCGTATCCGTATGGAGTATTTTCGTTTTGTGTTATTTTTTCCGGAACGTTCAAAGAAAGTGCGCCTAAAACAATTCCGCAACCAATACCGATAATCCATTGCCACCAAATCGGAAAAGAATACATTGCAAAACAAACAATGATTGCTATCGCTATGGGCAAATATCCGAAAAGAGTGGTAACAAATCCGGGATTGTAAATTGTCTTTTTGCCTTTTTCTTTGAATTTCTTATAAGAAAAAATACCGCCTTTTGTATGCCCGAATATCTCCGCTATGCATAAAAACAGTTGCATTACCAAAAAGACGGAATTTACTCCGACAAAAAGCACAACTATTCCAAATATGATGCCTATAAGATTTGTAAACATATCAGATAATTGATTCATAGGATATCGGTCTGGGGTTTTCGAGCCTGCCATAATGTTGTACATATAATGAAATCCGCCCGGAAAGTGCCATTCCTCCAAGACGTGCAAAGGAAGCAAAGCCGTGGCAAATGCAAATATCTTCGTTTGCAGACTCCAGTCATGCCACTTGATAACGGTAAAAACTATTATGACGCCACTTATCAAGGTGATGACGTATAACCAAATATTCAACCAAGCTTTAAAAAATTTCGTCATATTTAACTCCTTAAATCAACTTAACCGAGTTTGGCAACATTGTAAATTTTTTATTTTATATAGTACCATATAATACTGATATAAGACTTAAATTCACGTTATAAATAGGAAAATAACTTCTTTATGCAAAGAAAAAGGTCTGACACTTTTCATGTCAAACCTATGCTTTTATTTTGTGTGCTACTACCAATTTTGATACAATTTCGGACAACCTAAAATATTTTCGGACATTTATGAATGTTTTTAGACGCCCTTAATTCATATATTATCTAAGTAACGATTTTGCCCATTCTTCACATTCAGATGTCTCTTTCAAACCTAATTCTTGCCAAATTCCTGCATAGTATATTCCATCGGTTTTTGAAGAATTTTTCCTGTTTCCAATTATTGCATCAACATCATATATTGAACGTTTTATCCAAGTTGCCTTTTTACAATTTTTAGAAGTTAAAATTCTATCTTTTCTATACGAAAGAATGCCAGCGCCAGCTTTGCTTTCATAAAAAGACAGTTTTTCACTTGCTAAAAACATAACATTGGATTTGTTTGCGATTCTTTCAAGAGATGAATGTGGGTGCCAATTATAAACTTGTTGTTCTTCAGGATTTTTAATAATTTTCCCAACTTGCATATACCCCCAAATAACTTGTAAATCATTATCACTATAAAAATTGATGTGAACCCAAAAGTTTAGACAAAAAATTAAATTAAATATATTGGAATTGA
>CAZSIF010000032.1:0-11002 GCA_964607155.1 uncultured Oscillospiraceae bacterium
TTGCATGTGTTAAGCACGCCGCCAGCGTTCGTCCTGAGCCAGGATCAAACTCTTCAGTTTAATCTGACTATGTTAACTTTTGGTTGAGCTTATCTCAACCGCTGGCTAAAATCCTTAAAATTGACTGTGTTTCAATTCTTCTTACTATTCTGTTGTCAAGCTTCTCCGCTGCTCAATTGAACAGCTTACTTATTCTACTACATAGGAAATTTTATGTCAAGCATTTTTCAAAAAGTTTTTTAAGTTTTTTTATTTTTCCAACAAGGTGTGATTCTGTTCGATAACATTCACCTTTTACAAAGTCATCCCTACGCAAAATTATTCTTTTGATTACGTTCCGACCAAAGCAATATATTATTCTTAATCATATATACTCTAATATATACATTATTTATATTCCGATATTCATTGCCTTGCCGCGCGTCTAATTGACGGAATTGCCATCCTTATCCAACGTACCGTTAGTGCAAACAATTACGAAGTTCGAACAATCGCTGCTCCATATGCCGGAGCTATACCTATCGCCCGGGGTTTTATCGATAGCCAGCCAGCTCGACGTTGTGCCGCCATAAACAAGTCTTTCTATATTCCAACAGTCCTGAAAAGCGTATTCGAAAATGCGAGTTATGCCGCTTGATACGTCGACCTGTTTCAATGCGGCGCAATTACGAAATCCCCTATATCCGATAGTAGTAACCTGTTCACCAAGCGTTACCTTTTCAATATTGCCACAATTTTGGAACGTGTAAGAGGCTATCTCGCCGCCACGCACCGTGACCGATTTGAGCGTGGACGGAACGTAGTATGTCACCAACGAACCAGATGATATGCCTTGCGTCATCTGCTTTGTTTCAACGCCGCCGTCGTATTGTTCCTCGCCGAAAAGCTTGCCAAAGGGAGATTTAACGCTCGGCAAGTTTAGTTCTTGCAAGCCGCTGCAACCGGCGAAAACACCATCGCCAAGCACTGCACCATCGGGCACGGTGACGTTAACAAGACTGCTACATCCTGAAAAAGCGTAGTTGCCGATATAAGTAACCCCCTGCGGAATGGTTATGCTTTGCAACTGCTTGCAATCGGAAAACGCTTCCACCCAAATTTCCGTAACGTCAACGCCCCTGTACGTTTCCGGAATGGCTATTTTTGTTGCAGACTTATCCTTAACGTCTTTGACGTAGTACACGCCATCGTACCACATATATTCAATTTGTTGCTCGCCGAACGGCACGCTTTGATTGTTATACTTTTCACCGACAACCAATACGCCATCGTCTTTACCGACAAAAAGCAAGTCGATTGTAATCTCGCCCGCGTTTGAAACGGCTTCCACAAGCATTTTTAGCTGCACTACGATGCGAACATGCTTATCCTTGCCCGCTTCCGGCAATACTTTGAAGCTTGCATACAAGCGGGTAACGTCGATTGTATCATCTGCCTTTTCAGAGACATCACTCGTTGCAACTTCCTCGATGGTGGCTTGAACCAAATTTGACGAATACACGCCAATTATCGAGTTGATCTTATCCCTGCCATCGTTATTACTGTTGGCGTGGAAGTCAAAATCCGCAACCATATAGCAAACGCCCTCGTCGACGTTGGGCAAATCCGTAAGACTGCCGTCATCGAATTGACCATAGTTATATGCACTTTGGGTAAGGTATTTTACGGAAACGTTTTTTGCCGTCACTTCCTTTGCGGCATTTGCAACCGAGCCAATGCTGTACGAATCGGTTGTTTTGACAAATGCGTTTTCGCAATCCTTGCAAGATATGTTAAAATCCACAAACAGTGTGCCCTCGTGGTTAACTTCGAGCTTGATAAAAAAGGAATCTTGCATGTAATAATCCGACGGCGAAGAGGATGCAACGTTAGTAAACACCACCCTGCCTTCCGGATCGGCTTGCATATTCAACGCAATCTCGTCACGATAAGCGTTATCGCCATGATAAAGCTTTTGCGCCGTTACGGCCTGTTGATCGTAATAAACAGTGTCGCCATCGCCAATCAATGTGAATTTTAGGTACGAATTAAAATCAAAGCTTGTTGGATCGTCCGCACCAATATAGCTGTATGCAAACATCAAGTAGGTCGTTTCGTTTGCATGAAGGCTGACACCGTTTGTATCGTAATAATGCGTAAAACCATCATTGTGATTTTTTGCATATCTAACGCCGAACCTGCCGTTATTGTAATAATGATTGTAAGAATCGGCATTCATGAGTGCCCAATCGAAATACCAGCAGCCGTTGCGCTGTTCCAAATCGACAATAATATCGTCGCCGTCATCCGGATTATTCGGATTTTCGTCGTTGCACGCCGCCAGCATAAAAAGCATTGATGCGGCGAGCACACAGCACAAAAACATCCACAGCTTATTTTTCATTATTGTTATTATCTCCTATAATATTATCAATATAACCACTATACCATTCTGTGAAGCAAAATGTCAATAACTTTTAGCGTTTGCGCATAAAAGATGATTTTGCACAAACAAGCCGACAAACAAAAAAGGGGGCAAAATTTGCACAAAAAAAACAGCCGCCCTGCGCCGAAACGACAACACCGAGCGTGCATTGCCCCAAGAAATGCGCCGAGCACATTGGCATGTTGCAAAAGTATTGCAAAAAAACTGCCTTGCAAAAAACAAGGCAGGCAAAGCAACAAAATGCAATTATACGGACATTTCGCAACAGCGGCGTTCCGACAAAAAAACGTTAGGTCACGACGAGTGCGACGAAACACAACGAGCCGCACTTTTCCAAAAGCACCAGTAATGCGGTTTTATTGTGCATATAAATGCCGTTCAACACGCAATTACGACACAGACACAAATTGTACTATTTTTTCTTTCTAAGCTCGGCGATTTTAAGCGCAGCTTCCTTATCGATAACCTCAATGCCGTTTTCTTCAGCAATTTGGACGATTTGCAATAATGCAGCTTTCATAAAGGGACGGGGAATTTTAACATACATTTCGCACGCTTCCTTGGTAAAACGAACTTTTGTATCCAAACGTTCGGCACAATACATCACGCTATCGACAGAACCTGCGTTACTTGCCGCAATAGGCTCGGCAACAGGGCGAAAACCGTAAAAACGCTTGTACCAAAAGTTTTTGCTATCATGATAGCCGTAATCGACAGGCACCCGAGGAAACGAATTACGCTTGAGCCCGTTTTTGAGTTCATTGGCATATTTTTCCTCCATCAAGATTTTATCGATTTTCAACACAAAATGACAACCATACTTGCTGGTTATACCATTAAAATTGTTATACGGCGGCTCAACCCCATCAAGCTCGCCGATATGCTGTTTTGCCTTGAAACCGTCTTCGAGCGAATCATCCCAAGTGCATTCGATAACCTGATACGAGTCCTTTACGATAAGCGGACGTTCTCCGTCTGCCTCGCCACGAACAAGCTCAAAAGAGCAATCCTTCATTTTTTCCGCAGGAGTTTTACCGGGGAAGCCCAAACGCACAATTTCCTTAAAAGTTTTTCTATCATCCTTAACAAAGTTCAATGCGCATTTGCCGTTTCTCAGTATATTTTGCGCAGTATTGGAGGAATTGCGACACTCCAAAATCATTGCGTAATAATCACGCCCTGCAATGTAGTACGGAAACACCAACGAATAACTGCCTATCGACGTTGTGCCGTCCTCGCACAAGGTTGATATTGCCACCGTGGGCATGGGGAAAAACAAATTGTTTTGATAAAATTATCCACAACTTTTAAGTTTTTAAAGTTCGACATAACCACCTCCAAGGCATAAGCCAAAATATTTTTATAATTTTATGCGCCTCTTTTGGCGTTTTAATACACACATTTATTATGCTTAATCGCGTAAAGACACTCTTTTTTGGCGAAAAGCACTTTTAGATGTAGAGCTGACCACAACTGCGTCGGTATGAATAATATATAAATTATAAAGAAATCCATTCACAAAAAAGGCATTTATTTATTTGACAATTCCATCATTACCGACAAAATAATTATCCAACTTTGTATTATTTACGATACTTGCGTTTTATTTTAACGCTGTCCATCGCATTACCATTGTCAAACACTTCGATAATCTTATCGCCTTTAACAAGATAACCGTGGCGTGCAGCCTTAAACATCGGCGTATCGGAAAAACTATCGGAATAAAACGCCCGCAAATTGGCAATGTTGTGTTTTGCGGAAAACGCCTTAACCTTTTCTTCCGCATAGCAATGCCGCCCGTGTAATTTTGCAGAATAGCTGATATCCGTAGCAATACACTCAACGTTCAAGCGACGACACGCTTCCGCAACCAAAAAATACGGAGAGGCAGAAACCACCACGTCGTCATCACGCTTTTGATTTAGATACCAAGCCTTTATGCGATGAATGTTTTTATCCCAAAAGCGATTTATCAGACGTCGGCACGGCACTAACGGCATAAACCAGCTTACAACATTCAAAAATGCATTTTCGTCAATGATGCCAACTACTTTAAGCAAAAAAGCCACCCATTGAGAAGGTGCCAAAAGCAAGATATACGGGAACCGAATTAGGCAGTAAAAATAAAACCGCCGAAAACTGTTCCCCTTAAAAATCGTATCGTCAAAATCGTATCCGTTCATTATACAATCCTCATATAATTTGCGAGTAATAAGTTTTATCTTTTGTGCCAGTTTTAGTCATTTAAACGCCAATAATGACATATGTAACGCAATAAAACGACGCATTCCCTTTTCAAATAAGCTTTTGCGTGGTACTGTGGCGCATTGCAAACCTAGCCAATCTTACGCTGCTTGCAAACAAAATAACAACGTAACAACCACAGTATTTAACAACGTTTTTCCAATGCCATAAAG
Source organism: uncultured Oscillospiraceae bacterium (assembly GCA_964607155.1). GTDB lineage: Bacteria > Bacillota > Clostridia > Christensenellales > CAG-314 > Fimimonas. The sequence continues at coordinate 4,843 of CAZSIF010000032.1, forward strand.
TCCACTTTGCCCATTTTGGTAAGGGGAATTTCATCAACAACTTCCACCTGTTCCGGACGCGAATACGGCGAGAGCTTCTGCTCGCAAATGCGTTTTACGGCAAGTTCCACTTCATCGAAAGGCATGTTATGGTCAAGCACCACAAACGCTTTTAGGTACTGCTTACCCTGCTGCTTGTAGCCCACAACGCAACACTGCGAAACAAACGAAAGATTTTCGCAAACGCAACGTTCGATTTCCGACGGAAACACATTTATCGCCGCAATTTTTACAGAACGCTTTTTTCTGTCCACAACAAACACAAAACCATCGTCATCAATATAACCGATATCGCCGGTTTTAAGCCCACCATCGCTCGACAAATTTTCGCCGCCATCAATATAGCCACGCATTAAGGCAGGCGTGTACATTACAATCTCACCCAAGGTATTGTTGGGCAACGCATTGCCGTCGTCATCGTGAATTTCCGCCCGCGTTCCCGCAAGCGCAACGCCACAACTGTTTTTTCTATCGTTAGTTTTGCTACACGCTATACACGCTCCGCAAGTTTCCGTCAAGCCATACCCACGCAAAACCGTTGCCGAGCTACCATATTTTTTCAATTTGTCGTTTACCTGTTGCAAAAGCGTGTCGTCGGCAAAATCGCCGCCACACCAAATATCCACAACGTTTTTTAGTCCTTTGCAATCCAACGCATTTTGATTTATCAATTTGCGAAGCATACTCGGCACAACCAACCAAAAGCCCACTTTTAGCGAATTTAGATACTTTTTTACCCACTTCGCCGTAAACTTTGGCACTAATGCCAATCCATACCCCGAAATCAACGGAAAATGCACCGATGCGCACAAGCCGTAAGCGTGAAAAACTGGCAACGTCACCAACGAATAACCGTCTGCATATATATTATGACGACAATCAAACAATCCGTTTGCGGCAAAATTGAATGCGGCATTTGTAAGTGCAACAATTTTCGCCTCACCGGTAGTTCCGCCACTGTGCATATAGCACACAACATCGTTGCCATCGCCAACCGAGCCGGTGGAAGTTTTGTTTTTTACCATTGACGCATAACTTAGCGTTTGCTTGCTTTTTTTGCATTTAATGGCAGAATATAACACAAACGCAGGCTTGCGTAAATCCTCGTAATCGGCAACGGAGCAGCGAACCACGATCTGATTTAAGTTAGCAAAAACACTCTCATCGGCAACGAGCGCATCAAAGAACATCAACAACTTGGAGCCTGTTTTTTTCAAATTTTTGCGTACGTTATGTAGCGTTGCCTTGGGGTGGATAAAGTTGGCAATCAGCCCCAGTTTTGAACAAGCATAAAAAGCCACAACACTTTGCGGACAGGTCGGCAAGTATAAAGAAACGACATCGCTTTTTTTTAGTCCAAGCTCCACGAACGCGCCGCACAAGCCTTCGATATCCGCCAAAACTCTATCAATGCCGATACGATGATTGTAAAAAACGATTTTGTTTTGTCTGTTGACTTTTTGCAACAGTAACTCATAACAGGAGTTTTTCACAAAATACCTCCATTGTGACATAATGCGCCAAAACAAGGCATTAAAAATACCACTAACGCCTTTTTAGTGCCGCATATTGCACACAAATCTCAACTAATCGATGTACTCGCTCAAAACAACAACGCGCGTTTTTTCGTTTTGCGGAGCGTCGTAAAGCTCAAGTGTACACCCTTGTGCAAGGTCAATGCAATCGGCATCGAACTGCGACAAAAAGTCGCCAAGATCCCCAAGCTTAAATTTGTGCTTATCCGTCATAAAGTGCATGGGCACAACTATTTTGGGACGAATGCAATCCACAAGCTTTTTGGCAGCGGCAGCATCAACGGTATAAATTCCACCAACTGGCACCAGCAAAACATCGCAGTCACGGCACGCCTTGATGATTTTTTCATCAACAAAGCCTATATCGCCCAAATGCGCAACACGCAAGCCGTCCACCGAAAAACAAAAGACAAGGTTCTTTCCGCGGAGAGCGCCCTTTTTATCGTCGTGATACGTTTCCACAGCTTGCACGGCAATATCATCCGCAGCACAAGCAATTGGTTCATCCAAAACGGCAAAACCGCCATAAAGCGTATCAGTGCAATCATGGTCGCGATGATGATGCGAAACGGTAACCAAATCGCAGCGAATGCGTGGCATATCCAGCCCAACGTATTCACCGTCAAACGGATCGCATACAACCGTGGTGCCAGTTTCACTTATCAGCCGAAAGCATGAGTGTCCTATATATTGCAGCCTCATACAAAAGCCTCCAATAAAATTTACTTATATTTTACTATCAGATTGCAAAAGTGTCAACGCAAAACCCATAATTAACCTTTATTGTAAAAAAGGTAGATTTTTTTGCAGATATTTGGTATAATAAACGAGGTAATTATCAAGCAAGGGCTGCGCACACACTTTTGCCGCCCAAAGGTCTTGTATTTGATACATGCGCGTCATGCGCAAGGAGGAGAAATGAAATTTTGGATACTGGACGCCCCACGGTCGCTCACTTTGCAAGACGCACCGCCAACCGTCCTTAGTCCCGATCAAGTAAAAATAAAGCTCGAGGAGATAATGATAACCTCCTCCGACTTTTCCATCTACCAAGGGCAAAACAAAATTAAATATCCGCTCGTGTTGGGGCGCAATGCCGTGGGCGTGGTATCCGACCGCTACGACAAAAACGGCACGCAGCTGCAAAAAATGGACAGAGTGGTCGTTGAGCCGTACCTTCCGTGCGAAGCCTGCGCAGAGTGCCTTGACGGCGACATATCCCGTTGCAGTAACATGCAAGAGCTTGGGCTAAACAGCGACGGCGTGCTAAAGAATTTTGCCGATTTGCCTTATACGCTATTGCACAAACTGCCGGATAACCTTTCCAACGAGCGAGCGCTTTATACATCCTACGTTGCATTTTGTCTTAACGTCGTTGAAGCGTTAAAACTGGAAAAAGGCAGGCACATCGCCATCTTTTCATCCACGCGCACAGGCATTATTTTGGCGCAACTGATTGCCTACTATCAGGCAATACCGGTGTACATCAGCGAAAACGAAAAACTGCTAAAGCTTGCGCGAGAAATGGGCGTGTTTTATTGCTTTAACCCGAACGAAGTTTCTGTCGAAAAGGAAATAATGATGGTTACCGGCGGCAGAATGTGCAAGGAATTGGTGTTCTTTTCCAACAGCGACTTTAGAATGAAAGACGTGTACGACTCTGCCGCAGTCAACGCAAACATATGCCTTGCAGGCTACTCCAACAAGGAAAGCAAACTATCCGTTGCACAAATTTGCCAAAAGCACTTGAATGTGTTCGGCGTATTTAACGGCGCAGGAAAATTTTCCTCAGCAATTAATATGCTGGTTACGGAAACTGTTAACGTGGATAGACTGTTGGGCGACACCGTGAGTTTCGACACGCTTGACTCGAGCCTTACAAAATACACCGACGACGATTTTATCACCAAATCGCTTATCGTAAAAGTCGATTAACGACTACAAAAAAAACAACAAAGCTTTTTCACGGACACTCAAGTGTACGTCAAAAGACGCATTGAAAAAGCCAACCAAAAAAAAATCATAATAAAAAGCATTAAAACAACGCGACAAAAAAAGTTATTCTCCTATATATTTTTTAAAACATTGTAAAAGAGTAGCAAAAATTGTGCTACTCTTTTCTGATTTGCAAAATTACACGACTTTGCTTGTAAAATATGGCATGCTATACTTTAATTGTTTTCGTGTTATTTTAAGAACTCATACTCAAACAAAGTTGGAACTATTTCGCTATTATAATATTCTTTTAGTTTTTGTTTTAAAGACTTTAAATGCCCGTTCAATTCGGGATAATCAGGTATATTTGTTCCTGTTATTTCTTCTTGCGAAAAAGTATTAAGTTCAGCAAATATTTGATAAATCCCGTATGTTGAATTGGGATTATAATTCTTTGTTTCCTTTGCTTTTGATATAATCAATTCCCATAGTTTGAACATTTCTTTTTCTTTATTATTAATGATTAATCTTTTTAAGTCAATACTTGCCAATGTTTCTCCGTTTGTAGTATCAAGACATAATTCATTACGATAAAACCGATTATCCGTTCCCACAAAGGTTCTTAAGTGATTTTGCATTTCAAAGCAAGTGAAAACAAGACGCTTAAGCAAAAATTGATTTAATTTCCCGTTTTTAATATCATTAAAGAATTTATCGGCGCCATCTGCTGATTTCATTATCCTTGCTCGCTCTGTCCATTTCCTATTATAAGTAGTATATCGCGCAGCGCAGAACATAGGTAATTTTTCAAGATAATTGTCTTTACGGACATAAAAACCATTTCCGTCATACCTTCCGCCAATCAGGAAACCGGAATTTAGGTCAGGGTTATCAAAGCCCGATGTATTAGCAATCATATAGCCCACAAGATTTTCGTTGTAGAGAGGTTTATTTCTAACTTTTCCATCATTTTTTTCTAAACCGTCTAATCCGATTAAAACCCCGTCTCTAACGTCGTTGTTAAATACCCTTTTGTCATAATAAACTTGACTATATAAACTGTAAATCCTATCAACCGATAATATTCCATCATCAACAAGTGAATTGTCGTTATCAATATCAAAAGCATTGATTTCAATATGCGATAAGTTGATATCCTCATTAAACCATAGTGCACACATAATACAAGCCTCGATTTTTGTGTGGAAATGTTTTCGGTTAAACGCAAAACCTTTAATGAACTTTTTGTTTATTAAATGTTGCGCTTTCCAATATTTTACAGGAGAATATACCACATAACTATCGGTAGGTTGTCTTAAATAATATTTAAAGGCAGACCATATAAAAGCATTACCTAAATCGTTTAAAGTGCTACCCTTAACTTCTTTCCGCATTTCCTCAACGATAAAAGATTTTTTCCAAGACGAGGCACTTTTACTTACTTCTGCTTTTTGATGTTCGGCAGAGGTCGTTTCAGCATAAGGCGGATTTTCAAATAAAATAACCGTGCATTTCGGATTATCAATATACTGTTTTATAACGGGATTATTTATATATTCTTTCGACAAAGCATCAGCACCGCGTACAAGCCCCATATTAAATGTATATTCTTTTTCTATGGGAGGAATAATGTAACGCACTTTACTCCCCAATAATTCTAACAATACTTTGTACTCATAATATTCTATGGTCGAAACGATACAATGAGAAAGTTCCTCCTCGGTTAATCTTTTTTCAAGATTTCCGGTTCCTGCACAACGATCTAAAATTATGTAGTCATTTCCTTGTGGCACTCTTGCAATTGCTATCCTTACCAATTCAACAGATTTATCCACATAAGGTTCAGGCGTATAAAAAGCACCTAAATTTTTCTTTTGAATAGTATCATTGAGTTTATCCATAAGATATTGGAAACGAACATTGTCTTTTCCACTATAAGCATAAATATAATCTTTAAATTTGTTTGGTTCTCTGATTTCGCCTATAATTTTTACCTTACCTGTAGTATCTCCAATAAAATCAGCTTTTCTCGCTTGTGGATTTTCTCTATAATACTTTTCAGCCCAGCCTACGATACAGTTTTCGTCAATGTTTATTTTTGTGTAATTATTCTCTTTGAGTAATTGAATTAGAAAAAACTCATCTGCTTGACTTTCACAATATTTAAGTTTTTTCGTAAAGGCATTAGCAATAAAACCTTTGTTTTCTTTAGAAGCACCACCAACATAAACAGTTTCAATATATTCTAAATAATTTGCCGAATTATATACATAAACAGTTGCAGAATTTAAAGAAACGAGCAATACATTAGATGGTATAGACTCTCCCTTAATTCTCATAGCAGATAAATATTTTATTGCTTGAAATAAACAAGCATTAAGGTCAGTTATATTTAACTTAAATTCTAATAAGTTTCCATTTATAATACCGTCTGTATTATTACGAAATATATCTTCATACGTCAATTCAGGATTGATAACTTTTAAGTATTGCTCATAAAATTCCATTTGACCTTCAAGTTCAACAGTATACTTTTTAATCATTTTATCTTATACCTCCAATATTATTGCACCTTTATAAGATAAAACAATGTTTTCCATATAAAAAAGTGCGCAACCAGAGTTGCGCACATAAAACGCAAACTCCTTGTT
>CAZSIF010000033.1:0-9903 GCA_964607155.1 uncultured Oscillospiraceae bacterium
GTCTGTCTAAGCGATTGTACACAACAAGCTCCTCCCTGTCAATAGATTTTATGCCCTTTTTGTAATAAATTTCAGCAGAAAACATGCTTATATACCATGGTTATATTATACATAAAAAACTTTACCGCAAGTATACAAAAGCAAAACCTTTGCTCAACAATCTAAGCTCGGCATAATTTGATTACACTTAATTATACTACTATGCAAACGCAATGTCAATTCCATTTTACCCTTTTTCGGGCAAATTTCGACATTTTCTGTTCAAAAATTATCATTATGCTATTGCATTGGTTTGCTTTTGCAATACGCCAACCACATTACTCACGCGCAAAACACACATCAAGCCTCGTTTGCGTTTTCTGCAAGAATGCATGCGCAGCGAGCGGCTGCAATGGACGAATACTTACAAAAGCCATCCGAGCGGCAAGATATTTTCAAACTTTTACACACCTCTGCAACGGACGCGCAATTCGGCTTACGCTCGAACAAGCTCCTATCGTACAGTGTGGAAAAAAGTTCCGCCTGACCGTTTTGGACGTTATCAAAGTTATATCCGACAGGTGCGGCATAGTAGTTGATAAAACGCACAGCCTTGGTAAGGTTATCCCCCACCAGCTCACTACCATAGCAGAACTTGTACAGATCGGCAATCACCTCTGATAGCGTTGGAAAAAACACCAGTTTATCCTCCGCAATCTCGCACAGAGAAAGTAGCGAATGCTCCACCTGCGACTCCGGATTTAAGTAGGAAAACAGCTGTTCGACAACACGACCTTTGACCACCTTGACCGCACTAATTGCCACAGCCTTATCCTTGGTAAGCTCAAAGCCCGTAGTGTTGACGTGCAAAAAAACATAATTCTTATCCGAAAGATAGTTTTTTGCCACAAGGTCATCGGCAAAGGACATTTGCCTGAACTCCTCGTAACGCTCGGGTGTGATTACGCTGTACTCCGCAGGCACAGGCTTACGGCAATCGGGTTGAAGCGTTAATGGCAAGATATCGCATTTAGATAGGTCAAACGCAAGCATTTCCAACTCGCCGTCAAAATCGTTATATGTAATTTTGCCGCGAACGACAACGGACATACCGTCAAAAAGCGTCATCATTTTGCGCAATTTTTTATCGTTGGCTGCGGTTTTGCGTTTGCAAATTTTTTCAATTTCCTCCTCGGTTTTATCCGAGTGCGTTTGCCTGAGGGTTACCATATCGGCAACGTCCAGCCGTGCAAACATTATGCAAGTTATATGTGCGGACGAATCGTCTGTCAGCTTAAACTTACATATCCACATATTGGGATTATTTCTGCTCGAGCGCAAGGTTTTATCGGATATTTTGCCGCAAATAACACAGCTATCAACAGGCTTGCGGATATCCGATATATACATCGGCGAGGCATCGATAAGCTTACCAATGCACCGCTCGACGTTTTCTATTCTAAAAACACGCGAAGGACGCATTAATTCACGATTAACCGCAAGCCTAACAAGTCGCTCCTGATTGGCAAAATCCGTTGTTTCCGCAGGAGTATCGTCCGCTCGCAAAGCAATTTCAATCTCGTAGCTGGTGTATTCAACAAATATCTTTTGCAGCTGTTCGGTAAACTCTGCCAGCTGCATGCTACGCTTGTCCACCTCGTTGACGCAAAACGTAAGGTCGATGTGTTTACCATCAAGCTTGACCAAGGTTTTTTCCTTATTGACGGAATAGACGGGAAAACGCTTTTTTAAGAGGTCGGCAACAAATTTACGGAAACTAACCTCAGTAAAAAAATCATCGGCAAATGTCACCACTCCGTAATACCCCTTGGGGACAGAGTGCCTCACCGCATCGACTATGTTGTTTTTTCGGTCGTTGCCCAAGCTTGAAACCTGCGGATAGCTCACAGTGACAAAAACCTTTTGCTGCGATTTATCCACCCGTATGCTTCGTGCACGCAGGTCGGGCATTTCTGGAAAACGCTCGTGTAGCTTATCTATTATCATTTAACACCTTTAGTTCCGCCTTGAACAGCTCAATAGCCTTATCGGCAGGAACAGTTTTGTATACTTTACCCTTTTTAAAAAAAACAAAACCTCCATTTGCGCCGGCTATGCCAAGGTCGGCATCTCTGCACTCGCCGGGGCCGTTAACCTCACAACCCATAACAGCAATTTTTACGTTGCTTTTAATATCTCTGGCATAGGCGTAAATTTCCTCCGCAGTGCGTTCCAAATCGACAGTACAACGACCGCACTTAGGGCAGGAAACAAACCGCACACCGTCCCCAAGCCCCAACGACACGAGCAAATCTCGTGCAGCATAGACTTCCTCAACGGGGTCTGCGGTGAGCGACACTCGGATTGTATCACCAATGCCATCAAACAACAAACTGCCAATACCCACAGAGTTTTTGATAATCCCCTGCCTAAGCGGACCTGCTTCGGTAACACCAAGATGCATGGGATACCCCAACTTGGCAACCAAACGGTTTGCTGCAACCATTTCTCGCACATCACTGCTTTTGACAGATAAAACAAGTTTTTCAAAACCGTGCTGTTCAAAAAATGCGACGTATTCCGTCAAAAGCGCAGATAACGCATTAACCCTACCCCCATGCGTCGCAATAAGCTCCGTAGGCACAGAACCTGCATTTACGCCTATGCGAATTGCCGCGTTATGCTTTTTGGCACAATCGATAACCGCCACAAGCTGTTGTTTTGGCATATTGCCGGGATTGATACGCACCTTATCCGCACCGCCTTCGAGAGCGGCTATTGCCAAACGATAATCAAAATGGATATCGGCAACAAGCGGAATGTCCGTTTGTAAACGCACTTGCGCAAAAGCCTCCGCAGACGTCTTGTTCGGTACGGCAATACGCACTATATCACAGCCAGCCGCGGCAAGACGATTTATCTGCGAGAGCGTTCCGTCGATATCCGTCACGGGCAAATTCGTCATCGACTGAACGGTAACTTTGCCGTTGCCGATTATTAAATTTTTAACATTCACTTGCTTCATAGCCGATACTTTACCCACAAAAGCCGCAAATTGCGGCATGATTTTCTATTCAAAAAGTTTATTGCAATATATTGGAGTAATTCTACTACAATATTCAAGCCAAATCTCTACAAAACCTCGTATTTGCGTGACTATTATAGCTTTAACAAATCCACCACAATCATCAATGCGATTAGTAAAATTAAACCAACACCGTTGACTATCGCCTCGATATTGCGGTTGACGGGCTTTTTACGAACCCACTCAATAAGCACAAAGACCATGCGACAGCCGTCCAACGACGGAACAGGCAGTAAATTAAACACGGCAAGGTTTATTGAAATAAGCACAACTAACAGCAACACGCTTGCAAAACCGTAGCTTACAACAGATGACACAGTGGAAATGGTTGTAACCGGACCACCTAACGACGAAATTGGCGTATCTCCCGTAAACAAGCCGCCCAACGTGCGCAAAATCACCAAGCCAGTTTCTAAGCAATAAGGAACAATTCTGGCGGTAGCTTGCCAAAAACCGAACTTATGACGCGTGTAGCGAGGGCTTATGCCCAAACCGGAATAGGTGCTCTCGCTGATTTGCATAGAACTAAGCGTCTGCTTAGATAGCATTACCGTATAAAAATCGCCGTCCGAGGCATACACAACAACCTCTGCAGAGTCCGCCATATCCGAAATATACCGTTGAAAATCGCCCTCATTACTCAAAAGTTTGCCGTCAATTTTGTAAAGCATGCAGCCCTGAGAAAGAGTTACTTGTCCATATTCGCCTACGCCAAGAACAACGTCGTCCAAGCCGCTTTGCAAGTAGGTATTTGTAAACGTGCCTTTTTTTGCCGTAACGGTTTGCTTTGAACCGTTGGATTTTATAACGGTGATTTTCAGCACATCATCAGACATATACCTATTTAGGCTATCGATAAGGTAAACTCGCTTACCGTTTATTGCGTAAATAATATCGTCGGCATCCAAAGTTTGCGCAGGCGCATCTGCGTACTCGAACACAACGCCGACCTTTGCTACCGTTTCGCCATAGCTTGCAAAAAGTATAGCACAAATTAGAATTGCCGAAAGAAAGTTAAAAAACGCACCGCTAAAAAGCACGATAAGCCTCTTCCATGGGGCTTGCTTGTTAAATGCACCGGGAGCATCGTTTTCCTCGTCCTCGCCCTCGAATGCGCAAAAACCTCCCAGCGGAAGTAGTCTTAAGGAAAAAACCTCACCGTCCTTTTTTTTGTGCGAAAACACCTTTGGCCCCATGCCTACGGCAAATTCGTTAATCTTAAATTTTAGTAGCTTTCCTGCGGTATAATGCCCCGCCTCGTGAATGGTGACCATAACCATCAAAATCACAAAAGCAAGCAAAACATTCCACAAACTCTGCAGAATACCGCCGCTTGACAAAAAAGTTATCATTATTCTCCATAAACAAGCTTACTTGCAACATTGCGAGCAAGCTTATCGAATTTCTTTATATTCTCCACCGATAAATCGCAGTGGCTAAAATCGTTATATAACGTCTGCAAGACGTTGCAGATAGCTGAGTAAAAATCGCAAAAATTCAACCTTTGAGCCAAAAACGCATCCACGCACACATCGTTTGCAGCGTTCATTACCGTAGCGGCAAGGGGCGGCATCTTATACACCTCGTAACCTATTTTTGCACAAGGGAACGCATTAAAATCGCACGGCTCAAAACTCAAGCTTAAAGCCTCATCAAAACTCAATTGTTTTACCACCGATTTTCCGTCGGGCAGCAATGCCTGCAAAATCGGCAGACGCATATCCGGACACGCCATCTGCGCCATAATGCTCCCATCCTCGAAAGTCACCATCGAGTGTACCACGCTTTGCGGATGAACAACGATTTTTATCATATCCGTAGGTACGCAAAACAAACGACTTGCCTCCAAAACTTCCAAGGACTTGTTCATCATCGTTGCACTGTCGATTGTAATTTTACTGCCCATTGACCAATTAGGATGTTTCAGTGCCTGTTCAGGCGTGACCTTCCGAAGCTGTTCGATGGAAAAACCTCTAAACGGTCCGCCACTTGCAGTAAGCAAAATCTGACGCGGCTCCTTACCACAACAAAGACATTGCCTAATAGCAGCATGTTCGCTATCGACAGGTAAAACGTGTTGTTTTATTTGCTTATCGGAAAAAAGCTTGCCGCCGCATACTAAGGTTTCCTTATTAGCAAGCGCAACGTCAACGCCATGCCGCAAGCACCAAGAAACAGCATCGAGCGCAACAATCCCTCTTGTTGCAACCACAGCAATATCACAGTTTTGCACTGCCTTTAGCAAACAAGTTTCGCCCTGACTTATCAGTCCCGTGTATTGCGGCGAAAACTCCGCTGCCTGCTCAGCGAGGCGTTTACTATTGGAAAATGCGACAAGCGAAGAAACCTTCAACCTGTCGCTATTTGCGCGTATTACGTCTAATGTTTGAGTACCTATCGAGCCGGTACTGCCCAAAATAGCAACTCTTTTCATCACAAAATAAACATAAACATTGTTGCAACCAGCACGGAGTTCATCATAATGCCGTCAAATCGGTCCATTATACCGCCGTGCTCGCCAAGAATCCGACTATAGTCCTTGATTCCGCAGTAACGCTTAACATGACTTGCAAGCAAATCGCCTATCTGGGTGGCAATCGAGCCGAAAAGCCCTATTACAGAATAAATAATAATAACCTTTGCCGTAGATAAATGCAACGCCTCGAAGGATAAGCCATACTGCACACCGAATATTGCAAACTGTTCAAAAATCAAATAAACCCAAAAAGAGCCAAAAACGCCGCCGCAAATGCCGCCGACTGCACCCTCTATCGTCTTTTTTGGAGATATCTGCGGGCAAAGCTTGTGCTTACCAAAAAGACTGCCGATAAAGTAAGCAAAAACATCCGTAAAGGACGAAACGACAAAAACCAAAGCCAGCCCGACAGCGTTTGTCGGCAAAAGATAGGTAGTACGATGCTCACTCAAATACGACCAAATGTCCTTTTCGACGTACTGTAATATGGGCGAATCTGTAGGAAACACACGAGTCGTAGCACTGCGGTTGATATAAAGCAGCGACGCCAAAAACATTCCCGGATACACCAGCATAAAAGCAATATAAATCAGGCTTTCCGGACAATTGCGTTTTAGCGAGGTTATGGCAGCGACAATAAACACGAGCATTGTAATAAATACCACACCTGTGTAGCCAAAAAGGCTATACGATATGCCAAAGCCAAAGCCGTACAGCCACAAAAGCCAACTAAAGCAATCTGGAATACGCTCCGTGCCCAACGCTCGACGCATTTCCACAACTGCAAGAAGTATGATGGCGGATATAATTACCGAGTTAATTGCACGACCGCTCACAAAGAAAAATGCCGTACCACTAAAAGCCGTGCTCGGTAGCAATACGTCCACAAGGACCATTATCGCCATACACACGAATACCCCCGCTCCGACAAGCGTTCGGTTAAGGAGGGATTTTTTGTTAAGCATGTTCGATTCCTCCAAAGTTGCGAACCCTACCGGAAACATCCGCAACGATAGCGTCGTATTCTTCGACGGAAAAATCCGGCCAAAGCGTATTGCAAAAATACAACTCGGCATACGCGCTGTTAAAAAGCAAAAAATTTGACAGTCGCTGCATACCACCGGTGCGAACAATCAAGTCCGGCGGTGGCAAAAATGCATTGTACAGGTTTTCAGCAATACTCTGCGGAGTTATTTGTTCACCACGCAAAGCAAGCGCATTTGCAGCATCGGCTATTTCAGTTTGCCCACCGTAGTCTATGCACAGATTTACGCAAAACACACTGTTTTCTTTCGTTTTTTGCTCTATTTCAACAATTTTTTTACAAAGTCGCGCAGGTAACCTATCCTTTCTGCCGGAAATAACAATGCGCGCTTTATCACAGTATTTTTTTTCAAAGCCGTCCAAATACTTGGCGGCAAGAGAAAACAAACTGTCAATTTCTTTTTGAGGACGCTTCCAATTTTCGGTAGAAAAAACGTACAGAGAAACGCACTTAAGCCCGATTTTCATCGAGTGGTCGATAACTTGCTCGGCAGCCTTTAAGCCTTGCCTGTGCCCCATCGACCTATCCAAACCGCGTTCCTCCGCCCATCGACCGTTTCCGTCCATTATAAAGGCTATATGCCTCAAATTCATTGCGCAACAAACAAGTAACGGCACACGATCAGCTGCAAAACGCCGTTCTGCTCCCGCGTTGCCGTTACTATCTCCTTGTCGAATTTTGTTTGCTTTCGGTCGGAATACACCATAACCGAAAACTCAACCCCTTCATCGCGAAGAAGCTGCTCGGCTTGTTGTCTTTCAAGACCTATGTACTTATCAGTCATTGCTAAACAGCCATAACCTCGGCTTCCTTATCTTTGCCAAGCTTATCAACCAACTCGATTTGCTTAGCAAGTGCCTTGTCTATTTCCTTTTCGTAATCGGAAATAAGATCCTCGGATACCGTTTTAGCCTGCTTTTCCTTTTTCAATGCATCCATTGCATCTCTACGCGCGTTACGAAGTACAACCTTAGTGTCCTCCGCAAGCTTTTTGACCTGCTTAACAAGGTCACGTCTGCGTTCCTCTGTAAGCACAGGGAATGTAAGGCGAATAACAGTGCCGTCGTTTTGCGGAGTTACGCCGATATTTGCGGCAAGAATAGCCTTTTCAACATCCTTTAACGCACTTTTATCCCAAAGAGAGATAACAATCATTCTCGGCTCGGGAATGGAAATATTGCCCATTTGATTTATCGGCGTGGGCTGTCCGTAATAATTAACTTTGATGCCCTCAACCAACTTAGGGTTGGCGCGTCCGGCACGCATAAGATTATATTCACTTTTCATGTAGTCGATGCCCTTTTCGCATGACATATCAAAGTTCAAAAAGATTTCTTCTATTGTAGGATTTGCGTAATTCATGGTTATCCCCCGTCAATTTTATTTATGTAAATTCTACTATATATTTTGCAAAAATTCAATAGTAATCGCAAAAAATAACAAAAACTTGAATTTTGGCTGAAGTTATTTGATAATTGTACCTAAATTTTCGCCTTCAATAACGCGAAGTATACCGTGCGGTTCATCCTTGCTATATGCAACGATACGCACGCCAAACTCTCTTGCAAGAGCAATAGCCGTCACGTCTAATGCCTTTAGGTTATTATACAAAATCGTATCGTACGAAATCTCATCATATTTTACGGCGTACGGATTAGTTTTCGGATCGTCGTCGTAAACGCCATCTACTGCTTTTGCGCAAAATACCGCGTCGGCATTAATTTCACAAGCACGCAAAACAGCTGCCGTGTCCGTCGAAAAATACGGTGCGCCCGTTCCGCCCGCAAAAATGACAATGTACCCTTGCTCCAAAAAATCATTGACTTCCGCAAGTGTGTACGAGCGCGCAATTTTATCGATATTTATAGATGAAACCACTTTGTTTTTTACATCCTGCATCGCCAATGCGTCAGATAAGGCAAGCGCATTCATGACCGTGGCAAGCATACCGATGCTATCGGCAACGCCCCTGTCCATTTCCGACGAGGAGCGTCCGCGCCAAAGATTACCACCGCCCACAACAACGCCGATTTGAACACCGCGCGATGCAACCTCGATAAGTTCATCCGCAACCGCACGAACATTAAAGGACTGAATGCCATGCGAGCCACCGCTCAAAGCTTCTCCACTAATCTTCACCAAAATTCTGTTATAATCGTTCATATACTTCCTCTGTAATCGGCAAGATATTTGCAAAAAAGGGAACAATAGCCCAAGCATTGTTCCCCCTTGTACACAAAAACTTATTTAACTGCGTTAAGTTGATCCGCGATTTCTTGCGCAAAATTATCAACGCGCTTTTCGATGCCTTCGCCCATTTCGTAGCGAACAAATCTGGAAACGGTAATGCTTGCGCCCGTTTGCTTTTCAACGTCGGCAATTACCTGCTTAACGGACAACGAAGAATCGCGCACATATTCTTGTTCGAGGAGACAAACTTCCTTGTAGAACTTATGAATACGACCTTCAACCATCTTGGAGATAACAGCTTCAGGCTTGCCTTCGTTTCTTGCTTGAGCCGTAAGGATTTCTCTTTCGGAATCCAACTGGCTTGCGTCCACGTCTGCAATGTTAACGACTTGCGGCTTGCTTGCTGCAATTTGCATGCAGATATTGAATGCAAGTTCTTGCAAAGCATCAACGGAAGCAGAGCTTTTAACTTCGGTCAAAACACCAATCTTGCCGCCCATGTGGATGTAGCTTGCGACGATTCCGTCATCGGTAAGCACATACTTTGTAAAACGACGAAGAGAAATCTTTTCACCGATTGCTGCTGTTGCTTCTGCAATAAGCACCGAAACGGTTTTGCTGTTATCTGCAAAGTACGGTTCTGCAAGCAATGCGTCAACGTCTACTGCGCTCGAATTTGCAATGTGGTGAGCAATATTGTCGATAAGAGCGATAAATTGATCGCTTCTTGCAACAAAGTCTGTTTCGCAGTTAACTTCTACTGCTACGCCGACTTTTTTGTCGTCGGAGATGAAGCACTTAACAAGACCTTCTGCGGCAACTCTGCTTTGCTTTTTAGCGGCGCTTGCCATTCCCTTTTCTCTAAGGTACTTAACAGCCTCGTCAAAATTACCGTCAGCTTCTACCAATGCTTTTTTGCAGTCCATCATGCCAACGCCTGTTTGTTCGCGAAGTTTCATTACGTCTGCGCTTGTAAAATTAGCCATTGTTAACCTCCTCGGCAACTTCTGTTTCGTTTTTATCGTCATCTTCGGGAGCTGTCATAACAACGCCTTCCTTGGCTTCGATAACTGCACCGCTGATAATGGAAGCAATAACTTTGATTGCGCCGATAGCGTCGTCGTTTGC
>CAZSIF010000034.1:0-9724 GCA_964607155.1 uncultured Oscillospiraceae bacterium
CAACGGTCTCCAAAACCGTCGGTTGCGTGTTCGAATCGCGTCTCCCCTGCCAAGCTTTAGGTATTATGTAGCCTAAAGCTTTTTTTGTTATTATTAGATACTCTTAGGAGCGATTCTCACACGCAACAAGTTGCTTTGTGACGCGAACGCTTTCTCGTTCGCTATTCCGTCGCAGTTAACGACAAAATGGGTTGAGCAAACAAAATGTTGTATTTGGCAACCAGCTCCTTACGCCTCGCGTCTCCCCTGCCATTTTAACCATTAAACACGACTTCTGCAAGATTATTTCGTGTTTTTCAGGTGAAACCGTCCATCTGAGGACGGTTTTTTTTATCTTAAAAAATTATTTTTTTTAAGTGTCAAAATAAGTGTCAATTTTGTTTGTTTCTGTTTTTTCAAACTCTTTGTTCACATGGGTGTAAAATATCCGTGGCTTATCAATGCTCATCAAATATTGTTGTAATTTGCATATTAGGGGCGATTTTTACACTACTTATACTTTTTATAACTTTGATAAAATTCATTTACATTTTCAAGCAAAAAAGAAATTGCGGTTATCTTTTTTGTTCCTAAATATATTCGCAAGCCACGCCCCGTATCTTCAATCGTAACGTCTTTGTACAAAAATTCACGTTGTTTTCCCACAATGTTTGTAAAAATAAAACCATTGTCGTCGAATACGATTTTCCAATTGCAAGCATAGATTACAAAAAAGATGTACGGAAACGCAACTGCAAACATCACTATGCTCGACACAACGTCATCTTGCGCAAGAAGAAATATCAATCCGACTATAACAAAACCAATAAATCCAAAAATGCCAATAACAAAATACAAGTGAGGTTGCCTAATTGTTCCGTTCGGTATATTCTTGTCATGTCGGTCGGTTTTTTGCGCAAAGAACGTAAACGTGCAAAAAAACACTATAAAAAGAATAACTCCGAATATTTTCATGTGACTACCCCCACTACATTTTGCCACACTGCCTAATAGCTTATTACAATATCACTGGTTATTGCTATTGGCAACACTACGTTTTTTTTTCGTGAAAATACGTTTTTCAATGCGATACTGGAATTATTCGTATAGCAGTTTGTAAAGACATTGCGAAAATCCGTATTTGCATTGCAACTGCTGCAGCTCCGATTTATTTTTGAAGTTGGGTTTGTGCTTACGCGCCGCCCTAATCATCAAATTTTTGGGCGAGTGCGATAGGTCAACAAACTCCATTATATCTACCGAATACCCAAAGTCCTCCAACAACTTGCCACGAAAAACATCTGTCAGCAATGCGCAAGTGCGTTCCTTGATAATTCCGTATTCAAACATAATCCCCATATCGCCACCATTTTTGGTTAGTGACGAAGTGTTGATTTCGTGTTGGCAACACGGTACAGAAAAAATATATTTTGCATTGTGCGTTATTGCGTAGTTTAAGGCATAATCTGTTGCCGTGTCGCAAGCATGCAGACTGATAACAACGTCAATTTTTTGGTCGTACAGTTTATCTTTTGACACATCAGCGTGCACAAATTGCAAGTTATTATAGTTGTATTTTTTTGCCAAAAGATTGCAATGCTGCACAACATCCGCTTTCAAATCGTAACCGATAACCGTGGCATTGACGTGTCTTATTTCGGTCAAATAATAATACACCACAAAAGTTAAATACGATTTTCCGCAGCCAAAATCTAAGATGGTAAGATCCGTTTCGTTCTTAAGGTAGTCATCCAAAATTTCAACAAATCTGTTGATTTGCTTGAACTTATCGTACATAGAGTTAATAACCTTAAAATCTTTTGTAAATATCCCAAGGTCAACAAGCGCAGGTATAGGCATGCCCTCGTTAAGTATATAATTCTTTTGCCTATTTTGTGAGGATAGAGCTTGCGGTTTTGCATTCGTTTTGTTTCGCACCACGGTCGTAATGCCTTTTTCCGAGGTTAAAAGTGTAATATTTTCTTGCGGCAAAATAAAACAAACTTGCTTAAATTTTCCTTCTATATTGGCATGGAAGTACTCTTGTACGTCACCAACACCGATGTTATTGTGGAAGGCTTGTTTGCCAACAAAGCTTTCCGCTTGAAAATAGATTTCGCCCTTTCGTGCTATTTGAGATATTACAATTTTATTTGCGCTTGTGCGTCCTTTCATCGGACTGCTCGCCACTGCCTTTATAAGCTTTTTGGAAAGAATTTCGGATAAATCTATCGTGTTTTTTGTCATAGATTGATTCCTTATATGTTATTATGTTAAAAATACTATTCTACAAAATAGCGATTGTTAGAATAGTATTTAATAAATTGCACGTTATTTTACTATTTTATCCGACTTACCACGCAAAGCTTTGCGAACGCCGGTTGGCAATTCCCTGCCCCTAAGTAGCCGAGATATATTGTGTCTGTGCGCAAAAAGAACCACCAAAAACAGCGTGGTAACCAGAATGGCACACAAAGCGCCGCTTTGCGGTAAAATTACCGCCCAAGCCCAAACAATATAGAACAAGCACATCAAAATGCTCATAATGGACATTCTGTCCGTAGCTACAATGATTATCAGCGCAACGGGCATAACGCACAGCATAACGATAGGTTGCATAACGAACATTACGCCCATACCCGTCGCAACGCCTTTACCGCCCTTAAAGCCGTAGTACACAGGAAAAACGTGCCCGATAACGGCAAATAATCCTGCAATATAGCCAGCTGTTGCAATTGCCTGTTCTGTTGCGTTGCCGAACACAAGGCGTGCAACCAAACAGGAAATCACGCCTTTCAAGCAATCAAATACGAAGGTCAGCGCGCCCATACGCAGCCCGAAAACCCTAAACATATTCGTTGTTCCGGGGTTGCCACTGCCGTAATCTCGCACGTCGGCTTTTTTTAGCAGACGTGAAAAAATCACAGAATAGTTAATGCTGCCGAATAGGCACGAGCCCAACGCAACAAGCAAGTATTGCCACCAAAATTGAAAAAAGACTTCAAGCATCAGATTCCTACTCCTCGTCCGAGCCGTCACGGAAAACCAATTTTATCGGCGTTCCGTCCAGAGAAAACGCTCTGCGAATGTAATTTTCCAAATACCTGCGATAGGAAAAGTGCACAAGCTTGGCATCGTTTGTAAAAATAACAAATGTCGGCGGCTGCGTTGACGGTTGCGTTACATATTTTATTTTTGCCCGTCTTCCGCTACTTGCAGGCGGCTCAACAGCGGCAATGGCATCTGCAACAACGTCATTTAGCATACCCGTCGTGCAACGGAAGGTCGACTTTGCGTAAACGTAGTTTACCTCGTCCATCAGCTTGTTCACACGTTGCCCCGTGAGTGCGCTCACCGTGATAAACCTAAAATAATCCATAAAGGCAAGGTCGCAGGATAGCTGTTTTTTGAAGCTTTCAACCGTGTGGGTATCTTTTTCAATTAAATCCCACTTGTTCACAACGACCACAGACGGCTTGCCCTCTTGGTCGATAAATCCGGCAATTTTAACGTCCTGCTCCGATAATCCCTCGCCTGCATCCATCACAATCAGGCAAACATCTGCGCGGCGAATGGCATTTAGCGAGCGCATAACGGAATATTGCTCAACGCTGTCATCCTCTATAGCACGCTTGCGGCGCATTCCTGCCGTATCGATAATGACATACTTTTGCCCATTCCACACAAAGGGCGTATCAATCGCATCACGAGTTGTACCTGCAATGTTGGATACGATTGTTCTATCGTATCCCAAAATCTTGTTTACAAGCGAGCTTTTGCCTGCATTGGGCTTACCGACAACGGCAATTTTGATAGCGTCATCATTCTCGTTCGCGCCCACGCTTTGCGGAAAATAGCTAATCACGCAATCGAGCAAGTCACCAACACCCCGCTTTTGCTCCGCTGCTATGGCATAAACGTCACCAAAACCAAGTGCGTAAAAATCCGACAAGTCAGCTTCAAGGAAATGGTCAACCTTATTTACAACCAAAATGACAGGTTTATTTGTTTTTCTAAGCAACGCGCCCACGTCGTGGTCCTCACTGGTCAGCCCCGTTTTGTAATCCGTAAAGAACAAAATTACATCGGCAAGGTCCAAAGCGATTTGCGCTTGCTCGCGAATATGACGAAACATTATGTCGTCGCTTTTTGTTTGTATACCACCAGTATCAACCAGCGTAAAGCTTTTATCAAGCCACTGCGCATCGGCGTAAATTCTATCGCGCGTAACGCCGGGCATATCCGAAACAATGGAAATTCGGCTTCCGCACACCTTATTGAAAAATGTTGACTTGCCGACATTTGGCTTTCCAACCACGGCGACAAGAGGTTTATCACTCATATTTTTCTCCTTTTATATATCTCACAACTAACATTTGACGCTCACCAGCACAACAAAATACTCCTCAAATGATATATCGAGCACATGCGCCCCACACAGTGGCAGTTGAACTCCTTACAGCTACTCGTCCAAACCGCGCAAGTCAACCGCACTCGGCAAACTATACGCAGCCCGCAATCCTGTAGTAATAACACCCAAGTTACCTCATCTGCTCATCGCAACAAACACAAATGTTTGCACGCGCACGACACACGCTACACTTAACATGCAACATCATATGCACGGCAAAGCTTATCAACAATGCTACTCGTCACAGTCCAAAATTGCCTGACACAGCTCGTAGCCATCGGCAACAATTTCGATACGTTTGCCCGTCTTACGTCTAAGTTCATCCAACGTCATTCCGTCCAGAAAAACGTCCTCGATTTCACGCAGCATAACCCTCGGCAAAACAAGCGTGTCGCCGATATCCGTTCTGCCCGATAGCGTATCGAGAATATCCTGCCCCACAACAAGTCCGGCAACGGTTACAGTTTCGCCAAAAAATTTGTTAACAACGGTGACCAAATTTGCGTTCAACTTGGGGAATTTTGCGTGCGCCGCATCCAAAAGTTGTTGCAGATACGGCGTTGCCGATACGCCCGTGACAAGCGTAAAGCTGCCCTTTTTAGCCGCCACCGCATCCTGAAACGCCAAATTAAACTGATAGCGCGTGTCCGCAACAATTCCGACGCCGTTTTCCAGCTGATTAAAGTCGCCGTAAAATTCGTAGGGCGGAATATCCGCCTCGGCATAAACGTACATTTCGTCCGAGCAATAGGCAAAATGCGCCCCGTTTTGATCAAAACAGTGCTTGTCAAAGCCCTCAACCAACGCTATCGTATCGGCGGCAACCTGCTGCGAAACCGGCTCCAGCTTAGCCAAACTGCACCTATGCTTTGTTAGCCCCACCGGCACAATGGCAACGTTTTGCACCGCAGGATACAGCGAATACAAATCCTCAAGCGTCTTTTTGAGCGCGTTGCCATCGTTAAGCTCGGGACACATAACCACCTGCGTGTACAGCGTAATTCCGCTATCGGCAAGCGTTTGCAGCAATGGCATTATCGGTCGCGCGTTTTTGTTGCCCAAAAGCTTGCGCCTAAGCTCATCGTCCGTTGCATGCACTGAAACGTACAGCGGCGAAAACTTTTTTTGTATAATACGTTGCAACTCCGCATCGGAGAGGTTTGTTAGCGTAACAAAATTGCCCGATACAAACGACAAGCGCCAATCGTCATCCTTAACGTAGAGAGTTTCACGCTGTCCCTTTGGGAGCTGGTCTACAAAGCAAAAAACGCACTTGTTTGCGCACCACCTCGGCTCGATGTAGCACTCGTCGTAAAAATCCCAGCCCATTGGCAGATTGACATCCTTGTGCACGGAAAAGGTTAGCTCATCCGCGCCCCTCAGTACAGAAACGGTAAAATCGCTTTGAGAATCGTAGTAGGCAACGTCCAGCATGTCCAACGCCTTTTCGCCGTTGAACGCCACAATAACGTCGTCCCGCTTTAACCCGATTTTCCTTGCGACGGAATATTTATCTATGTTTGATATTTTTAGGTTTTTCATGTTTATAAAAAGGCAACCGTTCTGTCGGTTGCCCGTACTTTTTTTGACCACACAACGTATGCCGCAATCTAACACACGCGGCACAAGGCGTTAACACGCCACAAAGCAGCAGACCCCGATGCTGGCGCATCGCCCTTCGGGTTCGACTACGCTCAGGGTGACACTGTACAATGTTCGTTTTGCTCGATAAATGAGGAGCGATACCACTGCCCCCAATGTCATTGTAGCTGTTTGATTACAGCTGTACCAAGGCTTGCCACAAGTCGTCCACCCCAATGTCATTCTTATGCTCGACATGTAGAGTTAGCAACTACGTCAAGTGTTATATTTAAATCCGCTTTTCTGCACCAACTGCCCCAATGTCATTCTGAGCGGAGCGCAGCGAAGTCGAACTGCGTAGCAGTGCTCGGCGCAACCGAGCAGAATCTATTGTGATTACATCAATGGAACAATCCCTCAGTCAGCCGAGCCGACAGCTCCCTTTACACAAGGGAGCCTTGAATTGCGGTATGCGTTATTTATGTGTGTCTTCGTGGCAATATACAGTAAGGGTGACACCATACAATGTTCTTGGTCGCAACGGTTGCGAAAAAGCTATTTTTTGTAATATTGCGTAAGGTCGACATTTAGCACCACGCTTTTGCCGTCCAAATATTTTAGCGGTCCCTGCGCAAAATGGAAAGTTATTTTGGTGCAACACAATAACTGTGTTTTGGTGCGGTATCTGTGGTTGATTTTGTTAATGCCATACTTGCCATCACCCAAAATCGGCAGCTTGATATGGGCAAGGTGCGCACGAATTTGATGCGTTTTGCCTGTTATCAGCTTTACCTCCAACAAAGAAAGCTCACCCAGCTTTTTTTGTAGCGTGTAGTGCGTTTCGATGGGAACGTAGCCCGTCTTGGGCGTATCGGAAATGTACACCAAGCTTTTTTTTGCGTCCTTGAACAAAAAAGCTTTAAGCTTTGCCTTGGGCTGCTTGGGTGCACCCACAACAATGCATTGATAGGTTTTATCTATTTCCCGCTCCTTAAAGGAATTTAACAGCTCCGTTTCCGCCGTTTTGTTCAGCGCAAACACAACCAAGCCCATCGTGTTGCGGTCCAGCCTGTGCACGGGCACTGCCACGTCGTCGGTGAGAATATTGTTGATGCGCTCGGTTAAAGAGTCCTCTCCAACCACCTCGACTCCGGCACTTTTGTTTACCACAAGAATGTTTTCGTCACGGTAGACCACTTCAACACTGTTCTTTTCCCTATCCGCAAGGTAGACGTGCACCACGTCGCCCACTTGCACGTTTTGGTCGGAACCTGTGCGCACACCGTTGATTTTGACGCTTTTGCTTTTGATTATTTTTTGTATGCGATAAAAGCCAAGGTCGGTGTTTTCCGCAATACAATCGGATAATAGCTGTTTGTTTTTTACTGTTATTTCTTTAAGCATAGGCTTATTATATCAAATATACTAAAAAAAGGCAAACGTTATTGCAAAGAAAACGCCGCCAAACACCGAAGCACAACTGTTAACAAAATATCTAAGTAAAACGTGCGACGGAATTTGCGATGAATGTTAAAACTGGAATTCTCACACAATGGCGCAAATAATTTGAGCAAACGAGCAAAACAATAAAAAACGCAAAAAGGGATTGCAAGAGTATTGTCGCACATTAATTGTAATTACTATCTTGCGTTATAAAACTGATATAATTAACAAAACAACCGCCAAAGCCGAACCGCCGACTAAGAATAAGTTAAACGACGTTGACTTGGTTGGTTAAAAATAATATGTTTTTGGACAGATAAGCTTGCATTTCTGTAAACGAAGCTGCTATTATTCAATGATATTTACACAAACGTTTTGTATTTGGTTTAAGAAGTCAATAATACATCGGTCAAATTATATTCGATATATTAAAGCACCAACCGCTGCAACCGCCCAAGCAAGCACTATAAAAATGTTTGATGCACGGTATAAGTTTATTGAAACAAATTATAGTGATTACAAAAAAAACAGCAGGCACGGTTTTGCCGTACCTGCTATATTCTCTCGTGCGCAGTGCCCACTCATTGCACCACGCATAACTATGGGAGAGCGTTTTTGTGTGCCGTATTTTTGCGAAAGGTATCTTTAACCAATTCAACCAACATACCGCCATTTTCAAGCCAATTTAGAGTGAAAAACTTAACGTTATGCAAACATTGGTAAGCCACAATATCGCATTATTTGTACTACGGCAGGTTAATGATGAAAGGAATTCTTACTCGCCGGCTTGACCACCAGTACCTTCAGTATTTTTTTCGTTAGCAGCGAGAACAAGCTTACCACTTTCAATCTTGTGCGTTGCAGTTTCTTTTGTTACACTTGCCTCACCGTTAGCAGTGATTTTAATCAATGTTGTAGTCGATCCATTAACATGACTAACAATAACTTCTTTACCATTAACAACAGCAGTTGTATTAGTACCATCTAAGTCGTCGGCAAGCGTCGCCGTCCAAGCATTTTTAGCTTCTTGCAAAGCCTTGGATTCATTTGCCTTTTTAACGATACCGCTAAGACTGGGAATAAGTACACCTGCAAGAATTGCAATTACGGCAATTACTACTACAAGCTCTACGATGGTAAAGCCGCGTTTGTTGAGTTTTTTCATTTTTCTGTTTTCTCCTTGATATTTTTTTTATACTCTCACGCCATTTCGGCGTGTTTGTACCATTGTTTGGTTATTAAGTGTCGCCAATAATATGGCTTGCCACAAGTCGTCCGCCCCGATGTCATTCTGAGCGAAGCACAGCGAAGTCGAACTGCGTAGCAGTGCGAGGCGTATGCCGAAGCAGAATCTAAGGGCGGTATAGATTAATATCCAATGCTTTTGTGCAACCAAACGTCCTTGCGATATATAGTAGATCCCGATGCTCACGCATCGCCCTACGGGTTCGACTACGGGCTGTCGCCCTCCGCTCAGGATGACACATGAACAAGCTATTCCCTTACAAGAGTAATGTGCCATATCCAATCTCGCGCCTGCGAACACATGACAAATAATTCGTGAACCACGCCCTCCGCTCAGGATGACACAATACCATATGGATATCTTTGATTGTAACAATCTATGTCAATTACCCTTGCAATACAATTAACGCAATCCTTGATAAAGCCTGCCATGTGTAAAGGGATCCTATTACAAGGCTTGCCCCAAACTATCCGCCCTGATGTCATTCTTATGCTCGATATGCAGAGTTAGCGACTACGTTACGGTTTATATATAAATCAACTTTTCTGCACCAATCGCCCTAATGTCATTCTGAGCGAAGCGCAGCGAAGTCGAACTGCGTAGCAGTGCGAGGCGCGAGCCGAAGCAGAATCTAAGGGCGGCATAAATTGACATCGAATGTTTTTGTGCAACTAATCGTCCTTGCGATATATAGTAGATCCCGATGCTTACGCATCGCCCTACTGGTTCGACTGCGTGCTATCGCACTCCGCTCAGGATGACACTGGAATCACACCTTTTGCTCGTTCAAACGAATACTCTGTGACTATATACTAACTTTTACTACCGCATGCACTACTTTGCATTTCGCTCAGGATGACACTAAATAATGCATTTGGGTGACATCACACCCTAAAAAGTGCGCAAAAAAGCCGTAGTATCGCTAAAAATTCGATACTACGGCTATATTACCTGATATTAAATTTTGCTTGACTAAAGAACCTTGTTTTCCTACAAGGTCGATGTGTATAGAACGAGCCTGTCTGTCTGTCTGTCTGTCTGTCTGTCTGTCTGTCTGTCTGTCT
>CAZSIF010000035.1:0-9521 GCA_964607155.1 uncultured Oscillospiraceae bacterium
CGATTGTTGAGCTGGTAGTGGTCATAGTAGTTATTGCCATACTTGCGGCAGTGCTTATTCCCACCGTTAGCAGCTTGGTCGAAAAGGCAAATCGCTCTGCGGACGAGCAAGCTGTTGCACAAATGAACAAGGCTTTGGCGATTAATGAGGTTTCGTCGAACAAGACAATTTTTGACGTTTACGAAGCTCTATCAGATGTTGGAATTACAGCAAAAGATTACCATCCGCTCGCAAAGAACACATATTTCTTTTGGGATAAGGTTTTGAACCGCATCGTTTATACGGACGAAAATAATACCATTCTCTTTCCTACCAACTTGGCTGCGGTTTCAACCAATGGTTGGTACTCTTTGAGTGGTGAAATTAAGCAAAAATCAGTTGATGTCAACAGCGGTGTAGCAACCGTATCATCGGCAAGTGAATTATATTACTTGTCTGAAAAAAAACCCAGTGGTTTGAAAACCATTAAGTTGAAGAATGATATCGACCTGATGGGGGCAAATGTTTCGTTCAACGTTGCAGCCGGCGATACATTGACTATTACTGCCGATAGCAACGTTACTATTTCAAATTTGTGTACTGTTGGTAGCTCATACACCGAAACAGGTGGTCTGAATGCAGGCAAAGAATATGCCTGTGGGTTAATTGGTCTTGCTTGTAGTGAAAATGGTGTCGGTGCTAAAGTTAATCTGAGCAATATTAAAATAAAAGATGCCGTAGTCGGTGATTTGGAGGTTGGCAGTATCGGTGCGTTTGTCGGTTTGGCAAATTGCGAATCAAATATTACAATTACGAACTGTAGTGTTGAAGATAGTGTTATTTATGGTCAAAACAAGGTTGGAGGATTAATTGGATCTCTGGCTGGAACTACTTTGACTGTTAAAAACTGCTCTATGAAAAATGTTACTGTAAATTGTTCAGAAGGCGAGTCCGCTTTGTTTATTGGTTGTGCGTGGGGTGGCTCGAAGGTTGAGCTTGACGAAGATTACGCCACTAAAATTGAAAACTGTAGCTTAAATTTGGTACAAGGAACTAAAAATCGTACAATAGAAACGAAAAGTATTACTTACATGCTGAATGGTACTGAAACAACCGCAAATGTAACGATGGTTCAAAAGGCTCCTAAGAGTGAATATCGTATGCATGTTGAAGGCGCATTAGTGACAGCGATAAATGCGACGGTAAATATTGGAACGTCTCAATATGTTTATAATAATACGCCGCAAACTGGTTTTGGTAGTTATAAGCTGAGAGTATTTAAGTAACTCGGTAATCATTAAACAAATGCAGGCGGCTCAACGATGACAGGGATGGCAATGAGTCGTCTGTATTGTTTGCGCAATCGTTGACGAATAGCATATTTACATGTATATAAAGAGTAGGTGCAAATTTGTACCTACTTTTTATTGTTGTGACGTGGGATATAGCAATCGAGTTTGTGAGAAAATATAAATAAATTTTGCAATCAATCTTGTGGACGCATATAGACAGATTTGCAAGCATAAATGCACAAACAACATTGAGCAGGCATACTTGGGCAGGCAAAATAATGTCTGCCCTTTTTGCTGCAAAAAAACATTCGCCAAGTAAGTGGATTTGAATTGTAACGCAATCGAATGTTTTTTGTGTTGTCGAGATAACCACATGGCGTGCAGCGCAAAAGAAGCGTTTTTTTGTATTTGAATCATTGTAATAATCGCTATTGCTATCGATTGTATAGAGTGTAATTTTGTTGCAAAGCATTGTCGTGAGCCAAGTTCGATACGCGCAAAAGTAGTCTTGTACATTGCAATTTCAAACACAAAAACAGCCTATACTTGCAATTTATGTTACAAAAAGGGGGATTTTTATTTGTTGACCGTTTGCGTTGCCGTGTGATAGTATAAAGGTATAAAACAACCAGTATTGGGGGTATCGCGATGTCAGTCAAAAACAAATCGAATGGCGAGCTTAATACCAAAATCGAGCAAATTATTGCAACGTTGTCCGTAGAGGACGCCTGCGGTCAAATTTTGTGCTATGATATTTACGACAAGGATGATCCTGCCGAAGTGGAGGCAATCGTAAGCAAGATTAAGCCGGGCGGCATTTTTGTGGAGGATATGCCTGCGGAAAAGGTCAAGGCGTACGTCGATATGATTGGCAAATACGTCAAGTCGCCCGTGATAGTATCGGCAGATGTGGAAAACGGTCCGATAAAAGCCGTAAAGAGTGGCGGTTTGTTGCCATTCCCCATGGCGTGGGGCGCATCTGCGGACGAGCAAGCTGTGTTCGAGGCGGGCAAGCTTACTGCGCGCATGAGTAGACGTGACGGTATCCAATGGACGTTTGCGCCGGTGGTTGACCTCAACCTGAATTTTCGTTCGCCGGAAACAAACGTGCGTGCGGTATCCGATGACGCGGACGCAGTCATAAAATACGCAGGCGCGTACTCGAACGGTTTGCGTAGCGAGGGACTGATGGTAACGGGGGCAAAGCACTTTCCCGGGAGCGGTTTAGATGAGCGCAACAGCCATTTTTGTACAACGGTAAATCCAATGACGAAGCAGCAGTGGATGGCTACCTATGGCAAGGTGTATCGTGCGTTTATCGATAATGGTGCGGAGTCCATCATGGTTGGGCACTTTGCACTGCCAAACGTTGCCGCCGCCGACGAGCGCGACCTACCCTGCGTAATAAATAAAAGTCTTATGACCGACCTTTTGAAGGGCGAGCTTGGCTTTGACGGGCTAATTGTATCCGATTCCATGGCGATGATTGGCGCATGCACGGCAACCGAGCCGGAACGGCTTGCAATAGAGTTTATCAAGGCGGGCGGCGATATGGTGCTGTTCCCCGAGCCGACAGATTACGAGTGTCTGTTAGACGCCGTTAATCGTGGCGAGATATCAAAGGAGCGGTTGTGGGATGCGGTTCGTCGCGTTATACGGCTGAAAATCAAGGCGGGCTTGTACGACGAGGAGCCGGAAATTCCGCAGGCAACAGTGCAGCAGATATCGGAAGTGGCGCAAAAAATCGCAGATGAAAGCATAACTGTGGTGCGCGATTACAACGGTGTTATCCCATTGGGGTTGCACGACGGCGACAGGCTTTTGGCGGTTATCACAACCGAGCCGTATTGGCATGTTGACGCTACAGAAACGCCCTATTTGCCCTTTAAGCAGTATTTGAACAGTCGCGGCATAGCGGTGGACTTCCTTATTAACCCCAAGCACAAGCAGATAAACGAGCTTGTGGGGCAGTACGATGCGGTGGTGGCGTTGTGCGATATCAGTTCCAAAAACTACCACGGCGGCACGATGCGCGTGGGGTGGTATCACATAATGGCGTATTGGCGTGCGTATATTTTCAAACATCCCAAATTTGTGTTTGCTTCGCTCGGCGATCCGTACAAGCTGTTTGATTTCCCCTATCTGAAGGAATACGTCAATGTGTATTCCAACACGCCGGAGTCGCAAATTGCACTTGCAAAGGTGCTGTGTGGCGATATCGTGGCAACGGGCAAAAACCCTGTAAGTCTGGATGGATTTTTCGAGCGCGAAATTTAGCGGCGCATATTGGGTTGCAGATTGATGTAAACAATTCGCGACGTAAGATAGCATATTTGGTGATTTCACTAATTAGCATTTTTAAGAGCCAAAAACCATACTCAAGAGTTTAGTGACTCATGTGTATGGTTTTTCTTTTTTGATGAAGCATTCAATTTGTTTACAGCAAAATGATAACAGTTCAAATTGTTGTAAAAGTGTGCTTGCTCATTGGTATGGCACGCTTTTAACTTTTTTATCCTTTTCAAATAATTGACATTGGGGGGGCATTAGATACTAACAGTTGGTGTGTTATCATAGTATATTGTTCATTTGGACGAGCAAAATAATATGTCGTCATGAGCGGAGGGCGTAGCCAGTAGTCGAACCCGTCAGGGCGATGCGATAGCGTCGGGTTCCACTGTATATTGTCATCAAGCCATCTAATCAAACAATAACGCATGCCGAAAAAAAGGCTCCATTGTGTATAAAATACGCCCCAAAAGAGTCTAACTTTTTGGGGCGCATTTCACATTTTTTTTGTGTTTTGCAGATTATTTTTGTGCTAAAAGATTTTTCCGAGTGATTTGTGGTTGATTTTTTTCGCTTTTGGATATATAATGAATATCTAAGGCAATCGAATTTCGGTTGACTATTTTTTTGAACGAGGGGTTGCCTTGATGAAAAGGACGGGATTTTTTAAGTCTATCAAAAACCGAGATCCTGCGGCAAGGTCGTCGTTGGAAATTTTGTTGTTGTATCCCGGTGTACATGCGCTTATTTGGTACCGTGTGGCACGGCTGTTTTACAAGCTGCATTTGCGGTTTTTGGCTGGGCTACTTTCTGCACTGGGGCGTTTTTTTACCGGTGTGGAAATTCACCCTGCGGCAAAAATCGGCAGAAATCTGTTTATTGATCATGGTCACGGCGTTGTGATTGGTGAAACGGCAGTGATTGGCGATGATTGTACAATATACCAAAATGCCACTCTTGGCGGCACGGGCAAGGAGCACAACAAGCGGCATCCGACATTGGGCAATAACGTTACCGTCGGCGCAGGGGCAAAGGTGCTGGGCAACATTACCATAGGCAACAACGTAAAAATCGGAGCCAACTCTGTGGTGTTAAAGGACGTTGCGGATAACTGTACCGTTGTGGGCGTTGGCAGGGTGATACCGCGCGTTGAAATGGAGCCGAGTATTTGCGAAGGGTGTACCAATAAGGATTGTCAAAACTGCATATAAGGCGTTTTCAGTTACGTTTTAGCTTGAACGGCTATAATATTATTTATAACGATATATAGGTGGAGATAAGCATGAAAATAAAAATTACAGCTGATAGCACCTGCGATCTTTCTGCGCAGCTAATCGAGCAATACAACGTTGGCATAATGCCACTGCACGTCACGCTGGGCGATAATGACCATCTTGACGGCGTTGATATCGTTCCTGAGGATATCTATGAGTTTTATGCCGAAAACAAGGCGTTGCCCAAGAGCGGTTGTCGCACGGAAGAGGAATACTATGACTTTTTTAAGGGCTTTATCGACGAGGGCTATGATGGAATTGTGCACTACAATCTTTCGTCGGATATGTCCGGCTCGTACAGCAATGCATATCTTGCTTCCAAGCGACTGAATAACGTGCATGTTGTGGATAGCAGAAGCCTTTCAACTGGTACTGGTTTGCTTGTGCTGGACGCTTGTGATATGGTCGCAAACGGTATGTTTGCCGCGGATATAGCCGCTCGTTCCGTAAAGCGTGTTCCGTCGGTGCAGGCGTCGTTTATATTGGATAAATTGGAGTTTTTGTATAAGGGCGGCAGATGTTCGTCATTAGAGTATCTTGGCGCAAATTTGCTGCAAATAAAGCCGATGATTTTTGTTAAAAACGGTGTTATGGGCGTAGGAAAAAAACCCTTTGGTAAGTATAGGCGCTGCGTGGATAAGTACATTGCGGAAATTCGCGAGCAGTTTGCCAATCCGGATAAAACACGTTGTTTTGTTACGCATACAAAAATGGATGGCGCAATAACGGAAAGAGTTATCGAGGCGGTGCAATCGTGGGGTATTTTCGATGAGATTATCGAAACGACTGCGGGCTGCACGATAACCACCCACTGCGGAGCCAACACGATAGGCATTTTGTTTATCAATGACGGCGGCATCGAGCAGTGAGCACTGTAATGTGATTATTAAGGGGCTTTTGTCGATTCGATTGACAAAAAGCCCTTTTTTGCTTTTGGCGGAATACTGCGACGGACAGATGACATAAATTAAGGGTATGAAAGCTACGTTAAAAAATGTGTCGGTTGCGTTGGCAATTTTGGCTGTGGTCGTTGCCGCCCTTGCAATTTACGATGACGGTCTGCCATCGGTGGACAGTGCGGGTAGTGCAGCAACCTATGTTAGAGTATCGGTGACGGATTTGCAAGGCATGCCCGTCCACAACGCGCGTGTTACGGTTTTAGGACAGACTTTTTGTACCGATAACAACGGTCGCTCGCCACTTATTGATGTGAGCGATGCCGGCAATGTCTACGATGCTACTGCGACGACGTGGAAAACGGTAACGGCAGTTGTTTGTTGTGATGGCTACGTCGCAACGGTGGCGTTAAACTATGCCGTGCGTTGCGGTGAAACGCGCAATATGACTGTCAAGGCGTATGCGGTCGATGCAAGCGATTTGCCGTACGTCTGCTATGTTGAGGCTCCGCCTGCGGAGTATATGCAACAGCTTATCGGGGAGAAATGAACCGTTGAGGTGCACTTATGATAAGGAATTTGGATATTGATAAAAACCGAATAGAAAACGCCAAGGCGTGCGGCAGCCTTATCGCAACGCCAAGACTTGTTATGTTGCCCATTGCCGTAGAGGATGCATCGCAAGCCTTTAAGTGGCTATCTGATTCACAGGTGGCAAAATATATGCGATACCTGCCCTTTACGGATGTTGCTCGCGAAGAAGAGTGGCTTGCACAGCTTGCAAGCGATAAACGTGGTTGTGAACTTGCTGTATTTTTGGAGGACGGCACGCTTATAGGTAGTGTGGGCTTGTCGCAGCAAGACGGCTGGGAGCTAGGGTATCATTTTGCGCGTGACTACTGGAACTGTGGCTATTGCACGGAGGCGGTACGGGGATTGCTTGCGTGGGCGGCGTATCACTTGGGGGTGAGATGCGTCAAGGCATGCTATGCCTCGCAAAATGTTGCATCGGGAGCGGTGTTAAAGAAGTGCGGTTTTGCAGATGATGGCGTTGGCGAGTTTTCAAAGGTGGACGGATCGGAAAGTTTTATTAGTAAAAGAGTCAAACGCATGCTGCCTACTGTGCATCGAATGACGCTTAACTCCAAGCCCTTTGCAGCTATGGATGCCGGATATAAAACAATAGAGTTGCGCCTCAACGACGCAAAACTGCGGGCTGTCGATGTGGGTGATTTGATTGCCTTTGCTTGTGGCGACAGAACGATGCTTTCGTATGTTGTGCAAAGGCACGAGTTTGATAGCTTCAATGAGCTGTACGGAGCGTTGGATTTGCACAAGTGCGGCTACTTGCCGTTGGAATTGCAGTTCGCTTCTCCATCGGATATGGATGCGTATTATTCCGTCGAACAGCAGCGTGAGTATGGTGTTGTTGGGTTTGAGCTGGAACATATTGCTCGTATAGGTTAACTGTTTTGCAATAATAAAAGGCGTTCTGTGGTACCAGAGCGCCTTTTTAATTACCATAAGTGGCATATTGGTTGAAATTTTGCTTTTTCCGTTAGCGTTGCCGAACGTCTAATAGTTTTTGTAGTTTGGCTTGTATTGGTTAAATTTGATGAGTAATGGGTTTGGCAAAGCGTGCGGCGGTTTGCGATAGCATTTCTTCCATTTGATGCATGCATTTTTCGCGTGAAAACAAGCTGCCTGCTGTTTGAATGTATTGCTCGCGGTTAACACGATATTCGTCAGGGTGCTCTATCCAGTAGTCGATTTTTGCGGCAAGGTCGCTTGCATCGTTGTTTTCAAAAGTATTGTTCTCGGTTAGAGCGTAACTTTTTGTTGCGCAGCGCGGGGAGTTATTTATTATGGGCACAATTCCGCAGGAGATTGCTTCAAGGCAGCTTATTCCTTCTGCCTCGATTTCTGCCGCATGCACATATAAGTAGCCCGTGCGCAGTATGTCGGGCATTTGCTCGCGGGGAATAAATCCAAACTTCGGATAAATCGGCAGCGCCTCGGCTTGCTTGCGCAATTTTTCCTCAAGTGGTCCAGAGCCCGGTAGAATGAGTTGAATTTTGCTTGCGTGTTTGCTTTGCGCTATTGCGTTTATCAGCGTACTGTGAGATTTTTCGCGACTGTATCTTCCCGTATATATAATGTTAATGCATTCGCGAGGGTCTGCAGGTTGCGTTGACGGCGTAAAGGCATCGCTAACGCCGTTTGATATAACGTAACCGTTTGTTGTTCCGTACAGGTTTTCGTATACCTGTCGCAGATAGGGCGTAACGTAGTGGATGCTATCGGCATTGGCGTACATTTGCTTGAAAAACTTATATGTCAGGTTGTTTACTACTTTGGATTTTTGCATATGCAGATGCACGGAAAAGTTTTCTGCTAGCTGATGGCAGCCTGCGCTTACGGGAATGCCCATTTGCTTGGCAACCTTTGCGGCGCGTATGCCCAGTGCAAAGGGCAGCATAACGTGCACGATATCGGCGTCGGCTATGGCGGCTTTAATTATGTCGTCCTCTGGGCGCGCAATGGAAACTCCGTTTTTGCGAACGTAGCCGTTTAGCATATAAAAGTTCATTTGCGGCACAACGTAGTAGTTTGGCGCGTCCTTTTTGTTTTGGTCGCAGCAAAGTATTTTGACGGCGTGCCCCTTTTCCTGCAGATACCGGATAAGGTTCATTGCAGCGATTGTGGTGCCGTTGTTTTCCTCGCCCAAAACATCACATACTATCGTTATTTTCATCGGCTTTCTCCTTTTTAATATATAGATTGTAGCCAAAGCTATTTTCTTTTTGCGTAACTTCGACCATAAAGTCGTATACCATCTGCCTAAGCTCGGCTTTTGTGGCGTATTGACTTGGATAAATAGGCTCACTAACTGTTATTGTCGTTAGCGGCGGCAAATGCTTTAGTAGTTTGCGTTTGCGATAGGTGACGCAACAGGCAACGGTAGGTACATCGAATCGTATCGGATATGCAAACGAACTGTCGCCGAACGGACGTATTTTGTTGTAGTACGGCCAAATGTGCGCTTCTGGGTAGATGGCAATAACGTTGTTGAGCTTTATGTCGCTTTCAATGCGTCGTAAAAAGTTCTTGGTTGCGCTGATCGTGTCGGGCAGCGGTATTGCACCGAGCATCGGCGTTATTTTTCCGACAATAGGTACGGAAACGCCGTTAGGGTGTGCAATTATGCTTACTCTGTGCGGAAATGCCATTAGCGACGGCGTAAACACGTCTGCAACGCCATGTGTGTGGTTGCAGTACAAAAAGTATCCGCCACGCAGTTTTTTTAGTGCTTTTCTATTTTTTATCACACAGCGTCTAAAAAGCTTGCAATAAAGGTAAGCAAGCGGTGTGGCAATTATGCGGTAAAGAATAAACGATAGCACCCGATAGGCTATGTTGTTGTGCTCATAACGATAGTTTTCGTCAATTTTTCGGGGTTTTATTTTGGATTTTGAGCTTGCAAAATCGTCGTTAAGCGCGTCGGTGTAGTAGTAAGTTTTCATCAATGTAGCCTTTTTTGAAATTTCGTGGCGTAGTATATATTGGTTTTGTACACTAAAAGTAAATTATAAAATTAAAAACGGATTTTTTTTGACGGGCTTGGTGCGTTTTGGTCTGTAAAACGGAATTATAACGGATATGATTGTAAAAAAATGAAAAAACTTGAAAAAAAGCCAAAAAAAAACATAAAAAACGTTTGACATTCTTAAACGGTTGTAGTAGAATAAGTAAGCTGTTCAATTGAGCAGCGGAGAAGCTTGACAACAGAA
>CAZSIF010000036.1:0-9117 GCA_964607155.1 uncultured Oscillospiraceae bacterium
TATAAGTCTTGAAGAACTTGAAAGTTCAACCTTGTTTTCACAAGGTGCACCATATATAAGAATAAAACGAACCTTGAGTTAAACTCAGGGTTCATTTTGTTTTTTGGCAAAGAATGGTTTGGGATAATTGTTTAATAATTATTCTAAATCAATATTTTATAAATATGAAAAATCGGCTTTTGATTTTGGGATTGTATTAGTGTTAAATAGTTTTGTCATCAATAAATCAATTGAGTTCTATATAATTTTTATTAAATAATTGCATAACAATTCCGCTATCGGAAATTATTCTGAATAAAACTGTTGACAAACTTCCGATAATGGAATATAATTATGAAAAAGAAAATTGAGGTTATGTGGATGAATTTTGTATCAGTTGCTGAAATTGCAAAGAAATGGAATGTATCAGATAGAATGGTTAGAAATTATTGTGCTCAGGGTAGAATATCGGGTGCTTTTTTGACTGGCAAAACTTGGAATATTCCTGCAGAAGCAATGAAACCCGAAAGAGAAAGTAAAAAACAATTTAGTGATAATAAACTATTAAACATATTGAAAGAACAAAAAGATATGAAACTTAATGGCGGCATTTATCACAAAACACAAATTGAACTAACTTACAACTCAAACCATATAGAGGGAAGCACTTTAACTCATGACCAAACAAGATATATTTTTGAAACTAACACTATTGGTGTTGAAAAAGGGACATTAAATGTCGATGATGTTGTTGAAACCGCAAACCATTTTAAGTGCGTTGACTATATAATTGATAATGCAATG
Source organism: uncultured Oscillospiraceae bacterium (assembly GCA_964607155.1). Taxonomy (GTDB): domain Bacteria; phylum Bacillota; class Clostridia; order Christensenellales; family CAG-314; genus Fimimonas. The sequence goes on from CAZSIF010000036.1 coordinate 784, forward strand.
AAACTACTTACTGAATCAATGATAAAAGAACTGCATTTTATCCTTAAAAACGGAACAAGTGACAGCAGAAAAGATTGGTTTAATGTTGGTGATTACAAAAAACTTCCAAATGAAGTTGGTGGTGAAGAAACTTGTCAGCCAGAAAATGTCAAAGAAGAAATGAAAAAACTTTTAACTGCATATAACGCTATTGAACAAAAAAGTTTTGAACAAATCTTAGAATTTCATAAAAACTTTGAATCTATCCACCCATTCCAAGATGGAAATGGTCGTGTTGGCAGACTTTTAATGTTTAAAGAATGTTTGGCAAATAACATCGTTCCATTTATTATCGATGAAGACCACAAACTGTTTTATTATCGTGGACTAAAAGAATGGAAAAACGAAAAAGGATATTTAATGGATACCTGCCTATCTTGTCAAGATAAATACAAAGCATGGTTAGATTATTTTAAGATAGAATATTAAGAAAATGGCAAATTAGGAAAATGGCAAATATAAATTTAAACTGATAAAATTTGCCAATCACGATACAAATTTAAAAAAATATGTTGTAATAAGATTATTATAGATTTATAGTCTTAAGGAGTTAACATGGCGGAAAGAATAATTGACTATGTGTCAGGTATTGAGATTAATGCAACACCAGAAGAAATAGCAAGCACACAAGTCTATTCGAAAATATTAGTTGAGGATTATGGATATCCAAAGGAAATGATTCAAACAAGACCTCAATATAGAGTTAAAAGTTGTCCTTCTGATCCCAATAGTTATCCTATTGATATAGCTGTTTTCGAGGAAAAAGATGGTGTTAAGCAACTCAAAATGGTTGTTGAAAATAAAAGACCGACTAGAACAGATGGAAGAAACCAGCTTGAAATATATTTGAAATTTTGTGAAGCAAAAATAGGCGTTTGGTATAATGGCAACGAAAGTTTGTATTTAAAAAAGATTGAAAAGTCAGGGAACATAACTTTTGAAGAAATACCTGCCATTCCTAAATATGGTGAAAAATTAGAAGAAATAGGTCTATATCGAAGAAAAGACTTGAAAAAAACTCATAATTTGAAAGATATTTTTTCGGAGATAAGAGGTTATATCGTTGGCAATAGTGTAGGTGTAAACCGAGATGAGTCTATTGCAAAAGAGATGATAAATTTAATTCTTTGTAAAATTTATGACGAAAGATTTACAGCAAAAGATAAGATGGTTTCGTTCAGAGTTTCCGAAGTTGATACAGATGAAGAAATTGAAGAAAGAATTAAAAAATTGTTCCTTAAAGTTAAAGCAAAATATGATGATGTATTAGAAGAAACAGACACCATTTCTTTATCGGGAAACACTTTGAGACATATTATAGGAAAGTTGCAAAACTTTTGTCTTATAGAAACTGATAGGGATATAATAGCAGATGCTTTTGAAGTGTTTACTGGATACTCATTAAAGGGAGAACAAGGTCAGTTTTTTACACCTAAAAATGTTGTTCGTCTTATGGTTAATGCTGTAGACCCCTCTTTAAGTGATGTTGTTATTGATCCGAGCTGTGGCTCTGGCGGTTTTTTGGTGGAAAGTTTAAAATATTTGTGGAATAAAGTTGATTTAGAAGCAAAAGAACTAGATTGGGAAGATTCTGCTGTTTACGAAGAGAAAAAAGAAATTGGAATAAAAAACATAAGAGGCATAGAAAAAGATGCATTTTTAACCAAGGTTGCTAAATCTTATATGGCCATATTAGGTGATGGTAAAGGTGGGATTTTTTGCGAAGATAGTTTAGAGGATCCTAAAAATTGGAAAGAGAAAACAAAACAATTAATAAAATTAGATTCTATGGATATTTGTTTGGCTAATCCACCGTTTGGTAAAGATATAAAAATTACCGGTAAAGACAAGTTAAATAAATTTAATGAAATTAAAAAAATTGCGAAAAATGTTGTTGAACAACAATGGAATGCTTTAAAAGAAATAGATAATTTAAAAAAGAACTTTAATGTATATAACACATAATTTATCGGCATATAGCCAATCCTTAATAGGATTTATTGTTGTTTAATCTGAATTTGGCATATTATTCAATTTTACAACACCACCAGACAAACCAAAACTAACACTAGAAAAAAACTACAAACCTTAGAGCAGATAAATTCTGCTTTATCTAATCCCCAAAGTTCGTGCATTGAACTCCAATCTGCATCAATAAAACGCAAGTTGAATCATTAAGATTTAACTTGCGTTTTTTGCTTTATAAGAAAAAGTCGAAATGTCATTGTGAAATGCACCCCAAAAGTTAGACACTTTTAGGGTGTATTCCATAGAATGCACGGAGCTTATTGAAGTATTTTTTGAGTTGGTTAAAAGGCAAGTCCCTTTGCGAACCCAATAAGCTCGGCTTTATCTCTTACCGTTAGGGTGCGATACAGCTCAACTAATTGCTGCTCGTCTGCGGATAGCTGCGTTGCTTGAACAACAACGTCGCCGGTTACATAGTCATCACGACCAAGCAGTTCGTCAACGGTGCATTGGAAATAATCTGCAAGTTTTAACAAGTATGACACTTTGGGCTCATTTATTGCGTTTTCCCAATTAGATATTGCTGCATCAGATACGCCTATTGCTTGCGCTAATTGAATCATACTAATTTGTTTGTTTTCTCTAAGTTCTTTTAATTTAATCATGTTAAGACTCCTTTTTTTGAAAATTATACTAAGAAAACTTAATTTTTTGGTTGACTTTCAGAAAACTTAGTGTTATTATTGTTTTGACACTAAGATATCTTAGTAAGATTTGTGGGAGAAAACCAGTGAACGAAACCTTAGCGCAAGCGTTCGTGAGATATGTTCACGAGGACTTATTACAAGTAAAACAGCCGCACTTTGATATTGCCTTTCGTTTATCGGAAGCCAAAAACTTTGGCTATGCCGAGGAGTTGGGGTATGCCAATATTTACGAGCTATCGGAAGCGGAGTTTGGGTTCAAGCGCAGCTCGACTGTGGCGTACATATCCGTTTGCGAAAACTTTATGACAGGAATGCACTTGCTGCCAAGGTACGATGGCTATAGCTTTTCGCAATTGGTGGAGCTACTACCGATGGACGACGTTGATCGTCGGCAAATAGCTCCGACAATGACGGTCAAGCAAATACGGTTATAACGCGTTCTATTCTTGTTTTTTTTGTATTTTGATTGATTTAAGAATAAACTTATTTGGTGAAAAATTTTTAATGATGCTGTATGGTGTCACCTTTTTCCACGTTGCATTCGTGGCAAAGCGTTTGTAAATTATCGTAAGTGCTTTTTCCGCCCTTTGCGATTGGTATAATATGGTCAATTTCCAGCTGTGCATATCTTTGCGTAACGCCACAGTTGCAACAGCGATAGCCATCTCTTTGATAGATTGAAAAACGCATTTTATTTGAAACTTTACCCCTTTCAACTCGGCAAATAGAATTCCATATTTCTCGGTCATTATAAAACGTGCCCCTTCGGTTTTGCAGGCGTTTTATTAAAACAAGAATTGTATCTGCTTGAAACATCTCTGTTTTGTAGTCGTAAACCCGACCGTTTATTTGAGCACAATATAGTGTTACCTCTATACAAAAATCCATTGGTGGCTTAGTAAAGGTCTTTTTTTGTAGCAAGCGTTTTTCCGTTTTCACTAATCTTTTGTGATTTAGCTTTTTTGTATCAACCAAATAATTTCCTAAAGCCGGTAAGGCAGCTATTTCCTTTAGATATTCCTGATATAATCGACTGTTTTGTTTTTCTTTGTTGATTTGCCTAAGAACCTTGTTGCTTAGGAATTGAAGCTGATAGATAAGGTAGTCCGTGCAACTAATGTCGTCATACATTGTTTCATTGTCATAGGTGTGGTCTTGGTCAAAATCAATATGAGGATGAAATTTGTATTTACAATTTATTTCCTGAAGCTTTTTTAGACAAGGGCTATTTTGTAGGACAAATTTATCATACTTTTTTTGAACAAGCTTATGTACAATTAGGGCAGCGGATATAAATAAAATCGTAATTAACAATATGGGTAATAGCATTTTTTCTCCTGAGAATTAATTGCTTTTATTATACATTATTCATGCAAGAAATTCAAGTAGAGGTGGCGGAATAAAGGTCAAAAAATTTAATGCTGTCGTACTTGTTGTAAAGTATTGGTAAAAGCACACAAAACGTAATGGAAAGTAATAGCGTTTTTTGTGGACAAAAACAGCATAATTGGGTACAATAAAGTAAAATATTTTGCCTGATGTCGACGCCAAACAATACTGCGTTTTTTGCAAGGTGCATCAAGTATTCGCACACGCATGCTTGCATTGGATTGTTTTGTCGTTAAGCGATGGAAGAGGGGCACTTGGCGCATCGCTACTTATGCTACCCTTGGTTGGCGCGTGAGCTTTATTGGCACTTTGTTGCAACATGTTGCGGTGGACGTATAAAAGCGGACCAAGTGGCATTTATGGTGGGAGTTTTGGCGGCAAGAAAAATATTTCAAAAATCGGGAGGTGTACACTAAATGGGCTTAGAGCAGTGGATATGGTTACCTAAAGTAAGGTATCCGCACAATCAAACAACAATTTACAGCGCATTTGGAGATTTTTCCGAGTGCAACTATACGGTTGCGGAATTTGCTAAACGGTATACTTTGAAACAAGTGCCTGTGCTTGTGCGCTTGCGTTTTAGTGCAGATACGGTTTTTCAGCTGTTTTGCAACGGCGAGCTTGTCGCTACGGGGCCGGCAAGCGTCGGCGGCGACTTTTTGGGCAACGAGCAACCTCGTAGCAGTTATTATTCTTACGATGCGGAGCTTGTACCGCAGTCGGCGGAACTGGATTTTTTTGCGCGCGTACAAATGACGCCTGATAGGTTTTGTCATTATTCTATGGGGCATGGCGGCTTTATGCTTGTTGGCGAGGCGGTTTTTGCCGATGGCACAACCCAAAATTTTGCCACTGACGATAGTTGGCTTGCTCGCAAAAACGGCGCATATACTTGGCCGTGTGTGTATGACGGTAGTGTCGCGCCTGATGCATACGTTCATGCTGAGCCTATCGAGGACGTTTGGCATGTGCAAGTTGCCCCGATTCCCGTGCGAGAGGAACACAAGCTTGTTGCTGACGGCGGTGTCGTTGTACTTGCTCCACACGAACAGCGGACGGTTTTGCTCGATTACGACAAGATATATGCGGGGTATTTTTATGCAACGTCCACGGACGGAGCGGTGCAAATAAAAGCGCACTTGCGAGAAACGGACGAGGACGGCACTACGGAGCAAATCACACTTGTGGGTGCGGCGGAATATCGCGGATTCTTTTTGCATAGCGTTGGCAACGTCGAGGCGTATTTGGTAAACGATGCGCCCTGCACGGTAACCGTTGAGCTTGCGGTTATTGCAACTAACTATCCTGTCACGCACGAATGCGATACCGTAACGAGCGATACGGAGCTTAATCGCGTGCTCGATGTGTGCAAACATACGTTAAAAATATGTAGGCAAACACAGCACTTGGATAGTCCAAGGCATTGTGAGCCGTTGGCGTGCACAGGTGATTATTATATCGAAAGTCTTATGACTGCCTTTTCGTTTGGCGATATGCGCCTTGCGGAGTTTGACCTTGTGCGTACGGCGATTTTGTTGGAGAATGCCGATGGCAGACTGTTCCATACGACGTACAGCCTTATTTTTGTCTGCATGCTGCGTGACGTGTATATGATAACGGGCAATTTGTCGCTGTTGCGCCGTTGTGAAAGGGCTTTGCGGTTGCTGATTGCTCGCTTTAAGAGCTACGAGGGCGCCAACGGCTTGCCGGAAACGCCCCCCGACTATATGTTTGTGGATTGGATTTATGTCGACGGACTGTCGTTGCACCATCCGCCCAAGGCACTGGGGCAGGCGTGCCTAAGTATGTTTTACTTTGGTGCACTGCAAGCGGCAGCGGATATATTTGCGGCACTTTCGTTGGGTGACGACGCTGCGTTTTGCCGTGACCGTGCCGAGGCATTGCGCACGTCGATAAATTCGTGTCTGTTCGATAAGGACGCTGGAATGTACTTTGGCGGCTTGAACACGCCTACGGATGAACGGCTTTTGGGGCAGTGGATGCCGCAAAACGTAAGCAAGCGATATTACACAAAACACGCCAACATTTTGGCGGCATGCTTTGGTGTTTGTGATGACGATACCGCAAAACGATTGGTGGGAGAGATTGTATCGGATAAAATCGAGGGCGATTGCCAACCGTATTTTTTGCATTTTTTATTGGAGGCAATTTATCGTTTGGGTTTGCGTGATAGGTATACTCTGACGGTGCTCGACCGCTGGAAGGCTCCCGTTGCTGCTTGCTCCAAGGGCTTGGCAGAGGGCTTTGTTGCACCCGAGCCAACCTATTCGTTTGACCACAGCCACGCTTGGGGCGGAACGCCGTTGTACTCGCTGCCTAAAGCCTTGCTCGGCTTGGAAATTTTGCAATCGGGAATGAAAAGGCTTAGACTTACGCCGTCGCTTTTGGGGTTGGAGTACGCAACGGCAACGCTTGTTACGCCCTATGGTGATGTGACGTGTAGGCAACAAAAAGGAAAGCTGCCCGTTGTAACTGCGCCCGACGAGGTGGAAATCGAGCTGATTTTATAGCGTTAAAAGACTCTGCTACGGCAGGTGCGCTTGAGGGGATAATATGAATTGGATAGTTTTGGCTTTGGTTGCTGCGCTGGCGACCTCTCTCACATCGGTTTTTGCAAAGGTCGGCATCAAAAACGTGCCGAATAACCTTGCCACAACATATAGGACGGGCGTGGTTATTGTGTGTTGCGTTGGCATGTGCCTGATTACGGGTAATTTTTCGTTTTTGTCGGAGCTGACAGCGACAAACTGGATTTTTTTGACGCTTTCCGGCGTGGCAACGGGCTGTTCATGGCTGTGCTATTATCGGGCGTTAAAGCTTGGCAATATCAACAAGGTTGCCCCGATTGATAAATCGAGCTTTGTGCTAACAAGCCTGTTGTTTTTGGTGTTTTTCTTTAACGACACAACGCGCGGCGGCAATGCGTGGGTGATTTTTGCATTGGTGTTGTCGATGGCTTTTATGCTTTCTGGCGTGGTGTTGATGTTGGATAAAAAAGACGTTGCGGACGTTGCCTCGCACGGATGGCTATTGTATGCTGTTCTTTCTGCGGTTTTTGCAAGCCTTGTGTCGCTGTTTGTTAAAATTGGGCTGGGCGGTATTCCGTCGGACTTGGGGACGCTTATTCGCACGGTTATCGTGTTTGTGTTTGCGCTGTCCATAACGCTTGCTCGTGGTGAACAAAAGCAGATTGACGGCATCGATGGCAGTGGTTGGTTGTTTTTGACGCTTTCCGGCGTGGCAACAGGCGTTGCTTGGTTATGTGAGTATTATGCGCTAAATATAGACGGCGTAAGCCCCGTCGCTGTTAACGCAATCGGCAAGCTGTCTGTGTTGCTCACGATGGCATTTTCGGCATTTGTGTTAAAGGAGCGGTTTTCAAAACGTGCCCTGTTCGGTTTGCTGCTTTTGACCGTTGGCATTGTGCTCACCGTGGTTTTTAGCCTTTAGGCATATTTTAATGCTTTTTAATGGCACGTTTAATATGCTTAAGTGCGCATATAATCAAAACGGCAGATTTTTGTCTGCCGTTTTTGCGTATAGCGAATTATGTTTTTAAGTGCAATAGATGAAAAAATAAAACAGTATGTGCAAATATATGGGATACAGCGGTGTGTGATAAAATAATCACGGAGTAATATATGAGTTGCTTATTTGATTAAACTTCAAGATGTGTTGTGCTCGGTTTGCCAATTCACATTCCTTGCAATTGTGAAATAGCTCACTTCGTTTGATATGGAATACAAGTTGCTGTGTTCTCAAAGCGAGCATTTCACATTTGATATACACGAATGTCATGTGGTTGTTGTCGTGATTATGATTTCTTGACAAATTTACTGTTACATCTTGGCTTTGTTTGCCAGTCGTAAGAGATTATCTTTTCGTACTTTTTAGTCTTGACGATAATCCCTGCGACGACTTTAATGCAAACGAAAAGGAACCACGGGTTCGACCGCAGTTCCCTGTGTGTGCCATTACCTATTTTGATACAATTTCGGACACCCTATAATATTCTCGGACACCTTGTAAAAAATGCGTACAGTTACTAAATTTTGCGTACAGCAGATAAAAAGTGCGTACGCCTATAAATAATGTAATGTTTTTCAATTTAATTCAACTCCCCACACAACTTCGCAATTACCATTCCACCCCCATTCCCATCCTTCGGGTTGACTTTCGTATGAGGTCTTTATAGTAACGTTTGTTAATC
>CAZSIF010000037.1:0-8293 GCA_964607155.1 uncultured Oscillospiraceae bacterium
TAAATTGTGGTAGGGGTGTTCTAAAACGATTTTTGAAGGTCTTTTGTCGGGTGCTGTGGTTGAAGCTCTGAATGTTTTTTTGCTTCAATATATTCTGTAACGCATTTTGCTGTTTGAGTAGTGGCGTTGTGTGCTTGTTTTTGCTGTTTGCCACAGTTTAATATATTTGTTCAACAATTATCAAAAGCCTCAACTTCGTGCAAGGTGAGGCTCCTTTCGTAAAAAATGTAATCGTTAACGTCCATGTTTGTAATGTTGGATGAGTTGATCCTATACATTTTCTTAATAGCAGTGGTTTTTTATGTAAATATTGTGAACTTCAACTTTTGACAAGGTGACGAGATGTTTCTCTTCGTTTTGTCAATTTATTTGGTTGTAATTTTCAAAATGTTATTCTTCTATGTTGTCAAACAGGGGGCTGTCAAAAAACTCTTTTAAGGTTATTCTTAGTCCATCACACAAATATTGAATAGTAGCTAATTTGGGGTTTTGACTTCGTCCGGAAAATATGCTGTTCACGGTTGACTGAATAACCCCCGACATGGTGCAAAGTTTGTTTGGCGTTATGTTTCGTTCTTTGCAGTATTCTAAAATTCTTTTGCCTACCGCTTCGTGTAATTTCATAATTGTATCTCCAAAATCTGTAAATATTTGAAATAAGTGTAGCAATATCTTAAAAATTTTGTTGTGAATGCATGCACAAGTTGTGAATGTGTTGACAACTTTTTGTGTTGGCGATATAATAACGTTAGTGCAGTCGACTTGTGTCAAAATCGTGTCGCTTGCGTATGCGTGCGAATTCGCTTTGTAAAGCGTGATAGTTTGTGTCGTTTGATTTGTCAAACATTCGCGAAATTTGCGTGTTCTGTTTTGAAGCTTTGTTTTGACATTGGTGTCGTTCGTGTAGTAAATGTGTAAAGTTTTCAGCTGAATAAATCGTTTGAATAATGCGGCTATGAGTTAATTTGCTTGGCAAGATATTTGCGGCATGCAAAAATATATATGTTAAGTAAATTGAATTTGCAGATTTCAATAATGTCAAAACAATAGTAAAACAAAATATTTCTGTTAAGGGGGTAAAGATGGAAAATTACAATTTGAAAGAGGATGAAGTTGTTTTGTACAAGGGGGAATGTTCACTTGTTAACGCACACGGATCCACTCAGTTGCTACTTACAAATCATAATATTGTTTTTGTAACAAAAAACAAAAAAATGTTTCAGGAGGCAGTGGTAAACGTGGAGCAGTATGCTGTTTCTGATATTAAAATCTATGAAGGAAAACCGCAGGTAAAAACAAATAATTCTATTGTAGAAATCTATCTGAAAACAAAAGAAATAGAATTGGAGTTTTATTCGAAGATAGAAGGTCATAAATTTATTAGTGCTATTTATACATTACTTACAGGGAAAAACGAAGCTGAAAGGAATGCGGAGCGAGTTAAAGGAACAATCGGCTTAGTTAATGAAACATTGGACGTTGATGTCGTAAAGTCGGTCGGAAATGCAGTTCAAAACGGTTTGGCGGGTACTGTAGCGGGCGCATTGGGAAAAATAGGAAAATCTTTGTTTGGAAAGAAGAAATAATAAGCATAATACTTTTCATGTGTAATTTTGTTAATTCTTGAACAGAGATTATTAGTAATGGTCGTTTTCTTGAAACTTAATAAAAGTGTAATGGACAATAAATGAAAAGTGTCGGTCATAGCCAAGTGGCTTGCATGTGGTTGTGACCGATATTTTTGTGACGTGCATATGCTAAAAACCGTGTTGCAGCGTTTTTAATCTTTCAAAAATCTTTCAAAAACCTACTTTACACCGAGGCGTTTGTGTGGTAAAATAAAAACATAAAATTTGTCAAGGAACCTTCCGAAGGTTCTTTTTTGTTTCCGCGTATGATAGTTTTCAAACACATTCTTTATGTGTACTTTTTTAAGTCGTTTTCCAAGTGACAACGTTGTGTGTGACACAACAAAGAATATTCGCATTCAACAAAAATCTTGATGCTGTTTTTAAGGTGGATATTTGGGGCAATGTTTGAGTTTTTGTGAAGACTTTGAAAGAAACTTATTGAAAAAAATGTTTAAGTGTGCTATATTATTTAATGCCAAACAAAATTTAATACATTAAGGATGAGTATACTAGGGGAATATTATATTCCTCATATGGCTATACTTACATATTGTAATTTGTAAAAAACGCAAATTCCATATGGGAGTATAGTCTACTCATTCCGTATTAGTTTTGTTTGGCGACAACGGAGTTTGCGTTTTCAGTGCGACAACTTCGGTTGGCGCACTTTTTTTATTTCAAAAACGGTGCGACTATCACAAAAGGAGCATCGGGTATGGCAACAAAAAATATGGATAACGCAAAGAAAAATAAGGCGGATGAGTTTTATACTCAACTTTGCGATATTGAACTTGAATTAAAACATTACAAATCGGAATTTGAAAACAAAATTGTATTATGTAATTGCGATGATCCTTATGAAAGTAACTTTTTTAAGTATTTTGCAATGAATTTCAATTACTTGAAATTGAAAAAGTTGATTGCAACGTGTTATGACGATTCACCAATTGCATTCACGCAGACTGCGTTGTTTTCGGAGTTAGAATATTCTTTCAAAAACACCGTTCGCCGTGCGTACAAAATAGAAATCAATAAAGTAGAAGATTACAACAACGACGGTGCTATTGATTTGAGTGACGTTAAAACATTGTTGAAGTGCGACAAAAACAGTTTGACCGTTTTGAACGGAAACGGCGATTTTCGCAGTGAAGAATGTGTTGAATTGCTGAAAGAGGCTGATATTGTCGTGACCAATCCGCCCTTTTCATTATTTCGGAAATACGTGGCGCAACTTATGGAACATAATAAAAAATTTATTATCATAGGAAATACAAATGCATTAACATATAAAGAAATTTTTAAGTTGTTTAGAGAAAACGAGATCAGAACAGGATACACAAACTTTAATGTCGGTATGTATTTCGCTGTTCCTGATACTTATAAAAAGTTTGCAATAATAAAAAACGGACGGAAGTATGCTCGTGTATCCGAATCGTGTTGGTTTACAAATTTGCCTGTTGGTAAGCACAATGAAGAGCTAACACTCTATAAAAAATATTCTTCACAAGAGTTTCCGTATTACGAAAATTATGACGCTATCAATATAGATACTTACAAAGATATTCCATATGATTATAATGGGTATATGGGTGTTCCGATTACTTTTTTGGATAAATACAATCCCGATCAGTTTGAAATCGTCGCACTTGGGATCGTTGGAAGTATCGAGTTTACTTGTAAGCGAAAAATGGAAATTTTGAAAGACGGAAAACCGACAGGAAAGTACACGGTGAATGCAAAGGGCACATTATTCAAGAAGTATAATCCTGAGAAAGATAATAAGGCTCCTGCGTTTCGAGATTGCGAAACGGGCGAATTGTATAAAAGCATCTATGCAAGAATTATCATAAAAAGGAAATGATGACAATGAATATAGAATTACACGAAATATCAATTAGGGAAATTGCGGAAAATTATGTAGACAATCAAGAGAATGGTGTTGTCGGATACAATGGATTGTTGAATATCAGACCGAAATATCAGAGGGAATTTGTGTATGATGAAACTAAACGTAACGCTGTAATTGAAACAATCAATAATGGTTTTCCGTTAAATGTAATGTATTGGGTGAAAAACGACGACGAAAGCTTTGAAGTGTTAGATGGGCAACAACGAACGATAAGTTTTTGTCAATACGTCAATAATGATTTTTCTTTGAACAACAAGGCGTTTCACAATCTAACGCAAACGGAACAGAATAAAATACTGGATTATAAGTGTATGGTGTATTTTTGTGAAGGCAATGATCTTGAAAAGTTAGAATGGTTTAAGATTATTAATATTGCAGGAGAAAAGTTAACGGATCAAGAATTGAGAAATGCTGTGTATACGGGCAGCTGGCTGACTTCTGCAAAGTTGAAATTTAGCAAAACGGGTTGCGCTGCATATAATTTGGCAAAAGATTATGTGAGCGGTAATCCGATTAGGCAAGATTATTTGGAGACTGTTTTGTCATGGGTTAGTGACGGAAATATCGAGAGTTATATGTCTACTCATCAGCACGATCCGAATGCTAACGAGCTGTGGATGTACTTTTTAAACGTTATCGAATGGACAAAAAACACTTTTACGAAATATAGACGCGAGATGAAAGGTATTAACTGGGGCGAATTGTATAGTCAATTTGGTTCAAAAACTTTTGATACTGTTGCACTTGAGCGTGAGATTAAAAAATTGATGGAAGATGATGATGTTACCAAGAAAAAAGGCGTATATCATTATGTTTTAACAAGAAACGAAAAATATTTGAACATTCGTGCGTTCAGTGACAATATGAAGCGTTCTGCCTATGAGCGTCAAAACGGAGTGTGTCCGATTTGTAAAAAACGTTATTCGTTGGACGAAATGGAGGCGGATCACATCACGCCGTGGCGCCTTGGCGGTAAAACCAACACAGAAAATTGTCAAATGCTGTGCAAGGAATGCAATCGGCGCAAGGGCGGAAAATAAAGTTGTACGTAAAATCGGCAGTATTATTGCGCAGTGAAGCGTCGGAATCGATTGCGTGAGCATAGCTGCGCCCAAAAACTCAAAAACAAATTTCAAAAGTTCGACGCTCGCTGCTGTCGAACTTTTTCGTTGTAACGTGCATATGCTAAAAACCGTGTTGCAGCGTTTTTAATCTTTCAAAAACCTACTTTACACCAAGGCGTTTGTGTGGTAAAATAAAAACATAAAATTTGGCAGGAATGACGAATATGGCAAAAAAAAGTAGTGGTTACGCAAAATATTTCGTGTGGATGGTGCTGTCTTTGTTGGCAGGCTTGGCGGCAATCTTGTTGCCCAAGGTGTTCGCATCGGCGTTTGAGGAACTTTTCGTCACAATATTGCGGGTTGTCGGCATTGTTTTGCTGTTTTTGGCACTGCTGTGCTTGCTTGTCGGCTTGGTGGAAAAGAAAAAGTGCAAAACAGCAACTGCGGAACAACCTTCCGAACCGGAACCTGTAAAGTTGGATAGCGGCATGGGCGAACCTTATCCCGTTGCAATGCCGAACATGGCTACAACGCCTTATGCAACGTGCGTTCCCGAAGAAAAGGTGCGTTACATTCCCAGCGAAAACGTCTACAACTTTGTGCACATGGGCGACCGTCAATCTGTTGAGGAAAAATTTAACGAAATTTCCAAAATGGACAAAACGCAATTCGTCATCTACGTGGCGCGTCTGTTCAGTCGCAAAGGCTATCAGGTGAAATTTACCCCCGTTTTGGATAACTTCAACATCGATTTGATTGTTGAAAAAATGGGTGTTACTATTGCCGTCGGTTGTATTTTGACGACGAAGGTGTTGTGTGAATCGGATATTCGTTGCGTGTTGGAAGGAAGTACTCGATATCCCGTAAGCAACGTAATGACTTTGACCAACATGTATTTCGACAAAACTGCCGTCGACTTCGCCAAGCGTGAGCGCATGTCGTTGGTGGATAGAAACATTTTGGCCGAAGATTTTATGTAAAACAATCACTTTGCAAAAACAAAATTTCAAATTGAATGCGTCAACGAGAGTTGACGCATTTTTCATGGTTCTGTGGCAAATGTCGATGCGGCACTTTAACGAGCGATTTTTTTTGCGACGGTCGTGTTTTGCTGTCATCGTGGCGTTTTGGTATGTCGTTTTGACACTATAATAACATTATTTTCAGCATTTCTTAAAAAGCATTTTTGTTCACTTCTTGGCGTTTGTTATAGATTTTTATTTGCGCGATATTCGAAATTCTTGTACTTGGCGGACCTCTGTTGCCGATAGTCGTGCCGCATATATATATTCTTAAATATATATTATATATATAATAACATTATTAATTGCGTTTTGCTGCTTATCTCAACCGTGCAGGATTTCGTGTTTTTTTGTGTCGAAATTTGTTTGTTGTGCATGTTTTTAGCGGTGTATTTTGCGGCACTTTCGCGCGTTTGCGCAAGCGGTGCAATTTTCGCAATCGTGGCAAGCGCGGTGTGTCTTCGCAACGTGAACGGCGGTTACCGTCATAAGGGCGATAACAACGAAAATTATTGCTGCGGCAAATGCCTTTCTGTTTTGCAAGTATGCCGTGCCGAGTTGATATATCGCCAAGGAGACGGCGTAGGCTATTGTCACTTGAAAAATCAGCGAGCGAATGCCTCCGCGCACGCCTTGCTCGGAAAAACCGGCGGAAATTGCAGCAACGCACGGTGCCGACAGCAAATTGTACGCCACAAAGCTGTATGCGCCCAACGCAGAAATGCATTTTTCTGTTTCGCACGGTAAAAGCAGTTGCAGCGTGGCAATAACGGTTTCTTTTGCGGAAAGTCCAGTAAGGGTGGAAACGGCAAATTGCCAACCGAACCCCACGTCGTTGAACCCTAGTGGGTAAAATAACGGTGCGACAATTTTCCCGATTGTTGCAAGCAAGCTGTTTTCCGTAGTTGACCATTGAAGCCGTCCGTTGAAGTGTTGCAAAAACCACAAAATAACCGATGCCGCAAAAATAACGGTGCCTGCCTTAACTAAAAACGATTTTGCTCGTTGGCACATTTGTTTTGCCACGTTGGAAAACTTCGGCACACGGTAGGAGGGCATTTCCAACGCGAAAGCGTCGTCATTTTCCTTTTTGCCGCGAAACGTTTTCAATATCAGTCCGCTCAAAACAATTGTGAAAAGTGCAAGAAAGTAGAAACTTACGGCAATAAATGCGTTGCCGTGAAAAATATCTGCTGTAAAAAACGCTATTATAGCCAGTTTTGCCGAGCATGGCGTGAACGGTGCAAGCGTAACGGTGGCATGTTTTTCGTCGAGATTTTTTATCGTGCGTGTGGAGATTATTGCCGGCACCGAACAACCGCATCCTAAAAGCAGCGAAACGAAACTTCTGCCGTTAAGACCTACGCTTCTCAATGCTCTGTCTGTGATAAAGGCAATCCGCGACATATATCCGCTTGCTTCCAATGCGGAAATCAGCCCGAACAAAATGGTTACTTGCGGCAAAAAACTTACTACGCTCATCACGCCGGCCACGATGCCGTCCACTACGAGCGAAGCAAGTTGTTTCGAACCGAAATTTGCCAGTGCACGAGATAGTGCCGTTTGCAAGTTGGGTGTTATTGCTTGGTTTATCACGTCGGAAAGGAATGCGCCTAGCCCGCCTGTCGAAAGGTAAAACGTCGCGAACATAATCAGCGCAAAAACAGGAAATGCCAGCCATTTGTTTAACACTACGGCGTCGATTTTTTCGCTTAATGCACGTCGTTTTGTAATTTTGGGCGTAGGGGCGGCGCGAACCGTTACGACTTTTGCAATTTTTTCAACTTTTTCGTAACGCTTTGCGGAAGCCTCTTCGGAAAAATCGATATTCTGTGTTGGTTTTTGTCTCGTGTCGTTTGATTCTTTTGCGGCGTTTGCGCAAACTTGCACCAATTTTTCAACGCCGAAGTTCTTTGCCGCGGAAATTTCTACGAACGGAAAGTGAAATTCTTTTTCAAGTTGCGTTCTGTCGATTTTTATTCCCAATGCTTGCGCTTCGTCACACATGTTCAGTGCAACGACGATGGGCGCGTGCAACTCTGCAAGTTGCGTCGTTAAAAACAAACTGCGTTGGAGCGCCGTGCAATCCACGACGTTCAAAATCACGTCGTGGCCGTGGTGCAACAAAAAATCGCAAGCAACTGTTTCGTCGGGAGTGTAGGGCATGAGCGAATAAATGCCGGGAGTATCTATTATTGAAAGATTTTCGTCAAATTTGCAAATACCGCTTTTGCGTTCCACCGTTACGCCCGGCCAGTTTCCCACTTTTTGGTTTGAACCGGTAAGCAAATTGAATAAAGTGGTTTTTCCGCAGTTAGGATTTCCGCAAAGCGCAATCGTCAATTGTTTTTTATCGTTCATCCAGCACTTCCTTCACTAAAAAACGTTTTGCTTGTTCCGCACGCAGGCAAAGTGAATATCCTTGAACGGAAATTATCAACGGGTCGCCCAACGGCGCTTTTCCAGTGACGACCACGACGGCATTTTTAATCAACCCCATTTGCGCCAAGCGCATTTGAGAGTCTTGTGGTAAGGTGCAATCGAATATTTTGTACTTGCGATTCGGCACTGCGTCGGCAATGGAAAAATCTTGCGAAAAAATATCAATTTTCTGTCGAAATTCATTTGACATATTTTTTGCCTCGTAGTATTATATGTAAGATTTCC
>CAZSIF010000038.1:0-7968 GCA_964607155.1 uncultured Oscillospiraceae bacterium
GTTGGAACATTTGAGTTTCTTTTGCCTATATAATGAGGAACAAGCAAGTCATTTTCTGAATATGATTGATTGCAGTATAAGAAATCTATGAAAGTTAGATTTGTCAAATTGGGAAAATCCACGTAATACTTAGTTGGAGCGTTATTTCGTATTTCGAATTGATGTTGAACTATCAAGCTTTTCGTATTTGTTCCAACAACAAAATAGTCATTCATATACCCAATTCCCATATCACAATACCCCAATTCGACAACCTTTTTTCCATCAATGTATTCAGGGATAGTCAATTCTTCAACATCGGGAATGTCGAGAATATATACGCCATTCTTACTACCATCGTTGTAATAGTAGATAAAGCCGTCATCTGAGGTTTTAACCCAATCATCAAATTGTTTCCAAATTTTTGTGTCGCAAGAAGAAAATGTCAAACATATAAGAGCCACGAATATAAACAAACTCATAAACTTAGTAATTCTTGTATTCATCGTCATCCTCCTTTTTAATCCTCGACAAATTCTAATTTATCATTGTGTTTATTATACCACAAAATCTCACATTTTTCAATATATTTGCCACCGCCACTATAACATTTAAAAAAGGTCTGATACATATCATATCAAACCTAAAATTATCAATGTGTGCCATTACCTATTTTGATACAATTTCGGACACCCTAATATTTTCGGACACCTTATAAAAATGCGTACAGTTACTAAATTTTGCGTGCAGCAGGTAGAAAGTGCGTACATCTATAAATCGGAATTAATGCAGTAGAATGTATTCACTACCCACACAACAACATTAAACGTTGTTCTAATCGTAGAAATTATTTTTTCATTTTTTTTTGATACTAAAGATAACAAAAATGCAATTGTGGTAAGTACGAAGCCTGCCGATAGCAATATCTGATTTTTGTCCTGTTGTGCAATACAGACAGCAAAACAAGCAAGTGCGACTATCGATAGAATAATTCTAACAGCTAAAATAATCATATCTTTTTTCATCATGTATTTCTCCTGTTATTTTCTTTTTGATTCTTTAGCAACAACATAAACGCCTGCCAGCATTTCAACGATTGATAATCCAGACAGAAGTCCTGCAAAAAAGTCTTTGACATTAGAACCGTCAAAATCATGTGATAATGTCTGGAAAGCAATTCCCATTACAATAAGGATAATCACAATTTTTTGTATGTAAACTTAACTTTTAAATTAAGTAACCATGATTCTTTTTGTATATAAATTTAAGTTTTTATAGATTTAATAACTATAGTTATAAATTAAATAACTGTAATTTTACTATAATTTTCGTGTGAAAACTCAATCATAACTTTCTATAAATTAAATAGATACGTTTTTTATATAAAAACTTAGTTGCTTCGTAACTAATCTTTTTTTTGTCGAAAAAACTCAAAGAATTTTTAAAAAGGGTATTGACAAACGATTTTCTATAATGTACAATTGAGTTATCAAAAAATAAAACGTTTCATTTTTATAATTTGTGTCTTTTGAGGAGAGGAATGAGTAAGGCAACAATCAAAGACGTAGCGCGAGTAACCGGTTTATCCCTTGGAACAATATCCAAATATATGAATGGCGGTGCAGTAAAAAGCGTCAATCAAGCAAAAATCGAATCGGCTGTGTGTCAGTTGGGTTACAGTGTTGACGAATATGCCCGCGGTTTAATCACAAATAAAACTAAAACCGTTGGGTTGCTTATTCCGGAGTTTAGCAACTTGTTTTACGCTCAAATCGCTTCCGGTATCGAACGCGAACTAACCAAATCGGGCTATGCTGTTGCCGCTTGCGAAAGTTTCTACGACAAAGCAAAGGAAGAACAAAGTATCAAGTGGTTAGCGTCACGTCGTATGGACGCTCTCATAATAATTCCTTGCGGTAGGGTCGCTACCGACTACGACTATCTAAACAACATTTCCGTACCTATTATTTTTGTAGACCAGTACATTCCCGACCTTAACTACGAGTTTTGCGTTGTAAACAATCGCGAAATTTGTTGTGACGCGATAGGCTATTTGTTGGATAGCGGTCATACTAACATTGCAATGGCTGCTGCCGAAAAAGGTTTGTACACTTCCGACGAACGTGTAAAAGGCTATTTCGATGCTTATGCACAACGTGGACTTACCCCCAACGAACAATTGCTAATACGCATTGGCGAAAACGTCGACGAGGCATATCGTGAAATAAAAAAAATCTTAATGCAGGATAGTTGCACGGCATTGTTTGCCTCCAACTTTCCCAACACGGTGGGTAGTATCTTTGCCATAAACGAACTTAAAGTTTCAATTCCGGATAAACTATCGTTTGTTGGATTTGACGATATGATGTTTACCCGCATTTTCCACCCCAAACTTACCATTATCGACCAACCCATTGCAGAAATTGCTCGTTGTGTAACAACGCGTATGTTCCAACTTATGGCAGAAACGGAATATCACTACCAGTTTAACGAGTTAAAATGTAGTTTCAAAGTTAACAACTCTACCGCAAAAAGGTAGTAGTGTTGTTGTAAATATATAAATCCATATCACAACCGTTTTTGTGTGATGTTAAATCTGCTAAATTGTGATTAACGTCGCACTAACAACAGTGTCCATCCAAGTAAAAAATAGTACCGATGCTATGCATTTTGTGCTAACCCAAATCAAAACAAATTATGTATTGATGGTTTTAGCGCAAAAATAACCCCTCTTTCAAATGATTTTTTGCTGGGGGGGGGGGGTAGAAAGTTCTACTCCAATTACAAAATAGTTTTTAATAATCATTTGTAGGTTTTAGCATATCGTCGGTTTTATTTTTATCTCTAAAAATGAAACGTTTCATTTTTAGAGAAATTCAATATTGCGCAACCAAAAGTGTCTTTTGGTTTTGCGTAAAAAATGATAGAAAATTTTTTAGTCAGTAGTGCAACACTACACGACAAAGGAGTAATAAAAATGGAAAAAATCAAAATTGTAGCACTTGTTCTTTGTGCCCTTTTGGTACTTACGGTTTTGTGTGCCTGCACTTCACCCCAAAACGATACAGAGTGGGTAGAAGAAGGCGCAACAAAAATTCGTATTTATGCTCGTGAATTCGAGTCTTGGGCAAAGAAACATCTCAAAAAACTTGTAAATGATTTCAATGCCGATTTGACGGACGGTATTCAAGTAGAAGTCAACTTCTACACGCAAGATACCTATGCCGACGCCCTTACCGTTGCACGCGAAAACGGCAAAGCACCCGATTTGTATATGACCACTTACGGCGAGTTGTACACAAACATCAGCAACAAGTATTGTACGTCCTTAAACGACTACCTTAGCGACGAAGCAGTAGATGACATGTTGGATACTTGCAAGGAATTGGTTACTTACAACGGCAATATATACGCTTACCCGTGGAACTTGGAACCGGGCAGTATTTTGTTCTATCGCAAGGACGTTTTGCAAAATGCTGGCGTAACCAAAGTGCCTACTTCTTGGGACGAGTTGTACGATGCTTGTGCAAAAATCAAAACAACGCTCAATCGTGGTCAGTACTGTATCGGTATGCCTTTGGGTAGTGGCGAACTAACGTGGGTTACCTACGGATTGCAACAAAATACCACCGGCGGACTTACTTTGGACGAAAGTTGGACGCAAAGTCGTTTGGATAACCAAGGATTCAAAGATATTGCCGAAATGTTCTACAATCTTTACAGCAACGACTATGCTCCCACGTCTGCACTTACCGCCGAAGGCTATACCTACATTGTAGATGCTCTCTGCGAAGAAACTCCCAAACTTGCAATGACTTTTAGCGGAAGTTGGGGCATTGCGGAAATCTTCAACTATACCGAAAAGGATATGGAGATTGTCAACAAAATAGGCGTTAGCGTTATCCCCACGAAAACGGGCGATCAATCAGGTTGCACAAGTGCAAACGGCGGATGGTGCTACTGCATATCTCAACAATCCAGAAATAAAGATAAGGCTGCAAAATTTTTAAATTGGATGTTTACGGAAAGCGCCGAAAGAACCGGACAATACTTTATCGAAGCATATAACTCCAAGGCAGCAACGTCAAAATCGGTTGTAAACTACCTTGCAACTTGCACAACAAATGTTCCTCAAGAATGGATCGACGTTGTAAATGCCGTGGCAGAAAAGGGTATTCCTGAAGCAACTTTCCCTTGGGACGTTGCTCAAGAAACAGGTAAATTGTTCGAAACAATGCAAATCAACTGCAAAACTTCCTCATTCGAGGCTCTATTTACTAAAGCGCTAAACGAAGCGCAAACCAACATTCGCACGATAATGTCACGTGCAAACTATCCCCAAAATCCCAAATATAACTATGGTGACTAAATGAAAACTAACGATTCCACCCAAACAAAAACGAACAAATTTCGTTTTAGATATGCCAAAAGCGGTTATGCAATGATTGCTCCGGCGTGTATTTTGTTGTTCGTTTTTGCCTATATTCCGCTGATAATGGCAATTATACGTTCCTTACAGGACTATGCCACGGGCGAGTTTGTAGGTTTCGAAAATTACGACTATATTTTAAAAACGCCTACCTTTACCAAAGCGTTCGGCAATATTGTTTTGTTTACGGCAATCATTGTCGTTGCACAAATGGTTTTAAGTTTCTTTTTCGCCTATGTGCTAAAAAGTATCAACGTAAAGGTGGCAAATGCAGTCAAAATTCTCGTTTATGTACCTTGCCTACTTTCCGGTGTTGTCGCATCTATCATGTTTATGTTCATTTTGAACTATGGTGGCGGTCTTATAACATCCATACTTATTGGATTGGATATCGACCCGATTGCGTTTACAACGCAAGGCTATTGGCCTATTGTGGCGGTGCTGTTTCCTACCTTCTGGCTGGGATTTGGCTACAATACGCTTGTTATGTACGCAGGATTACTCAACGTACCTAAACACTACTACGAAGCGGCAGATATCGACGGTGCAAACTTTTGGCACAAACTTAGATACGTCACTTTGCCTTATATGAAAAATATCATCATCCTTGCTTTGGTAAACCTTATCACAGGCACGTTGCAAATGATGGACGTTCCCTATATGATAACCAACGGTGGACCGTTAGATATGACAATGACTCCCTCGTTGTACTTGTTTAACTCGTTCCGTGACGTAAGTAGACCGCAAAACGTAACCATTGCAGGCGCATTGTTGATTATGATAATTATCGTCACAATCAACGTTGTCGCTTTCAAAGTGATTCGTTCGGACAAAATGGAGGACTGACGTATGCAAAAAATTTCAAATAAACGCAAAAAACAAGTCAGTCGTATTATTTTGACTGTTGTGGCAATATTTGTTGCAGCGTTAGTTATCTTCCCTATAGTGTGGATTATTCCTGCTGCATTCAAAGGCAAAAGCGAATTGTTTTCTGTTCCAAATAGTTTTCTGCCTAAAAAATTCACTTGGAGCAACTTCGAGAAGGTGTTCACTGCCGACCTTAACGGCACAACCTTTGTCAAGTCGATGTTTGTAACGTTGGTTGTAGCGGTGCTTTCAACGGTTTGCTCGTTATTCGTAAATATGTTGTGCGGTTATGCGATGGCTCGAATTGACTTTCCTTTCAAAAAGTATTTGTGGCCACTGTTGTTGTTCCCGATGTTTATACCGGGTATCACAATAATGCTCACGTCCATTCGCGTTGTTAATGCACTAAAAATGGTGGATACAATCTTTGTATTGTTCGTACCGGGTATGGCAAATGCCTATCAAATATTCTTTTTCCGTCAGTTCTATCTAAATATTCCCAAAAATATCGAAGAAGCGGCGGAAATTGACGGCTGTGGCAAGTTGGGTATCTTTTTCAAAATCTATGTGCCTCTGTCCGTAACGCCGATGGTAATCAACGGTGTAGGTATATTTATGGGCGCATGGAATAGTTTTGTTTGGCCTGCACTTACCGTGTCGGAAAACAAAGGCTTAACGCAAATTATGCAAATTATTCGTACACTAAACGTGTCCTATTCCGGTGATTACGGTGTTGTTATTGCAGCAACGCTTGTGTCGTTGATTGTTCCCATTGGTTTGTTTGCAATTTTCCAAAAGAGAATTGTCGAAGGAATTGCCCTAACAGGCGGTAAATAAAAGGAGAAAATTTTATATGTTAAACGATTTATACAAAAAACACGGCATTATAACGCGTATGATTTCGGCGGAAAATCCAACCGGTCAAAAGGGAAAAGCGTGTCTTGCTAAACCTGATCCCACCAACCCGGATTTGTATTGGAGCAAAAACTCGCTTGGCGAGGACTGCAAGGTAAATCCGTTTATACATGTTGCCCCAAAAACTACAGTTACTCTTGCCGATTGGTCGGGCAGTGGTGCGATTAGACAGTTCTTTATCGCATCGGACAGAAAAAACTTTTCCGAACTAATTTTGCGTATGTATTGGGACGGCGAAACAACTCCGTCCGTCGATTGCCCCGTAGGTGCATTTTTCTGTATAGGACATGACGAAAATCCGCATAACGTGTACTCATTTCCGGTTGTGGTAGCCCCGTACAAAGGTTGCAATTGCTATTGGTCGATGCCTTTCAAAAAAGGTTTCCGTATCGAATTGGAAAATGCCGCCGATAACTACACGGATATTTTGGCATACAAAGTGTTGTTCCACGAACAACCCATCGAAGACGACGTTGCCTATTTCCACGCTACCTACAATCATTCGGTAACCGACGAGGATAATCACTCTCATGTAATTTTGGATAATGTCCACGGTTGCGGCGTGTACGTTGGAACATATCTTGCATGGAAAACCAACAGTCCACGTTGGTGGGGCGAAGGGGAAGTAAAGTTTTACCTTGACGGAGATACTAACAAACCAACCATTTGCGATAACGGCACCGAAGACTATTTCGGCGGAGCGTGGAACTTTGGCGGTTACGGCATTGTGGAAGGTTCTACCGAGCAGGAATTTAATTCCGCTTTTCTTGGATTACCTCTTGTCGATGTAAGTCAATATCCCAAAAAATTTAGCATGTATCGTTTCCATATCGAAGATTGTATCGGTTTCGAAAGTGATATTAAAGTCACCGTCGATACTTTAGGTTGGAAAGAAGATTTTTCAAAATATCAATATAACAGCGAGGAAATTGATAGCGTTGCATTTTGGTATCTAAAACATCAGTAAACACAAAAAAATCGATATGTATTGCATTTTTAGTGTTTGTGCATTGATTTGTTTACCTGTTTCGAGTTGATAAATTCGTAAATTTGCCAAAACAAAACGTTTATATAGGAGTTAATTATGAGTATTAAAATTGGTATCCGTCCCATTATCGACGGACGTGGCAAAGTTAGAACCACCCTGGAAGAAAAAACACACAATATGGCGCTTTCCGCTAAAGAGTTAATCGAAAATAATGTATTTTGTTTGGATGGTACACCTGTCGAATGTATCATAGGTAGCACGTCCATCAGTTGCCGTGCGGAAGCGGCAAAGGTCGACGAAGAACTCGCTCGTGTAGGAGTTGTCGCAACGTTAAGCGTAACGCCGATATTCAGTTATGGCACGGAGACTTTGGATTTCGACGCACACACAATCAAAGCGGTTTGGGGATTTAACGGTACCGAACGTCCAGGCGCAGTTTATCTTGCTTGCGCAATGGCTGCATATGCCGAATACGGCTTGCCTGTATTTTCAATCTACGGTCAAAAGGTGCAACAAATGGACGATAACTCCATTCCAGACGACGTAAAAACTAAGTTGTTGGCGTTTGCTCGTTGTGCCGTTGCCGTTGGCGAAATGCGTGGTAAAAGTTATTTGTCTATCGGCGGAGTTTCTATGGGCATTGCGGGAAGTTTCCTCGACCCAATTGTGCTTGTCGACTACTTCGGTATGCACGCCGAGTGGATCGATATGAGTGAAGTTCAACGTAGAATTACTAAAGGAATCTACGACCACGACGAGTACGAAATTGCTAAAAAATGGGTACAAAAGT
>CAZSIF010000039.1:0-7920 GCA_964607155.1 uncultured Oscillospiraceae bacterium
CAATTCCAATATATTTAATTTAATTTTTTGTCTAAACTTTTGGGTTCACATCATTATGCATTTTCCTTTTTCAAAACTTTTAAACTTACTTCATCCTTCCTAAAATCAGAATAATAACCTGCGTAAAAAATA
Source organism: uncultured Oscillospiraceae bacterium (assembly GCA_964607155.1). Taxonomy (GTDB): domain Bacteria; phylum Bacillota; class Clostridia; order Christensenellales; family CAG-314; genus Fimimonas. The sequence continues at coordinate 133 of CAZSIF010000039.1, forward strand.
CTATCCGATTCAAAATCGTATAAGTATAATGTGATGGGATATTTCCACGCACAATCATATTGGGAAAAAGAATTTCTTAATCCGTTTGTAATAATAAATAAATTGTCGTCATAAACGAACACCCCGTAAATTCTACTACTTGCATTTGTATCTTGTGTGGATTTTGAATAGTAGTTAAGCCAAATTGCATGAATCTCGACATAAGCACAACTATTTGTTCTCATAAACTCGTCGTTAATAATGATCGCTTCATCTTTAAATTGAATAACATACTCTTCCCCACCGTTTCTGGTTATTTCTATAGATTCACCATTTATTAAGGCACTTCCCTCAAATCCGATCATAGAATCTTGAGCTGTAGTTTTTACGATCTCGTATCTATCGCACTCAATCGGAATCTCATTCATTTTTTGGGTTAAATAAGCGGTCGAACCATCATCCAACCTACATCCTGCAAATACAAACAGGATTATCATAAAAACAATTATAAACGATATTGTTTTTGTGAAATTTTTCATTATTATTCTCCTTATCTCAAAACTTATTGCTAAAAATTCCAATTCAATAACAAAGATTAGTTACGGTACAGAAATAACACATCGGAAAATACTTACTTTTAATTCATAAATTAACAAAATCCGAATCAAGCTACGATTGTAACCTTACTGCCGATTAATTATATCTATTTTTCAACAAATAGTTCCATATACCCACTTTTCAATACAAGTTTTTGTTAATCTCAAGCAATGTCCCAATGTTTTCATCTGTTAACAACACCGAAAAAAGCACGCACGGCATCTCGCCGATTGCATTTAGCACCGCCGATTTACACATGCGTGCAATAATTGCAGTACCGTTAACAATCACTTTGATATGCATCTCCAAAAGTGTCCAACTTTTGGGGTTCACACCGCTTTAGGCTTAACGAACCAATCTATCCTTTCGATTTTTTTACTTTTTATTAAATGTTTTGTGGTGTTTGCCGTACAATTTTAGCGGCATCACTATTCGTCCGCATTATTCGCTTCGCTATCCGATTGAGATTGATTGGCAGCAATCTGCGCTTGTAGCTCGCAAATCAACTGATTTTGCTTGCGAGCGAACTTGCCATTGCGAATGCAAACAATCACCAGTACCACGGGGGAAACGCTGATTGCCAAAGAAACCAGTACGCCCAAAATTATAAGCAACACCTCGCCAAAGCTAAGCCCACTGTTGCGATAGTAGGTATTCGAATACAACTGCACCGATACACGGCTGTTTCCTACCGACATCATATTGCCGTTGGCTTTTTCCTGTGCGGCAATATCCAGCTCCAACTCCGATATTACGTCGATAAGCTCACGCTTTTCCTTGACGGTCAATGCGTCGTCATCAAGCATTTGTTTGTACAAAACAAGCTTATCCTTGTTACTCTGTAGGATAAGCGCATCTTTGTAGTACGCCGACGTAACGTTGGTTAAGGTTTGATTTTCGTAAGTGACGGTGCTACCAAGCGCCTTTACGGCGGCAACAAGCTCGTCGACCTTGCCGTTGGGTACGGAAAAGCTAAGGCTTATGCGGTAAATACCATCCTCGTTAGACTGCATATTTTTGTAGCCCATAGTGCCGCCAACGTCAGTTACGCTTTTGCAAACGGCGTCGGCAACGCCCTGCAACTTATCCTGCTTATCTTTAAGCGTAAGCCTCGTATCGTGGCGGTACAGTTGACCTTGCTCATCTGTATCAACAACGTCAAAGCTGCCGGTATCGAATGCACTATCCCCCGATGAGCTTGACGAGCATGCCGATAGCAATACGGCAAACGCCAGAAGCAAAACCATCAATGCAATAACTTTCTTTTTCATATATAACTCCTTTGTTATGCCGCCATGCAGATAACGGACATATTACGCCCAGAACAACTTGATACCTAATAGGTACACTCCATTGCGGCAAACATTTTTTATTTTCACCTATACAACACCGCGAAGTGTCGTTCTGTCCCGCCTTGTTGTTTTTTTAATATATTTTTATTTATGCCATAGCCCCTATACTGCAAAGCTCCGCCACTTATGCCAGTGTGAACAAAACAATTGCCCCCCCCCCATCAACAACACCGATAACTTTATATTACTCTTATATATATAATTACCATAAAACATATGCCCAAGCAACTTATAAAAAAAGCATACACGCTCAGCTATCCGCTCGCACAGTGCCAGAACGCACCGCTACACGGCAAAAAAAATGGCTCCACACTAAATTGAGCGGAGCCATTGGATGACGTATTATTACGACAGTTGCTTTACGGGCAGGATAAAGTACAACACTTCGTCGCTGTTATTGATGGTGATAACGCAACTATTGTGCTGAGCGAACTCCATCTTGATGGTTTCCGCATTGATAACGCGCAAACAGTCGTTTAGATACTTGCTGTTATAAGCGCAGCGGATATCCTTGCCAGTAAGCGAAATAGTAAGACTTTCACGCGCGGTGCCGTATTGACTGGTGGAAGATATACTCATATTGTATTCTTCGATATCCAAATCCACAAGATTATTTTTGTCCGTGCGCGACATAATGGAAGCTATGTTAAGAGATTTTTCAAAACTTTCCTTGTTGACAAGCAATGTGGAAACAAATTCCTTGGGCACAATGTTATCGTACTTGATGTACTGCCCTGCAAGCAGACGTGTGAACAGCTTTGTATTTTCCAGTTCAACGGCAAGATAGTTGTTTTCGATAAACACCTTCAAAACATTTTCGCCGTCGTTAAGCAGCTTGTACAGCTCGTTCAACGAGCGTGACGGAACGGTTGCGGATATGTAATCCACGCGCTCCTCTAATGCCTTTTTGCTCATGGCAAAACGATATCCGTCGGTAGCAACAGCGGTAAGAGTGTAATCCTTGCCCTCAAAGAACACGCCCTTTAACATAGGACGGCTATCGTCCGTGGCGACAGAGAACAGCACGTTATTGATAATTTCCTTAAGGTTACTTTCCTGCACGGCAAAATATTTTGTACCGCTAAGCTGCTCGCCCTCGGGATAATCGTCTACGTCCAGCATGCTGATATGACACTCGCTGCCCTGCGTGGATATATCCAGCCGATTTTCGTTAGAGGTATCCAACGACACATCGGAGTCGACGGCGGCTATATTGCGGATGTAATCGGCAAAAATCTTGCCCGGCACAAGCATTGCGCCGCCAACAATAACGCTTGCATCGATGGTCTTTTCGATAGCCAAATCTTTATCTGTAGCATACAACGTAAGCTTATCGTTTTCTGCAGTGAGCTTGATGCACTCTAATATAGGCGCAACCTCTTTATTGGATAATGCCTTGGATACTTTTGTTACCGCATCGTTGAGATCTAAGCTGTTAACGATAATTTTCATAAATACCTTTCTCCTTGCAAAGCCGCAATGTGCAGCTTAATATACTTTTTCTAATAGTAATAATAGTTTTAGTCTGTGTAGAAATGTGGACAACTTGCCGATTTTGTCCGTCTGTGTGACGTTAACGGGCTTTATTGTGACAAAACCGCACTAAAAAACGGGCTATGTTTCAAATAGCTTGTGTGGAAAAGATTCTGTATTCCTGTGTACAAGCTGTGGTAAAATTGTGGACAAGCTTTTTTGATGATTGCGCGCATGCCTTTTGACTTGTTTTGCTAACGTTATATCGAGGCGAAAACATCTGTTAAGATATTTGTAAGCATGCTGCGTTCGTCATGCCGAACAGTACACGCAACTCACGGAATTATACGATAAATCTGTGGGGCTGCGGTATACTTTTACCAACTTATGAAACTGTACACCAACGTTTGATTTTACCTACGTCGTTCCGCTGCCCTGCTTGCACTCATTGCAGATATACTTGCTCACTTAGATTATAACTGATTAATGGAACAAAATTTTGCAATTTTGTTGCAGTTAACGCTGCTATGCGCTTTGCTTGAATGCAAATCGCCCGTTTTGTTAAAATGCCGCGTTCGCAAGTCCTTGCAAGCAAACTTGCTCATATATATTATACAATAAATATAAAAAAAAATCAATACATAAAGTACAGTATGTGCCTTTTATTTTGTCGATTTTTGCGCCGACCGCAAGCGTGACACGGCGGTCGTTTTGGCAGCATTGCATATTTGTACACACAGGAATGTTGTGCGGTTACGCCCTGTTTTCGGTTCGCTTTTTTCGCTTGGTGGTGTGTTGCAACTTGTAAGACTACATTAAGCTCGTTTTAGGCGTTGCGTGGCAATAAAGCCGTTTTGACGGTAGATGACTTTTTTGCTCAGGTACACTTGCCGGCTTTTGCGGATAAAATCCATCATTATTTTGGAGCGAGCGCGCCATGTGAGCGTTCATAGACTGGCAGGTGCGTTCGTGTTTGCGTTTACACATATAGCTAAAATATATCTAAAATATAATATCTGCATATAATAACTCTCAAAAATTAAGGTTAATTTAATGTTTTTGGGGAAAAAGGATTGAAGTAAAATGTAAACAATGGTAAAATATAATAGGTATGCGCGAGGTTGGCTTGCGTGTGTCACAATGTGTGAGTTTTTGCACTTGTTTATCAGGGAGGAATAATATGAGCGTTTTGCTTATCGATGCCGACGGCGAGCTTTGGTATACTCGTCAAGAGGAGCTTGATACCTATTGTATATCCATGCCGTATTCGTACAACGGCGAGGAGTATTACTACGATCTCGGTAAAAACACCGATTTCCGCAAATTTTATGATGCTGTTCGTGGCGGCGTTATCCCCACTACGATGGCGTTAAATCCGCAGGAATATGTTGAAATAATTGAGCCGATTTTTGCCAAGGGCGAGGACGTGCTGTACGTTAGCTTTTCGCATAAGATGAGCGGCACTTTTGGACACCTCGAAACGGCGTTGAACGAGCTGCATGAAAAGTATCCCGAACGCAAATGCACAGTGTTTGACACCAAGTCTATTTCACTGGGGGCGGGCATACAGATGGAGTATGCGGCGGAGCTTAAAAATAGCGGCGCATCCGATGACGAAATCTTGCAAAAGCTTGATGAGTTTACCAATAGGGTTGCTGTATATTTTATGGTGGACGACCTAATGCACCTCAAGCGTGGCGGACGTCTTAGCGGATTTGGAGCTTTTGCCGGCACATTGCTTGATTTGAAGCCCATACTTACCATTGACGGCAACGGCTCGCTGAACGTGTTGGCAAAAAAGGCAGGCAAGCGCAAAACGATACGATACCTTGCGGATAGGGTTATTGAGGACTTGACCGGCACGGACTACTCCGTTTATGTTTTGGATGCCGATTGCCCCGAGGACGGAGATTTTCTTGCAGGGCTTATTCGTGAAAAACGTCCGGAAGCGAAAATTGTGCGACAGATCGTTGGACCGGTTATCGGCACGCACTGCGGTCCGGGAACGCTTGGCGTAATCTTTATTGCCGATAAACGCCCGATACCCCTAAATAAGGATTAACCGCGCTTAAATGGCATTTAGTTGCGCTTAACGGTACGCTTAACTGTACCAAGTGCCTGTTTTGATGAAATCCAGAAACAAAATCATTGTAGAAATTAATGTTGAGAATTATCAACATACCCGAGCTCGTTTTTTTTGTATCGATTGTTGTATTTTACCTTTTACACCGCTGCTGTTTTCACATAACGACATCGTGCTTTACGATCACATGCGATGTTATTGTATTTTCAATATTCTATTCAAACAGCAGTGTCGTTTGAAAAAAAAGATTCGCACGTTTTTATATTGCACCAATGTCTATCTAAACAGTGCAATACAAATAAATTGCGTAGGTTAATGACTGCAAAAAAAAAGTGCCTCACACAGGAAGTTTGTTATACTCTTTGCATGGGGCACTTTCATTTATTTAACTAAGTATTTTTTTTTATAATGCGTTATTCACTTGGGGTTAGTACGTTTCGTAAGAGTTGTAAACTGTATCGTCTAAGGAAACCTGTGGAACCTTAAAGATTCGTAGCGTTACGTTGATATTTTCACGGTACCAAGTATCGGAGTCACTTCCGAATGCATCGTAACGTACAAACATACTCTTGTTCACTTCGTTGCCGTTTATGCAAAAAGTGAATGTGTAATTTTTACTTTCTGTTGATTTTTTGCCTCGTACATGTTCAATTACGGTACCACCAACTAAGCCGATTTCTATTGCCTTCTGTATGGATACTGTCTTTGATGTCGTGTTGTTTTGGTTATATAGATAAATTTCCTGATAGCCGTCGTCTTTTTCCCTTAGGTTGACTGAAAAATCGAAAACAAACAAATAATCGTTAGCCATATACTCGGTATATTCATCTAATGCAATCTCGTCATAGCTTTGCTTGGTATGTAATCCATAATAGCCCGTATCATAGATGGTTAACTGTTTTTTGCTATTAAAAATCGTTTTGCCATTATTTTCAACGTCCACGCTTGCTTTTACAACAGTTAGATAAACGCTTATACCTCTGCGATACCAAATAGACCTTTTGTTGCCAAACGCATCGGCGCTGGAACTATTGAATTGCGCGTCGTAACGGATGTACATTTTTTCTTTTAATTTACTTCCGTTGACATACCAATAAGCCGTATGATTGGTTGCTGACTCTCCGTCTTTGTGGTCGATTCGACTTCCACAAATCATGCCATAATCGGTTTGTGCAGTTACATAATTGACAGTTTTACTTGTGCCTTTATCGATTTGATTGTATAAAAATAATTCTTGCCAGCCATCGTTTTTTTCGCTTATATTTAGGGTAATCTCAAAACAAAAAATGTTATCGTCCGTAAAATATTTTTTGTAGTTTGATAAGTTTTATTTCTATTGAATCAGTGTTACCTGACTCAATCCATTCATTCCGTTGATATACCTTTTGTTCCGTTGAAGCACCTTTCGTTCCGTAGTAGTATGCTAAAAATGAAAAAAGTCCTGCAAAAGCACCTAATAGTACTCTTACAAGGCTAACTACTTACATTATAGATAGGGAACCAACTCATTTATGTAAAGAAAAAAGGTCTGACACAAATCGTATCAAACCTATGCTTTTCTTATGGTCGAAGTGACGGGACTCGAACCCATGGCCTCTTGGTCCCGAACCAAGCGCGCTACCAACTGCGCTACACCTCGATAGTTGTAAATATTCAACAATATTAAGTTATATATGCTACCAAGTTGTATATACAGTTGGTAGCGCCCAAGGCGCTTCCGCGCTGCGAGCATAGCTCTTGCGGACTCGCTACTCACAGCACACTGTGCTGTTCGCCACACGCTCTGTCCCAACTGCGCTACACCTCGATAGCGACAAATCGCTTATATATTATACTGTATTGTATTTTTTTTTGCAACTAATTACCGCTAAATTTTTTTGTAGCGAACATTTTTTGTTGAACATTGAATTATCCTAAGCATATTTCGTCATTTAATGAAATTAAAAAGCTATTTTGGGTAACATGTTGCTAATCGGTAGCAACTCATTGTGCTTTTTCGCTTCTATTATATAGACCGAAAAATTGACCGCATATAAACGCTCCAATATACTGCAATTTACGATGCTGATTTTCCCGTTTATTGAAACAATCGATTGTTGCTTTGCAAATATTCCTCTCGGGTTATTTCCAATTGAACATTTCCGTCAACCGTATTTATTTCTCTAAAGCCCATGAATTTGTGGATATGGTACGCTGCATCACGAGTGGTTTCAAAATCGTTGTGTAATCGAGACACATGATCGCTCCTGAATGCTTGTTCCATTAACAGGCGTAGTCCCTGTTTGCCATATCCCTTTCCTCTTT
>CAZSIF010000040.1:0-7578 GCA_964607155.1 uncultured Oscillospiraceae bacterium
TAGATTTATTCAACCATTTTCTTTCTAAGTGTTGCACTTAGTTTGACAATTCACCACACTACCGCTTCCAATACTTACCACGCCGCATTGCTTCAACATCAAGATTATTAACATCTGTCATTTCACGAACTTTAATCTTAGAATCACTATCTATCAGAGAATTCACTATCGAAGTAGTATTATTCATAGACGTCATAGCAAGACTAAACGCACTACTTACAACCTTTAATAAAGGAGTAACGCTATCAAAGTTACGTCCACTACCGCTTGACGCTGAAGGCGAACTAGCCAAATTACCAGAAGGCGTAGAAGCGCCATTAGTACCAATAGCATATGGATTAATACCATTGGCGCGCAAATCTGCAAAAGCACGGGTATCTAAACTATTGCTAACACGCACACCGCTTTTAAGAATAAATCGGTTTTACTGCATGTAACACTGCGTAAAGTTTTGCTGGACTATGTCACTCGGCGTATTCGAGCAAAATCCTTGTATCAAAATTCCAATCCATCTGTAAAGTGTTTTAGTAAATTCCCAGACCAAATGCAACCTCTCGTGCTACTGTTGCATTTACTTTGAGAATTTATTTGTAAAATGTTTTATAAGGCAACGATTAAGCTTATATTGACAAAACAGGCAACTTATGCTACAATTTATTAGATTTAACACTTTCGCCAAACATTAAAAAAACAAACATTCTAAGGTATTTTCCATGGCAGATAACTATGTAAAGCTTCGCGACGAAGAAAATATTGAAAAAATTGAATATATTCTTGAAAACGACCTACCGGAGTTTTGCCGAGATTATTTTGTGGGCATATCAACGCGAACAACCACACTCACACGGCTAAACTACGCATACGATATCAGAACCTTTTTTAAGTATCTAACGTCACGCATAACACGTTTTAAGCAAAAAAACGTCAAAGACATTGCCCCTGTGGATATCGAATCGCTTTCCCCTTTTGAAATCGAAGCGTACCTAAGCTACGTTGAAATTTACCGTGACAAAAAAGGAAAGCTTGTTCGTAACGGCGAACGCGGCAAAAGTCGCAAGCTATCCGCAATACGGTCACTGATAAAGTATCTTGAAAAAAAACAAATAATTCGATACAATCCCACCGCATCCGTCGACACGCCCAAGCTGCACGATAAGGAAATTATCCGCCTTGAGCGCAACGAAATCGGCACAATGCTGGACGTCGTAGAAAGCGGAAACGGGCTATCCACGCATCAGCAAAAATATGCCGAAAACACAAAAATTCGAGATTTAGCAATGGTTGCGTTGTTTTTAGGCACAGGCATCCGTGTGAGCGAGCTTGTTGGCATCGATATAGAGGACATCAATTTTGAGCAGCTTAGCTTTGTTGTTACGCGAAAGGGCGGCGCAAGAGTAATTTTATACTTTTCCGAGGAAGTTGCCGCTTATTTATACGATTACTACCTTCTGCGGACTTCAAACCCCAAAGCAAAACAAGAGCCGGCGTTCTTTTTATCGTTGCAAAACAAGCGGATTACAACACGCGCGGTTGAAAACATTGTGAAAAAATACAGTCAAATAGCATCACCACTCAAAAGAATCACGCCGCACAAGCTCCGCTCCACTTACGGCACACAACTATATCGCGAAACGGGCGATATATACGTTGTTGCCGCCGTTTTGGGACACAGAGATGTTAACACAACAAAAAAACACTACGCTGCAATCACCGAGGATATTCGCAAAAATGCATCCACCAAGGTTGCCCTGCACGACGATACAGATAACGAAACGAAATAGACTTGACAAATGACCTACTTCGCAACGCTCATTGATATTGAACATAACAGCTTCGCACTCACTATTATCCGACTTTGGGGGGAAACCGAAAACCCTTGCAAGCTTTCGGCGACGAACGAAAATAGCTGGACTTATCGTTAGGATTAACCAACGATAGATATTAAAACAAAACAGACGATTGCATAAAAGTCAAAACATTGATATCAAGAACATCAATTTTTGCAGTTCAGCTTTGTTGTCACGCAAAAGGGCGCAGCCTCAAAAAAATCAAAATTATATGACAGAAAACATACAAAACGTTGCACTTATCTATATAGAATTGCCCGATTGCGATTCCGCTGCCGATATTCAAGAGCTTGAACGTCTGGTAGATTCCGCAAAAGGCAGAGTTGTGCTAACCCTAACGCAAAAGCGCAACTTCGCCGATCCATACACCATGGTCGGTTCCGGCAAAATCGACGAAATAAAAGCCGCGCTGGAACTATACGAAACCACAAACGATGCCGTTGACGTGATTATTTTTTCCGAACCGTTAAATCCGACGCAGCGCAAAACAATCGGCGATTGCTTGGAAATCCCTGTGCTCGACCGTATTGACCTGATTTTGGATATTTTTGCACTCCGCGCCACTTCGGCAGAAGGGAAAAAACAGGTGGAATTGGCGCAACTGCAATACAACCTTATCACAAAGCCGGACAAAAATTTTTCACGACAAGGCGGCGGCATTGGCACACGCGGTCCGGGGGAAACAAAGCTGGAAACAAACAAGCGGCTTATTCGCGACAAAATACATCATCTCAAGCAAGAGTTGGACGAAATTGCCAAGCGCAGAAATGTTACGCGCAAGAAACGCACCGAAAACGAAATTTTTACAGTCGGACTTGTGGGATATACCAATGCAGGCAAATCAACCCTATTTAACGTGCTGACCGCCGCCGATGTCTATGCGGACGACAAACTTTTTGCGACATTAGATACAACTGTTCGCAAGGCACGAATAAACGACATGGACTTGCTTATTTGTGATACCGTCGGCTTTGTTAACAAGCTGCCACACCAGCTCATCGAGGCATTCAAATCCACCCTCGAGGAAGTCAAATATGCCGATTTGCTGTTGCACGTTATCGACTCAACCGACACAAATGCAGAAACGCAGGTTGCCGTGACAGAGGAAATTTTATCCCAGTTAGACGTTTCCGCACCGATTATCCGCGTGTACAATAAGTGTGATTTACTCGAACAAACTCCCGCCTGTCATCCGATTGCCAACCGTCCTACTATTTTTTGCTCCGCCAAAACAGGAAAGAACATCGACGCATTAAAAGATATGCTTGCATATCAAACGGACAAAATATATGCGAAACTCACGCTTTCCGTTCCGTTTGCACAAAGCGGCGAGGTTATATCTGCACTGCACGCCTGCAAAGCCGCTATCACGCTGATGGAAAACGAAAGCTGCCTGCAAATGCAGGTTAAAATAAAACGTCGCTATGTCGACAAATTTATAGACTATATAGTTTTATAAGGCAATGCTTCGAGCTTTATATACAGACGGCGTGCGACACATAAAGCTATACAAAACAGAATTACCGCTGCCATTGAGTATACGATGACAAAACGAAAAAAATAAATTTTGGAACAAAAGTTTGAAAACACTTGTCAGACACAAAATTGTGTGATATTATTTAACTATGAAAAAGGGCGACAAACGATTAAACGAAATTTATCTATACATAAAAGGCTTTGTTAACCAAAACGGATATCCGCCATCGGTGCGTGAGATTGCCAAGGAATTTTCCATCAAATCCACGTCCACAGTACACTATTATCTGGAAAAACTTAAGGAAAACGGCTTGATTGCAGGTGAAGCAAACAAAAAACGTGCGGTTGCGTTACCCGGGCAAGCTCAACAAAGCTACATTCCGCTTGTCGGCAAAGTAAGTGCGGGACAGGGTATTTTTGCCGTTGAAAATATCGAAGGGGAATTTCCTTTTCCGCAAGATTTCTTTCACGGCGGTGAACTGTTTATGTTGCGCGTAGAAGGCAACAGCATGATTAAAGCCGGCATTTTCGACGGCGATATGGTTGTCGTGCGCAAGCAAGCGTCCGTGGATATTGGCGAAATTGCAGTCGTTTTTTGGCAAGAAGTGGCAACAATCAAACGAATTGCAGCACTTGCTCCACAGCTGATTTTGCATCCGGAAAACGACGAAATGGCGGATATTGTTATATCCCCCGAGGATACCCCAACCATTCTTGGAAAGGTTATCGGCTGCATAAAACGATTTTAACACTTTTTGTGCCACATAAATACATTATTTTTTTTCTTAAAGCGTAAAATTTGCTCGATTGGTATATCGAGCATTTTTTGTTTTTGGGAACTTTTTTATACCGCTTTGCAAATAATGCAAACACAACGCCACCAATTGCCGTTCCACATAGTATGCTTTCGCATAAATAAAGAAGAAACGTGCTTTTTTGCATTTTTTACAGCAGTTGAATAACATTTGTTTATCACTCCCAAAAACACAAGTATCTATGCCGCGCAACAGCAAAGCCAACATATTGGTAATAAATCCACAAAATTAGATGCCACGCAGAAAATCGAACGAACGCAGCTGCAACTCGTTATCTAAGCAGTTGGGAATATAGTCGTCTGTAAAAGCATGAAAAGCCCTATCGTGATTTTGATACTTAAAATGCGCAAAGGCATGTGTAATTACCGTTCGCTGTAATGGATCGGGTAGCTGACACACACGATAATCCAAACAAATAATTCGTCGTGCCGCCTCGTCGCACCGCAACCAGCCGTCACTAAGCTCCTTAAATTCGATTTTTATCGGGCACAAGGAAAGCTCGCATCCTATGACAGAAATCTTTTCCGACAAGCACTCCCTTGCATATTTTTTCAAAAAAGCTTTAACGGCTCTGATTCGTGTAGTTTTTTCCGCATAAGAATCCTCAAAAATATATAGGCAATCGTTTTCCAAACGAGATTTTGTTATCAACGATGGCTTGACAGGCAAATACTTTCCGTCGATAACGACCACCGTACCATCAAGCACACCATCCGTTCCTTGCGACTTTTTGGAATTTCCCCTTGTTGACGGCTCTTGCGCATGCAAAACATCTTTGGGCGGCGTTCTTTCAACAGGAACTTTTGCTTGCCTTGTTTTGAACCAATCCGCGTTATCCGATAGTATTTTTTTTATTTCCCCGCGAGAAAGCAACCAATATGCAAGCACGCATATCCTGTCGTTTTGATATTTTGCTTTGAATATTTTTTTAAAAGTACGTTGCACTTCCACCTTCATGCCATCGATTGTATCAAAAAATTGAACTCGTTCCGTTGTATTTTATGTAAAATTCGCCCGAAAAATGGGTTTTTGCAAATTTTTTGATATACTATTACAGTAATAGTACTCTAAAAAATTGACAAATTTATAGTAGTAGGTTACAATTGCTACAAAGGAGGATAATGGCAATGGCTGATTTTACCTTTTTGAAGGGCAATATCGAAACCATTATTTTATGTTCGCTATACAATCGAGATAAATATGGTTACGAAATTGCAAGGGATATAAAAGATCGCACAGAAAACGCCTACGAAATCAAGCAGCCTACACTCTACTCGTATCTCAAACGACTTGAGGACGACGATTTGATTGAATCGTATTGGGGAACAGAATCCAACGGCGGACGCAGACGTTATTACAAGCTCACCGCCAACGGAAGAGTTAATTGCGAAAAGTTTGTTTCCGAGTGGGAGTTTCAACGCACGGTATTAAGTAATCTTGTGGACGGAACAACTGAAGCATCCGAGCTCACACAAGAAGAAGTAACACCGATGTTCGGCAGGCGCAGCCAACGCAAGCGCAAAATTAATAAAGCGTCCTTTGAGCAACAGGACGAGTTGGAAGCAATGCTCGATATGCTTGACGGCGGTAAAAAGGACGAGCCGCAGTCGGATATTGTTGCCACGGACGAAACCGTTGAGGAACCAGCGAGCGTTATCGAAGAAACAATCGCAGAGGAGCCTATTATTGAGGAGGCTGCCGTAGAGGTTACCGAGGAGACTGCTATTGATGAACCTGTTGTAGATGCTCAACCCACCGCTGCAACGCCTGCGCCTCAAACTGACGCACAGCAACAACCGCCGGTGGTTGTGAACGTTGTTTTCCAGAACGTAGGAGCACAGCCGCAACAAACGCCGTCCACCGTGGAACAGCAAACGATATATCCGCCGCAGGACACAACTGTGTCAACTGATTTCTTTTATCAGCCGCCCGTTGAGCCAACAACAGCTGCAACCGTCGCCGAGCAACCTCAACAACCGCAGCCAATGGGGACAACTCTCGACAGGCGTGGCATTTTTGACGTCAAGCAGGACGATGCCGATGACTTTATTCAGGGCTTCGATGCGCTTGTTCGTGATGCGTCCGAGCGACAAACGCCGACAAACGAATCGGCAAGCAACGAAGGCATGTCTGCCAACTATCAACACGTTTTGATGGGCGTACTCGGCTCGCAGCTGGATGACGCGCAAAATATTGATAACGTTGACTACTCCGTAGCAGATTTGGCTGATAGACCCGTGCAGCTCGAGGAAATTGCAGATAATTTTGCACAAGACGGCATTAGACTGCGTATTTACAACCAAGCAACGGCAAATTACAAGCCCAAGCAACTGATGCCCCACTGCAAAATTCTTGCACAAACAGGCTGGTTAACCTATCTTTTTGCTTGCATTTATTTTGGCATATTAACAGCCATCACCTCTGCGGACGTTCGCACGGCGTTTATCGTAACACTTTCCGTTTTGATTGTTGCGCCCATCGTGCTTTGGATTGTTGCGTTCGTCAACAACGGCAAACAACCAAAACCAAAGTTCAACTTTAGGCTAACCTTTATAGTTGCGTGCGTAGTTGCGCTGATTGTTTTGTTGATATCGGCAAGCATCAGCTTCTTTGGCGGAATTGAGTTCGGCGAATTCGATCAGGTTGCAACAAAAATTTTGCTGCCTTTCGGCATAGCATTGCTATTCCCGATATCGTTGTTTATTTACAATCTATTTTATAGAAGGTATTAAAAAAAACAATTTCAACAACACAATAAAAAAGCAGGCTGACGTAAAGTCGGTCTGCTTTTATTTTTTGAGAAAATGCGTATTTGTTATGTTGCGCCAAATCGCGCGCCAACACGCCGCTATAAATAAAGCTATTGAGTAACAACAGCATCTGCCATCATTAACTTTTGGTAACGCTCCACCTCGCCGCGAGCAAGACGGTCGCACCGCTCGTTTAGCTCCACATTGGCGTGTCCCTTTACTTTTACGAACGTATACTTATGCTTGTTGAGCTCGTACAGTAAGGCTTTCCACAAATCATCGTTTTTCACGGGAGATTTGCCCGCCGTGCGCCAATTATGCGTTTGCCAATACTCAATCCAATTTTTGTTAAATGCGTCGGCAACATATTGCGAGTCGGTACAAATCTCACACTCGCAACTTTCTTTGAGGGCTCGCAACGCTTGAATTACGGCAAAAAGCTCCATACGATTGTTTGTGGTACTTTTGTCGTAACCGCTAATTTCCTTTTCGTGTCCGTTATAAATTAAAATTGCGCCCCATCCGCCAATCCCGGGATTACCCGAGCAAGCGCCGTCAGTGAATATTGTTACTTTTTTCATAAAAAACCTTTTTTTTTGCAGTAAATATTTGACAATAAAGCCGTCTTTTATTATAATATATTGGCAGTCAAAAAAGCAAATGTTTTTGCTAATTTTTTAGGGGAGTGGC
>CAZSIF010000041.1:0-7272 GCA_964607155.1 uncultured Oscillospiraceae bacterium
TTTTTCGTCTGTAAAATACTGTTTCATTTTGTAATCCTCCAATATGATTGATTTTTCCTACAATTCAATCATTCTGACTGACTACAAAAGCCGAAGGGAGACAACATCCTTACGGAGTGTCTCCCTTTGGAGGTGCATTTTTTTACAAGCAAAACAACACGAAAACGCTCAGCTCACATTTGCATCAACATTCAACCTACGCATACGACTACTATTCCGAAAGCGGCTTTTAACAATGAATGATGCAAAAATTAGCGGATAAATTTGTCAAAAACTCGCAAAAACGCGTTTGAGCAAATTTAACAACCCCAAAAGACGAAATAACAGTCGTTTTATCCTCCATGTCGCAAACTATGCCTGTAATATTATTTTATAAATCCGCAAAAATCGTTAATGTTGAAGGCAATCAGGCAGAATTTCAACACAAACTATTATAAATAATCAGTCGAGAATACAATAGAATATGAACGAATTATCTCAAAAACAAACAACTCCGTCGCAAGTCATTCATACAGAACGTCAACATCATCCAAAGCAAAATATTTTAGTCGGAATAAAAAAGTATTGTATCGCGCTCCCGCTGATATGCTTTGTTGCATTATTTTTTACCAGCCCGCAAGCGTACATGCAAAGTTTTTTTGACGGATTAACCGTTTGGGCAAAGAATGTTTTGCCGGCAATTTTTCCTTTTGCACTGCTCAGTTCGCTAACGCTCGGCAAAGGTTCAATGCGTGATACAAAATCCATTACGTCCTTTTTGTTCGGGCTAAGTTGCGACGACTTGTACGCTGCATCATTGTTATGCGGCTATCCGATAGGCGCAAAGCTCATTTCTAATACACAATGCGACACACAGACTTGCAAGCGTTTAACGGCATTCTGCTCCACTCCCAGTCCTATTTTTATGGCAGCAACAATCGGATTATTGCTTGATAGCGCAAAAGCGACCGCAATCCTTATAGCCTCACAATTATTCGGTTCAATAATGAACGGCATCCTCTTTCGAAAAGAAAAAAACGACGTCCAGATAAAAGCCTTGAACGACAAGAACTTTTCCGACGCCGTCGTTGATTGTATATTATCCTCACTTTGCGTTGGCGCACTTATTGCCGTGACATTCATGCTAACGTCAATGCTGCAAACACTTCTTCCGCCAAGCATCAAAACCTCACCGCTCGTTTATTTTGCACTCGGTTTAATCGAGATGACAAGCGGCTGTATTGGCGTTTGTAGCGCCTGCTCACTCGCATCGGCAACCATACTATCCTCTGTACTGTTAGCTTTCGGCGGGCTGTGCGTAGCATTGCAAAGCATAACGTTTCTTTCAGCAAAGGGGATTAAACTATCCGACTATCTTTTACGAAAAATAACCCAAGCTGCATTTTGCGGTTTGTGTGCACTAATACTTTGCCTACTTTTACTATGAGCCGCGTCGCTCAACAAAACCGCTTTGCAAAATCGACAATAACTCTTGCGTTTGCTCAAAACTTAAACATTCGTCCGTTTTGGACACACCATACTTGTTATCAGCTCGCCCAAAATCAAGGTAGCTTTCCGCCATTACACCGTCAACGTTAATGTCGCAAATAACCTTACGCGCATTATCAAGCTGCTTTTCCGCATGCTTTGCACTGTTTGCGTGAGACAAATCCGCCATCACAAAATCACAAAGTCCGCATTCCCTTAGCAACACCTTAGCATGCGCCGTTTGACTTGAATGGATATTTCCCGTAAAGTTTTGTCCGTCAAATCCTCCACGCAATGCTATGTGAGCAAGCTTATTTCCGCTTGTAACAACGTGGTTGTCCTCAAAAGGGAATTGTCGCGCACACGAAACGGCTTGAACAGAAGCCACTGCCTTTTCGATGCTGCCGTCCGTGCCGTTTTTTATACCGCAACACAACTCCAGTCCCGAAGCGATATCACGCTGAATAACATTTTCGCTGCTACGCGCCCCAACAAACCAATAGCTAACAAGGTCATCGAAGTATTTGTATAGCGACGGATACAACAACTCGTCCGCAACAGGCAAACCGCAGCGTATACAATTTATCATCATGCGCCTACACGCAAGAATACCCTCGGAAAAATCCACATCCGCGCCATCACCGCCGCGACCAAAACATCTGCCCAAATATCCGCCCGATGCAGAATGCGGCTTTGTAGTGTAAATTCTCGCCACAAGCAACAAATCGGGATATAGCGCACACTGCGCTTGCAGTTTTCCAACATATTCGTTCACGGCAGCCTCATCATCAGCTGCGCACGGACCGACAACCACCGTGAATTTTGTTTTTTGCGTTAAATTATCTATTATCCGACGATCAAATATACGCTTTTGTTCCGCAAGAGCCCCATCCAAGGGCACCTGCGACTTAACCCACGCTTCGTCGGGTAATTTTATCCTTTTAGTAAGCATACGCTATTTAAGATACTCCTTGATTTGCTCATACAGCCCCTGTGGTACATAAGCGGAAAAATCCTGTCCAAGCCCCGCAAGCTCACGCACTAACGAGCTCGAAACATATCTGTACCTTTTATCGGCTGCAATAAACACGGTTTCGCCCTGCCAAAAATCACGGTTGATATCAACCAAATCAAGCACGTCACAAAGCTCCGATGCGTTACGCACCACCTTTACCATAACCGTTGCGCCAACCTGCTTGCAAAAATCCGTAAGCATACCCTCGTGCGCCACACATTCTACGCCGTCAATATTAGCCACAGCCTGTTTGAGCAAGTCCAATCGCTCGTCAATCGACATAACGTATTTTTTTGACGGATTAACGCCAACAACAACATATAGCTTATCAACCAAAGCCGCAGCACGCCCAATCGCATCGACGTGTCCTATTGTCACGGGGCAAAACGAGCCCGCAAATACACCGATTTTCATCTTTATCACCCTTTATTATACAATAATCACACTTCGTCCACGGAGTAAAACGTAAACGTAACATTACCGATTTTGCGCAAATCGAACACGACAAGCCCACCAACCCTATCAGGCAACCGCATGGACGACAAATGCTCACACACCACAACGCCATCGGACGCAAGCAAGTTGTTTTCAGAAACTATTTTCAGCACACCTTCGTACACGCCGGATAAATACGGCGGATCAACAAAAACAATATCGGCTTTTTCCGACAACGCCGCCAAGCATTGCTTATAATCACAACACGCCAGCTCCGGCTTAATGCCGATTTTTGCAAAATTCTGCTCTATTGCTTCCATTGCATGCCTGTCGTTATCGCACAATATCGCTCGACGCGCACCACGGCTCAACGCCTCGATTGCAATCTGTCCCGAGCCTGCAAACAAATCGACAAAAACGCAATCCGCAAGCCTCGGCGACAAAATATTAAAAAGCGTTTCCTTTGTTCTATCCAGCGTAGGACGAGTTTCGCCAAGCGGAGCCACCAATTTGCGCCCTTTGTATTTTCCAGTGATTACTCTCATTATTTTATTTTACAACATTAACGCAAATTACACAACAATTCGTACACAATTACATTAGAATTTGACGGATTACACCGCCCAAGCAACTCAACATACTCCCCTTTTTTTGCCAAAACACCGCCGGTATCGATAATCGTCATGCCCATGCAAACCGCCAAGACTTTGCATTTTTGCTCGCCGAGCAATACTTCACTGCCAATCAAACCGCGGCTAATACCATTGGCGTAGCCTGCATTTAGCACAGCAACGTTTGTATCCGCTCTGATAACAAAGCCGCCGTAGCCCACAGTTGTGCCTGCCCTTGCAAACCGAGCCGCAATAACCTCCGCAAACACACGCTTGGCGCAAACAAGTCCACCCAAACCGTAGCCGTACAACCCAAGCCCCACACGGCACATATCCAACGTAAAGCTGCCGTCAAGAACTGCATGGGTGCTTGCAATGTGCCTTACGGTTTTTCGTCCCAAAACTCCATCAATAGCCTCACACGCCGATAAAAACCGCACACGCTGCATGTGTTGCGACAGTTCGTCCTCGCCGTACAAATGCGAAAAGCACCCCACAACGTTATCGTCCCCATGTAACTGCGCTGTCAAAGTAGATAGCTCGTCCTCACCAAAGCCCAAACGCCCCATACCGCTATCTATCTTGATGTGCATCTTTGCGCCGCAAGCCGTCGCATAAGCAAGCGTTTCAAAGTCGCAAACAGTAACCGCAATGCCCCGCCTTGCCGCAAGCTCCGTTTGCGCGCGATTGAGCGGCAACAAAATCAACGTTTCAACGCCAAGGGGCGCAATAGCCAATGCCTCGTCAAGCGTGCCCACCGCAAAGCAATCTGCCACACCCCTAAGCGCCGATACTGTCCGATACAGCCCATGCCCATATGCGTCGTTTTTCACAACGGCACAAAGCTTGGCACTGCCTATTTTTGATTTTATCGTGTACGCGTTTTTAACAATCGCGTCGTAGCTTATTTCCATTTTCAAAAAGCTATCTCCGCATATATTATATGCCGCCACACACAAAACACGCTATGAGAACGCAAAGCTCACACCCTAAAAAAACAAGTCAGATTGCTATCAAGCTCCTGTGCAATATCAGCACGCTTTTTATCTTGGACGTTTAATTATCCTTGCGGATTTTTCTAAGGGGGTTTTGCCTTACTCTTGCGACGTATTCACAGCCACATCAGGTTATAAACATTTTTACGGCTTGCTGTACCAGTCCCCACCTATTCCTTTGGGCTTGCCGACGAATATCTAATCCATAGCCGTTTGGCTTTTCGGGCGTAACTTCAGTTATTTCAGTATAACTTTTTACTATGATTCCTTGCCTTAATTAGCTTTACAATTAAGCATAATGCTTTTACACACAAACCGCATAAAAACAATACTTACCACAACAAAATACGTTATCACTAAAATTGAAAATGAGCTCGGTGCAATACCGAACTCATTCGCAATTTTTTTTAATAAACCACTACATCTAACTTTTGATTTTTATCCCAAATGAGATGATTATGTTTTTTGATTACTTTATCTTAATACAGCAACCGTTAAAGTCAAATGCTTATTTTAGATATTAATTCCCTGATGTTGAAGTAGGAGCCGAAGTGTTATAGAATTCTTTGCCCTTCACCAAGAAATCATTTGTATTCGTCCCATCTGTGCCATCAGTTTTTCTATCAGCTTTCTTGTCAGATTCTGGTTTCTGCCCACCAACACAATTATCAATAGTTGTTGCAGTTAATGTACCCTTAGAATCTTCACTATTTTCATATACATATACACGTTTTTGTTCCGAATTGTATGGAGCATAAATCTGCCCAGCATATGCACAGTTGACATTTGCCAAGTCTGCTGATGCAATGTTAGTCACACTAGACGTATCACACTTATGCATTGCTGTAATCTTTCCACTATTGCTACATTTAGTTATTTCTACTACACCACAAGGTTTATTATCGGTACGATCAGTCGCATATGCACCAAAACAGTTTGCCAAAATACCGGCAACGTCAGAGCCGATAATTTCACCGCTGTTGATACAATCGGTAATTACTAGCCTACCTGTTTCGGTTAATTGGTTGGTTGTAGAAACAATGCCTGCCGCCGTGTTATATGAAGACAAGCACAAGTAAGACTCAACTTTTGCATTGTTAGTACAATTACTAATAATTACAGTTCCGTTCATTCTTCCGTTATTACCATATCCACCAACAAAGCCAACAATGCCTGCCGCACGGAAAGGCGCACGAATAACGCCGTTTACAGTAACATTTTCAATAAGAACCTGTGAACCATTTTCCATGGCACTAACATATCCCAAAGCACCTGCAACGGTATGGTTTTGAGAATTCACATCGCTCGAAGCATCAATATTAACGGTCAAAGTTACGTTACCAAAATATTGACCTTGGAAATAAGAAATAAATGCATAAGGTTGATATGAATCGTTCGTCCATGATGGGACGGTACGAATGTTTTTGTTTGTATCAGTTATGGAGAAATTTGTAATGGTTGCACCGTTACCATTAAAAATACCTGCAAAGTCCTCAATACCGTCCCACGCACCGGACATATCGTACGTTGCATCCTTTTCAAGCTCGATTATCATACTTGCACCATGTGCATCATCCTCGGCAACTTTATTTGCGAAAGAGGCAAGTTGATCTGCCGATGTTAAAGTGTACTTTGTGTACGACACGCCTTCCTTAAGAGTAACTTTCGTGTCACCGATGGGATATTCGGAATCAGTATAACCAACGCCATTATTCTGCCAAGAGTCGTCACCTGCCCTTCTGCCATTCAACTCAATCCAATAGGACTTTCTTGCCGCAAAGGTCAAATCTTTATACTCATCGGGATAAGCTACGTTGTTATACTTATCGATGTACAAAATACGGTTAAGATCGCTATCCCAAACGAACTTGTAGCCATCTGCCAATGCCTTGTAGTGGTCGCCATCGATACCGGCGGACTTCAACGCATTGAGAGCGTCCTGCAATGAAGTGTAGTTTTTACCTGTGCTTTCAATAGTGAGCGCAGTATTCATGTTGTACACCGCTTGGATATCGGCTGAACGATTTGCCTTAGTGATAAGGTTTGAAATCGTAGGAATCAGCACCGCCGCAAGAATTGCGATGACCACAATGACCACTACCAGCTCAACAATCGTAAAGCCACGCTTGTTTAACTTTTTTGTCATTTTTTGTTTTCTCCTTGTTAATTTTTTTTATACACTCACGCTATGCGTGTTTGTACCGTAATTATTGTTAAGATGTGAGCTATTGTTGCCGCCCTAATGTCATCCCGCATTCCGCATGACAACAATATTTCTGAATAATATCCGCTATCGCCCTAATGTCATTCCTATGTTCTACATGCAGAGTTAGCGGCTACGTTAAGGTTTATATATAAATCCACTTTTCTGCACCAACCGCCCTAATGTCATTCTGAGCGAAGCGCAAGCGAAGTCGAACTGCGTAGCAGTGCGAGGCGTTTGCCGAAGCAGAATCTAAGGGCGACACAGAAAAATACATTGAGCATAAAGAGTAGATCCCGATGCTATCGCATCGCCCTATCGGGTTCGACTGCGTGCTATCGCACTCCGCTCAGGATGACACATAATATTGCAGATACCTTGAAACCATTTGCACCAATAAGCTCCGCCCTGATGTCATGCTACATTCAGAGCGACGTGTGGCAAAAAACATTTCGTAGGGCGGGGGCTTGCTCCCGCCGAATATCCGCACCAAGCCTGCCTTGTGTAAAGGGAGGTGGCACGGCTTGCCGTGACGGAGGGATTGTT
>CAZSIF010000042.1:0-7105 GCA_964607155.1 uncultured Oscillospiraceae bacterium
TTTTTTGTAACAATTTTTTGCCGTTGACTTTTGCTTTTCCTTGTGCTACACACGAGCAACGAAAGGCGAAATATTCGGACGGCAATAAAGTTTATAAGTATAAAAAGGCGATAGAATCAATGTTCTACCGCCTTTAATCGGGTTTTGAGATGTGGTTGCTATTGCGATTATGATTTCTTAACAAATTTACCGTTACGTCTTGGCTTTGTTTGCCAGTCGAGTGAAACTTTATTTTCGTACTTTTTAGTCTTTATGATAATCCCTGCTACGCCTTTAATACAAATGAAAAGGAACCACGGGTTCGACCGCGGTTCTAAGTGGTGGAGACAAGGGGAGTCGAACCCCTGACCTCTTGAATGCCATTCAAGCGCTCTACCAACTGAGCTATGCCCCCATATTCAACTTGTGAGATTATAGCACGTTCTTGCAAAAAAGGCAACGATTTTGTGCCCATTACCTATAAATTACTTGTTATAGCAAATGAAGTAAGCGAGTTCCGTGCGAAAATTGCAGCGGTAGCTTTTTGGCAATTTATTAATTGCGTGTTAAAAGTGAATTTATAATCTCTTTAAGGTCGTTGCCGTTTCGTGTGCCGTAAGGCGTAGCGCGTGCATTCGAGGTGTTGTGTTTTTTAACAAAGCGTAGGGGTGTTCAGTTATGCATCGCCTTTTTGTGGGCGCGATAGTACGTTTGTATAACAAAAATATTCAAGTCAATGCGTTATACTTAAGCATTATGTCCGCCGATGAGCTTGTTTCTATCCTGTGCCGTTGCGCCGTCGCACAAATCCACGCCACGCAGCAGTGCGTTTTTGCCGAATTTATCCTTTATGCCGAGAACGGTGTGTTCCAGCCTGATTTCCCGTTCGATGGCGTCGATATCGGTAAAAATATCGTAGCCTTGGCAAACCTTGTCCATAACATTGCCAAAAACAACGGATAGTTTGCGTATTTTCATGTCTCGGCGGGTGGTCGTATCGAAAATTTCAGCGACGTATTGCTTGATTACGGAATAAGCATTTGTGGTTTGTGTCATGTGTCGGCTACCGCCCGTCGGTGGAACGGTATCATCGGAGTAGCCCACGGTTATTGCCACGGAGTTTGTTATCACGCCGCGGCGAATCAGCTCTTGGCAAAGGTTTAGCGTCATCTCCAGCAGTGTGATGCGCGCCTTTTCCGTCGGATAATTTTCAAATAGAATTTGCGATTGCGAAACGGAATGCGTTTGGCTTTTGTATGATTTGATATCTTGCATGGTGCAGCTTTCCTTGCCCCAAGCGTGGTCAAGCAAGATTTTGTAGTTTTTGCCAAAAAGACGTTTTAGCAGCGGCTCCGGCATGCGTGTTATGCCTTCCATATCGAACACACCGTAGTTGGCAAGGCGTGTGGCGGTGCCCTTTGCAACGTTCCAAAAATCCGTTATCGGACGATGGCACCATAGAGTTTTGCAGTATTCTTGTTCGTTTAGTATGCCGATGTGATCGGGCGCGTTTTTTGCGGTGATATCCAATGCGATTTTGGCGAGATACAGGTTTGTGCCGATACCGACGCTGGCGGGAATGTGCAGGCGAGAGGCAATTTCGTTTGTGAGCTTTTTTGCAAACGCCTTTGGCGTGGTTTTGTACAGCGCAATGTATGTGGTGGCGTCGATAAACGCTTCGTCGATGGAGTAAACGTGTATATCCTCCGGCGCAACGTAGTCCAAATATATGTCGTAAATGTCCGCACAGTAGTCGATGTATTTTTTCATGCTCGGCTTGGCAATGATGTAATCGATGTTCGATGGAATTTCAAACAAACGGCAACGGTTGCGTACACCCATCGATTTGAGCTTTGGCGATACGGCAAGACAAATAGCTCCCTTTCCGCGTGATTGGTCGGCAACTACTAGCTTGGTGGTCAATGGATTTAGTCCGCGCTCGGCACATTCAACCGACGCAAAAAAGCTTTTCATGTCTATGCAGTAATATATCTTTTCTTTCATGTTTGCTCCTTTGGTATAGGCTTGGTCAAATGCGGCTTGTGTGGTGTGAGCCGTATGTGCGAGGGGCATTTGGCACGGTCGCGCAGTCGATATTTGAAACAAATGTTCGATATAATGCGATTATACAACAGTCGCAACAATTAGTCAAGCGGTGAGAATACTCTTTGTTGCAATAAATTTTGATTAGTGAATTATCAGGGCAAAATTCACCTTTTGAGATGATAGAATTCGGGTGGGGAATTTGCCATTATTTTTCGGGATTTTTTAACAGATGTGTGTATTGCCAAAATATTATGTGCAAACAATGCAAAAATTCTTGTCAAAAAGGGGATAATATAGTAAAATGAGCTTGAAAAAAATCTATAAGGAGTGTGTACTATGATAACCAAGGATATGCGTATTGTGGACGTTTTGCAGGTTAAGCCGGAGGCGGCTCAGGTTTTTGGTAGCTATGGCATGGGATGCATCCATTGCTTGCTTGCTCATCAGGAAACCGTCGAGGAAGCGGCTGCTGTTCACGGCGTTGACGTGGACGAAATGCTTGCACAGCTTAACGCACTGTAATACAAGCAAAAGCATTTGCCTGCAAGGACTTTTTCCCTCGGCTTATGAGGTGGTTGTTTGTGATTTGCAAATAACCAAAAACGATAGCATTGCAAAAGTGTATTTTTGCAAGCTATGTGCTGTAAAATGCAGGCGTATATTAGTTGAGTTTGAGTTCGGCATTGTGCCGAACTCATTTTCAATTTTGTGCAAATCGGTTGTGTGGCGTAAGTGGTGCGGCGCAACGTACAACGACAAAGTTTGTGCAAAAACTTTTTTGTTACCATTGACTAAACGTGCCGTTAAGTGGTACAATGTAGTAGTAAATAAATTGCACACGGCAGATTTTGTGTGAATTTGTGGCGTGCGCAAAAGGCGGTTTTTATGGACGGCGTTAATTATTTTGATAGAGGCGTGGAGGTTTTGCGTGAAAATTTTGGGCATATGGTAGAAATGTGCCTTGCATCCACCTCCAACAATATGATTTCGATACGCGACCTGCACGCAATTTTTACGGATGGCAAAATGTATGTGTTGAGCAAAGTCGGCAACAAACTTATGCGCGATATCGAGGTGTGTCCTAACGTTGCGCTTTGTCACGGTGCATCATCTATGCAGGGTGTGGCGACTTCCGTCGGGCACCCGTGCGAACAGCAAAATGCCGAGTTGCGCAAGATGCTCAAGCGTCAATTCGGCTTGGATTACAGTGAGTATGTCGAAGAATCTAATCCCGATATGCGCATTGTGGAAATAACTTTGACGCATGCGGAAACTTACACGCGTTATCATCACTACGAGATAGATTTTGCAAACTCCACTGCAACGCGTGACCACACGCAGCCCACGTTTATTTATCGATAATTTTAGTATTAAATGTGACTTTAGGCATTTAAGATACGCACTAATGGGCATTTAAGTGTCGAAAATGGCTTTTATATAATAAAAAAGGACGACTTCATTTTGAAAGTCGTCCTTGTTTTTTTGTAAGTTATTTGTTCCAATCTGCAATAAGGGTATCTACGTCGGTAATTTCCGCTCCGTAAACGTCCTTTAAGTATTTGATGCCGATATCGTAGTCCTCCTGCGTAAAGCTATCGGTTGCATCCTTGGCAACTTGAATATTATAGCCAAGACAGTAGGCATCGGCGGTGGTGTGACGTACGCACATGTGTGCATGCAAGCCCGTCATTATAACGGTATCTACGCCAAGTTCGTGCAAAAGCAAATCAAGGTCGGTGTGGAAAAATCCACTGTAACGACGTTTGGGCACAACGTAGTCCTTTTCGCAAAGGTGCAATTCCGGTATAACCTCCGCCCCCTTAGTTCCCGCAATGGCGTGGTCGCCCCACAGTTTAAGTTCGTGGTCAATTCCCTTTATGTGCGCATCGTTGCAAAAAATAACGGGCACGCCAGCCTTGCGAGCTTCGTTGCACAGTTTTGCCGTTTGGGGCACGATTGCCAAGCCCCTATCGCATTTTAGTGCGCCTGTAACAAAATCGTTTAGCATATCAACAACTAAAACAGCTTGCTTCATTTTTTCCTCCATATGCAGGTATTATTTTTGGCATATTCTCAAACCTGCACGCAGTCATAGTATACTACATTTTTCTGCTCGACGCAACCAAAATGGCGGTGCGGTTTTGTAAATTCGCACGCGGTTGATGTTTTGAAAGTCTAATGCGTTTTGTGCAGTGTTTTTGCGCGGATTTTTATGTCGGTTTTAATGTGACGGTGTGATAACGTGCGGTTGGTCGGTCACCTGTTTTGGGGAAGGAAATGAGCTGAATTCCGACAACGGTGCGGGGCTTTCGGATTTGGTTTGAAATATCGGCGATGTTATTGGGCGAGCTTGATAAGCATAAAAAATACGCCCGAAGGCAAAAGGCGTCCTTCAGGCGTATATGTGTTGTTATTGAATTATTGCTCCTCGGGCTGATAGCCTTTTTTGAGTTGCTCTTTCATTGCGTTCCAAGAGCTTTGCGCTGATGTGATGGCTTGGTTGTGAGCCGTTGCAAAGCTTGTTTCAAAGTTGGTCAATGCGGTATCTATGCTCGCCGCCGATTGGTCGATGAGCTCGTTGACGTTAACTCCAAATGCCGTGATTGCCGAGCAAACGGAGTTGTAGGCACTTGTCATTGTCGAGTGCAGTGTGTCAAGCTGGTTGTTTGCAGTGGTGTAAGCGTTTTCCAGTGCGGTTTCCGCCTTATCAAGTGCATTTGCCAATTGGTCAAGCTTGGCGGTATCGGCATCGGTATTTTGTGCAACGTAGTTGCGATAGTTGAGGTATGCCGTTTTTGCTTCTCTAAATGCAACCAAAGCCAACTGATAGGGGCTATCTGCGTTTACGAGCACTGTATTGCGAGTAAGTTCAAGCGTTTCGCACGCGCTTGTGTAGGAAGCTTCTGCCACGGACAATGCCAAACGTTGCACGTCGGATAGTTGTGCTTTTACAGCGTCGATGCGAGCTTGGTTTAACGCAGCCTCTTTGGCTTGATAGTATGCGTCCTTTAACGCCTGCGAGTACATGTTTGCAGTTTCTTTTCTCGACTCTGCAAGTTGCTCGATTTTTTCCATTTCTGATAGTGCCGCAAGCTTAGCCGCGTCAATTTGCGGAGCGCACTCTGCAACGAGGTTGTTGATGTACTCAGTGGTCAAATCGGCTGCCTTTTGGAGTGTGGCATTGATATTTTCTTGGGAGAGGTATTTTTCTACTTTCTTGCTGATTTCGTCGTAGTGCTTTTGTGCGTCCTCGCCGGAAAATGCAATTTTAATTTCGTTTTCGCCGTTTTTGACGTTGCCTGTAACGATAAAGCCTGTTTCCTTGCAGACTTCAATGTACAGCTCGATTGCCTTATCTGCATCCTTGCCCACAAAGGCTTGACCGTTAATTACAAGGTTTCCGTCCTCATTCAAAGCGTTAACGCTAATTACCTTATTGTTGCCGTCCAAAATAAACTCCACTTCGGGGTTTAAGCTGACGTTCATCACCGTGTTTTGTTCGGCTTTTTCGGTACATGCCGCAAGAGGAACGCAAATGCACAACACAAGCGCAATTACGCACAATGCGGATAAAAGTTGTTTTTTCATATAAAAAGTTCCTCCAATAATAATTTCAAGCAGCGGACTTTACGGGGTGCCCTGTTTGTGTCTGTGCTTGTTAGCCTAATCATAACGAAAAGTGTCGTTCGTGTCAAGCACAAAAAGAAAAAATGTGTTCATTTTTTAAGAAAAAACGCAAAATGCCATATCTGTGAATATATAATCTCAATAGCTTGCTATATGGCGACCGGATTTCCGTGCGTAGCGGCGAGTGGTGCAATTTGTTTTCGTGCTTGTATTTGCAGTATACGCAAGGTGTGTGGCGATAATGCAAGTGCGGCGTGTAGTAATAACGTATTTTATCGCTTTGTGTTTATAACGGATATTAAACGTGACAATAATTGATATTAAACGATTGTTAAATATCATTGCTTTGTTTTTTGTGCTTTAATCGGAGCGTTTTGTTCGGCGGTTAAATACAACAGATTGTTTTCAGCTTGGCAGTGCCTTTTGCATATTTTGTTGACTATTTCGTTGCTTAAGAGTATAATCAGCTTAACAATGGTTTATATGATTTGTGTCGAGTGTTTAGGACGCAACAAGGAGAAAAATGTTTTATAAAATATTGATATGTTTCCTTGCCGGAGCTGGTGCGGGCATAGGCACTGGGTTTGCCGGTATGAGTGCGGCGGCGGTAATCGGACCGATGCTTATCACTTTTTTGGATATTCCTGCCTATCAGGCTGTGGGCATTGGCTTGGCAAGTGACGTGCTTGCAAGTGCAATCAGCGCTTGGACGTACAAGAAAAACGGAAATCTTGATATAAAAAATAGTTTGGCATTGCTTATCAGCGTGTTGGCGATGACGGTTGCCGGTAGCCTTATCGGCAAACTTGTGCCGGAAAACGCAATGAGCTACACTATGCAGATAGCAATGATAATTATCGGACTTAAATTTATCATTTTTCCTGTTGCAAACACAAAGGAGCAAATGCTAAATCAAGATAAAAAACAACGCCTGATAAAATCAATTATCGGCGGTGTGGTTATCGGCTTTATTTGTGGCTTTGTGGGCGCAGGCGGTGGAATGATGATGCTGTTTGTGCTTACCGTGTTCCTTGGATACGAAATGCACATGGCAGTCGGCACAAGCGTTTTCATTATGGCGTTCACGGCATTGACAGGCGGCGTTAGTCACTTTGTAATCGGCGGCATGCCGGACATTGTTTGTCTGATTGCTTGTGTTGTATTTACGCTTATATGGTCGCTTATTGCGGCAAAAATCGCAAACAAGGCAAGTGCCAAAACGTTAAATAGAGTTGTCGGCGTTGTGCTGATAATAACGAGTATCGTTATTCTTTCTGTAAACTATTTGTTTTAGTGGTTGTAATTGTGTGCCAATGCAATATTGGCAGTGGGCAAAACAGAGTGTATGGCTGTACTTGTGCGCTAACAGTGGATTTTGCAAATAAAAAAGTCAAACGTGATTGAAATGCACCCCAAAAGTTAGACACTTTTAGGAGGTGCATTTTTTATGGCA
>CAZSIF010000043.1:0-6438 GCA_964607155.1 uncultured Oscillospiraceae bacterium
CGTTTAATGCAAGTCGCCTACGAAGATAGAGTAAAAGGCAAAATGCCCGAAGATATTTGTATTAACTTTATAGAAAAATATTCCGCCGAGCAAAAAACGCTTACGACGGAAATAGAAGAACTTGAAAAGAAATTGAGCGAAACGGAAACAACGCTACAAACCGCAGACGATTTTATACGGGATATAAAGAAATATCTCGAAGTTCCCGAACTTACGCGCGAAATGTGTTTCGAACTGATTGACAGAATTATTATCGGCGGCTCACCGAAAACAACGGGCAAAGAACGCGAAATAAATATCGTTTATAAAATCGACATCGCTTCCGTTATGCAACACAGGCTTCACAAATAACGATTAAAGCGTATGAGTTACATTTACCCATACGCTTACTTTCTTTGATACACTTCTTTTCATAGTGTCCATAAAATTGTGTTTCTGTCTTTGATACGAGAGGCGACGCAAACATAATATTGTATCCCTATGGAAAAAGTTTTATGTAATGCGAAAAATGTACATCTCTGCCAAAATGTACTTTCTCCATTGGAATATTTATTTACGTCGCAAGTACATTACAGCACTTCAAGGTTACCAAGTCAATGACGAACTAATAAAAAAACTATTATTCTGCCTTTGAGAATTTACTGCAAACAAAATTTACAATAGTGCTTGAAAAACATCTCAAGTTATGGTAAAATTAAGGTCGGTGTGGCAAGATTAAAGTAAACGGCAAGTCGCCGCACAAAATGCGGTAAAGCCTTGGCGTGCGTTATGCCGCTTGCAACAAGCACCGCTTTCACTTATGGCAAGCTCATCTAATACATGCGACATGCACTGCTTGCATCGGTGGCATAAAATGCTTATGCCTGCAAAGCGTGCGTAGCCCACATCGGCAGGGCGTATCAAGCGTACGTTTACGGGTAGTGTGCACACATGAGCATCAACAAAAAAAATAACCGCAGGTATATAAAGCGACCGAGCGGTAAAAAATAATCGACAAGGAGAAAATACAATGGCAAACAGATTTGTTCTTAACGAAACCAGCTATCACGGCAAGGGTGCAATCAACGAAATTGCAACGGAAATCAAAGCAAGAGGCTTTAACAAAGTCCTCGTATGCGTAGACCCCGACCTTGTTAAGTTCGGCGTAAGCAAAAAGGTAACGGATATCCTCGATAACGCAGGCATCGTGTACGATACATTCACGCAAATAAAGGCTAACCCCACCGTTACAAACGTAAAAGCAGGCGTAGACGCATTCAAGGCAAGCAAGGCGGATTGCATTGTTGCAATCGGCGGCGGCTCGGCAATGGATACGGCTAAGGCAATCGGCATCATTATTGCAAATCCGGAGTTTGCAGACGTAGTATCGTTGGAAGGCGTTGCTCCCACCAAAAACAAGTCTGTACCCATCATTGCCGTTCCCACAACGGCAGGCACCGCTGCAGAGGTTACCATCAACTACGTTATTACCGATGCGGAAAAGAATCGCAAAATGGTTTGCGTTGACGTGCACGATATCCCCGTGGTTGCAGTTGTAGATCCCGATATGATGAGCACAATGCCCAAGGGACTTACCGCCGCAACGGGAATGGACGCACTTACGCACGCAATCGAAGGATACATCACAAAGGGTGCATGGGCACTTTCCGATATGTTCCACATCAAGGCAATCGAAATTATTGCCAACTCGCTGCGCGACGCCGTTGCAAACAAGAATAGCGGCAGAGAGGGCATGGCGCTCGGTCAATACATTGCAGGTATGGGCTTTAGCAACGTCGGATTGGGCATTGTACACAGCATGGCACACCCCTTGGGCGCACTGTACGATACTCCGCACGGAGTTGCAAACGCAATCATTTTGCCGACGGTTATGGAATACAACGCACCTGCCACAGGCGAAAAGTACAGAGATATCGCCAAGGCAATGGGCGTTAAGGGCGTAGACGAAATGAGCCTTGACCAAGCAAGAAAGGCTGCAATCGACGCGGTTAGACAGCTTTCCGTTGACGTTGGTATTCCCACCGACCTCAAGGATATCGTCAAGCACGAAGACCTCGACTTCCTTGCAGAATCGGCTTTTGCAGACGCTTGCCGTCCCGGTAACCCCCGCGACACCAGCGTTGCAGAAATCAAAGAGCTGTACCTCAAGCTGCTGTAATACCCTATAACAAATAAAAAAATCCACACCCGCACTGCACCGCATATAGCTTGCCAATCAATGCAGCATTGGGTGTGGATTTTTTTACTACAAGCAAAAAGCGGAGCCGATGCAATAAACGCATTGGTTCCGCTTTTATTTGTTATTATAAGCAATTAAATACCGCAATATGTGGCATTAAACCACACAAAGAGGTACACGTCGCTACTTCTCCGCTTTGGCAACTATCACCGTCATTTTTTGGCGACGAGATATTAAAGCCACCACCGCGACCGCACCTGCAAGAAGTGCAATTACGCCTGCCGTCCAAGCGACAACACCCCAAGCGGAAACGCCTGCGGAGCGAACGTAGTTCCACATTGTTACCACTTCCGCGTTTTTATCGCCAAAGTCGCGCATCATGCCGAGCGTATCTATACCACGATTGCCACCTGCATTTGCCGCAGCCGATACAAACGGATAACGCCAGTTGCTGTTATCGTAGTCGTCCACCGCTTCAAAAAATTCCACCGCAAACTCGTCCCAACTATCGTAGGAGTATTCGCCGTCGTTTTCCGCCAACTCGTCGTCGGTAAACTCGTAATACTCGGGCGCGTCAACATAGTACAGCCTCGTTAGAGTTGCTCGTGCGTCAACATCGTTCGCAACAACATCCGGCGATACTGCCGCAGAATAGCCAATTTCGTACATATTTGCCGCCGCAACGCTTGGCGTGTTCAAAAAGTTGATAAACAGCTTGATTGCCGTCATATGCTCGGGGTTGTAGGTGCGAGGCACAATCCAACCGTCAAACCAGATGTTGCCGTAGGTGTGCGGCACATAGTATGCCAACTCGTATTCGCCGTCGTCAAGGTCCAGTTCGGACATTTTTTCAAGGCACATATCGCACAAGCCGTCGTTATCGTCGTCGAAGTGCGTTGTCCAACTTTCTTCCACGGCGTACATTGCGTCGCCGCTCCAAGCAAGGTCTACCATTGCGTTACCCTTCAACAGGTCGTCCTTACCGAAATCCACCTCGTAACCGAATAGCTGTTCCTTTTGCTCGGTAAGCACTTCCTTGCATTTTTCGATAATGTTATCGTCCACAAGGTTAATCAGCTCCGATGCGTTCAATTCTGTGTACAGTCTGCCGTCATCGGTGGTCAAGCCGTCCAGTCTGCCGCTTTCCACAAGATAAAACAGCGTTGCCGCATAGGTATCACGAATGCTGTCCTTCATCAAAATGGAGCCGGTAAGCTCCTCAGAAAGAAGGCTACCGTCGCCGTTGCCGCTATCGTTGAACAGAATGCCCCAATTGGCTTTGTTCATTTTTTCCGCCGTAATACCCAGCCTGTTGAAGGCGGCGCGATTGTACAAAATGCCCAGCGTGCCGTACATATACGGTACCATGTAGTCTATCATACTCGCCGTGTAGGTTGTGCCGTCCTCACGAACACAGGTCAGCCCCGTAAAGCCGTCGCGGATTTTTTCGATAATGCTTTGGTCAACGTTGTCGCTGTATTTAACAAAACCGTTAAGTCCCGTCGTATCAAGATAGTCGTCGGAAAAATAGTTGAGCGGAACAAGCCAATCGTCCACCATCAGCTTTTGAATGGCATATTCGCTCGGCGCCATAACGTCAACGTTGCTATCGCCCTTTGTAATCTTTGTTATTAGCGTTTCCGGCGTGTCGAAAGTAACGTAGGTCAGCGCGATACTTTTGCCCGTAACGCTTTTGTAGTAATCCTTAAAGTCCTGCTCCCACTCCGGATAAATATAATCCGCCCAGTTGTAGATAACAAGACTATCCACCTGCTCGTCCTGCGTGCATGCAAACAGACTACACACCGATACAAGCAACATCACGGCAACAAGCAGAGTGGCAAAAAGCTTTTTCATCTTGCGCCCTCCTTTTTGCCCGATTTAGCCACATTGGTTATAAGTAGCAGAGCAAGCATTACCACAAAGAAAATGCTAAACACGGCAAACCAAAACGGTTCAAGAGATTTTACCCTTGCGTCCTCGTAGATAAAGGTGGAAAGGGTTTCGATGCCTGTATCGCCCTTGTTGAACTGCGTGATAATAAAGTCGTCCAACGACAGCGTAAACGCCATTGCAAAGCCGCTCACAATCCCCGGTGTCAGATAGGGAAACACCACCTTTATCAAAGCGGAAAACGGGCTTGCGCCGAGGTCTAACGCCGCCTCGTACATGTTGGGATCCATTTTTTGAAGCCGAGGCAAAATTGCCAAAACGACGTTTGGCGTACAAAAAGCGACGTGACTGATGATAAGACGCGTCATGCCCTGTGGGAACGCAAAGCTAAACGCGGCAAAAAACACCATGAGCGATACAGCCATTACGATTTCGCTGTTAATCATGGGCAGCTGATTTACCGTAAGGGTTATTTTTTTAACGCGCTTTTTCAAGCAAAATATGCCTATTGAGGAAAATGCGCCCAAAATTGTGGAGATAACGCTTGCCGAAATTGCAAGAATAGCCGTGTTTTTGAGAGCGTCTGCAAGGGCGGCTGCGTCCTCGGAAAACAACGCCTTGTAACTGCTTAGCGTAAAGCCGTCGGTAAAGCGGAAATTGCTTGTGCCGGAAAAGCTGTACACAATAATGATAAGTATAGGCAAATACAACACGCCCAAAATCACCAACAGATAGCCTTCGGCAAAAAGACGTTTGATTTTTTCGTTTTTCATAATACGCTTTTTACCTCCTCTTCCTTATTGGTCAAATTGACCAGCACGTTAGCCACTATCACAAGCACAAGCATAACAAGGCTCATAACGCTGCCAACGCCAAAGCTATTGATGGTTTTGGAAAAATGCATGTTGATTGCATCGCCGAACAGATATATTTTGCTACCGGAAAGAATTTCCGAAATGGCAAAGGTTGATATTGCCGGAATAAACGTCATCGTGATACCGCTGATAATTCCCGGCACTGATAGCGGCAAAACGGTTTTTAGCAGCACGGTAAGCCTATCCGCACCGAGATCCTCTGCCGCCTCGACGTAGCTGTGGTCGATGGATATCAAGGTTGTGTGCAACGGCAAAATCATGTACGGCAAATAGTTGTACACCATACCGAACATTACCGTGCCCATGCCCAACTCGAAATCCAACGCAAGGAAAATCGCCTTTGTGGACAGCGTACGGATAAGAAAGTTTATCCACATGGGCAAAATGAACATCAGCACAAACACTTTGTTGGACGCGTGATACTTTGCCAAAAAGTACGCGCACGGATAGCCGATAAGCAGACAAATTGCCGTGGTTGCGACACCGATAAGCAGCGAATTGCCAAGCACGGTCATTCCGCCGCCGGCGTTGGAAAAGAACTCCGCAAAGTTTTGCAGCGTAAACTGCTTATCCGCGTCGAGAAACGCATTGATAAGTATTATTGCAAGGGGGGTTACCACAAACAACAGCAAAAAAGCCATGTACGGATAAGCAAAAGCCTTGCGTGAAAACTTGAACTTAGTTTTCATCGGCAACCTCCTTAACCTCTTCGATAATCAACTTGTCGGGCGCGATATTTATGCCAACGCGGTCGCCGATAAGCCACTCATAGTCGCTATCAACAAAAAAGTCGTAGTAGGTATCCGTGCGAATAATGCACTGATAGTAGCTGCCCTTGTATATCGTGGATATAACGGTTGCGCCTATAACGCCGTCCTCCTCGTCGTCGGTAAGCTCCACGTCGTCAAAATCAACGGTAACCTTAACCTTGGTGCCCTCGGGCAGCTCGCTGTTGCAGGGGAAGCGTCCCTCGCACAGTTCAACAACGCCGGTATCGTACATTTCGCCCTCAAGCGTGTTGATAAGCCGAGCCTTGTGCATGATGTGGAAATCGAACGGCTTGATGTATATGCCGATAACGTCGCCAACGTTAACCTGCACGTTATCGTGAATGATAATTTCGTTGCGCTCGTCGCCGAAGGTAAGCGCAGTTACCTGATAGTGATCGCCCTTAAACACGCAGGTAAGCACTTCCGCCTCCACAAGGCATTGCTTGTCGTTTGTGTCCACAATGCGGATATCCTCGGGACGGATAATAACGTCTATCGGCTCGTTGTACTTAAATCCTTTATCCACGCACTCAAAGCGATGTCCGGAAATATCAACGCAAAAATCCTTGACCATTATGCCGGAAAGAATGTTGGATTCCCCAATAAAGTCGGCAACGAATGCGTTTGCAGGCTCGTCATACACCTTTGTAGGAGTACCAATCTGCTGCACCACGCCGTCTTTCATTACCACAATGGTATCGGACATGGTAAGCGCCTCTTC
>CAZSIF010000044.1:0-5773 GCA_964607155.1 uncultured Oscillospiraceae bacterium
TAGCATGAACCAGATTCGTCAGCTGTGCGGTATGCGTGGCTTGATGAGCGACCCCTCCGGTAGAACCATCGAGTTGCCAGTTAAGGCGTGCTTCCGTGAAGGTTTGTCCGTTTTGGAATACTTTATTTCATCGCACGGTGGACGTAAAGGTCTTGCCGATACGGCTCTTAAAACCGCAGACTCCGGTTATCTTACTCGTCGTTTGGTGGACGTTGCTCAAAACGTTATCGTTCGCGAGGAGGATTGCTCGGCAGGCAGCCGTCCGCAGGGTATGTGGATAGAGGCTTTCCGTGGTTCCGGCAAGGACGAAATTATCGAAAAATTCGAGGATCGTATTATTGGTAAATACGTCATCGATGACGTTGTAAATCCCACTACGGGCGAGGTTATTTGCCCCGGCGATACAATGATTACCGACGATCTTGCGGCGGAAATCGTAAAAGCAGGCATCACCAAGTTGTTTATGCGTACGGTACTTACCTGCCGTTCGGAGCATGGTGTGTGCTGCAAGTGCTACGGTTCCAATATGGCAACCGGCAAGCCTGTCAACCTCGGCGAAGCGGTAGGCGTTATTGCCGCTCAGTCCATCGGTGAGCCAGGTACTCAGCTTACAATGCGTACCTTCCACACTGGCGGTGTTGCTACGTCGGACGATATCACACAAGGTCTTCCGCGCGTAGAGGAATTGTTTGAGGCTCGTAGACCAAAGGGCTGCGCTGTTCTCAGTGAGGTTAGCGGTACCGTTACGATACCCGAGCATACTGATAAAAAGGTTGTTCAGGTTACGGACATCAATGGCAAAATGACGGAATACTCCATTCCGTACACATCGCGTGTGCTTGTTCACAACGGCGATAAGCTGGAAAGCGGTCAACCTATCACAGAAGGCTCTATCTATCCGCAGGATTTACTGTCCACTAAGGGACTTAAAGCCGTGGAAGAGTACCTTGTAAAGGAAGTTCAGGCGACATACCGTACTAACGGCGTTGAGATTAACGATAAGCACGTTGAAGTTATCGTTCGTCAGATGCTGCGTAAGGTGCGTGTTGAGGATGCTGGCACAACCGATATGCTTCCCGGTGAAGTGGTAGATATTTTCCGCTTCGAGGCAGAAAACAACAAGGCGTTGGAGGACGACGGTGTACCCGCAACCGCCAAGAGAATTCTGCTTGGTATCACCAAAGCGAGCTTGGCAACGGATAGCTTCCTTTCGGCAGCGTCCTTCCAAGAAACGTCCAGAGTTCTTACCGAGGCTGCAATCAAAAACAAGTCTGACCCGCTGTACGGCTTGAAGGAAAACGTTATCATCGGTAAGATGATTTCCGCAGGAACGGGACTTGCACAGTATCGCGAGCTAGAGCTTGTTCCCACGCAGGAAGCTCAAAACGAGGAGCTTGCGGACGAGGATGTTGTGGACGAGGTCGCAGAATAATTGCACGTCGTTGTTGGCAAAACAAGCTTGCTCGCAACTCGCATGGCAACGCAAATGACGTGACGCAGTGCATGTCAAATAAATAATTTTGCACAAACAAGGTCGTCAGGCTGTAAAAATGCTTGACGACCTTGCTATATTTTGGTAAAATATAACTTGGTGTTTTATGGATAAAGATAGCTCACGTTTTGTTATCGGAAAAAAGCAAATACTTCGTGAAATGAAGGGTGGCAACGTTGCTGAAATTGTTATTGCAGCCGATGCGGATAGAGAATACACCGCAGTACTTACAGAGGCGGCAAGGCTGTTTAACGTGCCGTTTGTAATAGGCAGTAGCATGGAGGAACTTTCCGATTGCTTTGATGTCGACGTTCCATGCGGAGCGGTGGGCAAGCTGAAAATTTAGCTTACTTTTTGTCTACACTATAATTACTTGATTGTGAACGTACTTTTTGTGCGAACACATATATAGATATTTCCTTGTTGAAATATCCGACATTCACTATTGAAAGGAGGTAAAAAATGGCTACAATCAACCAATTGATCAAGCAAGGAAGAAGACGTGATGCAGAAAAGAGTAAATCTCCTCTGTTGGCAAGCTGCCCTCAAAGAAGAGGCGTTTGTCTTAACGTTACTACAACTTCTCCCAAAAAGCCCAATTCGGCTCTCCGTAAGATTGCGCGTGTTCGTCGTACCAACGGTATGGAAGGAACGTGCTATATCCCCGGCGAAGGTCACAACCTTCAAGAGCACAGCGTTGTATTGATTCGTGGTGGCAGAGTTCGTGACTTGCCAGGTATTCGTTACCACATTATCCGTGGTACGTTGGATACTGCAGGTGTTGCAAATCGCAGACAATCTCGCTCCAAGTACGGCGCAAAGCGTCCTAAGAACTAATACTTAGGAACAAAACTATATACAGTTCAATTTGGTGAATAGTCGGATTGTTTAGTTTTGACTTTTCTCCGATAAGCAGTATGCCGGCGGCATGTCCGCCGAGTGCCGAAAAACATCTCGGCACAGGCAGAAGTTTCTCCGCATCAATGGAGTGGTGCGTTGAGTTGGCTGTATTGGCAAAAACAAAATTAAATCAACAAAATCTAACAAGGAGGAAAAACATCATGCCCAGAAGAAGCGGTGTCCCCAAGAGGGACGTTCTACCCGATCCCGTGTATGGCTCCAAGGTGGTAACTAAGGTTATCAATCAAGTTATGCTGGACGGTAAAAAGGGTACTGCTCAGGAAATTGTCTACAATGCTTTTGATGAAATCAAGGCTAAAACGGGACAAGATCCGATGGAAGTGTTCAACAAGGCAATCAGCAACCTTATGCCCATGCTCGAATGTAAGGCAAGGCGTGTGGGTGGCGCAAACTACCAAGTACCTATGGAGGTTAGACCTGAAAGACGTCAGACTTTGGCTATCCGTTGGTTGGTGCTGTTCGCTCGTAAACGTAGCGAAAGATACATGCATCTGCGCTTGGCTGGAGAGCTTTTGGACGCTTACAACGAAACAGGTAACGCATTCAAGAGAAAGGAAGAAATGCACAGAGCTGCCGAAGCTAACAAGGCGTTTGCGCATTTCAGATGGTAATTACAGGAGTTTGATCGGTAATGGCAAGAATTTATCCCCTGCAAAATGTGCGTAATATCGGTATTATGGCGCATATCGATGCAGGAAAAACAACTACCAGCGAAAGAATACTGTTTTTCTCCGGGAAAACCCGCAAGATCGGCGAAACGCACGAGGGTACGGCGGTTATGGACAGCATGGCGCAGGAGCAGGAGCGTGGTATAACCATCGCCAGCGCAGCGACTACGGTTCATTGGATCAACCACTATAACAACGTTGATTACCGCATTAACCTTATCGATACGCCGGGGCACGTCGATTTTACCGTTGAGGTAGAGCGTTCATTGCGCGTTTTGGACGGAGCGGTTGCAGTGTTCTGTGCAAAGGGCGGCGTAGAGCCGCAAAGTGAAACGGTTTGGCATCAGGCGTCAAAATACAACGTTCCGCGTATTGCATTCGTTAATAAGATGGATATTAACGGAGCCAACTTCTACAACGTAGTAAAGATGATGCGCGAGCGTCTTAAGGCAAATGCACTGCCAATTCAACTACCCATCGGCAAGGAGGAAACCTTCCGCGGAATAGTTGACGTTATCACTAAAAGAGCATTTTTCTACAACGATCCCACAGGTGTAAACATCGAGGAGGCGGATGTTCCCGCAGATATGGTTGACGAAGTTAATCAGGCTCATGACGAGTTGGTTGAGTTTGTCGCAGGAACGGATGACGATTTGATGGAAAAGTTTTTTGCCGAAGGCGATCTTTCCGTAGACGAAATCAAAACCGCATTGCGCAAAGCAGTAATCGAATTAAAGGTTAATCCCGTTTTGTGCGGTACGGCTTACAAAAACAAGGGCGTACAAAAGCTTTTGGACGCAGTTTGCGACTATCTTCCCAGCCCCGTGGATATTGACCACGTTGTCGGATTTGACGTTAACGACGAAAGTAAACAACTTGTTCGTAAAACGGATGACGATGAACCTTTCTGCGGCTTGGCATTCAAGATTGTTGCGGACCCGTTTGTTGGCAAACTGGCTTATTGTCGTGTGTACAGCGGTAAGCTTCAAGCAGGTAGCTACGTTTACAATTCCACCAAGGGTAAGCGCGAGCGCGTAACCAAGGTGTTACAAATGCATGCTGCTCAGCGTGAGGAAATTCCGGAAACCTACGCAGGCGAAATCGTAGCTTTGGTAGGTTTGAAAGAAACTACAACAGGCGATACGCTGTGCTTCGAAAAAGAACCTATCGTTTTGGATAGCATGGTATTCCCCGAACCGGTTATTAAGGTCGCAATTGAGCCCAAAACCAAGGCAGGACAGGAAAAGATGACGCTTGCGCTCATCAAGCTTGCGGAGGAGGACCCGACCTTTAAGACTTATACGGATCAGGAAACGGGACAAACCATCATCGCGGGTATGGGCGAGCTGCACTTGGAAATCATCGTGGACAGATTGTTGCGCGAGTTTAAGGTGGAAGCAAACGTCGGTAAACCGCAGGTTAGCTATCGCGAAACTATTCGTAAGGCTGTCGAGGCAGAAGGCAAGTACGTTCGTCAATCGGGCGGTAAAGGTCAGTACGGTCACTGTAAGATTCGTATGGAACCGCAGGATGCAGGCAAGGGATATGAGTTTGTCGATGCAACAGTCGGCGGCAGTATTCCCAAAGAGTACATCCAGCCCATCAATAACGGCATTCAAGAGGCGTGCAAAAACGGTCCTCTTGCAGGCTATGAGATGGTGGACTTTAAGGTTACCGTCTACGACGGAAGCTTCCACCCTGTGGATAGCTCGGAAATGGCATTCAAGATTGCCGGCTCGCTGGCATTCAAAAACGCCGCAACTATTGCAGATCCCGTTTTGCTTGAGCCTATGATGAAGGTGGAGATTACTCTCCCCGAGGAATATCTTGGCGACGTTATGGGCAACGTAACAAGTCGTCGCGGCAGTGTTACGGGTATTGAGCTTCGCAACGGAGTTCAGGTTATCAATGCATTTATTCCTCTTGCGGAAATGTTCGGTTATGCAACCGACCTTAGAAGCCGCACGCAGGGCAGAGGTAACTACTCAATGCAGTTTGACCACTTTGCTGAAGTACCCAAATCGATAAGAGAAAAGGTTATTAGTGGCGCTGCAAAATAATGTTTTGGAAAAATACGCAAAAAGTGTAGACCAAAACGCAAAAGTATTGTATAATTTAATCAATCTGAAAAAATATTTTCAACATTCAAATTCAGGAGGAACACAACAATGGCAAAATCTAAATTTGACAGAAGCAAACCGCACGTCAATATCGGTACCATCGGACACGTTGACCACGGTAAGACGACATTGACGGCTGCAATCACAATGGTTATGGCTATGAAAACAAACGCTCAAGTTATGGCTTATGACCAAATCGATAAGGCTCCGGAAGAAAGAGCTCGTGGTATTACAATTAACACCGCACACGTTGAGTATGAAACGGCTACTCGCCACTATGCACACGTTGACTGCCCCGGCCACGCTGACTATGTTAAAAACATGATCACAGGTGCAGCTCAGATGGACGGCGCAATCCTCGTTGTTTCTTCTGCAGATGGCCCGATGCCTCAAACTCGCGAACACATCCTTCTTGCTCGTCAGGTAGGCGTTCCTTACATCGTAGTTTTCATGAACAAGACCGACCTTGTTGACGATGATGAGCTCCTTGAGCTTGTAGAAATGGAAATCCGTGAGTTGCTTTCCAAGTACGACTTCCCCGGCGACGCTCTTCCTATCGTTAAGGGTTCTGC
>CAZSIF010000045.1:0-5677 GCA_964607155.1 uncultured Oscillospiraceae bacterium
TATCGTAGATTGCAACCATATCTTTCCAACTTGCTGCAGCATCTGCACGATAACCAAAGTAAGTTAGAGTTGTATCTTCGTACAACTTTTGGTCGATATCGGTACGATTTTCCAACTTGTCGGGGATGTAGTCCTGAGTGGTAGCCCAAGACTTATAACGCTCGACAGCCTCGTACCAACTACCGTCTGTCATGTTGGCAACAACCGTATCGTAGTCAAAAATTGTATCGCCGTCTTTCATATCGTCGAGATAGTGATAGACGCTCATACGAAGTTTTCCGTCGTCACCGATAAAGGAGAAACTTTTTAGTCCGTCACCGGGGTCTTTGGTCATCCAATAGAAACCACCAAGTCCCTTTGAATAGTAGGAGGCAAACTGCATTGTGTAGTACCAACCGGACGGATACAAACCTTGCGTTTTGCCGATACCTTCCTTACCTTCGTTAAAGTACTTGATTGGATCGCTAAATAGGTATCCTGTTGCATAAGGTGCTACAAAGTAGTCGGTTTCTTGCTTGTTGAGAGTGTCGATACCTTCGAAAATCGGATATTCGACGTCGACAACGGTATCGCTATACTTGTTGCCATACAAAGCAACGTTAAATACCGCTTCGTCCGCTTGAGATGCAAGCGCTACGAATGTGACAATTGTGATATAGTCAAACTTGTAGGTAAATTGCAATTTTTTGTTAGACAAGTTATTTTCGAGTACTTCGCAAACAACGGTATCGTAGTTAGAAATAGCAAATTCTTCACGTCTATCAAAACGAACGGGTGTTGCGTTGTAGGCGTCCTTTACAAAGTAAATATTTGCCTGTTTGTTGGCATATTCACGAATGGAACCGTTGGCGTTAATCACCATACGAACCTTGTCGTTTTCTAAAATGTAACTACCGTCCGATTGATTTGCTAACGTTAAAGTGTCAAATTCGCCTATATTAAGCTTACTTACAACACGATTTTTGCTATCGTCGTAGTATTTGCCACCGAAGAGTGAACATGCGCTAAATATCATTGTTGCACCGATAATCAAAACACATAGCACAAGGCTAATTATTCTTTTTGCTGTCATATTTATCTATCCCCCTTGCTTTTGCGACGGACAATCAATACAACGGCAACCGCTACCGCAACAAGTGCAACGCTACCGATTACCCACCAATATCCAGCGGAATTGTTATTTGGCGTTACAGTACCGCCTGCGACGTTGATTACCAACGAAGTTTCGTATTGTTTGTCGAGTACGCTTGCGACAATTCTCATAGTTGTTGTTCCACCACTTTTTGCTACGACAAAACCTGCCGATTGACACGCTACATAGTAGTCGTCGAAGAAATAGCGCAAGTCTTCCGTTAGCACT
Organism: uncultured Oscillospiraceae bacterium; assembly: GCA_964607155.1. GTDB lineage: Bacteria > Bacillota > Clostridia > Christensenellales > CAG-314 > Fimimonas. The sequence continues at coordinate 1,361 of CAZSIF010000045.1, forward strand.
TCCGTAGATCCGTCGGCATAGTGTGCAGTGACGGTAATTTTGCAAATATCGTCGATAGCAAGAACATCCGATTCGGTATAGATACTTGCGGTAATTTTGTCGGGATACTTTGCCTTGGTTAAAGCCATATCGTCCACCTGCATGCCCAAACCATAGTTTGCATCGCCGTCCACACGGAAGAACACAAGATAGTTACCTTGGTCTGCAACGTCGAAAACGGTTGAGATTTTACCATAGTCGCTACCTGTACCGTAGGATGTATCAAACTCGCGTGAATACACCACGTCTGTTTCGTTCATATTGTCATCAAGTTTGATTGCGCCGATTGTTACTATACCGCCCTGACCAGAAAGCATTCCGTCTACGCCTGTGGCATTGTATCTACGCATATATGCGCTAAGTGCGTACTTGCCCGATTCGAGAGTTACCACTTGCGAAATTCGTGCGTAGGAATCGGGTTTTACGCTTGCATCCCACCAAACGGGAGCCATAATCCAAAAGTTGGCAATTCCGCCGTGCATATACACGTTTGTTTTGCCGTTGTCGACGTTACAACCTGCAAGACCTTCCGTCTTCCAGAAATGATAGTCGTATTGCGCTTCAAACCCCGGATCGACAAGGTGGTTTTCCGTAGAAACACTTACCGACATAGTGCCGATAGCATCGCCGAAATCGGATTTGACGTAGGCAACAATATAAGCATTTCCATTACCTGTTGCCGTAGCATAACTAATTCCGTTAAAAGTATGTATGCACACTACTTTGGCATCGGTGGACGAATACGTTACCGTGTAACTGTCGTAGGGAGCAATTGTACCGTTTGAAAGATACACCGAAGTGTTAATTGCAGAAAGGTCAGAAAAGTTGATATCGTCCGAACTAACAATTACGTCCTGAATGGTTACTTCTTGCGATGAAGTTGCAACTGCAACTTGTTGATTGGCAAGTTGAAACGTTTCACCGAAAATACGAACTGTTGTAGATAGATTTACTAAACCCGATTGTTTGGGGAAAACTCGTCCTTGCGAATCGACAGAAATATTGTCGTTATCGGCGGTGACGGTTGTTGTAACGTAATCGTTTGCGTCGATAGTTACAAAATCGGTACCTTGCACAAATTTTGCCTTTATGGTTAGTTTAGACATTTCGCCTGCATACAAGGTTGGATACTCTACCAAAACCTCCGTTGGAGTATCTACACGATACATTTCCACATCGTCGAGGTGATAGCCTGTTAACGTTCCGTCATACACCATGCTTGTAGTAAACAAGCAAATACGCAACGTTTGATAAGTACCGGAATAAATAACAACGTGACGATATTCCCACGGATCGCCGAGCGAATCCACCGGGTATTGTTGAACGTTTGTCCAAGGATCGTTACCGTTAGGATCGCGAACTCCCACAACAAGATTTGACATATCTTGCTCTCCGCCAAAAGCACGAGCATAGAAAGAAATTACATAGTAGGTGTCTTTTTCTACCGTAATGTCCTGATAAACTACGGGATTTTCGCCGTCTAACAATCCGTTTGCGCTACAAATAAGGTAAGCGTTAAATTTTGATTTTTTGTAACCCCAGTAGGAAGAATCGGTGCCTGCCCAAGAGGCTTTTTTCCATTTTGATGAAATTTCGCGAGCGTCGGTAAACTCTGTCGTACCTTCGATTTCAAATCCCGAGTCGTACAGCAGATTATCGCCGACTGTATAGCCGCATTTGTCTGCGGGGGTTTCGGCATGAGCATTTGTGTGGCAATTTACAACAACACACAAAGCAACGCTACACACCAAAACGCAAATTAGGGCGATTTTGATTTTGTTTAACATTGTTTTCCCCCTTGATTTAGTATTTTGTTGACTTCCGTCACGTTAGGAATGGATTCGCCTGCGCCCTTTCGCGATATTGTTATCGCCGAGCATTGCGAAGCAAAGGGCATTGCATCGCAAACACTTACACCGCAAGCCTTTTTTAGTGCGATTGCACCAATAAAAGTATCGCCTGCGGAAGTTGTATCCACTACAGTGGTTTTTACTGCGGAACAAACGTATGTTTGACTACTATCGACATACACACTACCCTTTTCGCCAAGAGTAACAAGCAACGAAACGCCGTAACTACTAAGCGAGTTGTAAGCAGTTGCAATGTCTTGAGTGTCTGCAAGAAGTTGCAATTCCGTTTGGTTAGGAACGAGCAAATCAACGTAATTTAGCATTTGTTTATCAAAATCGCACATTGGTGCCGGGTTCAAAATGGTGTACATACCAATTTGTTTAGCAGTTTGCAACCCGATTTGTACAGCATCCAAGTTGGTTTCCAACTGGGTGATAAAAACATCACCTTTTGTGGCATTAGTTAACAAAAAGTCTTTTACATTTTTGGCGGAGACGTGCATATTTGCACCCTTATCTACCACCAAGTAGTTATCTTGTTGACTGTCGTCGAGAATAATTAGACATGCGCCGCTTACAACGTTGTCGGTTGTTTCTACTGCCGAAACATCCACGCCGTAGTTGTCCACTGTTTTTTTGAGAAAGTTGCCGTTGTCGTCGTTACCGACGCAACCCATAAAATAGACGTTATCGCAACCGAGACGTTTGCAGGCAACCGCCTGATTAGCGCCTTTACCTCCCTGACCTACGCCAAAGCCATAGCCAAGTTTTGACTCGCCTACTGTGGGCATACGGTCGACCGACATACGGTAATCAACATTGATACTACCTAAAACAAAGATTTTGTTCATTGTTATTCTCCAAGTAAAATTGCTTGACGAAGGGCATCCATACCCTGCGCAATTGTAATTTCCTTGCGGAACACACTGCTTGTGCCTGCCACGAAAATATCTGCACCCATTGCACGCATTTTTGTGGCGTTTTCGTAGCTGACGTTTCCATCCACTTGAATGGAATAGTTTTGTTTTCCGTTATCATCCAACCACTTGCGTACTGTGCCAATCTTTTTTAGTGCGCTATCGACAAGTTTTTGTCCTGCAAAACCGGGATTTACCGTCATTACAACTACACCGTCGATATCGTCGATAACTGCATCCAAAACGCTAACTGACGTTGCAGGGTTGATTGCTACAAATGCTTGCGCTCCGCATTGATGTATGTGCTGCAAACATTTGTTGAGATGTGCGGTACTTTCGTAGTGAACGCTTACAATGTCACCGGGACGAATATCAAACCAAGGCAGCATTTGTTCGGGACGTTCCACCATAAAGTGAAAATCCATTGGAGTATTGCTAATGCGCCTTAAAGCGCAAGAAAACGCATTGTTAAGCATTAGATTTGGTACAAAATGCCCGTCCATAACGTCGATATGAAAATACTCTGTGTGGCAATCGTCCAGTTGACGGACGCAACTTGCCAAATCGAGCAAATCCGCACACATCATAGATGGAGATATTGTTGCTTTTTTCATTTGTTGTTTCCTCTAATATTTTGGTTATTGTATCTATATACAATTATTTGTACAGTGGGCCAAGGTTAGCGCACGCTCTAAAATCGGCACCTGTCGGATCGTCGGTGCCGAAAGCATCCCACATGTGCGGACGGAAAATTCTATCCGCAGAAACGTTATGCATACAAACGGGAATACGCAACATACTTGCAAGAGTGATAAGGTCTGCACCTATATGTCCGTAAGTTAAACAAGAGTGATTTGCACCCCACTTTGCCATAACATCGTATACGCTTGTAAACGCACCCGTACCTGTAAGAATGGGAGCAAAAAAGGTAGAAGGCCAAGCCGGATCGGTACGTTTTTCTATTTTTTGAACAAGACTTTCGTCAAGTTGAACGGTGTAACCTTCGGCAATTTGCAACACTACCCCCAAACCTTTGATACGATTGAGACGTATCATTGTTGCTGGCATTTGTGCACGAGTTACATAGTGGGAACTAAATCCGCCACCACGGAAATATTCCAAGTTGGCAGGTGGCCACTCGGTTGCTTGCAAAGTTTTGTCAATTTCCGCTTGAGTCACCTTCCACCAAGGCTTCATACAAGGTCCGTTTTCCGTCATTAAACCTGCACCGTCCAAAGCGGCTGCCCCGCTATTATTCAAGTGAATGATACCGTTAGCAGCAAGTCCGCTGAGTTTTTCGCCCATTTCGGCAACAGACTCCGGACTCCAATAAGTGCGGACATCTGCAAACACACTTGCTTGATTAGTTAGCAAAGTTTGCAACATCATGGAAAGACCGTTTAACGTGTCATTTTCCGTAGCGAAAGGAATAGGTGCACGCTTACCGTTCCAATCAAAAGAACTGTTGAGAATACTTTCGGCAAAATCGGCATTGGGCATATAGTCCGTCC
>CAZSIF010000046.1:0-4901 GCA_964607155.1 uncultured Oscillospiraceae bacterium
ATGCGGGAGTGGCTCAGTGGTAGAGCGCTGCCTTGCCAAGGCAGATATCGCGGGTTCGAATCCCGTCTCCCGCTCCATAAAAACACTCTTTTGTCATTAGTCAAAAGAGTGTTTTTCTTATTTACATTGTAATTTTTGCAGTACATTTGTGTGTGGTGGAAGATGATTCAGTATTCGCAATATGAAAATGATATAAAAACCCGTACGAGAGAAATTGCCATGAAAAGCGGACGTTGGTTGATTATTGTTGCGGTTATATCGCTTGTGTTAACCGTATACTTTTTTGTTGTAGGTTGGGGGTGGCACGAAACGGAAGCTCTCAAAATGGGGTGGATGTCTGCGATTTTATCTCTTATTTGTTTTTCGCTTTATTTGAGAATTTATTTTTCTGTCAAAAAAATAATCATGGCTGCATTTAGAGAGTATGCAAAAGATGGAAAATTAGACTTTTCGGTTGAACTGATTGGTGATGAATCAATTGAAATCACTCGTATGTTTGAAAAGGTTATCGTGATAAATAAATCAGAAGTCAAAGCTATTTATCAATTAAAAACGACAAATTTGATTGTATTGAGTGGCAAAAGAATTTTTGATTTGCCTAATCGCGAGGATATCAATGAACTTATCAAGCCGTTGTATCGTAAATAAAATGCAACCAGTGTTTATCAGGTAAGTGTAGGTTTTAAGCCTTATATGTTTTGTATATTTAATGATAACGATTTGGTCTTTTGGGCGCGATCGATGAACGGATTCAACAAAGGCGAGCTGCATTGAATAAATGGTGGCTTGGCGAAAAGTATATGTTTGATTGTGAAGGCATTCGCCTGACTTGTTAATCGGCTTTAATGCCGAGATTTTTTTCTGATATGGGGAGAAGTGTAAAATGAAAATACTTCAGCTGGACGATAGTTACTTTAGGTTTCCCGATGGAATGGACTCCGTTGAGGAATTTGTGGATTTTGTAAATAGCGATAGCCCGAAATTTACAAAAATGATTATGCTAAGCGATGACCATTCTGTTGCGCCTTATTTTATCGAGGAAGAACGGAAGGTTGTTTACGTTAATTGTTCGCAAGTGAAAGTTATTGAAGAAATCGACGGCCATGTAATGCCTCGGGCTGAATACAAGCGTAGGCTTCTTGATGTTGTAAGAAAAAAATGCGTTACTTGCGCTCACTTTAATGGCAATGCGAATGAACTTGTTGGGCATTATGAGAGATTACGGCTCGATGGATATTGTTGGGGTTACGAGAAAATGCAAGAGGACGATGAATAAACGTATGCTTAATTGATGTCGACTGGAATCCCATTGAGTATTTTATCTATCGTATTGCTCAAACATGGTATTTGTTTGGCAATATATTGATAAGAGCGGTGCTTTGTGAGGGTTGTGACGTTAAAAAATAAAAAAATGAAATTTGGGTATTGACTTTGTTGTCTTGTGGATGTATAATTGACTTCATTTTGCAAAAAACGCATATGTGTTGAATTGCCGGAGGAGTACAATGGACAAAGAAAAGGAAAGATTATCCAAAATTTTTGCCGCTATGAAGCAAAATTTTGGTAGCAAGGCAACCTTCAATTGGGCGATTGAAGGGTTTATTTTATTTAGAAACGAATTGTGGCAGCTTTTTACGGAGATTTACTACAAGGCAAAACGTGAGGATTGGGCTAAAGCGCACGTTCCAGATTTAAAAACGCTTGCGTACTACATTTATCATATAGCACGAATTGAAGATATTGTTTGCAATACGCTTATCGGGGACAAGCAGCAGTGTTTTTTCGCAGACAGCTTTGATGCAAGATTGCATTCTACGATAATGACAACGGGCAATGAGCTGAATTCGCAACAGATTTTGGATTTTTCTGCTCAACTCGATGTTGGGCAATTGGGTTTATATTTTCAAAATGTATTTGTGTCAACAAACGAATATGTTGCGAGTTTGAGCTTTGATGATGTGACAAGTAGTGTAGCGGCAAACAGGTCGCTCCTGCTGGAAAGTGGTTGTGTTTCATCGCACTCTGATGATGCGTGGCTTATTGATTATTGGTGTGGAAAAACCATTGGCGGGCTTATTCTTATGCCATTTACTCGTCATTTGATGGATCACTTATATAACTGCGTTGAAATCCTAAAGACGCTTAGCCGATGGTGAACTCCTGCGTTTTTGATAAAAACGTCAACTTTTTTGTGTCGGAAGCGGTTTGCCATAAGAAGTTGTGCAATATGAAGCCGTGAAATATGGCACGATATAAAGCCTATCTGCAACTGATTTGTTTGATTTTTTTCTTTGTGTTTCGACGTGATTTCTTTGGCGATTATGACCAAATTAGACTAAATTACATCAAAAAATCGACATATAAAGAATACTATTGCAGACATAGCTTTGTTTTTGGGTACAAATTTGCTATTAAGTCTAAAAAAAGAGAGTGCATGTGATAAAAAATTTTATCATTGCTTATAGATTATACGTCGTGCAATTATACGCTTTGTATGACGGGATTTTTTTGCGATGCTTGCGATGGCGGTTTTGTCTTGCTTTATTGTGTACAAAAAAACATTTCAAACGAATTATGATTATACGAAAAGGAGTAGTTGTAGCTTGAAGTACGAATTTTTATTTTTTGATGTTGATAATACGATATTGGATTTTGATAAAGCTGAAACAGATGCGTTAAGGCTTGCGCTTTTGGATAAAGACTTGCCCTTTAACCAACATGTGCTGGAAGTGTACAAACGCAACAATCTTTTCATGTGGGAGCAGCTTGAATTGGGCAAGGTCACAAAGGAGGAAGTTTTGTCGCAGCGTTTTTTGCGTACCTTTGCGGAGCTTGGCTGGACAGTGCCTGACGAAACGGAAAAAGGCATAATGGCCGAGTACGAACGGCAGTTACACAACGGGTTTGACGTTATTCCGCATGCACGCGAGGTTCTTACTGTGTTAAAGGCGGCAGGGTATAGGTTATTTGTTGTGTCCAACGGCGTTTTGAGTATCCAAACTGCTCGCATGAGTGGTAGCGGAATGGGCGAGTTTTTTGAAAAACGGTTTATATCCGAGGAAATTGGTTATCCAAAGCCGCAAACTGAGTTTTTTGATTTTTGTTTTGCTAACATTAGCGACTTTAACAAAGCTCGTGCGCTTATAATCGGCGATTCACTAACAAGCGATATTCAAGGCGGTGTTAACGCGCAAATCGATACTTGTTGGTTTAATCCGTTGCATAAGGTCAATGATAAGGATATCGCTTCTACCTATGAAATAGCTGACCTTACACAACTGTTAAAAATTGTGTAAACACAAATTAAGTTTATTTAATCAACCTGTTTAATAATAAAAATGCACCTTGAGTGCCGAGCTAACAATAGTGTGGCGTGGCATATCAGGGTGCTTTTTTTGTTTTTTCTGCTTTGCTTATTTAAAGATTCATCTCGAAAAGTTATGTCTATCTTTGGAGTGTATTTCAGTCCATTTTGGGGGCACATCTTTTAGGGTACTAATCAAAAGGAATGCTATTTGTTTATTGCGTGTGGCATTGGACGGTCGATAGCACGTCCATTTGCTCGCAATTAGCTCAAGCGGTTCAGTAGGTCTTGTAGTGCTCTGCCGCGATGGCTTACGGCATTTTTTTCCTCGGCGGAAGCTTCTGCAAAGCTTTTTTGCAGTTCGTTGCAATAGAATAAACTGTCGTAGCCAAAGCCATTTTTGCCGCATTCCTCTGTGAGAATGCGTCCGTCAACGCGTCCTGTGCCGCAAAGAATTTGTCCGTTTGGGTAACGCAGTATAACCACAGTGGTAAAATACGCCGAGCGATCCGTTGCGTTGCGCATTTCTTGCAAAAGCTTGGCTCTGTTGGCTGCGTGGTCGTGGTTGCCTGCGTAGCGCGCGGAGTTGATTCCCGGGCGCCCGTCCAAGCAGTTGACGCACAAACCGGTGTCATCTGCAAGCACGGTGCAATCGGTGTATTGGGCAATCGCCTCTGCCTTTATTAGTGCGTTTTCGTAAAAGTTTGCGCCGTTTTCGTCGGGATCGCAGGTAATGCCGCTTTCGGATAAGCTGATTATCTCGTCGAACTTGCCGTTGAGAATTTGCTTTATTTCGTCTATTTTATGTTGATTATTACTGGCTATCAGTAGCTTCATTTTTGTCCTCGTCATAAAAAACTATGTTTTTGTTTTTGCTCATCAAAAGGTCGGTAAAAATCTTGTATTTTGTCGGCGCAATGGCAATGTGCGCGATTATCGGATCCATTCCTTTCCATAAAAAGCTTATGTAAAGCTGTTGATTTTTGATGACAATGTTCAGTATATTGTCAATGTTGATGCGCCCACCAAGCATATCCACAAATGCAAGGTTAAGTTGCAGATGCGTATCTGTTATTTTGTAGTGTATTGTGGCTAAAAGTAGTGCAATCACGGCGGAAATCGGGCATACGGCAAGCAGTAGCTTGGCTTGCGCTGTCGAAAGCTCAATGTGTGCGCCGCTAAAGGCAAGTATAGCAAATACGCAGCCGATTACTGATAATCCCGCAATTATTAAACAAGCAATTTTTATCGGTTTGGAAAAGCTTGCATAAAATCTCATATAGCCCTCCTGTGGTGGCGATTTGTTGCTTTTGAGGTTCCTTGCCGTATGTTGTATGCGTACAACGGCGTGGGTTTTGCCTCGCATTCTTGGCAACATGATTATTATACCACACGAGCAATGGATAGTAAACTTAATTTGAAAAGGTCTTTTTTTGATTTTTTCGTCGTATACGCCCCCTAAAAAGGATTTTTGGGGCTATTTGTAGAAAAAAATGTTAAATTTTTGGTTATTTTTTGTTTTAGTGCTTGACACAACAAGACGGGGGGGGGGTATAATAAACTTGGATGGGAATATAATACACCGAGAACGCACTTT
>CAZSIF010000047.1:0-4752 GCA_964607155.1 uncultured Oscillospiraceae bacterium
CTTTGGGCAACGATATGTCAACAGCCACAATGACATTGGTGCGGAGTTCAATATTACTACTTATTTCGCCCCCATAGATTCTGCTCGGCTTTCGCCTCGCACTGCTGCGCAGTTCGACTTCGTTGCGCTCCGCTCAGAATGACATTTGGGGTGAATAGTCGCTTAATGTCCTATACAGATACTTTTTCTATCACATCTAACGCGCATGGAGTGGAGCATTGGACGCTTTTTGCGTGTATTAGTCATCAAAAATGGTGATTTTGGGGCCATTTGCGGATTTTTGATTTTTTTATTAGTTTTTTTGTTTTTTTGCTTGACACGGAAAGACGGGGGGGGGGTATAATCATAATGAAAAAGAATATAATACAATGAGCAATGTTCCTTGTTTGCAAGGAACGGCGGCTTGGTGTATCAAAATGTGTATTTTAGCATTGCAATAGGATTGCAATGTAAAATAAAAAACAAAAGGAGAATATGATTATGAAAAAATCAGGCAAAAAGGGCTTTACGATTGTTGAGCTTGTGGTTGTAATCGTAGTCATCGCAATTCTTGCGGCGGTGCTGATTCCTACGATTTCAAACCTTATCACTAAGGCAAATCGTTCAGCCGATATCCAAGCGGTGTACAACATGAATACTGCGCTCACTATTGAAAGCACAGGTAAAAACTACACTTCATTGCAGGACGCTCTCAATGCGTTGAAGTCCGCCGGTATCGATGGCGACCACTACAAGGCATTGGCAGATGGCTACAAGTTCGTTTGGGATAGCGATCTTAACCGTATTTTGTACATCGATAAGGATAACAACGTAGCTTATCCTGATGAGTATAAAGATTTGACCTTTGCGGCAAGAAAATCCTATTGGATTGAGCTGTCGGGTAAAAGAGCAGGCGATGATTCTTGGTATAATGCAGATAATGCGGGTGAAACTATTGCTAATAACGAATATGCTATCGGCACGGGCGAAAATGCTGTAAAAATCGCTGTTTCTGCAGATACTAAAAAGTACACCATCAAGAATGCAGACCAACTTGCATCTTTTGCCAATATTGTTGCCTCTGATGATAATCATGGTGCAAATATGGTAATCGAGCTCGAAAAGGACGCAACGTACGATATGTCTGGAGCTTGGGAAGGTATCGAGGACTTCAATGGTATATTTAATGGTAATGGCGCAACTATTACTAACTTTTCAATAACCGATACATCAAAAAAGGTTACGCCGTCCCCCTCATGGACAAACAATAGCTATGAACCGCACGCATTTATTTCCTATTTTAATGGTCAATATTTTGGCAATGTAACTTTGGATGTTAACATCGACGCTTCGAGCAATGTTACCACGCAGAACCACACCGTAGCAGGTGTTTTGGGATATGTTGGTGCAATCGCTGAAGGTTCAAAAGTTATTATTGAAAATGTTACGGTAACAGGTACAATTCGTGCGCCTTTCCGTGCGGCAGGCATTGTTGGCTTTGTTGGCGGAAGCGCTACAAATAGAATGAGTGGTACTGTTACTATCCGTAATTGTACAAATAAAGCAAGCGTTACTTCTTATGCATGCACGTCTTCGTACAACACGGCAGCAGGTATTGTATCTACAACCAACCAATTGACAGAAAAAGGCGTATTTTCAATTGAAAACTGCGTAAATGAAGGCGCTATTATAGGTTCCGACGTTGCAGGTATTTTGGCTAACTGCTTTGCAGCATATGAAGTTGGTAATAAGGATGGCAACCCTTGTGGTACGGTAAAAATTACCGGATGCAAAAATACTGGCTTGATTACCGCTAAACATAGTTGTGATACAAAAGACTTTGAACATATTTCTGGTTTTTCACATGTAAACTGTGTTTACGGTTCACAAATAGTTGCACCTTATGGTAAGCAAGCCCGTCTTTATGTTTGGAGTAATACCACAACCGATGGCAAGTTGGTAATTAAAACAGGAACTGGCAATAGCGCGCAGATGAATAAGGAGCACCATCAGTATGAATTGGATTGTAGATATGATGGTAATACGAATGGTCAGAACTTTGATGGTTATTATAAAACATCAGATCCTACATCTGATGCAACAGTAGGAAAATAATATCTAAAATAAGTATTTAGCTTTAAGTTTTGCATTAAAATAAAGTAATAAAAAACACAGGCATTTCGTTTGAGGTGCCTGTTTTTTGTTATGAGTGTTTTGTGATTGTAAAATGAGCATAATGTATTATTGTGCGTTATCCTGAGCGGAGTGCACGACTTATGAATAAAGCTTTTGCAAATATGTTGCATTTGCATACTGTATGAAAGAATGCACAAGACGTATAAGGGGACGTCATCCTGAACGGAGTGCGACAGCACGCAGTCGAACCCGAAGGGCGATGCGGTAGCATCGGGATCTACTATATACTGTGCACAAGGTGTATTTAATTCCACAATCCCTCCGTCGCAGCACGGCTACGACACCTCCCTTTACACAAGGGAGGCTTTGGGCAACGATATGTCAACAGCCACAATGACATTGGTGCGGAGATTCAGTATTACTACTTATTCAGCCTCCTCAGATTCTGCTTCGGGGTGAACCCTCGCACTGCTACGCAGTTCGACTTCGCTTACGCTCCGCTCAGAATGACATCAGGGCGATAGCGGATATTATTCAGAAATATTGTTGTCATACTGAATACAAAATGACAGTCGGGCGATTAGTGCAGAAAAGTGGACTTATATATAAACAACTTAACGTAGTCGTTAACTCTGCATGCCGAATATAAGAATGACATCTGGCGGTTAGCGTAAAAACAATGTAATAAAATATAAATATTAACATTGTTGTCAATAGTGCACTCCGTTAGGCAGAATGACACTCGGGCGGTGCTTTTGTTAAAGCATAGCAGTGCTTCTGGCAAGATATTTTGTGCTTCTGTTAAAGCATGGTTGCACTTTTGCTAAGGTGGGCAGTGCTTTCGCTAACGCGGAGTTTTGTGTTTCCGCTATAAAATGATTTCAAATATCAAATAAAATCAAAAAGCTGCGTAAAAAATCTGCTAATGCGGCATTTTTAACTTCTGCCAAATCGGCATTTGTGTTTCTGTCAAGGAGTTTCGTGTTTATGTTATGGCGTGCGGTGCTTCTGCTGGGGGCGGACGATTGGCGTATTGTGGGGGTGTGGTTGATTTTTAACAATTTCAAACAAAAAGTTTAGAATTTCTAAAAAAAGCACGAAAAACCAGACCAAAACGTTTGACAATACCGATAGTTAACGTTATACTGATATTAATGTTGCCAAGGGCAAACAAATTTTTTATTGTATATGGACGACCTCGTGTGCGTTCGTCGTGAAATGCGGCAGTACTCTAAATTATTTTTTGACCTGTAATGGGCAACTTTTTTTATGCTTTTTTGACAATTTTTGTCAAAAAAGCACGGTGCGCAAACCGTCGAGCTAAGCTTTTGCTTATATGTAAACGCTTTTTCCTAAATCGTTGTGGCGGCAATCAAGCAACGGCGGCGCGCAATTACACAAGCAAGAAGGTAACGTTATGCTGGAAATCGGACGAAAAATCAAGCAATATCGTTTGCGGCTGGAGCTCACTCAAGAGGAACTTGCTCGACGAACGGAGCTCACCAAGGGGTACATCTCGCAGCTGGAAAACGACCTGTGCAGTCCAAGCATATCCACGTTGGAGGATATCCTTAACGTGCTGGGCGTATCATTGCAGGAGTTTTTTACGCAGCCCAAGGCGGAAAAGGTCGTGTACAGCAAGGGCGACTATTTTGTTTCGCAAAACGGTGGCGGAACAAACACTTGGCTTATACCCAATTCTCAGGTGAAGGAAATGGAGCCGATAATCTTAACGCTTCCGCAAGGGGAGGCGTGCTCGGAACGATTGCCCTTTGAGGGGGAGGAGTTCGGATACGTCCTTGAAGGCAGGGTAGAAATTGTTACCCCATCCGAGCGTTACAAGCTAAAAAAGGGTGATAGTTTTTCCATCGACGGCAAAAATCGCCACGTTATCAGGAATACAAGCAAAGGTGAAAGTAAAGTTTTGTGGGTAACAACCCCGTCAAACTTTTAGGGAGGTACAATATGGCTTTGAACAAATCCGATAAAATTATTGAAATCAAAAACGTGTGCAAGTCCTACGACGACAAGCCCGTTGTTAAAAATTTGTCGCTTTCCATCAAGCGCGGCGAGTTTGTAACGCTATTAGGTCCCTCCGGCTGCGGCAAAACCACAACGCTGCGTATGATAGCCGGCTTCGAGCAGCCCACAAGCGGTACGGTATACTTCAATGGCGAGGATATTACTCAACTGCCTCCACACAAACGTAACGTTAACACGGTATTCCAAAAGTATGCGTTGTTTCCGCACCTATCCGTTTTTGGTAACATTGCTTTCGGATTAAAGCTCAAACTTGTTCCGGACGGCGAGCCGCAAAAGGATAAAAACGGCAATACCGTGCAAAAAATGCGCAAGCTTACCAAGGCGGAGATTGCGCAAAAGGTCAACAACGCGTTAAAGATGGTTGACCTTGAGGACTACGGGCACCGTTCGGTCAATTCGCTTTCCGGCGGACAGCAGCAGCGTGTTGCCATTGCAAGAGCGTTGGTAAACGAGCCGGAGGTGCTTTTGTTGGACGAGCCGCTTGGCGCGCTGGACTTGAAAATGCGCAAGGATATGCAGCTTGAACTAATGTCCATGCATAAAAAATTAGGCATAACCTTTGTGTACGTTACGCACGATCAGGAAGAGGCGCTT
>CAZSIF010000048.1:0-4317 GCA_964607155.1 uncultured Oscillospiraceae bacterium
TGTCTGTCTGTCTGTCTGTCTGTCTGTCTGTCTGTCTGTCTGTCTGTCTGTCTAACGGATTGTACACGACAAGCCCCTCCCTGTCAATAGATTTTATGCCGTTTTTGTGATTTTTATTTCGGCTCGACATAATTTATATACGTTATATTACCACTTTTGTCCAAGTTCGTCAATCCATTTTTTCAATTTTCTACATTTTTTTCATTTTTCAACGGTAAAAACCCTATTTCAACCAACTCAAGGTCAAAATAGGGCTTTTTATAGCAATTATGTTTGTAATAGTATTTTATATTTTTTTTGTTTTCCGATATAGTTACAGGTAATCTTGCTCGTTTTGGCAGCACGAGTTGTCTTTTTTAGGCTTTGTGGGACGGCAAATAACCGAAGCTTTGTCAATTTCCAGACAAATAAGTATAACATCGGAGCCTATTTTTGTTATATTATCCCACGGAATAAAAATATCCTCGACGGGTCTGAACAGCTTACGCTCCCCTGCGGCAACCAGTCCGAGCACGTTCCTTGCATCGGCATCGAAAATAATATCGATTGGTTTGCCCATTCTTGCGCCGTTATTTGTATTAACAATTTCCTTACATCTAAGCTCGCCGTAACTCAATTCCACCGTTATCTCCGTGCTTATATAATACGACAAATATCGACCAAAAAGCACAAAAATCCTTAATTTATCGACAAGCCGCCCAAATAAGCTTCCGGCACCCTACCGACAATTACACTTTCGCAAACAAGCACGGGCGTTGTATTTACAAGCTCCGACCGAAAAGTCGGCAAAACCAGCTGCAATTCCGTTTGCACATTCAAATAAATTCTGTGCAGCGTTTGATTGATTCCCGCTTGAGTAAACTCCGAAGTAAAACTGCACTGCACTTGGACGGTGGGCGCAACGGCAATTTGCAAGCTTGGGCCTTTGCCTGAAAGCAGCGGCAAACCGCTAACCGTACCCACGGGAACCGAAACCGTTGATTGAGCGGCAACCTGCAATGCCGTTTGCGTATCGGCAGAGGTTTTTAGCGCCAAACGATTTGCCTGCGCAGCGCTTGCCAAAACCGCAACAATCTCGCCATCGGCATCTCGCTCAAAGGATATCAGCGTATCCTGCGTAAACCCCTGAAGCGCCTCGCACACCGTAGTGTTAATAACAAGCGTCATGCGCTGACGAACAGTATCCTCGGCAATTTTCAACGCAGATTTTAGCATGTTCCGCCAGCAACTTATTGCAACCACAAGCAACAGCAAAACCAACAAACATATTACAAACGCTTTTATCCTGCGCCTTCGTCTGCGGTTGTTTTGGGCGCATTGCTCTCGGCTGCAAATAATGTACGGCTGCATATTTCAATCCATCGACACAGTATATTCCGCACGGCTCGCATTTGTTACTACATCAAAGGTATTTTTGACGTTTTGTTACCGCTTTGCAGTTTTGCTACCACATCAAATGCGCCTTGCCAATCAATGCTTTTTTGTGCGTGGTTTGAAAAACACCGACACCGCATAGCCGGACACAATAGCAATGGATATGCCCGTTGCGCACGCCGAAAGACCGCCTTTCAACGCACCGTAGACGCCTTCCTTGGCTGCCGATTTGACCGCACCCTTGACAAGCGCACAGCCAAAGCCGCTAATCGGAACGCTTGCACCGGCACCGGCAAACTCTATCAACTTAGAATACAGCCCAAACGCCTCGAGCGCAGCCCCGATAACAAGAAAAAGCACCAACAATTTGCCGTTGGTTAAATGCGTGTAATTGATAATTATCTGCCCGACAAGGCATATGCCGCCGCCGACAAGAAATGCCTTGATAAACATCCAAAATACTTCCATAAATTCTCCTTTGCCGTGTTGCCAGCGTTTTTACGTCGCCCAAATTTTGAGCCTTTGCTACGTTGTCAGCTTTTTACGCTACCCGCATTTTGCACATTTGCGCCATCGTTTCGCCATCACATATTGCCACCCTATCGTCAAATGCCGTTTTTTTTGCGCGCTCGTTAACAAAAATCGTCGAACGCAACGACAGGGCGTTCACACTATTCTTGAACATCTTGCGGATAAATATTTTATATAAAAGCTACTTTTTTGACACTTTTGCATAAATTATGTCTATAATAGTACTCTGCATTTTTGCGATTTTACCACTGCAGCTCAACAAGGTGAGTAATTGCAGGAATACTATCGCCCTGAAAGCTCGTTGTTGGGCTCATCAGCGCGCCGGTGCCTGCAAGCAAAATTCTTTTCACCTTTTTAGTGCGCAGCTCGTGCAAAAGCTTGGCATTGAACACCAAAGCGGTACACGCCGCGCCACTGCCGCCCTGATAGGTTTGCTGCTCATCCCAAAACAGCTCTGCGCCGCAATCGTGCAATCGGTTGCCGACGCGATAACCTTCCTGACTTAGCAAGTCACCCAATATATCTGAGCCGAGCTTGCCCAAATCGCCCGTGTAGATAGCGTCAAAATCCTGCGGCGAAGCGTGCGCTTCCTTGAAATAGGCAACCAACGTATCGCACGCCGACGGCGCCATTGCCGCACCCATATTGTTTGCGTCCAATATGCCGTAATCCACAACCCTGCCCAAGGTGGCACGCACAAGCTGCACGTTTGGTACATCCGCCTGTCGCTGCGAGGACAAAATTGTTGCGCCAACACCGGTTGCCGTCCACTGCGTTACGGGCGAACGCAAAACGCCCAACTCAAGCGGATACCTGTATTGCCGCTCCGCCGTTGCAAAATGACTGCCCGCAACACACAAAACGTTATCCACGCCGTTATTGAGCGCACACGCGCCAACAATCAGAGACTCAACAAAGGTCGCGCACGCGTTATACAGCCCGATAAAACTGCAATGCAGCTTTTTGGCGGCAAATGACGTGGATATTATTTGATTCAACAAGTCGCCGCCGGTTAGCACGTCGATATCGCACTGTGTTAAGTTTGCCTTGGCAACCACGCCGTCAATGCAATGCTCAAACATTTTGCGCTCCGCACGCTCGAACGTGTTCTGCCCAAATTTATCATCCGTCAGTGCGACGTCGAAGCATCCGTGCAGCTTGCCGTCGTTTTCTTTGGGACCTGCCACCGTGTACCCGTCAAGGACGTTTGCATTGTGGAATGTCAACGTACGCTTTTTATAATAGCTCATTTAGCACCTTTATATATCAAAAATTGCCATAACGGCACAGATTTTCCATTTGCCATGTTACTTTTATGGCACGAATCTGCTCTTTTGAGCATTACACGTCACCAATTCGACGCTCTATTAAACCGCGCCAAAAAGCAGCGTTAGCAATGCAATGACGACAGAAACCGTAACGCCGTTTACAATAACGGGACCTGCAACTTGAAACATTTTTGCGCCCACGCCGTACACAAAGCCCTCCGCCCTGAACTCCAACGCAGGCGAAACAACAGCATTTGAAAAGCCCGTTATGGGGATTGTTGAGCCCGCGCCGGCAAAACGACCAATGTTATCGTATACGCCAAAACCCGTCATTAAAGCGGCAAGCAAAACCAGCGTGCCGGAAGCCAATACCGAAGCGTCCTCCTTGCCGAACCATAACAAATAGAATTGAATAAGCCCCTGCCCAACCGTACAGATTGCGCCGCCAACAAGAAAAGCCCACAGCATGTTCTTAAAATGCGAACTTTTGGGCATTTTTTCAAAAACATATTGTTTGTAGTTTTGCTTGGTAATTTCGGTATCTTGAAAGGACGTATCTTTTTGCTCGAACATTATTGCCCCCGTTTTGTTGTTTTGACTTCGGTCGAATTGCACTCCGTGCGCTTTGGGAAAACCGACTCTCTCTCGTCCGTGTTAGATAACAGCTCACGTTTGATGGGATATTTCATAATAAAAATTATTGTCCGCCGCGTGCAAATAAATACGCGTGCAGGGCATTTTTTTGAGATATAGTAAATTTTATAGCCACAAAAACTGCACCGCCACCACGAAAAAACGCTGCGACTCCGCACGTTTTGCAGGTTTTTACTCCGACAAAAAAGCTCAAGCAGACGAGCATTTTTGCACCCTTAACCCCACATAAAAATATTCACAAAAAAAATTGAAAAAATATCTAAAAATCGTTGACATAAATCGCAAAATATTGTAAGATAAACAAGCTGATGTTGAACGCAACGGGGTGTAGCGCAGTTGGTAGCGCGCTTGCTTTGGGAGCAAGATGTCGGGAGTTCGAGTCTCTTCACTCCGACCAACATTGTTAACGCTTTTGGGCCTTTAGCTCAGTTGGTCAGAGCGGTCGGCTCATAACCGATTGGTCCGGGGTTCAAGTCCCTGAAGGCCCACC
>CAZSIF010000049.1:0-3966 GCA_964607155.1 uncultured Oscillospiraceae bacterium
AAACTTTTTTCTCGGTCGTTGACTTCCGTGTTGTCCGACAAATAAAAAACTAAATTCAAATCTTTTCTTTATGCTTTGGGTTGTGGTTGCCAAAAAGGCAATTCAACAATCGGAGGCATAAGAAAATGAAAAAAGAAGTTACGTTTGAAATTCTCAAAAGGCGCGTTATTTCTTTGCGGACATTACGGCGAATATTTGAAAGACGTTATCGGTTATACCAACAAAGGTAAACCGATAAAATAAAATATTTTTAATTTTGTATACAACTCCGTTACAAAAACGAAAATATTTCATTTCAAATATCTTTCACTGAAAAAGAATATTTTCGGGCAAAACTTGGCGGTTTGTTTGTAAAAATCTCGATTTTTTGAAAACAAAAAATCCGTGTGAGTCATAACGCGCGTTAATGCGTTCTTTCTTCACACGGATTTTCACTATCCGATGTTATTAAGTTTATGAAAATTTTAAAAAAGTATCCCTATAGCAACAATTCCATTGTGCAATAATATATGGCAAAAATTATTTTTCCGCGACGGAAATAAGTCGACGTTTAAAACATTATCCACGAAAACTTATTTCGTTATAATCTAAATCTTGGCTATATACGATTTCTTCCCCATAAATAGTTTTTAGTTTTTCGACAGAAATAATGTCTTCCGCTTTTCCGCATTCTGCAATATTGCCGTTTTTCAAAAGGAACACGTTAGCATTAAGATATAACGCGTGATTGGGATTATGCGAAGAAAGAATAAACGTTTTACTCTCTTTCTCTGCAATCTCTTTAATAAACGACAATATCTTATTTTGATTTTTCATATCAAGCGCGGACGTAGGCTCGTCCAAAACGATTACGTCCGCGCCTTGTATGATTACTCCGCAAATCGCAACGATTTGTCGTTCTCCGCCGCTAATTTCTCCGAGTTTAAAATCTAACAATTCGTAGATTCCAAAACACCGTGTCATATCTTTAACGCGTTTTATATCCTCGTCCATCGGTGACTCGTAAAAGCGCATTTTATTGACGTTTCCGAACGATAAATATTCCTCTACCGAAAACAAGATTCCTCGGATAATATCCGTCGGCGGAGAATTCCAATTTTAGACGCTTCGACAGTACAATAATATTTCTTGATATGTACATATATCGGACTGTAAAACTCCCACTTCGTGTGACAGTTGATTTCGTATCCAACATTAGAACACAAACACAAATAAAACGCACTCGGTGAGTACTTAACTACAGCCCCCTTTAACTAACCCTACGCAAGAATACACCGCATAACACAGGCAAACCAATTAGACGGCGGGGAACTGCAAAATAACGAAAGCGGTGGTCGCCGCCATATAGACTGCGAATCACCGCTATTTTTTTTTTCGTTTACATTGTTACTTGTTTATACATCAAGTGATTGTTTTTGCAGATTAAGCAATGGTTACTTGTTGGATTGTTACGTCGTCAATCAATGCATAGTTGTTTGCCGATTGCAATTCGCCGTTGTTAAGTCCAACCCAGAAGAATAGGTTGATTGCTTTGCAATTTGCAAGACTATCTGCTGTGAAGTATACTTCCAAAGTTGTGTAGCCGTCTTTGCCTACAGTGTTTAAGCCTGCAAACGACGTGTTTTCTACAAGTCGATGTGCATCATTATCATCAGTTGCCCATGCCCAAGCAGTAAAACCGAGAGAATCGAACAGTTGGTTATCTGCACCGAGTTTGATTTTTAGCGTCATTTTGTAAATACCGCCATTTGCAAGTACCGTGTTACCCTTAAGGTCGAACTCGCACACTACTCCGTTTGTGTACGCTTTGAATACTCTGTTGCCTACTTCGTTAACAATTCCACTACCGATTCCGTTCGGCTCGATAAGAACTGTATCGTTTACATACCATTTATTTTCGCTAAAGGTATCGGTATTGAAGATTTCGAAATCGCCACCAGCAATTCCGTCAATATTGGTCTTGGTTGCGTCGTCTTTTGCATAAACGCGGATATTATCAATAAGAACGTAGTTGTAGGCGAGGTCCTTTTCGGGCCAGTAGGTAAAGTCGAGTTGAGCCCAACCACTGTTAATATTATCTTCGGCAGTAATTGTATATTCGTATTCGATTGTTGTCCAACCGTCAGTTGTACAATTTGCAATATTTGCATTAATATCGGCAATTGTTCTGTAACCACCGTCATAAGCCAATGCAAATACGATTTTGCCTTCACTAACATGCTCGTTAGGTCCAAGTTTAACGTCGATAGCAATAACGTAAGTACCTACGTTTACAATGTTACCAGAGCAATCCTTTTTCAGAATGATATCTTTAGGCCACCACTCGTATGGTTGCAATTTTGCACAAGTATTGCCGTTTGATTCTGTAATGATTGTGTAGTCCATTTGCGACCAGTTACCATACGGATAAGTTGAACCCCATTGTGATTGAGAAGGAACCGTTACTACTTGTTCGAAATCGCCGTTGAGGTTTGCTTGCAAGTTGTCGGTAGAAGTTGTAAACGTCAAAACTTTTTCACTTGTTGCAAAGTATGCGTTGTCGGTTGTGTAAGCAACGATTTTGCAACCGTCCGTTACCGCATTTGCAGGGATAGTATAAGTAAGTGCATTACCAAGGTCTGTTTCGTTATCACCAACTACAGCCTTGTAGCCTGTGGCATTTTCTACAGCAGTCCACATAGCAACATTACCGCTAACGGTAACATTGGGAACACGCAAAATTTTGAGTGTAGCAGAGTAGTCGCAATTTGCATTTGTGCAGGTGTAAGTTGCAAGACCTTCGGTATCTACGGTTGCCTCGGTAGTAACACTGCTTGTAAGTTTGTGATTGGTTTGAGGAATAACGATATTGGTAAGTTCGTTTTTGTTTTCGTCGAAGTTTTTACCGCATTTTTCGCAGTGATAGTGAGCAACTTCGCCATCGACTGTACAAGTGGCATCCTTTTGTTCAATCCAAGTGCCATAAACGTGGGTATGAGTCAAACGGGGAACGATTTCCGTTTTGGTTTTACCACAAGTGCAAGTGTACTTAGTTTGACCGTCGTTATCTTCGGTAGCGGTTATGATTGGTGTACCTTCGTCCCAAACGTGAGCAACGGCTGTTGTTTTGCTACCGCAAACGCACTCTTGCCAGTGGGTGTTGTCATCAAATGCCCACGAATAGGCGTGAGCGGTTTCGTCAGCACGTTTGTCGCACGTTTCGCAATCGTGCCAGTGATTGGTTTCGTCATAGGACCATTCGCTTTTGAAATTGCAAGTGTGGGTATTGCAACCAACAAGCAACAAAGCGCAAGCGCAAGCGCAAATGACAGCCAACAATGTTGTTAGTTTTTTCATTTTTAGTTCTCCTTTTGTTTTTTATATTATCAAAATGAATCTACTTCATTTCAATTTAGATGGTTGATAAAACAAAACTTTATTGTAGTTCGAGCATATAAACTTCGCCCGTAGCAAGAGACAAATCAATTTTTGCACTACCGTTTTTGATAGTTGCGATTTTTGTTTTTGCACCGCTTGTAGACGTTACATATACGTCGCCTGTGCTAATGTCGTAGTCACGCAATGCATTGAGAACAAATTTTGCATTTACGTTGTTTTGGCTCACGTTAGCAAGGAATATTGCTATACGACCGTCGCTTGTTTTGTAAGCAGAAGTTACTACGTCATCGAGAGTGTGTGTACCACCGATATACGGAGTATCGCACCAAGGACGAATATTTGAGTTAAAATACTCGTACTCTGTACTGCCAGTGCCTATTTCCGGTGAGCGAACCATTTGACCATATACAAGATAGTCCTTACCGAATCCTGTACGAACTTTACCAAGGGTATTGATGTAATCAACCATTTTGATGTTAATCAATGCTGCGGAAGGAATATCTTCGTCGGCATAGTACTCAAGATTGAACTCGGGAATACCGCCGTTAAGTGCGGTGTAGGCTGCGATGTAGTAGTAAGACTGACCAA
>CAZSIF010000050.1:0-2947 GCA_964607155.1 uncultured Oscillospiraceae bacterium
ACATATGTCGGCGTGCTTGGCAGTGACGATACTCTTACGCTGGACGAGTTCGGCTCGGTACGTCGCACGGCATGTGATGGAGCGCAAACGCCCCGATAATAAGTTCATAATCGTAATGGTTACTTCTACCAATAAAAAAAAGATGGCAACGTTTAGTTGCTGTCCTTTTTATTTGCAGTTTAGGGCATTAAAATGCCGTTAATGAGCATTACTGTTGGCGTAAGTGATACATTTTTCGCATTATGGCGTTATTGGCGTTAGCGAAAACCCATGTGCGGTAGTGATGTTTTGCTCACATCGGTTGGGGCAGCGATGTCGTTTTTTATCACTTTTCGCACACAAATAATTGACACTC
This sequence comes from uncultured Oscillospiraceae bacterium, assembly GCA_964607155.1. Lineage (GTDB taxonomy): Bacteria > Bacillota > Clostridia > Christensenellales > CAG-314 > Fimimonas. Next base: position 356 of record CAZSIF010000050.1, read on the forward strand.
GCTATGGGGTAGGGGTATAATAATTATAATCTTACTTTTTTATCGAGAGGGGGAAAGTAAAGCATATGACACGCACAAAAAAGCTTATTCTTATTGTCTTGGCAATCTTGATGGCGCTTGTGGCGGGGGCATTGATTGCCTGCGAAACCGAGAAAAATACAGAAGCGGAGGATGAGGATGCATATGACACAAAACTGTATAGCGATTATATAATTCTTAGTGATGATGATTGTAGCGACAAGTGGGACGAAATTATCGGAAACAGTGGCGAAGCAAAAGTTTTTAGTGATTACGCAATAGATAGGGCTACGTCAAGCTTGCAAGCGAACGAGGCTTATTACCTTGTGTGCTCATATCGATTGTTTAGTGATGAGCATAATCCCAAAACTTTATTTGATTATTTTACGAGGACAATTAGTTTTACGATGCTTTTTGATGATGGTAGCGTGCGGTACGACGCCGTGGGTGTTTACGACGCTTCGTTTTTTTATCGTTCGACTAACGAGAGATTTAATGTACCAATGAGAACCAATTGGAGCGGGTTTGACTATTATTCAAGTTTTTCCGACAATTATGATGGTGCAATTTGGCAGTATAGCGGTTGTTTTGCTATGCGGTTTTCCCCACAATCCAACGGAACCCTGTTTGTACATTTTGACCTTAGTCATGCAACGAGAGAATCCGCTTGCGAAAATGAGACTAAGGCTTGTTACGTCGGCTCTACGAAGTTGAGCGGCACGGAAGCAAAAATAAATAATGTGTCCGTTATGTACCTTACTGAGCAAGTATATCAATCGACGTCCGAATATACTAATTTACATTTAACTACAGAACCGTATTTTGAGAATGGCGTTGCCTATATGGTTGTCGATTTCGACTTTAACGCTACAGAGGATAATGATGGACGTTCCACAATAAAAGCTGTTATTGGTGTTCCTCGCGCAGATCTCGGCGCAACAATAGCAGAGGTTTCCAGCGGAGATATATTTGAGTCTACATCAAAGAACGGCGAAACGCAAATGTCTGCGGTTTTTAAGGTTCCGCCGACAGCTGCGGAAAATAAGTCTATTCGTATGATTGTACGCCTTACGTTATTGGATGATGCAAAATACGCTTTTACTTACGAAAATATAGATGTGCTATTTGCAGGGGAAAGCAATGCATTTGCTGCAGGCAAAATATGTTCCTCATACAGTTTTCAAAAAGGAACTCTGCTAAGGTTTGAAAAAAATAACTATAACAAATACACGGTCGTTGGTATCAATGATCCTACTGTTGAAAGTGTAGTTGTTCCCGAAATGTATAATGGCTACGATGTTTCCCAAATTGACAAGGATGTATTTTCCGACTGTAGTAACTTGAAAAGTATCCGCATTCCGTCAACTGTTACATCGATAGAAGATCGTGCATTGGAAAATTGTATGGAATTGGAAAGTATTGCAATTCCGTTTGCTGAAATTAAGAATTTATTTTGGGGAAGTCTGCCATCAAGCTTGAAAAGTGTCGAGATTGTGGATGGCGCGACGTCGATAGCGAATAACGCATTTTATAATTGTGGCAATTTGACGGATATAATCATCTCATCAAGCATCAAGTCGATAGGCGAATATGCATTTTGGAATTGCAGTAATTTGCAAAGCGTAGTATTTGCAGAAAACAGTCGGCTTGACACAATAGATTCAATGGCGTTTAATTGTTGCGGTGGTTTAACGAGTATAGAAATTCCATCAAGCGTCAAGTCGATAGGCGAGCTGGCGTTTTACAAATGCAGTAGTTTGCAAAGCGTAGTATTTGCGGAAAACAGTCAGCTTGCTACGATAGGCAAACGTGCATTTAATAGCTGTAGCAATTTAACGAATATTGAAATTCCGTCAAGCGTTACGACGATAGGCGAAGACGCATTCTCCTGCAGTGGCTTGGATAGTATAACGGTTGCGGAGGGAAATTCGGTATATCATAGCAATGGTAATTGCTTGATTGAAACTGCGACCAAAAAGTTACTTGTCGGTTGCAAAAATAGTGTGATTCCTACAGATGGCAGTGTCGTTAGCATTGGACCAAAGGCGTTTTTGGATTGCAGTAGCTTGAAAAGTATTAGCATTCCATCAAGTGTAACGTCAATAGGCGAGCGTGCGTTTTTGGATTGCAGTAGCTTGCAAAGTGTGGTGTTTGCAAATAACAGTCGGCTTGCTACGATAAATGAATGGGCATTTTATGGTTGCAGTAGTTTAACGAGTATTGAGATTCCATCAGACGTCAAGTCGATAGGCGAACAGGTGTTTTACAACTGTGATAGCTTGCAAAGTGTAATATTTGCAGAAAATAGTCTGCTTACTGCGATAGGTAGCTATGCATTTTGTGGGTGTAGCAGTTTGTCGAGCATAGAAATTCCTTCAAGTGTTAAATCGATATATTCAAGTGCATTTCTTATTTGCAGTGGCTTGCAAAATGTAGTATTTGCAAATAACAGTCAGCTTGCTACGATAGGCGAACACGCATTTCGTGGTTGTGGTTTAACAAGTATAGAAATTCCGCAAAGAGTTGCAAGCAACTAATCATGTCAAACGAATTATAGACGAAACAGAGTCAATA
>CAZSIF010000051.1:0-2924 GCA_964607155.1 uncultured Oscillospiraceae bacterium
ATATAGGCAAACGGATTGATGACATTTACTACACCAAAACAGGCAGAAAAACTACTATAAAGCAAGCGTGTTTTAGTGTTGCCGACAGATATTTGGCTAAAAACTTCGTAAGCCCTATGCTTAATACAATTAGCCTTAACGAGCAGATTACGACCGAACCCGAAATGATACTCGACGAAGAGCAAAAGAACGATTATACCGCCTTTGACAGGCTTGTAGCGAAAATGAAGTTGACCGATGTCGAACACGAAACATTATCTATCCTTATGGCAGGGTTTACAATGCTACAAATTGGCAAAATATTAAACGTCAACCGCACGACAATCTGGCGCAGGCAAAACAGCATTCGTAAAAAATATTTGCAAGTTACAAACCGCTTTTAACAATAAAACAGACGGATAAATTCAAAAATCTATCCGCCTATTTTTATACCGTGCTACTCTTGATTTTTACCGCCGAACTCACAAGAATTTTGCAACTTTGGCAATTAGCCATGAGCTTGGCTTGATACAAGATAAGCAAGGCGATAAATTCAAACACAATTGTTTTTCATTGTTACTTTGTATTCCTAATATTTTTTATACTTACTTTGAAACCAATATTTTTAATATTTTTAACTGTAAAGCAAATGGCAACCTTGCTAAAAAACGGTATTTTGGGGCGTTCTTCTGTAAATTTATTTATTATGGCAAGTACTATCTCATAATTAGCAGTGGTAAATCTATCAGGAATTACATCAGGGCAGCCATTTGCAATCATTTTTTCTTTTAATTGTTTTCTCGCTCCCGAATCCAACCACATTTGACTTGATACTAATGCTTGATTGAACAAATGACTCAACAAACTCGATCCCCCATTCCTTTTTATATGGATAATTTTATTATTCCATAACACATCGCACGGTTCTATATTATTACCTTGTCCACCAGTAGTGATTTTATAAGTATGCAATAAAACGGCGTGATCCAAGTTGTTTACGAGAGCGGCATTATAGGTATCTTCATCTTGATGGTTATAATCGATGAATGAGTCTTTAGATAGTTCTATTTCCCCATATTGATGTAATATGTCATTAGCAAAATCAGTGTTGATTTTATACCATTTTCCGTTACTCAAGCAATATTCACATTCGTCTAAAGTTATTTCAGCAACAATGCAATTGTAGGCACGCCATTCGTAAACGCTTTCAGTGTCATCTTTACTTGACATGGCTCTAATTACTTTTGAATATAGTTGAGCAACAGTTGTTAATGGATTGCGTAGTGATTCTATAACCTTATCTATTTCAATATCACTATAATGGTTGTCATCATTTGCAATTATAAAATCCTTTATATCTTCCCATTCAACGACTTCGGGAACTGCCATCCAAACTTGTGTGTAATTCTTTATATTTATTTCCTCCACAAGTTTAATATCGAGTTTTTCAACGAGTTTTTTATCGCGCACATATTTTATGTTATCAATCCAAGCAAATTTATCTTGATAAGTATTATCCTTGTAGCGACGGTAGCAATAACTTAAAAATTCGTCTATATTTGTTATATCTCGTGTTACCGTTAAACTAAAAATGTCTCCGCCGGTAAGCATGCTTTTTTCGAACATTTCATCTTCCGATTTGCCACTGACATTTTTCATCAAATCTCGATTTATATCAAAACCAAATTCCGAAATGTCACTATTTTTAGGCAATTGTTCATTGCTTTGCTTTTGATTCGTGCCAACACTCGTTTTTGAAATTTTACGAATTTCATTTTGTTGAATCGTATTTAATACAATACGTAAACCAAATTGTTCCTCTAAAACATTAGGCTTGAATAAAAATCGAGCGTAGCCAAAAGTCAAAGCAAATACCCGTTCTTCATTTTCAAATGTCATTTTTTTAAGCAAGACAACCCGAGAGTTGGCTTGTAACATATCCGCATTGTCATCTTTCAAAAAGAAACTTTTTAACCATGACGGAGCATGAACGCTGGATGCTTTGTAATATATTTTAGATCCGTCAGATAATTCCGAAAAGACCTTAAGTTCATCGTGATTTTCAAAAATATCTTCCTTTTCGGACAGTCCAGCTTTTACCAAGTAAATAGATAATTTGTTTTTGCTTGCCATAATACGCCCCTAATCATAATTCTATCCATATTATAACATATATAGCGTTGTATGTCAACAGCATCATACTATATATAGTGTTTAGTGAGAAAGCTTGCACTAATTATGGGAATCATCGCAATTAAGGCTATGTTATTTGTTTGTCTAATCTCGACACTATTATAAAACTGCGTTTCAGTTTCATAAAAGCATACACTTCCAACAAACAATTTTACTGCTCATTCTCAAAGCACCTCGTTAAGAATCTTCCAACTGTCCGAATGAATATCGTCGCTGTAATTGTCGGTGCAAATGCAAAGTTCGTCGCTGTTTTTATCAAAACGGACAATGCCGCCTTTCAAACCGTATTTTGCAAGATACGCTTTTAACACTTCAAACTTTTTTGCCGTAAAAATGTCTATATCCTCGCTGTTGCCGGCTTTATCGAATCCGCCTTTCGTTTCAATAAGCCACGTTTCGCCGTGCACCGACACGATATAGTCGGGGTAGAACAGTTTCTGACGGTCGCCGTTGTCAACGTAAACGATAGACAAATACTCGTCGCCTTTATCGCCGTTTTTATAAAACCAATCGACGGCGGAACACTTTTCGCAAAACTTTTCAAACTTCTTTTCGGATGCGGAACGCGGCTCGGCAGACATCAGATAGCCTTGATAAACGTTTTTAACGCTTTCCGACTGCACTTTACTTGCACTGTCATATGTAAATTTGCAGACACGCGGCAGAACAAATTCTTTGGTCGAAACCATATCCGGCGCAATTACTTCCTGTGCAAGTTGTGCCGCCATTGCCTCGCGAACACTTCGACGTAG
>CAZSIF010000052.1:0-2212 GCA_964607155.1 uncultured Oscillospiraceae bacterium
TGGCTATCACATTTGAAGGTTATGAAAGAAGAATAGACAAAATCAATTCCGAACTGAAAAACTACGGTATTGCAAGTCTTGAGGAAGCAAAGGAAATTTGCCTTTCTCACGGCGTTAACGTTGAGGAAATTGTAAAGGGCGTGCAACCCATCGCGTTTGAAAACGCAGTTTGGGCGTACACGGTTGGCTGTGCTATCGCGTTCAAAAAGGGCGTTAAGACGGCCGCAGAAGCATCGGAATGCATCGGCTTGGGACTCCAAAGCTTTTGTATCCCCGGCTCCGTTGCCGACCAACGTAAGGTAGGCTTGGGACACGGTAACTTGGGCGCAATGCTTCTCCGTGAGGAAACGGATTGCTTTGCTTTCCTTGCCGGTCACGAATCGTTTGCCGCTGCAGAAGGTGCAATCGGTATCGCTCGTAATGCAAACAAAGCACGCAAAAAGCCTCTTAGAGTTATCCTTAACGGACTTGGAAAGGACGCTGCGTATATCATTTCTCGTATCAACGGTTTTACTTACGTTCAAACCAAGTACGATTACTACACCGGCGAACTGACGGTTGTTAGAGAAGTTCCCTTCTCTGACGGCGAAAGAGCACAAGTTCGTTGCTATGGTGCAGATGACGTTAACGAGGGCGTGGCAATCATGCGTCACGAAAAGGTTGACGTTTCCATTACGGGTAACTCCACAAACCCAACTCGTTTCCAGCACCCCGTTGCAGGCACCTACAAAAAGTGGTGCGTTGAAAACGGCAAAAAGTATTTCTCTGTTGCAAGCGGCGGCGGCACAGGACGTACTCTTCACCCGGATAACGTTGCGGCAGGTCCTGCTTCTTACGGCATGACGGATACTCTCGGTCGTATGCACAGCGATGCTCAGTTTGCAGGCAGCAGCTCCGTTCCCGCTCACGTTGAGATGATGGGACTTATCGGTATGGGTAACAACCCCATGGTTGGCGCAACCGTTGCTTGCGCTGTTGCAGTAAGCTTGGCTAAGTAATTACACGAATAAAAAATGTCACCTGTGGCATTGATATGAACCCCAAAAGTTGAGCATAAGGCAAGCAACTTTTGGGGTTTATTGCGTTTTTGGCGACGTTTTTTTGCGGATTTTAATAAATTTGAGTTGCTAAAAGCCTTGTTTGTGTGCAAGCGCAAACAATCGTTCAACAATATGAATAGTAAACTAATGTTAATTATCACCGTAAATATACACTTAAAGTAAGCTTAGTGGTACGCTAAATCGGAGTAAATGGTAGCAAGTCAAAAATGAACAAATTTTTCTTTTATTTTTTTAAAAAATCATTGACAAACAGTGGGGCAGTAGTGTAAAATGACGCTAAATAGTCCTAACGGGCTAAATATTTCAAGGAGAAAAAATATGAAAAAACAAACTAAGATTTTTGCATTGCTTATGGCTATGGTGCTTTGTCTTGGGGCACTTACCGCTTGCTCCAACAAGTACGGCGCATTAAAGAAAGCTTTTGAAAAGGAAGGCTTTGAGGAAAATCAAGCTATTGAGGGCAAGGCGGAGGAAATCAAAAAGGATCTTGAAAAGGCTGACCTGGCCGTTAACATTCATGTCCTCACCAAAAACGATTCTGTGCTTAAGCCGTCCGTGATGATTATCGAGTTCAAATCCACCGAGGATCTTGCCAAGGCGTACAAGGATAGCAACACAATGCAAGGGCTTGTAGCAGATGTAAAGGATAACGATGATGTTCAAGCTTTGGTTAAGTCGCTCGAAGATGCCGGTTTTGCCAAGGGTAATTGTTTGTGCATTCCCCTTTCTGTTACTTATGCCGTAACCATTACTAATATTGTTAAATCCGTGTAATGCGCAAGAAGTAACAATCTATCTTTGTTTAGTAAAACATTTTTAATGTTGCCCCCTATACACACAAAGTAAAGGTGTTAAAGTTGAGTGGGGTAGATATAGCAACATTAAGGTAGTTGTAGAAAAAAATCTTGAGTCATAGCAGCTTTTTATGGTTATTTGAAAATATAATTAATTCAATTATGCCATAGCTGCTATGACTTTTTGTTTGTTCTATTATTTTTTACTGCGAACCATAACATTTTTTGTTGTGGAATGTGGATAAAAACGTTGATTTTTTTTACAGATAGTGCTAAAATACTATTTGCAATGGGGGCATGGCTCAGTTGGTAGAGCGATGCGTTCGCAACGCATAGGTCAGGGGTTCGAATCCCCTT
>CAZSIF010000053.1:0-1972 GCA_964607155.1 uncultured Oscillospiraceae bacterium
TGAAACCGGAATGGGCGTGGTGGAAGATAAGGTTATCAAAAACAACTATGCCGCCGAATATATCTACAACGCTTACAAAGACACAAAAACTTGCGGTGTTATCGAGGAAGACAGTGCTTTCGGTATCAAGAAAATTGCAGAGCCTATCGGTTTGGTAGCGGCGGTTATTCCGACCACAAACCCGACTTCTACGGCAATTTTCAAATGTCTCATTTCGTTGAAAACGAGAAACGGCATTATCATCAGTCCACACCCCAGAGCAAAGAATTCTACTATTGCTGCCGCTAAACTTGTTTTAGACGCTGCTGTGAAAGCGGGTGCACCGGAAGGAATTATCGATTGGATCGACGTTCCGTCTTTGGAACTTACCAACACAATAATGAAAGAAGCGGATATTATTCTTGCCACGGGCGGTCCAGGCATGGTTAAAGCGGCATATTCGTCCGGCAAACCTGCCTTGGGGGTGGGCGCAGGCAACACGCCGGCAATTATCGATTCTTCTGCGGATATTTTGTTGGCCGTAAACTCCATCATTCATTCCAAAACGTTCGATAACGGTATGATTTGCGCTTCCGAACAATCGGTGATAGTGCTTGATGATATCTACGACACGGTTAAAGCGGAATTTGCCAACAGAGGTTGCTACTTCCTTAACGACGAAGAAAAAGAAAAAGTAAGAAAGACAATTATTATTAACGGCGCGTTGAATGCAAAAATCGTTGGACAAAAGGCCGATAAGATTGCTGAAATTGCAGGCGTAAAGGTTCCCGAAGGAACTAAGGTGCTTATCGGTGAAGTGGAAAGCGTTGAACTTTCCGAAGAATTTGCTCACGAAAAACTTTCTCCGGTGCTTGCCATGTATCGCGCAAAGGACATTCAAGATGCATTTTCCAAGGCTGAACACCTTATTGCCGATGGCGGTTACGGTCACACGTCTTCAATCTACCTTAACACAATTACCGAAAAAGCAAAACTCGACGAATTCGGCGCACGCATGAAAACTTGTCGTATTTTGGTTAACACTCCCTCTTCGCACGGCGGTATCGGCGATTTGTACAACTTCAGGCTTGCTCCTTCCCTCACCTTGGGTTGTGGCTCGTGGGGTGGCAACTCGGTATCGGAAAACGTAGGTGTAAAGCACCTTATCAACGTCAAAACAGTAGCAGAAAGGAGAGAAAACATGTTGTGGTTCCGCACGCCTCAAAAGGTTTACATTAAAAAGGGTTGCCTTCCCGTAGCACTTGACGAACTTAAAACCGTCATGAACAAGAAAAAGGCATTTATCGTTACGGATAGTTTCCTTTATCACAACGGGTACACCCGCGCAATCACCGAAAAATTGGATTCCATGGGCATTGTGCACACAACGTTCTTTGACGTTGCGCCCGATCCGACGCTTGCTTGTGCAAAGGCCGGAGCAGAACAAATGCGTTCATTTGCTCCCGATTGTATAATTGCTTTGGGTGGCGGTTCTGCGATGGACGCAGCAAAAATCATGTGGGTTATGTACGAACATCCCGAAGCCGACTTCGCCGATATGGCAATGCGTTTCATTGATATTCGCAAAAGAGTGTACACGTTCCCCAAGATGGGGGAAAAGGCATATTTCATTGCTATCCCCACGTCGGCAGGAACCGGCTCCGAAGTTACTCCGTTTGCAGTTATTACCGATGAACAAACCGGTATCAAATATCCGTTGGCAGACTACGAATTGTTGCCTAACATGGCAATTATCGACACCGATTTCCACATGTCTGCGCCTCGCGGTTTGACTGCGGCTTCCGGTATTGACGCTGTTACACACGCATTGGAAGCATACGCTTCCGTTATGGCTACAGACTACACCGACGGACTTGCGCTGCGTGCATTGAAAGTTATCTTCAAGTATTTGCCTCGCGCTTACGACGACGGTTTGCACGACGTTGAAGCACGTGAAAAAATGGCTAATGCCGCAACAATGGCAGGTATGGCG
>CAZSIF010000054.1:0-1929 GCA_964607155.1 uncultured Oscillospiraceae bacterium
AAACGGAGGTGTTTTAATATGAACAAGATTGTAACCGTAGGTAGAGAGTTCGGCAGCGGCGGCAGAGAATTAGCCAGAAAACTTGCCGAAAAATTAGGGTATGAATATTACGACAAAGAGATAATCAGCGAGATTGCGAAACGTACTTCTTTTTCGGAAAATTACGTTCAACAGATAGTTGAAAACAATCCGCACGATTTGTTTCCGATAACCGTTGCGCATTCGTTTTCTTACATAGACACCTATACCATACAACAAAGGCATGCGATTTTCGTCGAACAAGAAAAGGTACTAAAAGAAATGGCAGAGGGTTCTAATTGCGTAATAGTAGGGCGTTGCGCAGACTATATTTTGAAAGATTACAAACCCTATAAATTGTTTGTTTACGCAGATATGGAAAGCAAGGTAAAACGTTGTATGGACAGGGCGGACGCTAAAGAAAATTTGCCGAAAAAAAAGCTTATAAAAAATATCAAACGTATAGATAAAAACAGAGCGAGATATTATAACTTTTACACGGGCGGAGAGTGGGGAAATAAATTGGAATACGATTTATGCGTCAACACAACTAATGCCGATTTAGATAAGATAGCGACTCATCTTGCGGAAATGTTAAAGTAAAACTCAATAAAAAATTTTGTAAAAACAAAACGCATTGTGTAAATGTACACAATGCGTTTTTACTATAGATTAAGTTATAATTCTTTGATGGTTTTTCTTGGGCATTTAGCTACGCACGTTTTGCAACCCGAACATTTAGAGTAGTCTATTACGGGTAAGTTGTTTACCATTGTAATAGCGCCTTCGGGGCAAGATTTGGCGCACAATCCGCAACCTATGCAACCTACTTTACAAGCGGACATAACCTCTTTGCCTTTACAGTTAGAAGAACACGCAACGTAAACTTTTGCAGACTTAGGTATAAGTTCTATAATATGTTTGGGGCAAGTTTTTACGCAAGCGCCGCAAGCGGTACAGTTATCCGAATTGCATTTCGCAAGTCCGTTTTCAACGCTCATTGCGTTGAATTTGCATACTAACGCACAAGAGCCTTCTCCGAGACAACCGTTTTTGCAAACCTTATCTCCGCCTGCGCAAGCATTGAGGGCTTCACAAGTTTTTAAGCCTACGTATTCGAACTGTAGGGTGGTAAGGTCGGCATTTCCGCAACATTTAACTACTGCGGTCATCGGTTGTGTTTCTTTTGTCTCAACGCCTAAAATAGAGGCTATTACGGCTTTATTTTCTTTTGAAGTCGCCGAGCAACCGTCTATAGTCGCTCTGCCTTCAACCAATGCTTTTGCGAAGTCTGCGCAACCTGCATATCCGCAACCGCCGCAGTTGGCACCTGCGAGTTTTTCCGAAACCTGACCTATTTTCGGGTCTTCTTCAACGGCGCAAAATTTACTAACTAAAAGAATTAAAACCGTAAACACTATGGCAAGCACCGCCAAAATGGCGAGAACTATTAAAAGGTTGTTCCAATTTACACTGTTTAATAATAACATAGCACACTCCTTAAATGGAAATCATAGAGAAAACGTAGAAAGCCATAGCAATAAACGTTGCCGTAAGCATCGCAATGGGGAAGCCCGACAAATGTTTGTTGTAAGGACGTTTGCTTATTTTTTCTCTTACGCCGCTCATAATGACTATGGAAACGAGGAAGCCTATTCCTCCGAAAAATCCGTATGCCACCGAGTTTAGCAGTCCCATGCTCGCAAGTCCGAAAGATTCTGCGGTACCTGCGTCGATAACAAGTTCCGCAACTCCCAAAACCGCACAGTTTGTCGTGATGAGCGGTAAATATATACCCATAGCGTTGTAAAGCGCAGGGGTGAATTTTTTGAGTACCGATTCAATCATCTGTACTAAAGCCGCTATTACGAATATAAATACTATTACTTCGAGATATTCGAGCCCCAACGG
>CAZSIF010000055.1:0-1799 GCA_964607155.1 uncultured Oscillospiraceae bacterium
GCAAAAGAAGCGATACGGTTATTAAAATTCGTTTTAGGTTACTATCTGCCCACCAAATCAAAATAATCCGAACCGCTTTCGTTGGGTTTATTACCCGTGAATGGTTCTTTCTATCAACAATATTGCATTACCAAAAACGCTTATAAAAAACGAAGCGTAAATAATCGTTACAACTTCAGTTTTCGCATGAGTGCGGATTAAAAATACATGTAAGGCGCACACGCGCAAAGGAGAAAAATTAAATGACGGAATATGAAAAAATGGTGAACGGGCTCGTATATAATCCGAGCGACAAAGAGATCATGAGCGAGCAAACGCAATATCTGGATAAATTGTGGGCGTTTAATCAGCTGAAGCCCTCGCAAAACTCGGAAAAGACGAAATACATGAAAGAAAATTTCGCCGCATGCGGGGAAAATTGCTATATCGAATTGCCTTTCCGTGCGAATTGGGGCGGGCATCACGTGCATTTCGGGAACAATGTGTATGCAAATTTCAACCTCACGATCGTGGACGACGGACACGTGTACGTCGGCGATAAAGTTATGTTCGGACCGAACGTTACCGTCGCTACCGCAGGGCACCCCGTTTATCCGCCGTTGAGAGAAAAGGGCTATCAGTACAACGCTTCGGTAAAAATAGGCAACAACTGTTGGATAGGCGCAGGTGCGGTTATATTGCCGGGCGTGAGCATAGGGGAAGGAAGCGTAATCGGCGCAGGCAGCGTAGTTACGAAAGATATTCCGTCGTTTTCGGTTGCGGTGGGCAATCCTTGCAGGGTTTTGAGAAAAATCGGAGAAAAAGACAAAGAATATTATTTTAAAGAACGAAAAATAAATTATAAAAATATATAAGGAGAACAATTATGAAAAAGAATTTCGGAGTAAAATCTTGGTTCTATCCGTTGCCCGTTTTAATCGTGGCTACTTACGATAAAAACGGAAAACCCGACGCAATGAACGCCGCTTGGGGCGGACTTTACGAATCGAACATGGTGGTTTTGTGCTTAGACGGAGAGCATAAAACTACAAAAAACATAAAAGAGACAAAAGCCTTTACCGTGAGCTTCGGCACGGCGGAACAAGTTGTACCTTGCGATTACGTAGGCATTGTTTCCGCTAACGATGAGGAGAATAAAATAGAAAAATCGGGCTTTACGCTATCTGAAAGTCAGTTTGTAAACGCACCGCTCGTCAACGAACTACCGCTTGCGTTAGAGTGCAAATTCGTAAAATTTACCGATGAAGGCAACGTTATCGGAGAAATAGTGAACGTCTGCGCCGATGAAAGTATTTTAGATAAAAACGGAAATATCGATATGTCTAAATTCCGCCCTATCACTTACGAACCGAGCAAAGGGGAGTATTACGAACTCGGCAAAAAGGTCGGCACAGCCTTTACGGACGGCAAAAAATTGATTTAATTTTAACGGAAAATAAAATCAGTGCGCCTGCAAAAATGCAGGCGCACTAAAATTTTGTATCGATTTTTTATTTACTCCAAACGGTGGGTACGCCGTCTACGTAATGCCAATAGTTGCCGTCGTAAGCGGTGCCTTCGGAATTTAGCGAGGGCTCGGCTTCGCTGTAATAATACCTTGTTGTACTAGTCAAATTTGAATTAGTATTGCCAATGCTAATTGTATTCCAAGCTTCTTCTGTTCCCGTATAATATACGCTTGTTAAACAATAGCAATCAAAGAACGCACCGCCTCCTATACTCGTTACGCTATCGGGGATTGTTACACTTGTTAAATTATAGCAATCATAGAATGCGTGATATCCTATACTTGTTACGCC